>NZ_AUAU01000013.1 GCF_000428885.1 Geothrix fermentans DSM 14018 | reverse complement strand
AGCCCGGGGGGCTGTCGGAAGGGATCAGCCGCGTGCCAGCATTTCGTGCGGCCGGAGGGGACGCCGCGCAGCGGTGGCCCCGGAGGGAATCCCCCCCAGCTGGTCTTCCGATGCCTCGCCAGGAGCCCTCACTCGGCGCGGAGCATGGGGGATTCGAAGTCGCTGAACCACAGCCTCGACCGCGCCATCATGGAGTTGGAGGGCGGCATGAAAGTCATGGGCATCGTGGGTTGGAGCGGCAGCGGGAAGACCAGCCTGGTGGTCGAGGTGCTGCCGATCCTCCGGGGGATGGGGCTGAAGGTCTCGACCATGAAGCACGCCCATCACCGCTTCGATGTGGACAAGCCCGGGAAGGATTCCTTCCGGCACCGCGAGGCCGGGGCCTCGGAGGTCCTGGTGGTCACCTCCTCGCGCTGGGTGCTGATGCACGAGTCCCGGGAGGAGCCCGACCCCAGCATCGAGTCCCTCATCGAGCGCATGACGCCCGTGGACCTGCTGCTCATCGAAGGATTCAAGACCCACCAGCACCCCAAGCTGGAGATCCACCGCGAGTCCGAGGGCAAGCCCCTGCTCTGCACCGAAGATCCCGGCATCGTGGCCGTGGCCAGCGACCGGCCGCTGCCCGGCCTGGCGATCCCGGTGCTGGACTTGAACAACCCCGGCGCCGTGGCCGAGTTCATCCTCGCCCATGCGGGCCTGGACCGGGCCTGATCGCGCCAGGCACCCCTCAGGCCATGTAGTGCTTGTAGAAGTACCAGGCCGAGAGGATGAAGCCGATGGACACGACGCCGATGCGCACGGTCTTGCGGCCGACGCGGTGGGCCATGTGGGAGCCGAACAGGCCGCCCAGGCCCGCGGCCACCGCCATGATGCCGACGAGGGCCCACTGGACATTGCCGGGGTGGCGCAGGAACTCCATGGCCAGGAAGGCGAAGATGGCGATGCCGTTGATGCAGAGGGCCAGCAGGTTCTTGAGGCCGTTCATCTGGTGGATGTCCGTGAGGCCCAGGAGGCTCAGCGCCGCCAGCATGAGGATGCCGATGCCCGCGCCGAAGTAGCCGCCGTAGATGCCCACGATGAACTGGAAGATCATGGCGCCGACCCACCAGCCCGGGGTGCGGTCGTGGCTTCCCATCCTCTTCAGGATCTTGTTGACCGGATCGTTCAGCGCCAGCAGGATCGTGGCCACCAGGATCAGCCAGGGCACCAGGTTGTCGAAGACCTTCTGGGGCGTGACGAGCATGAGCCAGGCGCCCAGCGCGCCGCCCAGCAGGGAGGGCGGCATCAGGCGGAGGGCGAACTCCCGGATACCCACCAGATCCTCGCGGTGGCCCCAGAAGCCTCCGATGGAGCCCGGCCACAGGGCGAGCGTGCTCGTCACGTTGGCCTGCTGGCCTGTGAGGCCGATGCCCAGCAGCGAGGGGAAGGACACGAGCGTCCCTCCCCCCGCGATGGAATTGATGGCGCCGGCGGCGAAGGCCGCGGCCATGACCGTGAGCGCGTGTCCGATGTGCATCCACCTAAGATGACAGGGGCACGGTCTGACCAGAAGACCGCTACTTCCACTTGAAGGGATAGAGCGGTTTCTTCGTGGCGTACTCCGGCGGCCACACCGTCTCGTGCCTGCCGTTCTGGATCTGCTCCACCAGCATCTGGTGCTTGTTCTGGTTCATGTAACCGTTGTAGTCCACAAACCTCACGTCGCCCATGATGCCGTTCCAGTGGCCTCCGCGCAGCTCCCCGCGGAGCCGCTCGCGGTCGCCGCCCACCTTGGCCGCGGCCTCGGCCATGACCATCATCGAGGCATAGGCGTTGGCGGCGTGGTAGGGGACCTCGGACTTGCCGAACTTCGCCTTGTAGCGCGCCCCGAAGTCCTTGGCCCCGGGCCAGCTGACGTCCGTGGTCCACTGGGTGCTGGAGAACACGCCATGCGAGATGGCCTGCTCCCGGGCGAACTCCGAGGACGCGAACCCCGCGCCCGCGCCCAGGAAGGCCTGGGGCTGGAGGCCCACCTCGCGGGCCTGCCGCATGAGCAGGATGCCGTCGGCCACGTAGGACACCATGAACACGAGGTCGGGCTTTGCGGCCTTCACCTTCGCCAGCGTGGAGCGGTAGTCCGGGGAGCCGGCCTGGTAGGCCTCCTCCATCACCACCTGGATGCCCACCTGGCCTGCGTAGGCCTTGGCGGACTTCGCGCCGGAGGTGCCGAAATCGGTGTTCTCGTTCAGGATGGCCATGGTCTTCGGCTTGCCCAGCTTCTGGGCCATGGAGATGAGGATGGAGGCGTAGTCCTCGGTCGTGGCGCTGAGGCGGAAGACGTACTTCTGGTTCTGGCGGGTGATGTCCTCCTTGGAGGCCACGGGTACCAGCAGGGGCACCCTGTACTTCTCGGCCAGTTTGGACACGGCATTGGCGCAGGCGGAGCTGTAGGGGCCCACCACGGCGGCCACGCGATCGCGGGTGGCCAGCTTCTCGAAGGCGGACATGGAAACCTGGGGCTTGCCGGTGTCGTCCTCGGAGACCAGATCCACCTTGATGCCCTTCTTCTGGAGGTCCTCGATGGCCAGCTTGTAGCCATTGCTGATGTACTCGCCGATGGGCGCCTGGGTGCCCGTCACGCAATTGATGACGCCGAGCTTCACCGGCGTCTGGGCCTGCACGGCGAGTCCGAACGCCAGAAGCGAGGAGAGGATCCTCAGGTTCATGGGTGCCTCCGGGGCTGTGGTTGGGTGGCTGACACCCTACCACGTACCGGAACGGAGGTTCAGACAGGAATCAGGTCCATGCGGACCAGGGCCGCGCCGCCCAGGCCCGGCGCCAGGGCCAGATCTCCGGCGCCTCCGTCGAGGCGCAGGAGGTGCCTGGAACCCAGCTGTAAATTCAAGGCCGGCACCGCCACCGCACCCTGCGCCACGAACAGGAGGGTGGTGGCCTCGGACAGCCTGATCGTCTGGGAGGCCCCCAGGTGGACGACCTCCATGCCGCTCCGGCAGGTCCGGGGATCCACCATGAGGTTGAGGTCCGTGCAGGGCCCGTCCAGGAGGGTGGCCACGGCGGGCCAGTCGCCGGAGAACCGGAGCGGCCGGAGCGGTTCCGGAAGGGCCATCCGGCCCCGGGGGCCGAAGTCGAGGTCCATGCCCTCGCCTTCCAGCAGGAGCAGCCAGCGCTCCAGGCCGGGGAAGGCGGAGAAGGGGCCAGAGGCCGCCACCTCCGCCGAGCTGAGACGCCAGCGGAAGCCCGTCTCCAGGGTGGCGCCCGGCGGGTCCGCGGCCAGCTCCAGCGTGGTGCCCCCGCCGTTCTTCCAGGGCATGAGTCGGCCCTCGGAGGGCTTCAGGTGAGTCCAGTCCATCCACCATCCTAGGCGGGTTATCCTGTCGGGATGCATCTGTCCTGGCCCTCGCCGGCGCGCGTCGCGCTCGTCCTCGCCCTGCTCTGGGCGCTCTACGTGCTGGTCTGGACGCCGGGCCCCCCTTCCCTGAGGATGCTCGGCCTGTACCCCAAGAAGCTGGGCTCCCGCGTGGTGGGCTGGGCCGCCAGCCGCAACCTGCCCGCCGCCTGGCGCGAGCCCCTGCTGGACCGCTTCGCGGGCCACTACGGCATCGACCTGGCGGAAGCGGAACTTCCCCTCGGGGACTACCCCAGCTTCCAGGCCCTCTTCACGCGGCGCCTGAAGGCGGGCCTCCGGCCCCAGGACGGCGCTGTCCCCGGCGGCCTGAACAGCCCCGTGGACGCCCGCATCATCGCCTGCGGCCCCATCCGGTCCGGCACCGCCATCCAGGCCAAGGGGCTCCCCTATCAGGTATCCGAGTTGCTGAAGCACGAGCGGAGCGCGGACCGGTTCGAGGGCGGGCACTACCTCACGCTCTACCTCTCGCCCAGGGACTACCACCGCATCCATGTGCCCCTCGAAGGCCGGGTCAGCGCCGTCAGCCGCGTGGAGGGCGAGCTCTGGCCTGTGAACGACGCCAGCACCGGCAGCGTCCCGCGCCTCTACGAGCGCAACCGCCGGGCGGTGTGGATGGCGCTGGGCAAGGGCTCCTGCGAGGGCCTGGAGGTGGCGGCCGTGCTGGTGGGTGCCACGCACGTGGGCGGCGTGGTGATTGACGGGCGCTGGCTGGGCGGCCGCGACCTGCCGAAAGATGGGGGCTTCCCCGTGGACCTCCTCCCCTGCGCCCCCGGCGACGACCTCGGCACCTTCGAGTTCGGGTCCACCGTGGTGCTGCTCATCGGCGGGCCCAGGGCCAAGGATTGGGTGCCGCAGCGCACCGAGGGCGGCGTGAAGGTGGGACAGCGGCTGGGGGCGTACCGGTGAGCGAGATGGAGATCTTCAACCAGGACCCCCTCTGGGATGAGGGTGGCGATCTCCCCGGGGCCCTGGAGGCCCTGTTCACAGCCGCGGGCGAGGTGCTGGACCTGGCGCGCCTGCGGGAGCTCACGGGCCTGGGGGACGGCGCCCTCCAGCAGGGCATCGAGAAGCTGCAGGAGCGGCTCGGCGGTGCCAGCGGCCTGCGCCTCCTGGAGGTCGGCGGCGGCTGGCGCATGGCCACCAGCCCGCTCTACAAGGAGATGGTCGCCCGCCTGGTGACCACCACCCGCAGCGGCAAGCTCACCCCCGCCCAGATCGAGACGCTGGCCATCATCGCCTACCGCCAGCCCGTCACCATCACGGAGCTCAATGCCATCCGCGGCGTCACCAGCAGCGCCAACCAGGTGAAGAGCCTCATGGAGCGCCAGCTCATCAGTCCCGCGGGCCGCAAGCCCGTGGTGGGCCGCCCCATGACCTACGCCACCACCCAGGCCTTCCTGCTGCACTTCGGCCTGAAGAGCCTCCACGACCTGCCCCGGCTGGAGGATTTCGGCGAAGGCCGCCTGGAGGCCCAGGCCCTGACGGCCCTGGAGCCGCCCCTGCCCGAGGATGGGCTGTTCGGCGAAGGCGTGCTGGAGCCGGCGGCGGACCTGCCCGAGGAAGGGATTGAACCATGAGTCAGCCCACCACCCTCAGCCTCCAGGAGCATCCCGAGGGCCCCAGGAAGGTCGAGAGCCCCACGGGCTTCATCCTCCAGCCCTGGCAGAAGGGCTGCCTCCTGGTGGTGCTGCTCGGCGTCCTCTACCTCCGCATCTGGCGCCGGAAGCAGACCCACACCCTCGTGTGCAGCCACTGCGGGAAGAAGAACCCCCCGCACCAGAGCAACTGCCAGAAGTGCGCCGCGCCGCTGCTGAATCTGCATCGGTGAGGGCTGTCGGCTGTCAGCTGTCAGTAAAAGCAGGCCGCTCCCGACTGAGAGCTGACAGCTGAGAGCTGATAGCTAAAATTCAATATCGATCGATTCTT
The DNA here is from genome assembly GCF_000428885.1 of Geothrix fermentans DSM 14018. Classification (GTDB taxonomy): domain Bacteria; phylum Acidobacteriota; class Holophagae; order Holophagales; family Holophagaceae; genus Geothrix; species Geothrix fermentans. The sequence goes on along the minus strand of NZ_AUAU01000013.1, from coordinate 109,526 downwards.
CGGCGAGATCGTTCTCTTCGCCCAGCACTTCGCAGGCGGCGCCGTACATCTGGAGGACGGCGGTCTTGCGGTTGCTCAGGCTGGTGAGCAGTTCCTTCACGCGCTGCACTTCCGAGGCGATGGTGTTGTTGATCTGGGACACCTCCGAGCGGCAGCGCTCGCGGGTGGTCTCGTAGAAGGCCTTCTGATCCGGGCTGAGATCCATGGGAACTCCCTGGGCATGACGAAAGGGTGCGGGAAAGCCGATCTTATCCCGATCGCGGGGCCGGGGCCACCCACTCAGGACCAGCGGGCGATGACCAGGAGGGCCACGAGGACGGCCGCGAGACCCAGGATCGCCGGCAGCATCCACCGGGGGCGCGGCGCGGTGTCCGGGAGCGGCTCGATGGGGTCCAGGGCTTCCTCGGGGTGCTCCAGGGCCTCCTGGGGCGCCGGGGCCGTCCGGATGAGGGTATCCGCCGGCAGGCCCAGGTTCCGGTGGGCGCCGCTGGAGAACGTCGTCGGCGGCGGGAACTTGGTGGCGACCAGGTGGTCCAGGTTCTCGGGCGTGGCATGGAGCAGGGCCTGCATGTATTCCGCCACGTCGTGTTCCGTGACGGGCGTGCCCAGCCGGAGCAGGTAGTCGCGCAGGTCGCGTTCCATGAAGCGGGCCGAGGGATAGCGGTGGTCCACGCCCTTCTGGAGGGCCCGGCTCACGATGGCGGCCATCTCCTTCGAGACCTTCGGATTGAGGGAGAGCAGGTCCGACACGCGGCCCAGCCGCACCTTCTCGAGAACGCCCAGCTCCGAGTCAGCCTGGAAGCAGCGCTCGCCGGTGAGCAGCTCGAACAGCACCAGGCCCAGGGAATAGAGGTCCGAGCGGTTGTCCAGAGGCTGGCCCGTGGCCTGCTCCGGGCTCATGTACAGCAGCTTCCCCTTCAGGGCCCCGGCCACCGTGTGGCTGGCCTTGCTGGCGGCCTTGGCGATGCCGAAATCCACGAGCTTGACGGCGCCCTCGGTGGAGAGGATCACGTTCTGAGGGCTGATGTCCCGGTGGACCAGCTTCAGTTCGCGGTCGTCGAAGCCCCGCTTGCGGTGGGCGTAGTCCAGCGCCGCGGCCACCTTCATCACCACGAAGGCCGCCACCTGCTCGGGGAAGGGCCGGCCGAGCTCCCGCACCTTCCGCAACAGCGTCCGGAGATCCCGGCCGTTCACGTACTCCATGGCGATGTAGTAGGAGCTGCCGGCCTTCCCCAGGTCGAAGATCTGCACGATGTTCGGATGGGTCAGCTGGGCCGCCAGCTTGGCCTCGTCGATGAACATCGTGACGAAGTCCTCGTTGTCGCTGAAGTGCGGCAGGATGCGCTTGATGGCCACGATCTTCTGGAAGCCCTGCACGCCCCGCTGCTGGGCCTTGAACAGCTCCGCCATGCCGCCGATGGCGATCTTCTCCAGCAGGAAGTAGTTCCCGTACTCCTCCAGGATCTCCGGCGCCCCGGCCGCCACCGGCTTGGCCTCCTGCTCCGGCGCCGTCCCCGGGGCCTCTGCGGGCCCGCCCGACCAGGCGAAGGGATCGTTGACTCCGGAGATGTCGCTGAGGGTGAAGTCGGAAGGCCCCAGCGGCCCCTCCGGCGTGGGAGCCGCCGCCAGAGCGGAGGCTGGGGCGGAGGCTGGGGTGGAGGCAGGAGCCGCGGCCAGGGCCGGGACCACGCGCACCAGGTTGCGGACCGGGGCCGGTTCAGGGAGGGCCTCCACCTCCTCGATCACCCGGCCGAAGATCTCCGCGGCGCTGAGGGGGGGCTGGCCGGCCGGGGGCGCAGCCAGGGGAGGCTCGGCCGGGGAAGCGGCGGGCTCCTGGCCCCCTTCCAGATCCGCCAGCAGGTCGCCGAAGATGTCCGTGGTGGTGAGCTTGGCGGATCCGGGACGGTAGCGCCGCAGGACGGCCGCGATCTCGGGATCGGGCAAGGTCCGCTCGAGGTACTCCTGCACCCCGGATCCCGACGGATCCCCGGCCTCGGGCCCCTCGACGAGCACCAGCACCGGCAGGCGGGGGTTCTGCTCCCGCAGGCGGCGGATCAGGTCGCCTTCCGCCCCGGCGGCCGCCGCGTCCAGGATCAGCAGGTCCGGATCCCGCCCCGCCTCCAGGAAGGCCCCTGTCCCCTCGTGGCGAATCCACTGGACGTCCCAGCCGTCGGCCTCCATGGCGGACACCAGTCCAGGAGTCCGCAGGGACTCACCGTCCACGATGAGCAGAAGGGGGCGCGGCATGGGGTTCCGTGAAGAAGCAGTGAGGGTCCAGGGTAGCGGGAGGCATTCCTCCTGGCCATAAGCCCTTTGGTGGAGTAGACTTTTCGTTCGGCCCGCCCCTGCCTCGCAGGTCGCGGCCAAATCCACGGGAAAGGAGGTGCATCCACATGCCTTTGGTCAAGGTCAAAGAAGACGAAACCTTCGAGTTCGCCCTTCGCCGCTTCAAGCGGAAGTGCGAGAAGTCCGGCATCCTCAGCGAGCTGAAGAAGCGCCAGCACTACGAGAAGCCCAGCACCAAGCGCAAGCGCAAGATGCTCGCCGCCCGCAAGAAGACGCTGAAGCGTCTCGCGCAGGAACGCCGCATGATCGGCTGATCCTGTCTTCGTGCCAAGCTGCGCTTTGCACGCAAAGGGCCCGCGGAAGCGGGCCCTTTTTGTTTTACTGAAGACTGAGCCCTGAGGCCTGAGGACTCCCCCCATGAACCCTGAACTCCATGCCCTCGAATTCCCCGATGCCGTGCGCCTGATCCAGTCCGGCGCCCGCACGGCGCCGGCCCGCACGGCTCTGGGCGCCATGCAGCCCTGGGACGGCCTCGCCGGGCTGCGACGGCTGCACCAGCTGGAGCTTCAGGATCTCTGGATGAAGACGCCGGACCTGCTGCCGGTCCACCCCATGGACGAGGCCCTGGACGAGCTGCTCAACCCGGCAGGCTGGCTGCAGCCGGAGCACTGGCGCCAGCTGCGGGAGGGGCTCAAGGCCATGGCCCGCCTGCTGCAGAGCCTGGCCGCCCTCCCCTGGCCCGAGGCCCGCCCGGCGCCGGCGGGCACTCACCTGGGCATCGACCGCCTCCAGGTCACGGCGGCCCTGCTGCCGGATCCCGCGCCCATCGCCGAGCGGCTGGCCAAGAGCTTCGATGCCGACGGCCGCCTGGATCCCCTGCGCATCCCGGCCCTGGCCAGCCTCCACCGCGGGCGCCAGGACGCCTTCCAGGCCGTGCAGGCCAAACTCCAGAAGCTGCTTCGGGCCACGCCAGACGCCTTCAACGAGGCCACCATCGTCGAGCGCAATGGCCGCTTCTGCCTGCCCGTACGCCAGGAGCGGCGCGGCCTCGTGCCGGGCCTGGTGCTGGACCGCAGCGGCAGCGGCGCGACCGTCTTCATCGAGCCCATGGAGGCGGTGCCCCTCAACAACGCCTTCGTGGAGGCCGACCGGGACTACGCCCAGGCCGTGCAGGCCTTCCTCCGCGACCTGCTGGCGGAGCTGCGGGGCCGCCGGGAGGACTTCACCCGCTGGCGGGACCTCCAGGCCCAGGCGGACCAGGGGATCGCCCTCCTGCGCTGGGCCGCCCTCTGCGACGGGCGCCTGCCGGAGGTGGAGACGGATCCCAAGCAGGGCCGCCTCTGCCTGCTGGAGGCCCGCCATCCCATGCTGCTGCCCGCCGTGCGCGAGGCCATGGGTCTGGAGCCGCTGCCCCACCCGGTGGTGCCCCTGAACCTGGTGCTGGAGGCGGAGAAGCCGGGCCTCGTCATCTCGGGCTCCAACACCGGCGGCAAGACCGTGGTGCTCAAGACTGTGGGCCTGCTGTCGATCCTGGCCGCCTGCGGCTGCGCCGTCCCCGCGAAGGAGGGCTCCAGCTTCCCCGCCCTGCCCAGCCTCCACGCGGACATCGGCGACCACCAGACCATCACGGGAAGCCTCTCGACCTTCAGCAGCCATGTCTTGCATCTGAAGAAGATCCTCGAAAACGTCCATGATGGCGGCCTGGTGCTGCTGGACGAGTTGGGCACGGGCACGGACCCCAAGGAGGGCGCCGCCCTGGGCATCGCCATGCTCCAGACGCTGTCCCGGCGCCGCTGCTGGATCCTCTGCTCCACCCACCTGGGCGAGATCAGCCAGTGGGCGCTGCGCCACACGCGGTTCCAGAACGCCTCCGTCCAGTTCGACGAGGACCGCCTGGCCCCCACCTACCGCCTGCTGGTGGGCCAGCCGGGCCAGAGCCGCGCCCTCACCATCGCGGCCAAGCTGGGCCTGCCCAAGGCGGTGCTGGACCACGCCGACAAGGTGCTGGGCAAGCGCGAGCAGGACTGGCGTGACTTCCTGCGGGAGCTGGAGGCGGAGCGCACGCGCCTGCTGGAGGAGGCCGAGACCCTGCGCCAGCAGACGGCCGCCGCCGAGAAGGACCGGGAGATCCTCCGCCAGCGGGAGGAGAGGCTGCGGCTCGAGCGGGAGGCCTTCCAGAAGGAATCCAAGGAGAAGGTGGCCCGGGTACTCGACTTCCTCGACCACGAGGGCAAGCGCCTGGTGAAGGAGCTGAAGGAACGGCAGAAGGCCGCCGAGGTGAACGCCGACCGCCTGGGCACCGAGGCCCACGAGCGCGTGAAGCAGCTCACCCGCCTGGCCGAGGCCGAGCTGGCCCCGCGAGGCGCCAAGCCACAGCCCGCCGTGCCCAGGGAGGTCCGGGAGGGCGGCTACGCCCGTCATCGCGGCCTGGGCGTCGAAGGCAAGGTCGTGGCCCTCAAGGGGGACCGGGCCACCCTGGAGACGCCCCAGGGTCGGCGCCTGGAGTGCCGTCTGGGCGAGCTGGAGCCCATCGGCGCCCGGGAAGTCGCGCCAAAGCCCTCGGGCAAGGTCCGCGTGCGCGCCGAAGCCCAGGACGTCGAGTCCGAGATCAACCTCATCGGCCGGGCCAGTGACGACGTGGACAGCGAGGTCTACCGCTTCGTGGAGGAGGCCCTGGCCTCCGGGCGGCGCTACGTCCGCATCGTCCACGGCCACGGCACCGGGAGGCTGAAGGCAGCGGTGCGCGAGGCCCTGCGGGGCCACCCCGGCATCGCCCGGGTGGAGGACGCCCCCCAGAACCAGGGCGGAGCCGGCGCCACGGTCATCACCCTGAAGTGAAGATACCCGCTGCATGAAGAAGGCCCCGCGAACGCGGGGCCTTCTTCATGCAGCGGGAGCGATCAGAACTTGGCGCGGACGCCCAGCTGGACCTCGCGGGTGCTGCGGTCCGGCAGGTTGATGAAGCCGAAGTCGCTCACGGGCACGAAGCCGACCGTGGTGTTGCCCTGGGTGCCGGTGGTCAGTGTGGTGCGCTGGTTGGCCCAGTTGGGCAGGTTGAAGATGTCGATGAAGGTCTGCAGCTCGAAGCGGCGGGCGATCTTGAAGTCGCGGCTCAGGCGGAGGTCCAGACTGCGGACCGAGGGCTGCCGGAACTGGTTGCGCTCGGTGTTGGGGCTGTAGTCGTTGGTGGCCCCGTCCCCGTTCAGGTCGCCGGAGTAGGAGACGCCCGTGATGGTGCGGCTGGTGTTGAAGGAGCTGTAGGGCCGCCCGGAGGTGTAGCTGAAGTTCACCGCGCCCTGGATGCCGAAGTAGACGGGGAAGTAGCCCGCGAAGACCACGCGCCAGCGGCGGTCGTTGTCACTGTAGGCGTAGGTCGCCAGGGGATCCGCGGGGTTGTTGACGTTCGACTCGGAGCTGGCGCTGGCGGTGGTGCGCTCGTTGGAGTTGTTGTCCCGGGCCTTGGACCAGGTCACGTTGGAGGTGAAGCCCCAGCCCGCCTCGGTCCGCTTGGACAGCGTGAGGATCAGCGCCTGGTACTTGCCCTCGCCATCATTGCGGCTGAGGAAGACGTCCCCGAAGCTGGTGAAGTCCAGGAGCCGGCCGTCCACCACAGCCTTGCCCGGGCGGGTGCCGCCGAAGCGGTTGGTGGGGAGTGGGTAGCCGTCGTTGTAGTAGGAGCCCGCCGGGGCGCCGGTCTGGTTCAGGTTGATGTTCACGAAGTACTGGAGGTTCTCGAACTTCGCGTACACGGCCTGGAAGCCCACGGTGTAGCCGTTGTCGTAGGCGTGCTCGACGCCCAGGGCGGCGCGCTTGGCCACGGAGAGGTCGTTCCGGGGGTCCCAGACCTGGCCCTGCTTGGAGTTGGTGTTGCCCACCGTCGAGAGCAGCGCGGGATCCAGCCGGGTGAGGGTGCTGCCCGACACACGGTTGGCGTAGGAGAGCAGGCCGGTGTTGAACAGGGCGTTGCTGGAGGCGCTGTTGGCGATCCGGTAGGTGGCGGTGGTGTTCCCGTTGCTGTTCATCGTGTTGGACACGGTGAGACTCGGGTTGGGGCTGGAGAACCAGCCGTAGCCGCCGCGGATGAGGGTCTTGCCATTGCCCTTCAGGTCGTAGGTGAAGCCGAAGCGGGGGTCGTAGGCCGTGGCGTCATTGGCCTGGTCCAGCCCGGCGAACTGCGTGTTCGGGCGCGGGTTGTCCGGCTGGTCCTCGCGGGTGGCGCGGAGGCCGAGGCTGAGGAGGAGGCGGCGGTCCAGCAGCCCCTGGTACTGGCCCTGGACATAGCCGGCGTAGAGCTTGGACTTGTAGGAGATGGCGCCGCCGTAGTTGCTGAAGGCGCCCTGGTAGACCAGCGTGTCGCCGGTGCCGACGGTGCCCGTGGCCCAGCGGCTGGCCGTGGCGTAGTTCCCGAACTGGAAGGAGCCGTTCTGGTAGCGGAAGAAGGTGTTCTTGAAGTCGAAGAACTGGAAGTCCACGCCGCCCTTCACCGTCCAGTCGCCTTGGCTCCAGGTCAGGTTGTCGATGATCTGCCAGCTGTACTCATCCAGGCCGTTGGGGAGGAAGTTGTTCTGGCCCGCCGTGAAGCCGCTGTTCACCTGGAACTCGGGCGAGGCGGTGGTGTTGGCGTAGCGGGGGCGCCGCTCGATGGCGCGCTGGATGCGGGCCTCGTTCACCAGGTTCGAGCCGAAGATGCTGTTCAGCTCGGCCACCCAGGAGAGGCCGCTGTTCTTCTCCAGGCCCTGCTGGGTCTGGCCCGTGGTGGGGGCGAAGCTGCTGGTGAAGGACGTGGTGCCGTTCTCGGACTTCCAGTCCTGGGCGTTCACGCGCAGGGTGGCCCGGTGGTTCTCGTTGATGGTCCAGTCCAGGCGGCCGAAGTAGACGGTGTTGGTGCGGTCGTTCGTGTAGCTGCGCCCGCCCTCCTGGGCCAGGGTGCGCCCGTCATTCCCCATCACCAGGCCGCCGAAGGTGCCGATGAAGGTGTTGAACGCCGCCAGGTTCGTGGAGCTGGAGGTGCCGATGGCGAAGTCCGGCGTCAGATCCTCTTTGTACTTGTAGGTCTCCACGCCCAGGAAGAAGTGCAGCTTGTCCTTGATGATGGGGCCGCCCACGTTCACATTGAACTGGGTCTGGGTGAAGTTCTTCGTGAGGGCCTTGTCCGCGTTGGTGGTCCCGCGGGGATCGTAGGGCACGGGCCGGATCTTGGCCACCAGGGACTTGGGGCGGACCTGGTAGAGGGCCGACCCGCTGAACTCGTTGGTGCCCGTCTTGGAGACGGCGTTGATCACCGCGCCCGCCGCGTTGCCGTACTGGGCGTCGAAGGCGTTGGTGATGATCTGGAGTTCCTTGATGGTGTCGGCGCCGAAGGCGAAGGGGATGCGGGTGGAGCCGCGCTGCTCGCCGAAGAAGTTCGACTGGTAGGAGGCGCCGTCGATGGTGAGGTTGTTCTGGATGCCGCGGGCGCCCTCCATGGACACGCGGTTGTTGTCGGAGTCGTAGACGGAGCCCGGCGTGAGCTGCACCAGGGCCGTGAAGTCGCGGCCGCCGGCCAGGGGGAGCGCCTCCACGAGCTTGCTGTCCACGGCGGTGACGCTGTTCACCTGGGTGGTGTCCAGGGTCTGCGCCGACGCCACGATCTCCACCATGGCCGAGGCTTCGGCCACATCGAGGTTGAAGTTCGCGATGGTGTTCTGGCCCAGGGACACCTGGACGCTGGTGTCCTTCATGGAGCGCATGCCCGGGGCGGCCACGGTGAGCTCGTAGCCGCCGACCGGCAGCAGGCCGATCTGGTACTCGCCCTGGGCATTGGTGGCGGCGGTGCGGACCAGTCCGGTCTCCCGGTTCCGCAGGGACAGGGTCGCGTTGGCGATGGCCTTGCCTCCCTTGTCCCGGATGACGCCGCGCACCGCGCCGGCGGTGGATGAGGTCTGGGCCGAGGCGACCGTGGCACAGGCCAGGGCGGTCAGCGTGAGGGTTGTCCAGCGTCGGTTCATCGTCGCTCCTGAGGCCAGAAAATTTGGCCGCCGATGGATTACGGGTCCCGGTTTATTCCGGCACGTCCGTGGCAGGGGAAGCCCAAGGATCCCCGATCAGGGGCGGGGGGCTCAAGTGCCTTTTTTACCCCGAAAGTTCCCCGGGAATCCCATTTCCCGTGACCCGGCGGTCACATCCGGGGTTCAGGCCAGGTTCCGGGCCTTCAGGAAGGTCACGAAGCCGAAGTCCCCATCGCTGATGTGGTGCTTCAGCCAGCCCTCCATGAAGGTCGGGACCATCAGGGCCAGGGCGTGGTGGCTCTCCTGGAACTTCTGCAGCAGCTCGTGGAGGCTGGTGAGCATGGAGGCGTGCTCGGCCACGTGCTGGGTCAGGTCCGGATACCCGTACCGGGCCATGAAGGACTCCTCCGTGGCGAAGTGGCGCTCGGAGTGCCGGACCAGCGTGGTCAGGAGTTCCCGGATCTCCTCGCGCTGCGCGCCGGCCTGGACGGAGTGCCTCAGCCGCTCCACCGTGGCGAAAAGCTCCTGGTGCTGCTCATCAATGAGCTGGATGCCCGTGTTGTACCGGGTGTTCCAAACGACATCCATGGCCCGGATCCTTTCCGCGATGAACAACAGAGGATCCGGACAGGGGCCGACTGGGCAGGCGATCCAGCGCTCGGATCTTCATGAAGGGGACTGACAGGCGAATGTAGGCTTCCGAGGTCCTTTGATCAAGAAGTTTGTGATCTCCATGTCGGATTCCGGCCTGTAACGGAAACAGGCCCCGAGGCGGGGCCTGTCGGTTGGTACCGGTGGTCGGGATCGAACCGACACCCCATCGCTGGGAGCGGATTTTGAGTCCGCCGCGTCTGCCATTTCGCCACACCGGCGCGAAGGCTCAGGATAGCGCGGCGGTGCGGCTTCTCACAATGCGGTAAGGGGGATCCGGCGCCCCGCTCCGAAGGCCTTGGGGCTCACCTTGAAGGCGAAGGGCAGCTGGCGGCGCTTGAACTCCGTGCGGCGCAGGAGGCCCAGGATGCGGGGCAGCGAGGCCCGGGCCTGGTCCAAGGCGGGCCCGTCCAGCAGCAGGGCGAGGTCGTCCGCCAGCCCCTCCTCCGGACGCTGGGCCTCCAGGGCCGCACCCAGGATGGCGTCCAGCTGGGCATAGGGCAGCAGGCTGGCCTCGTCTGTCTGGCCCGGCCGCAGCTCGGCCGTGGGCGGGCGCTCCACCACCCCGCGGGGCACGGCCTCGCCCAATTCCCGCGCCACGGCATAGACCCGGGCCTTGAGGCAGTCCCCCAGGGGCGCGAAGGCCCCGATGCCGTCGCCATAGAGCGTGAAGTAGCCCGTGGCCGCCTCGCTCTTGTTCCCGGTGTTCAGCACGGCCACACGGCCCGTGCCGAGGCGTTGGTGGACCTCCGGCTCCGAAGTCAGGGCCATGAGCAGGCTGCCCCGGCAGCGGCTCTGGAGGTTCTCGTCCGTGAGGCTGAAGGCCCGGCCTGGAAGCGCCTGTTCCAGCGCGGCAGTGAACCCCGCGAACGGCTCGTCGACGTTGATGTGCAGGAAGCCCATGCCGAGGTGCTGGGCCTGCTGCTCCGCCAGGCCCGAGCTCTCCCCGCTGCTGAACCGCGTGGGCAGGGCCACGCCCAGCACGCGGTCCGGGCCCAGGGCCTCCACGGCCAGGGCCGCGGCCACGGCGCTGTCGATGCCGCCGGACAGCCCCAGCACCAGGGCCTCCAGCCCCTGCTTGGCCAGGTTGTCGCGGATCCCCATCACCAGGGCCGTCCGCAGCCACGCTCCCTCCGCCACGGGCCGCCAAGCCTCGCCCGGCTTCCCCGTATCCACCAGGAGCAGGCCCTCATGGAACGGCGCACACCCCTGCCAGCGCCCGTCAGGGAGCGCCAGCCCCGATCCGCCGTCGAAGAGCAGCCAGCTTTCGGCACCCACCCGGCTGGCGTAGGCGATGGGAACCGCATGCTTCTGGGCCAGCCCCGGCAGCAGGCGGTTGCGCTGGGCGTCCTTCGAGGGGATGGCCCAGGGGGCGCTGCGATCCGGCGGCAGGTAGCTGCCCAGGCCGCTGGGGCTGGCGCTGCCATTGAGGATCAGCGTGGCCCCCGCGGCGGCCAGGTCCGCGATGGGATCCACTCCGTAGCCTACGGGGGCATTGCCCAGCTGGGGGTCCGCCCACAGGTCCTCGCAGATGGAGAGGCCGATGCGATGCCCGCGGAAGTCCACCAGGGGCTGGGGGGCCGGGTCCGGCTCGAAGTAGCGATGCTCGTCGAAGATGTCGTAGCTGGGCAGCACGCGCTTGTGGGCGCAGTGGCGGAGGGCCCCACCCTCGCACCACCAGAGCTCGTTCCAGAGGCGCCCCGAGGGCGCGGGCCGGGCGGTGCCGAAGAGCAGCGGCACGGCGCCGGAGAGGGCGGCCAGCCGATGGGACTCCCGCTCGATCCGGCGGCGCAGCCCCTGCTCCCAGAGCCGGTCCTCGGCCAGATAGCCGGGGATGGCCAGCTCCGGGGCCAGGACCAATTCCGCACCGGCCGCCACGGCCTCGGCGTAGGCCGCCTCCACCCGGCGGCCGTTGCCCTCGGGATCGCCGAGCCGGGCGTTGAGCTGGAGGAGCGCGATCTTCATGCCTTCAAGTTACCAGCGTCCTACCAGCGGACCTCCGCGCAGGTGCCCCCCTCGGGACGGCGCGTGAGGCGCAGGTCCGCCCCCTGGGCATTGAGCCACTTCAGGGCCAGGGGCAGGCCGAGCCCCGTGCCATCGGGCCGGCCGCTCTCGAAGGGCCGGAGCATGCGGATGGCCGTGTCCTCCGACAGTCCCGGCCCCTCATCCAGGATCTCGATCCGGCCGTCGGCGACCCGCACCAGGATCCGGCCGCCGAGGACCGTGGCCTGGCAGGCGTTCTCCAGAAGGTTCACCAGGGCCTGGTGGAGCAGCAGGGGATCCCCCGTGGCCTCCCCCTCGCCCTCCACGGCCAGCTGGCGGCCCTGACTCATCGGACGGCGCTTCAGCTCCCCCACGGCCTGGGCCGCGGCCTCCTCGAGGCGGAGCGGCTCCGCGGCGGGGTCCAGCGGCTTGGCCCACTGGAGGAAGCGCTGGACGAGCCGCTCCAGCTCCTCGGTCTCCTCCAGCAGTTCCTCCGCCGCCTCCCCGTGGCCGGCCCGCTTCAGCATCTGGCCCCGGCCCTTGAGCACCGCCAGACCGTTCTTCAGCTGGTGGGCCACGCCGGCGGTCATCTCGCCCAGCTCCGCGAAGCGCTCCCGCAGGTGGCGCCGGTGATCCTCCTGCTCGGCCTCGGTGACATCCTCGAACTGCACGAGCGCACCGATGCGGTCCGGAGCCTCGATGCGCTGGAGCCGCCAGCGGCGGCCCCCGGCGGAGCAGCGCCAGGCGGGGCCCGGATCCCGGCCGAGGGCCTCCCGCAGCCAAGGGAAGGGCTCCAGCACGAAGGCCGCCTCCAGGCCCACCACGCCGGGCCGCACCCCGAGCAGATCGCATCCCCGCTGGTTCAGGGCGGCCAGCCTAAGGCGCTGGTCCACCCAGAGCACGCCCGTGGGCAGCGCGTCCAGCAGGCGCTGGTGCACCGTGCGCAGCTCGCCCAGGGAGTTCGCCAGCTCGCCCCGCTCACGCAGGCTGCCGGACACCGCCGAAAGCAGCAGGGCCTCGGGATCCGCCTTGGCGCGGCGCTGCATGCGCGCCGCGCGCGCGAGCGCAACGGCCAAGCCGCCGGCGGCCACGCCCGCGGGAAGGGCCACGGCCAACCACACGATGGTACGGGAGAGCGGTTCCATCGCCCCAGGGTATGCTCATTCCCATGGACAGGCAGCCCATCTACGTGGTGTCCGGCGGCTCCGGCGAGACCGCCCACCGGATGGTGCAGGCGGCCCTCACCCAGTTCGCCAAGGGCGAGGCCTCCGCCGTGGTGCGGCGCTTCCAGAACGTCCGCTCCCAGGAGGACATGGACCGGGTGCTCCAGATGGCCGCGGAAAAGCGGGCCGTCATCATCCACACCACCGTGTCCCGGGAGATGCGGTTCTATTTGGCAGACCGCTGCGCGGAGCTCCGGCTCACCCAGGTGGACCTCTTCGGCAACCTGCTGGACACCCTGGCCCTCTACCTCCGGGAGCGCCCCGAAGAGCGCCCGGGCAGCTTCCACGCGGTGGGCGACAAGTACTTCCGCCGCATCGAGGCCATCGAGTTCGCCCTGAAGTTCGACGACGGCATCGACATGAGCGGCCTGCCGGGCGCCGACATCGTGCTGGTGGGCATCAGCCGCACCAGCAAGACACCCCTCTCCATGTACCTCGCCATGGAGGGCTACAAGGTGCTGAACGTGCCGCTGGTGCCCGGCGTCCCCCCGCCTCCCGAGCTCGACACCATCCCCCAGGGCCGGATCGTGGGCCTCACCATCCAGCCGGACCGCCTCCAGGAGATCCGGGCCTACCGGCTGAAGCGCCTGGGCGCCACGGGCAGCGCCGACAGCTACAGCGACCTGGGCCGCATCCTGGAGGAGCTGGTCTACGCCGACGAAGTGTTCAAGCAGCACCGCCGCTGGCCCATCCTCGACGTCACCGGCCGCAGCATCGAGGAGACTGCGGGCCTGGTGCTGGATCGCGTGTTCGGCAAGGAGCGGGCGGTGTGAGGAGTGGCTGTCGGCTATCAGCTGTCAGCTCTCAGTAAAAGATGCCGTCAGCTGTCGGCGTTGGGTCGGCTCTCAGCTTCTTTGGCTGACAGCTGATAGCTGAGAGCTGAGAGCTGAAAGCTGACAGCTGATAGCTCCTACAGCTCCTCCTCCAGCTTCTTCACGATCGTCCTCAGGATCTTGATCCGCCCGTAGTGCTTGTCCTCGCTCTCCACGAGGGTCCAGGGGGCGATCCCGGTGCTGGTGCGGTCGAGCATGTCGCAGATGGCGGCCTCGTAGGCGGGCCACTTCTCCCGGTTGCGCCAGTCCTCCTCGGTGATCTTGAAGCGCTTGAAGGGCGTGGTCTGGCGCTCCTCGAAGCGCCGCAGCTGCTCCTCCTGGCTGATGGAGAGCCAGAACTTGAGCAGGATGCTGCGGCTGCGCACGAGCTGGTCCTCGAAGTCGTTGATCTCGCTGTAAGCCCGCCGCCAGTCCGCCTCGGAGCAGAAGCCCTCCACCCGCTCCACCAGCACGCGCCCGTACCAGCTGCGGTCGAAGATGGCCACCTTCCCGCAACGGGGCAGGTGCCGCCAGAATCGCCAGAGATAGGGCTGGGCCCGCTCCTCCTCCGTGGGCGCGGCGATGGGGTGGATGTGGTACCGGCGGGCATCCAGGGCCTGGGTGATGCGCCGGATGCTGCCCCCCTTCCCCGCGGCGTCCACCCCCTCGAACAGCAGCACGACGGAGTGCTTCCGGAAGTTGCGGTGGCGCGTGAGCAGGTTCAGCTTCCCCTGGAGGGTGAGCAGTTCGTCCTCGTAGTCCTTCTGGTCCATCCGCTTCGTGAGGTCCAGGGCCCTGAGGATGTTCACGCCATCCAGGGCTATCGCGGGCGGAGGCGGAGGTGCCGCTGGCACCGCAGGAACGGGCTGGTCCAACCGGGCCCGCAGGCGCTCGAGAAGGATCTTCCCCACGGTGAGGCGCTGGTAGTGCGGGTCCGTGGCCTCCACCACGATCCAGGGGGCGTCCCCGGTGCTGGTGGCGCGCAGGGCCCGCTCGGACACGCGCCGGAAGGTGTCGTACATCTCGAAGTGCTTCCAGTCCTCGGGGGTCACCCTCCAGCGGGTCCGAGGATCCTTCTCCAGGCCCTTCAGCCGCTTCTTCTGCACGTCCTTGCCCAGGTGCATCCAGAACTTCAGCACCAGGGCCCCCTCCTGGATGAGCATCTGCTCGAAGCGGGCCACCCGGGCCATGTCCTGGTCGAGATCCGAAGTCTTCGTCCGCCCGTAGGCCCGCTCGAGGATGGGCCATGTGTACCAGGAGCCGTCGAAGATCCCGATCTTGCCCTTGGGCGGCAGCAGCCGCCAGTAGCGGTACATGTGGGGCCGCTCGCGCTCCTCGTCCGAGGCCTCCGCCAGGCCGTGGGTCTGGATGTGCCGCGGATCCATCCACTCGTTGAGCGTGTTGACGGTCTCGCTCTTCCCGGCCCCGTCCACCCCGGCCACGAGGATGATCACCGGGAACTTCGCCCCGGACAGGTCGTACTGGGCATCCAGCAGCGCCTCCCGCAGGATGGGAACCTCGCGGTCCCAGACCTCCTTCCCGATCCTGTGGCCGAGCTCCGCGGATTCGAACATGGTCCCTCCGGGGCGGACGCGCCTGGTTCCCGCGCGGCTGCCACGATAGCCGATTTCCGCCGGACCGGCCCTGTGGAATGATGGCGGCATGATCTCCATCACCGATCCGATCCAGCCGGCCCTGGTCCACGTGAAGCGCATCCTGTTCCGCCCCTTCTCCTGGCGGAAGTGGTTCGTGCTGGGCTTTTCCGCCTTCCTGGCCCAGCTGGGGGGCGGCGGATCCTTCAGCTACAGCGGCAACCCCTTCGAGGGCCACGCCCGCCCCGGAGCGCCGGACCTGGGCCTGGCCAAGGCCTGGATCGCCGCCCACCTTCCCCTGGTGGTCGCCGTCGGCGCCATGCTCTTCGTCCTGATGCTGGCCCTGGTGGTGCTGTTCCAGTGGCTTGGGAGCCGGGGCACGTTCATGTTCCTGGACGGCGTGGCCCGGGACCGGGCGGAAATCGTGGAGCCCTGGACGCGGTTCCGGAGCCTGGCGGACCAGTACTTCCGCTTCCGCCTCGTGCTCGTCCTCGCCTCCCTGGGCCTCGTCCTCGTCTGCGGCGGCCTGGGCCTGCTCATCGCCCTGCCGGACATCCACGCCGGGACCTTCGGGCCATCGGCCCTCGCCGCGATCCTGGGCGCCGGGAGCATCCTGGTCCTGGGCCTCCTGGTCCTCGCCGCGTTCGGCCTGCTCCTGCGGGACTTCGTCGCGCCCATCATGTACCGGCGGAACCTGGGCACCTCCGAGGCCTGGGCCATCCTGCGGCGGGAGATTCTGCCCGGAAACGCCTGGCGGTTCGTGGGGTTCTACCTGATGACCTTCCTGCTGTGGATCCCCGCCACCCTGCTGATCCTGGCCGGCTGCTGCCTCACCTGCTGCGTGGCCATCCTCCCCTACCTCAGCTCCGTGGCCTTCCTGCCCATCTTCGTCTTCTTCCGCTGCTACTCCCTGGGTTTCCTGGAGCAGTTCGGAGAGGACTGGCGGGTCATCCAAGATGCGGAGCCCGCGGCCTGATACCCAATCGCCATCAAGAATTAAGATTCACCACGGAGACACGGAACCCACGGAGGCGGCACGGAGCCCTCCGTGCAACTCTGTGATGGGCAGGCCGGAGGCCGCTTCCGGCTTCGCCGGAAGCCACAGGAGGCGCCGGGTCCGGACACGCCTGAAACGTTCCGGACCCGGCGCCTCCTGTGTGCCCATGCTCCGTGCCTCCGTGGTGGATCTTTTACGATTGAATGCAAATTGGTATGAATCAGTACTCGTTCGCCAGGTCCCCGGCCCGCACCTGCTTTTCGAAGGGCTGGAACACGGGCGCGCCCGCCCCTTGGGCGATCCACTCGGCCACGCGGATGCCGTCCACCGCCGCCGAGGTGATGCCTCCCGCGAAGCCCGCGCCCTCACCGCAGGGGTAGAGGCCCGGGTGCGAGACGGACTGGCCGTCCTCGCCCCGCAGGAGCTGGATGGGGCTGCTGGTGCGGCTCTCGATGGCCAGCAGGATGGCCTGGGCGCTGGCGAAGCCGTGGATCTTCCTGTCGAAGGTGGGGAGGGCTCCGGCCAGCTGCTCCCGCACGAAGTCCGGCAGGCAGGTGCGCAGGTCCGCCGCCACGGCGAAGGGCTTGAAGCTGGTGCGGGGCAGGCGGCCCGTGGCGCGGCCCTTGAGGAAATCCTGCACGGCCATGGCCGGTGCGCCGTAGGTCTCCCCGGCGGCCCGGAAGGCCGCCTGCTCCCACTTCCGCTGGAAGTACATGCCGCCCAGGAGGTGATCGCTGCCGAAGTCCGCCGTGTTCACCTTGGCCACGAGCCCCGAGTTGGCGAAGCCCGAGTCGCGCTTCTCGTTGCTCATGCCGTTCACCACCACGCCGCCCTCCTCGCTGCTGCACTGGATGACCTCGCCGCCGGGGCACATGCAGAAGCTGTAGGCGGCGCGGTTCAGGCCGAAGTTGCAGACCAGCTTGTAGTCGGCGGCGGGCAGAGAGGGGTGCCCGGCGCTGGGGCCGTACTGGGAGCGGTCGATGAGGTTCTGGGGGTGCTCCACCCGCACGCCCATGGCGAAGGGCTTCTGGCGCATGGCCACGCCGTGGCCGTGCAGCATCTCGAAGGTGTCCCGGGCGCTGTGGCCCGGCGCCAGCACCAGGGCCTCGCAGGGGATCTCCTCGCCGCTGGCGAGCAGGGCGGCGCGCACTCGGCCCTCACCATCGAATCGGATGTCCGCCAGCCGCGCCCGGAAGCGGTACTGCGCCCCCCGGGCCTCGGCCTCCTTGCGGATGAGTACCGTGCAGCGGCGGATGACATCCGTACCCACGTGGGGCTTGGCCAGGTAGAGGATGCGGGGATTGGCCCCGAAGCGCACGAAGGCCTCCAGCACGTAGCGGGTGGCCGGGTGGCCGATGCGCGTGGTGAGCTTGCCATCGCTGAAGGTGCCCGCCCCGCCTTCGCCGAACTGGGCGTTGGCTTCGGGATCCAGCACCGCGTCCTTCCACAGGCCCGCGATGGCCTGCACCCGCTGGCCCATGGCGGGTCCGCGCTCCAGCACGATGGGCTCGATGCCGTAGTCCAGCAGGCGCAGGGCGCAGAAGGTGCCGGCGGGGCCGCTGCCCACCACCACCACGCGGGGGCGGCGCGGTGGCTTCGCCACCGCGTAGGGCGGCGCCTCGGGCGCCGCTTCAAGCTTGAGGCCGCCGGGCATGGGCCCGAGCGCCAACGCCCGGTCGATCTCGAAGCTGATCGCCGCCAGGAAGCGGATGGCGCCCTTGTGCCGGGCGTCCAGGCTGCGGCGCTCGAGCGCAACGGCGCGGTAGTCCCTGGACGTTCCCCCCAAGGCGTGGGCCAGGGGCCTCGCCAGGTCCAGCGCCTCCTCCCCCAGGTTCAGCGGCAGGTTGGATAGCAGGTAGCGCATGGTCGCCTCGGCGGGTGGAGCCCACGGGGCTCAAAGCCAGCTTCAAGGGTACTCCGGCGGCATGAACCATGGAACCCGGATGCACGGAAGCATCGATGGTCCATAATGGCCACATGGACAGAACCGATCCCATGCGTGTGGTGGTGGCCGGTGGCACGGGCCTGGTGGGGCGCCCCCTCGTCCAGCACCTGCTCGGACTGGGCGCCCGGGTGGAGGTGCTGACCCGGAACCCCGCGGGGGCAGCCCTGGCTCCGGGCGCCAGGGCCCATCCCTGGGAGGACCTCGCGTCCCTGCTCGACGGCGCCGAGGCCGTGGTCAACCTCGTGGGCGAGGGCATCGCTGACCGGCGCTGGACCGTGGCGCGCAAGGCCGCCATCCGGGACAGCCGGATCCTGGCCACGCGCCGGCTGGTGGAAGCCATGAGGGACTGCCGCAGGCCGCCCCGCGCCCTGGTGAACGCCTCCGCCGTCGGCTACTACGGGGCCCGGGACCGGACGCCGGTGGATGAAGGCGCCGCGCCCGGGACGGGCTTCCTGCCGGACACCTGCCGCGCCTGGGAGGCGGAGGCCATGGCCGCCTCGGAGTTCGGCGTGCGCGTGGTGCGGATCCGCACCGGCGTGGTCCTGGCCCGCGAGGGGGGCGCCCTGCCGAAGATGGCCCTGCCCGTGCGCCTTTGCCTGGGATGCAGGCTGGGATCGGGCCGGCAGGGCCTCAGCTGGATCCACCTGGACGACCTCGTGGCCCTGTTCGCGGAGGCGGTCCGCGACACCGCCTGGGAGGGTCCCTTCAACGGCACGGCCCCGGGCCCCATCGACAACGCGGCCTTCACGGGCCTCCTGGCGCGACGCCTCCATCGCCCCCTGCTCCCTGTGCCGGGCCCCCTCACGGCCGCCGCCCTGAAGCTCGGGCTGGGCGAGATGGCCGATGCCCTCCTGCTCCAGGGCGCCTTCGTGGTTCCCACCCGCGCCCTGGCCCATGGCTTCACCTTCCGCCACACAGAGGCCGGAGAGGCGCTGGAGGGGCTGGTGTAGCTGGCAGCTATCAGCTATCAGCTATCGGCTGTCAGCTGTCGGCTGCCAGGTAACGGTGATTAGCGGTCAGAGGCGCTCGAGGGCGCCGAAGCGGGCCATGATGCGCTTATCGCCACCCTGGTCGAAGCGGATGGTGTAGGTCAGGCCCTCGCCCCGGCCCGAAGAGGCCAGCACCGTGCCCGCGCCGAAGCGGGCGCTCTTCACCCGCGTCCCCGCCGGGAACGCACTTGGATCTTCCGTCTCCTTTTCGGCAGGCGCAGAGCGCCTGCCGCCCTCCGACTCGGCCGGAGGAACCTCCACCTCCTTCACCCGGTCGAAGAAGCTGCGGATGCGCTGGAGTTCCGTGGCCACGGAGCTGCCACCGGCGCCCCGGGTGAAGGAGCTCCCGGGTCGCACGCCTTCGCCAGACTGGTAGATCTCCGTGCCCCACCGGATGGGGGCCGTCAGGGCTTCCGCGGGGATCTCGCGCAGGAAGCGGCTGGGCATGGAGAGCATCTCGGTGCCCATGACACGGCGGCGCCGGGCCGCGCTCAGCGTCAGGCGCCGCTGGGCCCGGGTGATGGCCACGTAGAAGAGGCGGCGCTCCTCCTCCAGGCCCTCGGGCGTTTCACGGGCGTTGCGGTTGGGGAAGACGTCCTCCTCCATGCCGATGACGAAGACATAGGGGAACTCCAGGCCCTTGGCGCAGTGGATGGTCATGAGGCTGAGCTGGGCGGATTCCTCGATCTGGTCGGCGTCCGCCGCCAGCGTGATGCGGTCCAGGAACTCCGAGAGCCGCAGGCCCAGGGACTCGGACTCGGCGGCGGCGCTGAGGAACTCCTCCAGGTTGCGGATGCGGCCCTCGGCCTCCAGCGTGGCCTCATCCTCCAGGCTCTGGAGGTAGCCGCTCTCCTGGAGCACCCACTTCACCAGGCCCGCCAGCCCCTGGGCCTCCCGTTCGGCGGCGGCCCGGTGGAACAGCTCCAGGAACTTCCCCATCTCCCGCTGGGCGCGGCCCTTCAGCTCGCCCGACCGCAGCAGCAGGGCCAGGCCTTCCAGCGCCGTGCCGCCCTCGGGGATGGCCGCCTCGATCTTCCCCAGCGTGGTGGGCCCCACGCCCCGGGTGGGCGCGTTCACGCAGCGGCGGAAGCTCACCAGGTCGAAGGGGTTCGAGATGAGCCGCAGGTACGAGATGAGGTCCTTCACTTCCTGGCGTTCGTAGAACTTCACGCCGCCCACCAGCCGGTAGGGCAGGTTCTGGGCGCGAAGCGCCTCTTCCATCTGCCGGGACTGCCAGTTGGCGCGGTAGAGCACCGCCACCTTGGCCTCGGGCTCCCGGTACCGCAGCTCCTGGATGCGCTGCACCACCCACTCCGCCTCCAGGCGCCCCTCGTCCGCCAGCTTGAAGGTGATGGTCTCCCCGTCGCCCAGGTCGGTCTTCAGGGCGCCCTTGCCCTCCACGCGCTGGGAGTTGTTGGAGATCACCTCCGACGCGGCGTCGAGGATCTTCTTCGTGGAGCGGTAGTTCTGCAGCAGCTCGATGCGCACGGCCTCGGGGAAGTCCTGCTGGAAGTCGAGGATGTTGCGGATGTCGGCGCCGCGCCAGCCGTAGATGGAGTTGTGGGTCACCAGCCCGTTGGCCACGAAGGTGTGCACGCCCTCGATGTCCAGGTCGTAGACCTCGGCCTTCAGCGGGATGCGGTCCACCTTCTCCACCACCTCCAGCTCGCCCGTACCGTCGAATAGCGCCATCCCCGGCATCACATTGCAGGCCGGGAGGAAGGGCAGGCTGCTGGTCTCGCGGCCGGGGCTCGCGCCCAGACGGGCCTGGAGGAGGATCTCAGCGTCCAGATGCTTCCGGATGCGATCGGCCATGCGCCGGATATCCCCGAACGAGGCCGCGCAGGTCTCCATGCGCCAGCTCCGGGATCCGGCCTTCGCGGGGCGCACGGACAGGCCCAGGCCTTCGAGGACGCGCCGGTCTTCCGCGCTGCGCCCCACCATGGAGATGCGGTGCATGGGCCGCCGGCCCCGGCGATCGCCGCAGAGGGTCACCGTCACCTGCCTCCGGAGGCCGTCACTGGCCTGGGCCCGGTGGTGGGGCGCCTCCACCGCCATGCCCAGGTCCCCCAGCAGCCGCTCGGCACCGGCCTGGGAATCCACGGCGGCGAACACGCGGCGGATGGCTTCGGCATCGTGGACCAGCCCCTGGGTGGATGTTCCCTTGCGAGGCACGAAGGGCAGCGTGGGGAGCTGGTACCGGAGCGACCAGATCTCCTCCTGGAGACGGGCCTCCTGCTCGCTGGCATGGGTGGACACCACCCACAGCTCGTCGGCGTGTTCCTGCCGGGCCCGCTGCAGGAATCCCACCACCGGCTTCACCTGGCCGCGGGTGTGGGTCTGGCTGGTGCCCAGGCGCCAGATTGATCCACACCCTGGGCTCCGCTTCCGCATGAGGTAGACGAAGTGCAGCTGGGGCGTGATGCCCAGCCGGTAGCCCGCGAGGTGGATGTGCTCCGGCGTGCTGGTGAGGACCCGGCCCGAGGCGGTGGTGAGGCGGATGCCCGCCCCCTGCCTCGCCCGGACGGCAGCCTTCAGGACCTTCGCGGGCCTGAAGGTCCCGCTGCCATGGGCCGCGGTGACGAGATCCCCTGGAGCCACCCTCTCGATGGGCCGTTCACGTCCATCCGCCATGAGGACCTTGGTGCCCTTGATCAGGCACTGGTCTTCATCGCCCACCACGCACAGGTTGTGGTGCCGCCGGGCCAGGTGCTGCACGAGGAGGTACTGGGCGCGGTTGGTGTCCTGGTACTCGTCCACGAGGATGAACTTGAAGCGCTCGCCGTAGGCCGCCTGCATCACGGGCTCCCGGAAGAGGCGCTCGGTGTAGAGCAGCAGGTCGTCGAAGTCGCACGCCCGGTGGTTCCGGAGGCCCTTCTGGTAGAGGTCGTAGGCGTCCAGCACCCTGCGGGTCCAGGGGTCCAGGGCCTCCTCCCGGGCCTCCTCGGGCAGCAGGCAGCGGTTCTTGAAGTCGCTGATCAGCTCCAGCACTTTCTTGGGGTGGTACTGCTTCTCCGGCAGCTTCAGCTCCGCCAGCACCTGCTTCATGAGGCTCTTCTGGTCCGCCGGATCGAAGATGACGAAGTCCCGGCCCACGGGGGTGCGCTCGCCCTCGCGGCGCAGGATGCGCGTGCAGAAGCTGTGGAAGGTGCTCACCCACATCTGCGCGGCGGGCAGGGAGACCAGGCGCTGGACGCGCTCCCGCATCTCCTCGGCCGCCTTGTTCGTGAAGGTCATGGCCAGGATGGAGCCTGGGTGGACGCCCTCCTCCTCGATGAGCCAGGCGATGCGCCGCGTGATCACCGTGGTCTTCCCCGATCCGGCGCCCGCCAGGAGGAGCAGGGGCCCGTGGGCGTGGCAGACGGCCTCGCGCTGGGCGGGGTTCAGGTTACGGAGCAGGGGGTGGTCGGACGGGTGGGACGCATCGGGCATCCCTTCATCCTATCGGCCCCCCTCCTGCTTCGGCGCGATGGCTTTGCCCTTCTCGGCCTTCCGCACCACTTCCTTCACCATGAGGGCGATGTCGGCCTCGCTCAGGCGGTCCTTGAAGGAGGGCATGACGAGCCCGAAGAAGATGCCCTTGCGGATGGTCTTCTCCATCTCCGCGTCCGTCTCCTTGGCGGCCTTCTTCGTGTCCGTGAAGTCGAAGCCGCCCAGCTTCTTCCCTTCGGCGCTGTGGGCCGAACCGTCCGGGCCGTGGCACTTCACGCAGTTCTGGGCGAAGAAGGCCCGCAGCTCGTCCACGGACTTCGCGGGGGCCTGGGCCCCCAGGCTGGCGGCGAGCAGGAGGGAGGAAAGGGTTGGGACGATCCGCATGGCCACCTCGATGGATGTTGAAACACCAGCCAGGATGGGCCACTATCTCGATCAGGCAAGATCCGTCAGCGTTTTTTGCGCCCCACCGGTGGCCGCAGCACCTCCCCCACCAGGCGCCAGGCCTCCGCCTCCGTGAGCTGCCGGCCGAAGCCCGGCATGGCCCCGCGGCCCCTGAGAATGGTGGCCACCAGCGCCGCCTCCTCCTGCCGGCCCGGGCGCCGGGGGTCCAGGAGGGACCCGCCGCCCAGCCGGGCGCCATTGGGCCCCCGGCCCGAGCCGTCGGCCCCATGGCAGGCCACGCAGCGCTCCCGGTAGAACTCGCGCAGGTCCCGCGCGGACACAGCCCGGGCGGCGCACAGGAGCGCCAGCACCGGCACCATGGAACGGATTCCCATGGCTCGACGCTACCATGGCCCCCCGCTAGGCTGGAACGGCGCGCCCGTGGCGGAATGGCAGACGCCGCGGACTTAAAATCCGCTTCCGGAAACGGAGTGCCGGTTCGAGTCCGGCCGGGCGCACCAGATCGAGGATCAGCCCTGCTCCGGCAGCAGCTTCAGCAGGGGGATGAGGATCCCGTTGAACCGCTTCCAGCCGGAGAGGTCGCCGCGGACCAGGCGGTGGACTTTCACCCAGTTGCCCTCTGCGGCGGCCTTGGGCACTTCCTTGAGCATGAAGTCGTAGGCGAGGATGCGCGCCGCCAGCGCGGGATCCAGGGCCTTCTCCGGATCCTCCACCAGGTCGGCCCCCACCAGCTTCCCGAAGCGCGCGTACTCGGCCCGGCCCCGCACGGGGATGAAGCCCCGGCCGCAGTACCTGGCCCCGTCCCCGGGCTCCGTGTTCCCCAGGGCCCGCTTGAACTCGTACATGCGGCGGAAGTAGGCGTCGCTGCCCTGCTCCCGCTCCGGTGCGAACAGGTAGCTCTCGGCGCCGATGGTGGCGATGGCGGCCACCGCCGTGGGCGTATCCAGGACCCGGAGGGCGGCCAGGGCGTCCTTCACCAGAGGCCAGTGCTTCTCCACGTTCGCCAGGGGCGCGTGGAGGGTCGACGCGATGACGTCCGCCGTGAAGGGCATGGCTGGCTCCCGGAGGAAAGCGGCAGGCTAGGCGGGCAATCTACCACGGCGGCGTTAATCTCGTGCATGGACATCCACCGATTGCACACCGGCTCGGCCGAGGCCGTCATCTCGGCGAGGGGCGCCGAGCTCCAGTCCCTGCGGCTGGGCGGCCAGGATCTGCTGTGGGACGCGGGCCCCCTTTGGCCGCGGCACGCCCCCCTGCTCTTCCCGATCGTGGGCCGCCTGGGGGACGACACCCTGCGGCTCGGGGAGCAGGCCCTCCCCATGTCCCGCCACGGCTTCGCCCGGGACCGGGACTTCACGCTGATCGAAGGCACCGCCACCACCTGCACCGCGGAGCTGCGGGACGACGAGGCCACCCGCGCCGCCTATCCCTTCCCCTTCGTGCTGCGGGTGGCCTACACCCTGAGCTCGGGCTCCCTGCGCATGGACCTCGCCCTGAACAACCCCGGGAAGGCACCCCTGCCCGCCAGCCTGGGGCTCCATCCCGCCTTCCGCTGGCCCCTGGCGCCGGACCGGCCCAAGGCCGCGCACCGCCTCACCTTCGGGGCCGGGGAACCCGGGCCCCTCCGGCGCCTCACTGCGGAGGGCCTGCTTGATCCGAATCCACGTCCCAGCCCCATCCAGGATCGGGTGCTGCCCCTGGACGAAGGCTTGTTCTCCGAGGATGCCCTGATCTTCCTGGAACCGCGGAGCCGGAGCCTGCGCTTCGAAACCGAAGACGGGTCGGCCCTGACGCTGCGCTGGGAGGGCTTCCCCCACCTGGGGATCTGGGCCAAGCCGGATCCAGGCCCCTCGTTCCTGTGCATCGAGCCCTGGGAGGGACATGCGGACCCGGCGGACTGGCAGGGCGACTTCACGGACAAGCCCGGTGCCTTCCTGCTCGCGCCCGGCGTCACCCGCCGCTGGAACCTCACGATTTCTTTGGATGGCTCTCAGCTGCCAGCTGTCAGCTCTCAGTAAAAGAAGGTCTCGGCCCAACTTGGCTGATAGCTGACAGCTCTCAAGCCAGCTCCGCCCCCAGGAAGTGCGGGCTGGCCTGCGTGATCCGTGCCTTCACCAGCTCGCCGAAGGGCAGCTCGCGGCCGGGGCCGGCGGCCAGGTGGACGGTCTTCCACTCGCCGCTGCGGGCCAGCCACCAGCCCTGCTCGGTGGGGCCGTGGGTCTCGATGCGCACGGGGATCTCGCGGCCCAGGAAGCGCAGGTTGCTGGCCAGGGTCAGCTCGGTCTGGCGCTTCTGGAGGCGGGCCAGGCGCTCGGACTTCTGGGCCATGGGCAGATCGTCCTTGAGGCGCAGCGACGGCGTGCCCGGGCGGGGCGAGTAGATGAAGCTGAAGGAGGCGTCGAAGGCGGCCTCGTCCAGCACCTTCATCGTGCCTTCGAAATCCTCCTCGGTCTCGCCGGGGAAGCCCACGATGAAGTCCGTGCTGAGGCAGATCCGCGCGCGCGCCTCGCCCAGGTAGCCCAGGCGTTCCAGGTAGTCGGCGACGGTGTACTCGCGCAGCATGCGGCGCAGGATGCGGTCGCTGCCGCTCTGAAGGGGCAGGTGCAGAAAGGGCGCGACCTTGGGATTGGTGGCCAGCACCCGCGCCAGCTCCTTCGTGAAGTTCATGGGATGGCTGGTGGTGAAGCGGATCCACTCCAGGCCCTCCACTTCGGAGACGCGCTCCAGCAGCTCCGCGAAGGTGCAGCCGCCGGCGTAGCTGTTCACGTTCTGGCCCAGCAGTTCCACCTCGCGGTAGCCGCGTTCCACCAGGCCGCGAACCTCGGCCACCACGTCCACGAAGGGGCGGTGCCGCTCGGCGCCCCGGGTGGTGGGCACGATGCAGTAGGTGCAGGCGTGGTTGCAGCCCTCGGTGATGGTGACGAGCGCCTTGGCGGTGTCGCGGCGGCGAGCCACCGAGGGCGGGAAGAGGTGGTTGTCCGGGTATTCGCCCGTGTCCATGACGCAGGCCTTGCCGGCCCGGGCTTCGGCCACCAGGCGCGGCAGCTGCCGGAGGGCCATGGTGCCCAGCACGAAGTCGATGTGGGGGGCCCGCTTGAAGAGGGCGGCCTGCTCCTGCTGGGCCAGGCAGCCCGTGACGCCCACCAGCAAGGGGCGCCGCTGCTTCTCCTCCCGCAGGCGGCCCAGCTCCGAGTAGACCTTGTGCACGGCCTTCTCACGGATGGAGCAGGTGTTCAGCAGCACCAGGTCGGCGTCCTCCGTCGCGTCCACCGCCTCGAAGCCCTCCGCCGACAGCAGCCCCGACAGCTTCTCACCGTCGTGGTCGTTCATCTGGCAGCCCCAGGTCTCGATGTGGAATTTCATCGCACCATCCAAACCTTCAATTTTAAAGGCGTATGGACAGGATTAACAGGACCTGGTTGTCAGCCACGCTCAGCCCGATGTTCGCAAGATGAAAAGCTAGAAGCCGGAGATGACGGAGAAAAGGCTGCGGGTCCGCCTCCGCGGGAGAAGGCGGCTGGCCTCAGGGTTCCGGCCGGATGGGGGAGTCGCTGGAGTGATCGGGGAGGCGGACGCAGAGGCATGTTTCCGTGCGCTCGACGGTGAGGTCGAGCCGCCCTGCCACGTCACGGAGCCAGTGTCCGGCGAGGCTGCGGGGGGCGTCCGCCGGCGCCTCGGCCTCCAGGGCGGAGGGGAGCGAGGCATCCGTGTGCCAGCGCACCAGAAGGGCCCCGGATTCCGCTTCGGCCTCGATCCACAGGGGGCCGGGCGCGGCCCAGGGGAGCACCTGCCGCGTGAAGGCCACGATCCAGTCCTGGAACAACGGCGCGGGCCAGGGGACCTGTCCCGCACCCGCATCCACCAGCTCGACCGGACAGCGGAAGAGCGCGCCCGCCGCATCGAGCCGGGCCCTCAGGCCGGCCTCCCAGTCCGTCCAGGGGATGGGCTCCGAATAGGGGAGCCGCCCCAGGGCGAGCGCCCGGGCCATGGCGATGAGGGTCCTGCCCTCCTCGAGGAGGGTCTCCATGCGCGCGTGGTGCTGCGAGTCCGGGGAAGGAGACGGGTCGCCAAGGTCCACCACCCCCTGGAGGCCTGTCAGGAGATTGTTGAAATCGTGCAGGGCCGCGCGCCAGAGATCCTCGGAATCCATGCCTCCCCCGGGGCCCACAAAAACCTTGAATGACGTTACCTTGGGGGCCACCCTTCTGCATCACCGAAAGATCTGACCCAGGGATCCTCCATGCGGCAACCGATCAAGCGGCTGGGCGAACTGCTCGTGGAATCGGGCCTCATCACCGCCCCCCAGCTGCAGAGCGCCATCACCCACCAGAAGATCGCCCGGGGCCGCCTGGGCAGCAACCTGGTGGCCCTCGGCTACATCTCCGAGGAGGTCCTCATGGATTTCCTCAGCCATCAGACCGGCGTGCCGCAGATGGATGTCCGGAACCTGGAGGTGCCGCCCGAGGTGCTCAGGCTGGTGCCCTTCCGTCTGGCGGACCAGTTCACGGTGCTCCCCGTCTCGGTCAAGGAGCCCAAGTCGCTGGTGCTGGCCATGTCCGACCCCTCGGACCTGAACGCCGTGGACAGCGCGCGCTTCGCCTCGGGCCTGCACATCCAGCCGGTGGTGGCCTCCCACAGCGCCCTCCGCAAGGCCATCGGGGATCTGTACCGCGGCCTGGATGCCCCGGCCCCCGCCGGGACCGTGACGGTGGACGTGGGCGCCGACCACCTGGAAGGCGAGGCCCTGCCGGTCACCTTCGCCCTCGATCCCCTGCCTGTGCCCACCCGCGGCCTCGCCGCGGACCCCGCCTATCCGCCGGATCCCTTCTTCGGCCATGCCGGACCGCTCGAGGAAGATGCGTCCTCCCTGGACCCCTTCCGCTTCTTCGACCCGCAGGAGGAGCCCCGCTCCACCGCGCCGGACCTCATCGTCGGCCAGACCCTGCGCGACACAGTTCCCCCCGTGGAGAGCTACCAGACCCGGGCCCTCGTGCTCGGCCTGATCCGCCTCTTCCAGCGCCGGGGCATCCTGGGCGAGGACGAACTCCCCCGCCTGCTCGCCAACCTGGTCGAGTCCGGCGAGATCCGGAACTCCGGCAAAGACAGTTAGCTTTCGACTTTCAGGATGGCCAGGAAGGCCTCCTGCGGAATCTCCACGTTGCCGATGGCCTTCATCCGCTTCTTGCCCTCCTTCTGCTTATTGAGGAGCTTCTTCTTGCGGCTGATGTCGCCGCCGTAGCACTTGGCGAGCACGTCCTTGCGGCGGGCCTTCACATTGGTGCGGGCGATGATCTTGCTGCCGATGGCGGCCTGCACCGCCACATCGAAGAGCTGCTGGGGGATCACTTCCTTCATGCGCTGGCAGAGCGCCAGGCCCAGGGTCTGGCTCTTGCTGCGGTGCACCAAGATGGAGAGGGCGTCCACCGCCTCGCCGTTCACCAGGATGTCCATCTTCACCAGGTCCGACTCGGTGTAGTGCTTCATGTGGTAGTCGAAGCTGGCGTAGCCCTTGGAGATGGACTTCAGCTTGTCGTAGAAGTCCAGCACCACCTCGTTCAGGGGCAGCTCGTAGACGAGCATCACGCGGTCCTGGCTCACGTATTCGAGCTTCTGCTGGATGCCGCGGCGCTCCTCGCAGAGCTTCAGCAGGCCGCCCACGAAGTCCGTGCGGGTGAGGATGGTGGCCTCGATGATGGGCTCCTCGATCTTCGCGATCTTCTGGAGGGGCGGCAGCTTCGAGGGGTTGTCCACGGCGGTCTCGCTGCCGTCCGTCAGGTGCACGTGGTAGCGCACGCTGGGGGCCGTGGTGATGAGGTCCAGGTCGAACTCGCGCTCCAGGCGCTCCTGCACGATCTCCATGTGCAGCAGGCCCAGGAAGCCGCAGCGGAAGCCGAAGCCCAGGGCCGTGGAGGTCTCCGGCTCGTAGGTGAAGCTGCTGTCGTTCAGCCGCAGCTTGTCCATGGCGTTGCGGAGATCCTCGAAGTCGTCGCTGGAGGTGGGGAAGATGCCCGCGAAGACCACGGGCTGGATCTCCTTGAAGCCCTTGAGCATCTCGGTGGCCGGCTTGGTGGTGTTGGTCACGGCATGGGTGATGGTGTCGCCCACCTTCACGTCCACCAGCGACTTGATGCTGGCCACCAGGTAGCCCACCTCGCCCACGGACAGCGACTCCTGCTTGTCCATCTTGGGGTCGAAGATGCCGATCTCATCCACCCGGTGCTCGCTGCCCGTGGACATGAACCGGATCTGGTCGCCGGCCTTCAGCGTGCCGTTGACCACGCGGATGAGGTTCACGATGCCGCGGTAGGCGTCGTAGTAGCAGTCGAAGACCAGGGCCTGGAGCGGCGCGGCCGGATCACCCTGGGGGGGCGGGATGCACTTGACGATCTGTTCGAGCACCTGGTCGCAGTTCTCGCCGGTCTTGGCGCTCACGTTCACCGCGTGGGCCGTGTCCACCAGGCCGATGACGGTGTCGATCTGCTCCAGCACGCGCTCGGGATCGGCGCTGGGCAGGTCGGTCTTGTTCAGGACGGGGAACACCTCCAGCCCGTTTTCCAGGGCCAGGTAGGTGTTGGCGAGCGTCTGGGCCTCCACGCCCTGGGTGGCGTCCACCACCAGGATGGCGCCCTCGCAGGCGGCGAGACTGCGGCTCACCTCGTAGGTGAAGTCCACGTGGCCCGGCGTGTCGATGAGGTTCAGGGTGTAGGTCTGGCCGTCGAGCGCCAGGTATTTCAGCGTCACCGCGTGGGCCTTGATGGTGATGCCCCGCTCGCGCTCCAGGTCCATGTCGTCGAGGATCTGGGCCTGCATGTCGCGCTGGGCCACGGTCTTCGTCAGCTCGAGCAGGCGGTCCGCCAGCGTCGACTTGCCATGGTCGATGTGCGCAACAATCGAGAAATTGCGGATGAGACTGGGATGGGCCACTGAGGAACCTCGAACTGGCCATTGTACTGTTGGAAACCTTTGCTGTCTGCGGGGTTTTACCTACCGGCGCCTCAAGCCAGGGTTGATCGGCGCCGATGGGGTCTTTAACCTCGAGCAAGAGAGGAAGGAGTCCGCTTGTCCCACTTCGCTTCTCCCATGACCATCCTGATGGTGGAGGACAACGCCCTGCAGCGGCGCATGCTGGAGGCGCAGCTCCAGCCGCTGGGACACCACCTCGCCGTGGCCTCCAACGGCGCCGAGGCGCTGGCCCGCCTCCGGTCGCAGGAGCCCCGGCCCGACATGGTGATCATGGATGGGGTCATGCCCTCCGTGGATGGGTTCAGGGCCTGCGAGGCCATCAAGGCCGATCCCGCCACGGCGGACATCCCCGTGCTGCTGCTGACGGCCCTCAGCCGGGATGCCAAGGACCGGGGGTATGCCGCGGGGGCCGACGACTTCATCCGCAAGCCCGCCAACACCCTGCTGCTCCAGGTGCGTGTGCAGACCCACCTCCGCATCCGGGCCCTGTCGCTCCGCGCCGGCTCGCTGCCGCCGGTCCGCCCGAAGGTGCTGGTGGTCTCCGCCGACCCCGTGGTGCTCACCCAGGTCCAGAACCACTTCGGCAAGGACCAGGCGGTCTACCTGGAGGCCCAGGGCGAAGCCCGGGCCCGGGCCCAGATCCTCGCCCATCGCCCGGACCTCCTGGTGCTCGACACCGAGCTGGCCGAGGGCAGCGCCCAGAGCCTGGCCGTGGCCCTGCACCAGTCCCAGGACCAGGAGGACCTCCCCATCCTCCTGCTGCACGAGACGGGAGAGCTGGAGACCTGGTCCCGCCTGCAGGAGCCGGTGTCCGATGCCCTGGAGAAGCCCCTGGTGGCCCAGGAGACGCGCCGCCGCGTGGCCCTGCTGGCCCGGCTCGCCCAGCTCCAGAAGTTCGGCCGGGCATGAAGGCACGTCTCCACCGGTCCACGGGCGCCACCTTCGGACTCCTCCTGGCCCTGGCGGCCTCCGCCGGCCCCGTGGAGGGACGCGTCACCGACGGCCGCCGGGGCCTGGCCGGCGTGCGGGTCTACCCGGACCGACTGCCGCGCGTCTCCCCCGCCGCGGACCCGCCCCTGGCCGTGACCGATGCGGAGGGACGCTTCCACCTGGACCTGGATCCCGCCGACACGGTGCTGGCCGTGGAGAAGGACGGCTGGCGCCGCGATCTGGTGCCCGCCGCCGAGTGGCGCGGCGACATCGCCCTCAGCCCCGAGCCCCGGTTCCGCAGGGAAGCGGTCTTCATCGTCCGCCTCGACTTCACCGATGAGCGGTCGAAGCTGCCGGACGGCGCCCTGCGCGAGCTGATCTTCTCCCGCCGGCCCGGCGTGGCCAGCGCGGCGAACTACCTGTACGAGGTCAGCAAGGGCGCCATCGCGCTCGTGGAAGGCCGCTTCCTCAAGCTGCGCAGCGCCGAGCACCCGGCGCCGCGGACCGACGCCCACAAGCTGGGCATGGCCGAGTGGGTGGTGGAGCGGCTGCAGGGTGAGACGCTGGGCGAGTGCGACCGCCTGGACAACCGCACCGGCGCCCTCCGCCCCGACGGCAAGCCCGATCACCTGTGGATCATCACGCCTGGCCGGCCCCAGACGCTGACGGCGGACGAGGCGGACCTCAAGGCCGTGAGCCTGCTGCTGCCCCTGCCCTGGGACCGGACCCGCCGCTGGCCCCTGATCTTCATGACCGAGGAGGGCCCCCTCGGGAATATCGTCCACGAGGCCTTCCACGCCATGGGCGAGCACCGGGTGGACGACCTCTACCTGGACTGCGGCGATCCCCTCACCGCGGGCATCTGGGACCTCATGGACGCGGGCCAGTACCGCGGCTGGGACCGCTCCCACCCCGGGGAGGGCCCCTGGGTCGAGGACACGGGCTACAGCCCCTCCCACCCCTCGGCCTGGGTGCGTTCGGAGCTTTGGTACCGGGGCCACTTCCGGGACCAGGTGCGCCGCCTCGCCGTGAAGGGCCGGAGCTGGGAGGGCTGGATCGCCCCGGTCTCCCGGGCGCCTGGCGCGGATCCCCAGTGGGTGACTCTGCCCGACCCCCGGAAGAAGGGCCGCTTCTTCAGCCTGGAGGTACGACGCCCCTGGGGCTTCGAACGCGGCCGCGTGGGCGGGCGCTTCGGCCCCGGCCACGAAGGCCTGGTGGTGGCCACCGTCGACCCGGCACTCTTGAGCCCCGATGATCCCAGGGGTCCCGTGCGGGTGGTGGACGCCCACCCCGGCAGCCCCGAGCCGCCCAAGCCCCGCTTCCCCTGTGGGCGCTGGGAGCTGGATGACGCCGCCTTCAACCTGGGACCCGGGGAGAACCCCAAGGGCCGCAGCGGGCCGCTGACATGGGAAGTGCTCGAGACCGACGCCAGCGGCCGCATGCGGGTCCGGGTGGACCTGGCTCGGCCCTTGGCAAAAAAATCTCCCAGGAATCAATCTGCCAAGTAAGATGAGGCATGAAATCCACCCGATGCCTCCTCCTCCTGGCCGCCACCTGCCTGGGCGCCCAGACCACTCCCCGGGCCACCGCTGAGCGCCTCCGCACCGAGGCCTTCCGCACCCATGGCGCCTACGCTGACCTGGCCTGGCTCTGCGATCACATCGGCCCCCGTCTCAGCGGCTCTCCCCAGCTGGACCAGGCCATCGCCTGGGCCCAGGGCCGCCTGAAAGCCGCGGGCCTGGTCAACGTCCACGCGGAGCCGGCCATGGTGCCCCACTGGGTGCGCGGCCGAGAATCCGCGGAGCTGCTGCTGCCGGCGCCGCAGCGGGTGAACCTCCTGGGCCTGGGCGGCAGCGTGGGCACGCCTGAAGGCGGCCTCACGGCGGACGTGGTGGTGGTGGGCTCCTTTGACGAGCTCGACAAGCTGGGCGCGGCCGTGAAGGGGAAGATCGTCCTCTTCGACGTGCCCTTCAAGGGCTACGGCCACACGGTGGTCTACCGGCACGACGGCGCGGCGAAGGCCGCGAAGTACGGCGCCGTGGCGGCCCTGGTGCGCTCCGTGGGCCCCGTGAGCCTGGATACGCCCCACACCGGCGCCATGGACTATGACCCCGCCTATCCGAAGATCCCCACCGCCGCCGTGACCATCGAGGCCTCCGCCCAGATGCGGCGCATGCAGGACCGGGGCGAGCGCATCCGCATGAAGCTGGAGATGGGCGCCAAGACCCTTCCCGACGCCCCCTCCGCGAACGTGGTCGCCGAGATCCGCGGCACGGAGAAGCCCGAGGAGGTGGTCATCCTCAGCGGCCACCTGGACAGCTGGGACGTGGGCCAGGGCGCCCAGGATGACGGGGCCGGCACGGTCACCGCCATGGAGGCGGCCCGCCTCATCCAGGCCCTGGGGCTCAAGCCCCGCCGCACCCTCCGCGTGGTGCTGTGGACCAACGAGGAGAACGGCCTCCGCGGCGGCAAGGCCTACCGCGACGCCCACCGCGCCGAGCTCGGGAAGATCGTCGCCGCCTTCGAGACGGATTCCGGGAGCGAGCGCATCAAGGCGTTCAGCCTGGATCTCCGGAAGGCCTCACCGGAGGCCAAAGCGGGCGCCTTGGCCTCCTTGAAAAAGCTGGGGGGTGTGCTGGAGCCCTTCGGGTCGATCGACCTGCGGCTGGGGGGATCGGGCGCCGATGTGAGCCCCATGGTGGCCGAAGGCGTGCCGGGCATCGGCGTGGGCCACGCCGCCACCCACTACTTCGACGTGCACCACACCCACGCCGACACCCTCGACAAGGTGGACCCGGACGACCTCGCCTACAACGCCGCCACCCTGGCCAGCTTCGCCTACGCCCTGGCCCAGTCGGACATGAGATTCCAGTAGCCTCATTCCGCCGCGGGCCCTGGCCCGGGGTCCGCCCGATCACAGCCTCCCTCCAGCCCAGGAGATGGTGTTGCCACGCTGGTGGTAACCTCAGTCCTTCACAACTGGGCGCGCTGCGACGTGTTGCAGCGAATGAGGGAGATTCATCGATGGACTCCGCCCTGCCAGATCGCATGGCCTTTCTGGGTGGCTTTCTGCCCCGGCTCTGCGGAATCGCCACATTCACGCACGACCTGTGCGAGGCCGTGGCGGCCGCGGCCCCCGGTTCCCAATGTTTCGCGGGCGCTGTGAACGACCGCATCGAGGGCTATGACTACCCGGACCGAGTGCGCTTCGAACTGGATGAGAAGGATCTGGATTCGTACCGGCGCGCAGCGGATTTCCTGAATTTCAACAATGCAGACATCCTCTGCGTCCAGCACGAGTTCGGCATCTTCGGAGGGGCGGCCGGAAGCCACCTGCTGGCCCTGCTCCGGGAAGTGCGGATGCCGGTGGTCACCACCCTGCACACGATCCTGCGTGACCCGAGCCCGGCGCAGAGGAGTGTGATGGAGGAACTGATCCGCCGCAGCAGCCGCCTGGTGGTCATGGCCGAAAAGGGCGCGGAGATCCTGCGCGATACCTACGCGGTGCCAGAGGCCAAGGTGGACCTCATCCCCCACGGCATCCCGGACATTCCCTTCATCGACTCAGGCTTCTACAAGTCCCAGCTCGGCGTGGAAGGCCGCATGGTCCTGCTCACCTTCGGCCTGCTCGGGCCGGGAAAGGGCATCGAATACGCCATCGAGGCGCTGCCGGAGATCGTGAAGCGGCATCCGAACGTGGTCTATCTTGTGCTGGGTGCCACCCATCCCCATCTCGTCGCCCGCGAAGGCGAGAGCTACCGCCTGAGCCTCGAACGGCTGGCGGAGGATCGCGGCGTCAAGGAGCACGTGATCTTCTACAACCGCTTCGTGTCCCTGGATGACCTCAAAGAGTTCATCGGCGCCACCGACATCTACCTCACCCCCTACCTCAACGAGGCGCAGATCACCTCAGGCACCCTGGCCTACGTCTTCGGCGCCGGCAAGGCGGTGGTCTCCACACCCTACTGGCACGCGCAGGAGCTGCTCGCCGGAGGCCGCGGCATCCTGGTGCCCTTCCGGGATCCACAGGCCATTGCCGAAGGCGTGTGCGCCTACCTCGACGACCCGGTACGCCTGAAGGCGACGCGAGACGGGGCCTACCGGCTGGGACGCGCGATGATCTGGCCCGCAGTGGCAGAGCGGTTCATCGAATCCTTCCAGCGCGCCCGCTCCGAACGGAGGGCCGCCCCCCGCTCGGCCTTCGCCGGTTGGACCCTCGCCAGCCGCCCCTACGAGCTTCCTCCGCTCCGGCTCGATCACATCGTTCGCATGAGCGACGGCACGGGCATGCTCCAGCACGCCACCTTCAACGTGCCGAACTTCCATGAAGGCTATTGCACGGACGACAACGCGAGGGCCTTCATCCTGTGCAACCTGCTGGATGAATCCGGAGGCCACCCCCCATCTGAAGGTCTCGACCGCCTGGCCACGAGCTACCTGGCCTTCCTCGCGGCCGCCTTCAACCCCGGAATCGGCCGCTTCAGGAACTTCATGAGCCACGGGCGGCAATGGCTGGAGGAATCCGGCAGCGAGGACAGCCACGCGCGCGCCCTCTGGGCCACGGGCACCGGCGCGGGCCGTTCCCGCAACCCAGGCCATCAACGCCTTTCATTCCAGCTCTTCGAACGCGGCCTGCCCGCGGTGGGAGCCTTTTCGTCCCCCCGGGCCTGGGCGTTCACCCTGCTGGGCCTCCACGAATTCCTGCGGTCCTTCCCGGCTCATTCCCAGGCGCAGATCCTGCAGGAGGCCCTGATGACCCGGCTCGTCGGCCTCTGGAAAGAGTGCGCCACCGAGAACTGGCCCTGGTTCGAACCCAGCGCCACCTACGATAACGGCCGGCTCTGCCAGGCCCTGCTCCTCAGCGGCCAGGATCTGGGCCACCTCGAGGCGCAGGAGATCGCGCTCAAGTCCCTGGGTTGGCTGATCTCCATCCAGAAGACCCAGGCGGGCCACTTCCGCCCCATCGGGAGCAACGGTTTCTACGTGAACGGCGGTGTCCATGCCTACTTCGATCAGCAACCCTTGGAGGCCCAATCCATGGTTTCCGCCTGCCTGGCGGCCTTCCACGCCACCCGGGAGGATCTCTGGCTGCGCGAGGCGAAGCGGGCCTTCGAGTGGTTCCTGGGCCGCAACGACCTGGGCCTGCCGCTGTACGACTCCCACAGCGGGGGGTGCAGCGATGGGTTGCACCCGGATCGGATCAGCGAGAACCAGGGCGCAGAATCCACCCTGGCCTTCCACTTGGCCCTCGCCGAAATGAACGTCGCCGAACACGCCTTCGAATCTGCGCCTGGCCGGACCTCATGACGACCATTCCGTTCCGCCGCCACGATGTGGCATTCACGCCCCAGAGCGCACGGGTCATCATCCGCCCCTTCATCCCCTCCAGCGCGCACCGGATCACCACCATCCTGGGACGGGCGCTTGCCTTGAGCGAGGAGGAGACCACGCATGATCTGGCGTCCATGCTGATGGACTTCAGCTCCAGGCACCTCGACATCGAAACGCCTCTGCTGGCGAATTTCGAGAGGGTGCTGCCCCACATTTTCACGCACCGGCCCCTCACCCATGCACGCAAGCTCCTCATCGGCGCCCTGTTCTCGGGAGAGTACGCGCTCGAATCCGCGGCCCTGTTCAATCCCTCCATCGTCCCGCATCCCGACCAGGAGGGCGTACCCACAGGGGCCCTGCGGTTCATCCTCAGCCTGCGGGCCACGGGCGAAGGGCACGTCTCCTCCATCGAGTTCCGGACCGGCCTCATCGACTCGGATGGGAACCTCCGCATGGACCCCGTCTCGCCCTTCGTGGCGTTGCCGGACCTCAACCCCAATCCCAGCCACAAGAAGCTGCCCTTCATCGTCAAGCTGCACGAAATGGGCTTCGAGAACGGGCACGCGTCCATGGTGATGGATGCCCTCGGGGAGACCTTCACCCGGAGCGATCTGAACCAGTGCGTCCACCGCATCCGGCGCGAAACCCGGCCCCTCACCCAGGACCTCAGCAACACGCTCCGCTGCATCCAGTGGCTGGCTGATTCCAACTACGAGATCCACTTCCCCTCCAAACTCGCCATGAGCGAGCGGATCATCTTCCCCGTCTCCACGAACGAGAGTCACGGCATCGAGGACGCGCGGTTCGTCCGCTTCGTCGAGGACGACGGCTCGGCGATGTACTACGCCACCTACACGGCCTACAACGGACACGCCATCCTGCCCCAGCTCATCGAGACCAGGGATTTCCTCCATTTCCGCATCCTCACGCTGAATGGCACGGCCGTGCAGAACAAGGGCATGGCCCTCTTCCCCCGGCGGATCGATGGCAGCTATGCGATGCTGTCCCGGCAGGATGACGAGAACCTCTTCATCATGTTCTCGGACAACCCCCATCACTGGAGCGATTCGACCGTGCTCCTCCGACCTGCCGAGATGTGGGAATCCGTGAAGATCGGCAATTGCGGATCACCCATCGAGACCGAGGCCGGCTGGCTGGTACTCACCCATGGTGTCGGCCCCATGCGCAAATACTGCATCGGGGCCGCCCTGCTTGATCTGCACGATCCGACGAAAGTCATCGGCCGTCTGCGGGAGCCCTTGCTCATACCCGAGGGCCCGGGGCGGGAAGGGTACGTGCCCAACGTCGTCTACAGCTGCGGAGCCCTCCTGCACGGCCGCGACCTCGTCCTCCCCTATGCCATGAGCGACCGGGCCTCGACCATCGTGAGCGTCCCTCTGGATGACCTGCTCGCCGCGCTGCAGGGCTGAACGCGCCCCTCACAGCCGACGTGGTGGTGGGTTCCTTCGACGAGCTCGACAAGCTGAGCGCGGCCGTGAAGGGGAAGATTGCCCTCTTCGAAGTGCACCACACCCACGCCGACAGCTTCGACTGGGTGGACCCGGACGACCTCGCCGACAACGCCGCCACCCTGGCCAGCTTCGCCTACGCCCTGGCCCAGTCGGACGTGAGCTTCCGGTAGCACGGGACGGGGCGGAAACCGCCTATGTGGACGGTTTCCGCCCTGTCCTTCCGGCTGTGTATCAGAACCTGACCCCCACGTAGACAGAGGCGTTCCAGCGCGGCGCCATGGACTTCAGCATCGTGTTGTCGTGGATGCCGTCAGTCAGCAGCTGGATGCCGTCCTGGCTGGTGTTCTTCAGCGCTCCGGAGACGTCCGCGCCGACATAGGGGGCCCATCCGCTCCGGGTCGGGAACGAGATGTCTGCGCTGATCCGCGCCCAGGGGCGCCAGAAGGTCACGCTCTGGGAGGCAGGATAGGAAGACAGGACACCGCCATTGATGGCATAAGTCGTGCCATCCACCTTCAGATTCTCTCCCCTCCCTTCCAGGTGGAAACCCAACTCGAAGGAAGAGGAGGGGCGCAGCGAATAGCCGACCCCGAGGGACCACCATGAATAACGGAGATCCACATGGGTGTTGTCCACCAGGGTCCCGCCACCCGCAGCGTTGAGCTGGAACTTGGATTTCTGGGGGAAGCGTCCGGCGAATTCCAAATCCCAGTTCGGTGCCTCCGGAAAGGCCAGGAGGCAACGGAGGCCTACGCCAACCTGCTCCTTGGCCTTGTCCTCAAACGTGAAGCCGCCGACGCTGGCCAGATCATAGGCATGGAAAGAGGTCGAATCGACGAAGACCTGGACCTTGGCCGTCCCACCGTCGGTGGACTGGGCGAACATCAGGGCCGGCGCGAAAAGACAGCCGAATAGGAACGATTTCCTCACGGATCCTCCAGAGAGACGTGAATGGGAAAGGGATGGTTTCAAGGGGCGACCTGAGTCAGGGCGCTGTTCACCACCACGATGTCCCAGGGGTAGTTGAAGACGATCTTGTGTCCGTAGGTGACATCACCGGAGATGGGCTTGATCGTCACATTCGGCGTGGCGGTCTTCACTGCCTCGATCCAGTCGGTGCGGTTCAGGGGCCGCTCGGGCGAATTGACGCTCCGGTTCGTGTGGATGGATTTCACGGCGAACACGGTGATGATCGCGGTGCCGCTCGTCGGACGCAGTTCCAGCGGGAGATCGAACCAGCAGTAGCCCGGGCCGGCCTTGTCGCCGGCCTGGTAGGTGCTGGCGCCCGATGGCAGGAAAGTCCTCGAATCCGTCAGGACCGGGTCGCTGATCGACTGAGTGGCCGGATAGCCGGCCGCCAGCATGAAGTCCTGGGTCAGGCCGTTGGCCTGGACGTCCACCACCCAGAAGTCCGGAGGCACCACGTTGCCGCTGGCATCCTTCGTGGGATTGAACCAGGTGATGCGGTATCCGCCCGAGGTCTGCCCGTTGAGGGCGCCCTGTGCGTCGCGGCCCCGCTTGTCCACCACGAGGGAGATGGGGGGCGTGAATCCCCAGGCACTCAGGGCATCTCCCGTGGCGGAAGCCCCGCTGAAGGTCGTCGGGAACTGGCCGGAGCTGTCGGCCTGCCAGGTCCGGCTGATGACCGATCCGCCAGCCGCGGAGTAGAAGGGTGTGAAGGCGGTCCAGTAGAAGTGGCCCACACCCTGGGTGGAGGGCGCGGTCCCGA
Source organism: Geothrix fermentans DSM 14018 (assembly GCF_000428885.1). GTDB lineage: Bacteria > Acidobacteriota > Holophagae > Holophagales > Holophagaceae > Geothrix > Geothrix fermentans. Next base: position 70,799 of record NZ_AUAU01000013.1, on the reverse strand, counting down.
TTCCGACCGGGGCCATGGAGGCATCGAAGGTGGTGTAGCCGTTCGCCGTCAGGTCGATCCTGCTGTTGTCCGGGCTGATCGAGGTGGTGTTCTTCGGCCAGAGGGCGGGCGCAGCGTAGATGAATCCCTTGAAAACAGACAGGTCCGAAGCTGTGTCGGTCGAACCCAGCGAGGTGCGGTTCAGGATGAAGGGACGCGCCCAGACCCGGGACCAGAGGTAGTCCGCGTAGGAGAGGGTGCTCAGGGTTCCGTTGAATGCCCCGGTGAGGGCCTTGTCCGGAATCCGGTCAGGATCGTTGGAATCGAAGGGGATGGCGAATCCAGTGATGCCGCCCTGAAGCGGAGTCGTCCCCTGGGATCCGTTCACGATGGCGTTCATGAAAGTCCCCGCCGCCGCGTTCTCCTTGGCGCCCATGCCGACCGTCAGGCCCAGGTCGTTGAAGGCGTTGGCCCCAGCATTGAAATCGTAGGGATCCGTCGAACTGGCTGGCACTCGGAAGGCCTGAAGGGACGTGATCGAATAGGCATCCGAAGGCTTGGTGATGGGAGAGTACTTGGGGTAGTCGACGATGAACCCCATGTCCCCGGGAGCCCCGGGGGATGTGTTGAAACCTTGGGCTTTTGGCGCCACCGTCGCATCGGTCCAGGTCTTGGCGAAGAGGGTCCACTCGCTGAACTCCTGGTAGGCGGGGATCCCGCTGAAGCCGAAGGCCAGGTTGGAGTTCTGGGTCCACTGGATGCTGCCTGTGGGATCATTCCCCGGGACGGAAAGGCGGTCCATCCAGCGGGTGTTGGGAGCCACCGGGGAGATCCCGCCGGCCATGTTCGAATCGAACAATCCGGAAGTCTGGATGTTCCCGAGCATCCGGCGCTGCCCGACCGACGAGGCCTCGGTCCCGAACCCCTGGGCCGTCACGATGCGCAGGGTCGGGTCCCAGGGGCCCGTGGCAGAACCCGGATTCCCGAATCCGAAACTCGATCCGGTGCCGATGGAAGTCCCGAGCGAGGTGTCCGCGAAGGCGCCCGTGGGTGCATTGGGGATCCGCAGCAGGTAGCCATGGGTGTCAGGCCCGAAGGTGGGGATCTTGACGTAGAAGGGGAGGTTCGATCGGACGGGAATCTGCACCACCGCCCGGTTGGCCTGGTCCTTCACGGCGATGGAGGTGAACTGGCCATCCTGGAACACCTGGATCAGGGCGCCGAACCCATTGGCGGGCAGGGTCGCGGGGGTGAAGATGTCAGATCCGCTCTCGGGCTTCTGCCGGTAGAGGAAACTCAGGTTGAAGTTCTGGGTGTGAGCACCGTCGACGACCACCCACTTTTGATAGGTCTTCGGTGCCGGCGGAGCGATGTTACCGGGAGTTCCCGTCGAAGAGGCCCGGTTCAGGCTGTCCGTGACCGTCAGCGTGGCGAGGTAGGCGATGGTCTGCCCGGCAGTCCCCGGATAGACGATGGTCGGAGGAGTCTGGGAGCTGGAGCTGGACGGAACGCCGCCAGGGAAACTCCAGGCATAGGTCACAGTGCCCCCGCTGGCCGGCGGAGTGGCGGAGCCGCTGAAGGCCAGGCTCCCGCCCGCGGGAATGACCACGAGGTCGGGGCTCGTGCTGGTGGCGGGATTGTAGAGGCCCGTCGTGGTGTTCGTGGGCAAGTCCGTCTGACTCGGGAGCGTTCCGCTGGCCTGAGGAGAGGAGATGACGGCCACGGGATAGGTGTTGTAGGTGACCGTGAAGGTCCGGGTCTGGGCCGGAGCGACCCCACTCCGGTTGTCCTGGGCCGTGATGGTGACGACGGCATCCTTGGAGGTCGTGGTGAAGGTGTCCGCGTAGACGTGGGTCAGGCTGACGGAAGCGCCGGACATCGTTCCGCTCGTGGCGGCACCGGTATCCGCGGCCATCCCATCACCCCAGTCCACGGAGTAGGACACAGGATCCCCGTCCAGGTCCGTCAGCGTGAACCCCAGGGAGGCCTTCACGCTGGAGTAGACCGCCGTGGTCGGAGCCGCGGGCGAGGTCACAGTGATCGTGGGTGCAGTGTTCGGCCCCGTGGTGACGAGGGTGACCGCCGGACCGCTGACGGAGGCGCTGGAAATGCCCAGCGAATTGGTCACCACGACGCTTGGCGTGGCCGTGCGGCTGCTGCCAATGGTGCCGGGGAGGTACTGGACCGTGATGGTGTACTTGCCGCCGCCATCACTCGTAGTGCTGACGACCGAGGCTCCCGCGACCGGATCCCCCGGCTTGAAGACGATGCCCGAGGTGGCAACCGCGCCTCCGCTGGCATCCACCACCTGGATCTGGAAGGACTGGGACACCGTGCCCGTATTCGCCACCTGCAGCGAGACAGGAGCCGCGGGAGACAGGAAGGTGACTGTCAATGGAGAAGCCTGTCCGCCCACGGTCACGGTCTTGGTGAACCAGCTGCTTGCCTGGCCGTGGGTATCCACCGCCTGGACCCTGACGGACACCGTTCCCCCCTTGGTGGGATCGAGCGTGCCGCTGTTGAACTTGTGGGCCACAGTCGCCGAAGACCCGCTCACCTGCGCGGAGCCGTCTCCGAAATCCCAGGTATAGCTGGCCACGCTGTCACCAATATCCGGGTCGGAAGCGCTGGCGGTGAAGGAATAGCTCGAGTATGGATTCAGTGGCACGTCATTGGGCGAATAGGCCATAGCCGTGATGGCTGGAGGGTTGTTTTGGACCTGGCCGGAGCCGGGTGTGACCGAGCCCCCGCCACCACCGCCACAACCTGCCAAGAGTGCTGCAGTTGCGAGGATTGCCACTGAGTGAAAAAACCCTCGACCAGACATAGAGAACCTCCAAACAACAAGGGGGCGCTAATGAGCCACAGGTGGTGCGCGTGTAACGACCCAAGCAACTCCAAGCTGGATTTCCGATGCTGTTGATTGGATATCGAATCATCTCCAGCGTCAAGCTGGATCCGGCCTAAAGCTTTTAGTTGTGTGTTCGTTAATATCGAGTCTCATTATTTAAATAATTTAGTGTCGTGCTATGGGTGTCGTCACCACAATTAATAAATAAACGCACGCTTAAAGTGATTTAACCATGCAAGACCTGCTTGGTTCGAGCTCCAGAAGAATATCCCGGGCGTCGCGGGTACCTCACAGCCCCGGCGGAAACCCCACGGCCAGTCTCAGGCGGGCGATGGCCGGATCCACGCTGCCGTCGGCCCGGCGGATGAGGATGGGGGGCTCGATTTCGGGGCACTCGGCCCGGAGCCCGAACTCGGCGGGGTAGTCCTGGCGCCGCCCGGCGGCGAAGACGTCCAGACCGTAGGGCTCGTCGGCCTTGAAGACGATCTCGCGCCGATGGAGGCAGAGCAGGCCGGCCTCCCGCAGGGCCGCCAGGGCGCGCTCGCGCTGGTCGTTGGGGAAGACGCAGGCGAAGATCCCCCCCGGGGCCAGAAGCCGGGCCGCGGCCTGGGCGTAGTCCGCGATGCTGCCCCGGACCTCCAGGCGGGCCGGCACGGACTGGGGGTGCGCCGCCGGCAGGCGGTGGCCCTCGGGCCAGTAGGGCGGCGTGCCCGTCACCAGGTCGAAGGGCGGTTCGCCCTCGAACAGGGCGGGATCGCGGAGGTCGCCCAGCCGCGGGAAGATGCGGCCCTCCTGGCCGTTGTAGCGGATGCTCTTCCGGGCCAGGCGCAGGCTCTCCTCCTGGGCCTCCACCGTGTGGACCACGGCGCCGGGGCAGCGCCAGGCGGTCACGAGGGCCACGCTCCCGATGCCCGAGCCCAGATCCGCGATCCGGCCGGGACGGGGACACCAGGTGGTGCCGTACCAGGCCGTCACCAGGTCGTCCACACTGAAGCGATTGCCCTTCTCCAGCTGGAAGATCCGCCAGTGGCCGCAGAGGCCGTCCAGCGTTTCGCCCGGCTCCAGGCCCACCCCGCCCGGCGGCACGGGCCCGGGCCGGACCCAGCCCTTGTAGCTGGCGGCGTCATTTGAGAGGGATCGGCGCGGCATTCTCCGAGTGTGTGGCAGATGCCGAACCGAATTCAAATCAAGACAACCACACTCGCCGAGGGCCGCAGAGAAAGCGGAGATCACGGAGCAGCGCCCCCGTGCTGGATTCCTCTGCATCCTCCGGGACCTCGTCCCTTCTCGGCGAGTGTTTTTCGTTTCGTAGTCCCTTCCCCCCTGTTTCCCGCACTTCCATCTGGCGCCTAGACAGCCCCTGCGCGACACTCAACCATGGCCGTGCCTGGGAAAACCCTGGAGCCCATCCTCCGCGAGGGGGAGGGATTGGCCTGCGGGGGGGATGCCTGCCTGACCCTGGATGGGGCCTTCGACCGGGTGAAGGCCGCCTTCATCCAGCACCATCCCAAGGGGGACGTGGCCTTGCTCCGCCGAGCCTATACCGTGGGACGGGACATGCACGCCACCCAGCTCCGGAAGAGCGGCGAACCCTACTTCTTCCACCCCCTGGCCGTGGCCCAGAGCCTGGCGGACTGGCGGCTGGACGCGGCCAGCGTGGCCTGCGGCCTCCTCCACGACGTGGTCGAAGACACGCTCATGACCCTGCCCCAGGTGAAGGCCCAGTTCGGGGACGAGATCGGCGAGATCGTGGACGGCCTCACGAAGATGAGCAAGCTGGCCTTCACGGACAAGCACCTGCTCAACGCCGAGAACGTCCGCAAGCTGCTGGTGGCCATGGGCAAGGATGTGCGCGTGCTGCTGGTGAAGCTGGCGGACCGCCTCCACAACATGAAGACGCTGGACGTCATGGAGGAGGAGAAGCGGCGGCGCATCTCCCGCGAGACCCTGGAGCTCTACGCCCCCCTGGCCAACCGGCTGGGCATGGGCGTGGTGCGCCTGGAGCTGGAGGACCTGGCCTTCCGCCAGCTGGAGCCCGAGCAGTACGCGGAGCTGAAGAACGCCGTGGAGACCAAGCGCGCCAAGCTCGCCGCCACCATCCAGGAAATCCACGGCTCGCTCCAGGCCATCCTGCGCCAGCAGGGCATCAACGCCCACGTCACCGGCCGGGTCAAGCACCTCTACGGCATCTGGAAGAAGATGGGCGCCCAGGCCAAGGGCTTCGACGACATCCACGACTGGCTGGCCTACCGCATCATCTGCCCCGACCGCGCCAGCTGCTATACGGCCCTGGGCCTGGTGCACGGCCTCTACCGGCCCGTGCCCGGCAAGTTCAAGGACTACATCAGCCTGCCCAAGGAGAACGGCTACCAGAGCATCCACACCACGGTGCTCATGAGCTCCGGCGACATCTTCGAGGTGCAGATCCGCACGGAGGAGATGCATCTCCACGCCGAGGCCGGTATCGCCAGCCACTGGACCTACAAGGACGGCCGCATCGCCAACCGCATGGAGATCAACCAGGTGGCCTTCCTGCGCCGCATGGTGGAGCTGCACCAGGACGCCCAGGACAGCCGAGACCTCGTGGCCAACCTGCGCGGCGAGCTGACCTTCAACCGCATCCAGGTCTTCACGCCCAAGGGCGACCTCCGCAGCCTCGTGGAAGGCAGCACGCCCGTGGACTTCGCCTACGCCATCCACACCCAGGTGGGCCACCGCTGCGTGGGCGCCAAGGTGAACGGGCGCATGGTGCCACTCAAGCACGTGCTCCAGAACGGCGACCGCGTGGAGATCCTCACCCGGCCCGACCACAAGCCCAGCCGCGACTGGCTGGGCTTCGTCAAGTCCGCCGGCGCCAAGAGCCGCATCCAGGCCTTCATCCGCGAGGAGGAGCGCGCCCACGCCATCACGCTGGGGCGGGAACGGCTGGAACGCGAGGCCCGCGCCCTGGGCGTGCGCCTGGACGACCCCGAGTCGCACGCCAAGCTGGAGGCCCGCCTGGCGGAGCTGAAGCTGGCCAACTGGGACGCGGCCCACGCCGCCCTGGGCTTCGGCCGCATCACGGTCCACAAGCTGATCGAGCCCCTGATCCCCGAGCCCGAGCGAGCCCGGCCCAAGGAGAACACCTCCAACCTTATGGACTCCGTGGTGGTGGGCGACACGGCGGGCATCCTCTACGCCCTGGCCGCCTGCTGCAAGCCCATCTGGGGCGACGAGGTGGTGGGCTACATCACCCGCACCCGGGGCACGGCCATCCACCGGGCCGACTGCCCCCAGCTGAACACGGCCACCCTGCACCCCGAGCGCCGGGTGAACGTGGCCTGGGGCAAGCACGGGACCGAGCTGTACGACACCGAGATCGCCCTCACCACCGAGGACCGGCCCGGCATGGTGGCCGCCATCTCCGAGGGCATCCAGCGCGTGGGCATCAACGTGCAGCGCTTCCACGGCTCGGCCACGGAGGAGGGCGCCGGCCTCTTCCACATCGCCCTGCGCGTGCGCGATCGGGCCCATCTGGTGGAGCTCATGGCGGGCCTGCGCCGCATCCGCGGCGTCTACACCGTGGAGCGCGTGAAGGGCTCGGTGTTCGGAAAGGTGAAATAGGCCGTTCCATACCAGGCATCAAGGATCTCCACGAAGGACACGAATGAAGACCGAAGGCCACCAAGAAAAACGCATCGGTTTGGCCTCCCCGCCTACGGATCCAGGCATTTCTTCGTGCCCTATTAAATTCTTCGTGCCCTTCGTGGAGGTTTTTTCAGGGAGGGCAACAGCATGACCGCCTGGCGCCCCCCCGACGAAGCCCCGCCCATCCCCTGGGCCCGCATCGGTGAGAGCCTGCGGCGGCCGCAGCTCGGACCGAATCCGCACATGATCAGCTCCCGCATCCCCGAGGATTCCCGCCGGGCGGCCGTGGGCGTGATCCTCTGGGGCGACGCGGAGGGGGCCCGCAAGCTGGTGCTGGCCCAGCGCGGCTACGGCGCGCCCCACCACGCGGGGGAGATCGCCTTCCCCGGGGGCATGGTGGAAGCCCGAGACCGGGACCTGCCCACCACCGCCCGCCGGGAGGTGGCCGAGGAGATCGGCGTCACCGAGGGCCTCTGGGAGCTGGGCTGCTTCCCGGACGGCGTGGCCAAGGCCCGCGTGCGCTTCACCCCCGTCTTCTTCCGCTGGGAGGCCCCGGTGCCCCGCTTCCAGCGCCTGGACCACGAGCTGGAGCAGGTGCTCATGCTCCCCCTGGCGCCCCTCATGGAGGCGCCCTGGACCATCGAGCGGCTGGAGCGGCAGGGCCTGGCCCTGGACGTGCCCCGGCTCGAGCTGCCCCAGGCCCCGCTCTGGGGCGCCACAGCCTTCATCCTGAAGGCGTGGCTGGATGTCCTGGAGGCCTGTGCGGATCCCCGGGGGGCCGCACAGACCTGAGGGCCTATTTCACGTTCACCGCCAGCCAGGCCGTGTTCACGGTGGCGTATTCCGTGGAGCCCGCGCCGTAGAGGTCCGCCGCGGCGTTCAGGGTGGCGACCCGGGCCCCGGCGTAGTTCGTCCGCTTGGTCATGTAGGTGGTGAGGGCGCGGTACCAGATGCGGCCGGCCTTGTCGTTGCCGATGCCCGTGATGCTGGTGACGCCGTTGGTCATGGGCGAGCCCAGGTTGTCGCTGAAGCTGTCCACCTGGCTGCCGTGGGCCAGCAGGAAGAAGAAGTGGTTGGCCACGCCGGAGCTGTAGTGCACGTCCAGCCGCCCGATGGTGCTGCTGTAGAAGTCCGGGCTGCGTCCGTCGCGGCTGGGTTTGTACATCCAGCGCAGGGCCTCATTCGGGTAGGCGTGGCCCCAGCTGTTCTCGAACAGCTTGTAGTTGGCGGTGATGGGGCCCGGCCCCGCCGTGCTTGGGATGAAGCTGCCGGTGCTGTTGTTCAGGGTGTAGAACTCCACCAGGGTGCCGAAGATGTCCGAGTTGGCCTCGTTGAGGCCACCCGACTCCTTCCGGTAGACGAGGTTGGCCGTGGCGGCGCAGACGCCGTGGCTCATCTCGTGGCCGGCCGTGTCCAGATCCGCCTCGCCCACGGAGCCGCCCACCTGGCCGTCCCCGTAGGTCATGCAGAAGCAGCTGTCGGACCAGAACGCGTTGTCGTACTGGCTGCTGTAGTGCATGCGGCTGAAAGTGGCGGTGCCTGCGTCGTCGATGCCGTTCCGGCTGAACACGTTCAGGTAGAAGTCCCAGGTGGCCTGCATGCCCCGGTGCCCGTCCACACCCGCGGTCTGGGCGTTGGCACCCATGCCCGGCGTCCCGTCGTACTGGAGCCCGTCGCCCCAGGCGTTGTCCGCGTCGGTGAAGATCGTGCCGGCACCCGAAGTGCCGTTGAGCAGGTTGGTGGTGACATTGTTGCCGAACCGGCCGCTGGTGCCCCGGGTGGTGTCCCGCAGCTCGTAGCCGGTGCCGGTGCCGTTGGTGGAGAGGCTCACGGTCCCGTACCACTGGGACGCCCCGGTGCCCGTCGCTCCGGCGGTGTGGAGGGTGTCCCAGCTCTCCAGGATGCGGCCGGTGTGGGCGTCCACCAGGAAGTCCGTGTGCTTCGTCTCGCCGGCGCCGTTCTCCAGCTCCGTGTGGACGTGGTAGGCCAGGGCGGCCCGGGCGCGGCCGGGCCCTTCGGGATCCAGGCTGGCAATGACCAGCTCCGCCGAGGGCTCATGGGCGTAGGCGCCGCGGGGGGCCAGGGCCCCATGGGCGGCCGCCAGGGCCTCGGCCTTCCCCACGATGGGCTCCACCGATAGGGCCAGCCCCCGCACCAGGTCATCGGTGACCGCGCGCACCCGGCCGTTCCGGAAGTGGACGATGGCCTCGCCCTCGAGCACGGGGACGCCCTTGTAGGTCTGGTCCAGGCGGACGTGGTCTTCGCCCAGGGCATCGGCGCTGCGGCCCCGGAAGGCCAGCCCCAGGTCCGGGCCGAGGCCCATCTCGAAGGCGCGGGCCAGGAGGTGGCCCCGGGCCTCGCGGGCCAGGGCGTCGGTGCGGGCCTGATCCGGGGGCGCGGCCAGCAGGAAGGCGGGGAGGAGGAAGGGGACCACGGAGCGCATGGGACCTCCAGGCGAGAGGAGGGTCGGGTGCCCGACCGACCTGGGGTCAAGATGCTACTCCCAGCTGTTAAGTTGTGTTAATTTTTCGACCCCATTTCCATGACATTGATAATTATTCCATTCATGGGGGTTGTATATCATGCAAAATTCCGGGAGCGCCCAGGCGCTCCCGGAATTTCGGACGGATGGATGGGGAGTGCGGCTACTTCTTCTCGGCCTTCACGGAGCCATCCTTGTCCAGATACTTGTCCGGATCCTTCTGGAGGGCCTCCCCGCAGTACTTGCTGCACACGCGGTACTCCCGTCCGCGCACGGCGACGGTGGCGGACTTGGCGTCCACGGTCATCTTGCAGACCGGGTCCTTGGTGTTGGTGGCGGGCTTGGCCTTCCCGGCGGCGGGAGCGGCGAGGACGGCGAGGGTGAGCAGGGCGGCGGGGAGCATGGGACCTCCGGTCCAGAGGCCCCAGTCTAGCCGCATCCTGGCCGGGGCCAGGATGCGGCCCGGGCCGGGCTACTTCTTCGCGTTCTTGGGCGTGCCGTCCTTCTCCAGGTACTTGTCGGGGTTCTTCAGCAGCGTGGCATCGCAGCCCGCACAGCAGAGACGGTATTCCTGGCCCCGGACGACCACGGTCTTGGACTTCTCGGAGACCTTGCCGCCCAGGACGGGGCACTTGGTGTTGGTGGCGGGCTTGGCCTGGGGGCTGGCGGTCATGGCCAGGGTCAGCAGGAGGTTGAGCATGGGGAGATCCTTGTTCGGGTGACGGCCCGTTCGAGAGCGGCGGAACCTGGGCCGTGCGCGGGGCCGCCGAGGGGGAAGTGGATGGGATGGAAGGCGGAGCCTCCCCAAAGGCCGGCGCCGGCTGGACCCTGAACCCTCCAGAACAGGGCTTCGCCGGCGCCGGTGGCGCCCCGCGGGACGCCACTCCTCCCGCCCGGTCCCGGCATCAGGAGCGCGATGCCGGAAGCCTGGGCAGGGGAGGGAGTCGGACATGGGAAGCTGGAACGCACGTTCATGGGTTCAGGCCGGCTGCGGTGCGGGCTCGGGCGTGGCATCGGGCGTGATGGGCCCCTCCACGACCTCCCTGCGCTTCCAGAGGTAGTAGATGGAGGGGTAGACCAGCAGCTCCAGGAGGAAGCTGGTGGCCAGGCCCCCCACCATGGGCGCGGCGATGCGCTTCATGACGTCGGCGCCGGTGCCGGTGCTCCACATGATGGGCAGCAGGCCCATGAAGGCCGCGAAGACCGTCATGGCCTTGGGCCGCACGCGCTTCACGGCCCCGTGGATGATGGCTTCCACCAGGTCGCCGGTGGTGTTCAGGCGGCCCTCCCGTTTCGCCTCGTCGTGGCTGAGGTCCAGGAAGAGCAGCATGAACACGCCCGTTTCGGCGTCCAGGCCCATGAGGGCGATGAGGCCCACCCACACGGCGATGCTCATGTTGTAGCCCAGGGCCCAGAGCAGCCAGAAGGCGCCGATGGCGCTGAAGGGCACGGCCAGCATCACCACGGAGGCCTTGAAGGCGCTCTTGGTGTTGGCGTAGAGCAGCCCGAAGATCAGCACCAGCGTGATGGGCAGGATGATCTTCAGCCGCTCCTTCACGCGGATCATGTTCTCGTACTGCCCCGACCAGGTGAGGCTGTAGCCCGCGGGCAGCTTGAGCTCCTTCTCCACGGCGGCCTTGGCGTGCTGGACGTAGGTGCCCACGTCGAACTTGGAGGTGTCGAAGTCCACCAGCACGTAGCCGTTCATCTGGCCGTTCTCGTCGCGGATCATGGCGGGGCCGTTGGCCCACGTGAGCTCCGCGATCTCCTCCATGGGGATCATGGCGCCGCTGGGCGTGGGGATGAGCACGCGGTTCAGGGCGCCGGGATTCTCGCGGAAGTCCCGGGCGTAGCGCACGTTCACGGGGTAGCGGGCCCGGCCGTCGAAGACCGTGCTCTGGTTGTCGCCGCCGATGGCGGTCATCACCAGCATGTTGGCCTGCTCTACGCTGAGCCCGTAGCGGGCCAGCTGCTCCCTCTTGAGCACGAAGTCCAGGAAGTAGCCCTGGGCGGTGCGCTCGGCGAAGGCGCTGCGGGTGCCGGGCACGTTCGCCAGGATGCGCTCGGCGTCCACGGCCACCTTCTCGATGGTGGCCAGGTCCGCGCCGTTGATCTTGAGGCCCACGGGCGTGCGGATGCCCGTGGAGAGCATGTCCTGGCGGGCCTTGATGGGCATGGTCCAGGCATTGGGGATGGCCGGGAGCCGCACCACGCGGTCCAGGTCCGCCACGATCTCCTCCTCGGTGATCCGGTCCCGCCAGAGGGGGCGCAGGATGGACTTCAGGAAGTCCGGCGCCCAGGAGCTGAACCAGCGGGGCTTCTCGCGCCACTGCTCCTCGGGTTTGAGGACGATCACCGTCTCCATCATGGAGAAGGGGGCCGGATCCGTGGCGGTGTCCGCCCGGCCGGCCTTGCCGAAGACGCGGTCCACCTCCGGCACCGTGCGGATGAGGCGGTCCTGCACCTGCAGGATGCGCTGGGCCTCGGTCTGGCTGAGCCCCGGAAGGGTCGAGGGCATGTAGAGGATCGTGCCTTCGTTGAGGGGCGGCATGAACTCGCTGCCCAGGCTCATGAAGGCCGGGATGGTGGCCGCCACCGCCAGCACGGCCACGGCGATGGTCGCCTTGGCGTGCTTCACCACGAAGCGGCAGGGCCCCTCGTAGATCCGGTGGAGGAAGACGCTGATGGGGTGCTTCTCCTCGGCGTAGTACTTGCCCACCGCGACCTGGGTGAAGGTCCAGGCCAGCCACTTGGGCTTGAACTGGAAAGGCTCCACCCGCGCGAAGAGCATGCGCATGGCGGGATCCAGCGTCAGGGCCAGGATGGCGGCGATGGCCATGGCGAGATTCTTGGAATAGGCCAGGGGCTTGAAGAGCCGGCCCTCCTGGTCCACCAGGGTGAAGATGGGCATGAAGCTCACCGCCACCACCAGCAGGGAGAAGAACACGGAGGGCCCCACCTCCATCAGGGCCTCCAGCCGCACGTGATGGAAGTCTCCCGGTTTCCCCGCCTCGATCCATTTCTCGATCTTCTTGTAGGCGTTCTCCACCTCCACGATGGCGCCGTCCACCAGCACGCCGATGGAGATGGCGATGCCCGCCAGGCTCATGAGGTTGGCGTTCTGGCCGATGCCGTACATCGGGATGAAGGCCAGGGCCACGCTCACGGGGATGGTGATGATGGGCACCAGGGCCGACGGCACGTGCCACAGGAAGATCAGGATGATGATGGAGACGACGATCATCTCCTCGATGAGCTTGTGCTTCACGGTCTTGATGGCGTTGTGGATCAGCTCGGAGCGGTCGTAGACCGTGATGACGTCCACGCCCTCCGGCAGGCCCTGCTTCAGCTCGCCGATGCGGGCCTTCACGCGCTCGATGACGTTGAGGGCGTTCTCGCCCTGGCGCATGACCACGATGCCGCCCACCACGTCGCCCTGGCCGTCCAGGTCCGCGAGGCCCCGGCGCATCTCGGGCCCCAGGGTCACGGTGGCCACGTCGCCCAGCCGCACGGGGGTGCCGTTCTCGGCCTTGAGCACCGCCTGCTCCAGGTCCTTGGTGGCCTTCACGTAGCCCCGGCCCCGGACCATGTACTCGCGGCCGCTGTACTCCACCAAGCGGCCACCCACTTCGGCGTTGGCCCCCTTCACCGCCCCGATGACGGACTCGATGGGGATCCGGTAGGCCGCCAGCTTGTTGGGATCCACCTGGACCTGGAACTGCCGGGCCTGGCCGCCCACGGTGGCCACCTCGGCCACGCCAGGCGTGCTCTGGATGCCGTAGCGGAGGAACCAGTCCTGCATGGACCGCAGCTCATCCGAGCTGTGCTTCCCGCTGCGGTCCACCAGCGCGTACTGATAGACCCAGCCCACAGACGTGGCGTCCGGGCCGAGGGAGGTCTGCACCCCCGGCGGCAGGTTGGCGGTGATCTTGGAGAGGTACTCCATCACCCGGCTTCGGGCCCAGTAGATGTCCGTGCCGTCCTCGAAGATCACGTAGACGTAGGAGAAGCCGAAGTCGGAGAGGCCGCGCACGGCCTTCACCTTCGGGGCCCCCAGCAGGCTGGTGACGATGGGGTAGGTGACCTGGTCCTCGACGATGTCGGGGCTCCGGTCCCACTTGCTGTAGACGATGACCTGGGTGTCACTGAGGTCCGGCAGGGCGTCCAGGGGGATGTTCCGCATGGTCCAGAAGGACATGGCCAGCAGGACGGCGGAGGCTGCGATGACCAGCCAGCGGTTCTCCGCGGAGAAGCGGATGATGCGCTGGAGGAAGGTCGGGTGCTCGGGATCGTAGGCCGTGGTTCCGCTCATCTCGGCCTCAGTGCTGGTGGCCGGACGGGGCCGGCTGCGGGGCCCCCTTCGGGGCCTCAGAGGTGGCGCTCTTCTCGCTCATGTGGGCCAGGGCGGCCTTGAGGCGGGACTCGGAATCCACCAGGAAGTTGGCGCGGACGACGACCTCATCTCCCGCGGCCAGACCCGATCGGATCTCCACCTTCTCGCCCACGGTGGCGCCCGTGGTGACTTCCCGGGGTTCGAACTTGCCGTCCCCCAGGGCGACGAAGACCACCTTGGTGGTACCTGCGTCCAGCACCGCGTCCAGGGGAATGACCAGCCCCTTGCGGCCCTGGCCGCGGACCACCACGTCCCCGAACATCTCGGGCTTCAGGATCCCGCCGGGGTTGGGGAACTCCACGCGGGCCCGGGCGGTGCGGGTCTTGGGATCCATGACGGGATCCACGAAGGCGATGCGCCCCTTGAAGGTCCTCCCAGGCGCCGCCTGGACGGTCAGCTCGGCGGGCAGGCCCACCTTCACCCGGCTCAGCTCGGCCTCGTAGATGTCCGCCAGCACCCAGACGCGGCTCAGGTCCGTGATCTCGAAGGGGATGTCCGCCGGCGTGAGCCGCGCGCCCTCCACCACGTTCTTGACGGTCACGATGCCCGAGATGGGGCTGCGGAGCGTGAGGGACTTCTGGACGTCGCCGGTCTTCTCCAGCCGGTCGATGGTTTCCGGCGGCACGTCCCAAAGCAGGAGCCGCCGCTTGGCCGCCTCCAGGAGCTCGCCGCCCGACTGCTGGAGCGAGCCGCTGCTGAGGGCCTTCTGGGTCTTCAGGGCCAGCAGGTACTCCCGCTGGGCGCTGACGAACTCGGGCGCGTAGAGGCTGAACAGGGGCTGGCCCTTGGCCACGGGCTTGCCCACGAAGTCCACGAAGAGCCTCTCCACGAAGCCCTCCACCTTCACGTTCACCTTGCGGACGCGGGTCTCGTCGATGGCCACGCGGCCCAGGGCCCGCAGCTCGCCGCTGACGGTCCCCTCCGCGACCTTCTCCGTCCGCAGGCCGATGAGCTGCTGGCGCTCATGGTCGATCTTCACGGTGGCGTGGCCCTCCACGCTGGCGGAAGCCGCTTCCTGCCCGTCCATGGGCACCAGGTCCATGCCGCAGATGGGGCAGGTCCCCGGATGGTCCTGGATGATCTGCGGGTGCATGGGGCACTGGTACATCTGCTTCTTGGGCGCGGAGGCCGAGGCAGCGGCCTCCGCGCCGTGGTCGTGTTTCGGGGCGGGCCGCAGCAGCAGGGTGCCGCCCGCTCCTGCGACGAGACCCAGGGTCACCAGGCCGAGGGTGCGGAGGCGGGAGGCGCGGGACGGGGCCGGATGGCCGAAGGTGGGTTGTTCGAGGCTCATGGTGGAATCTCCTACATCTTCATGGCGGCGGGACCGCTGTCCTGGGCCGGGCCCGGGGTCTTGGCGGTGGATTTCGATGCGGAAGGCGCGGCGGCGCCAGCGGCGAGGCTGGCGGAAGCGAGGGAGCCGCCGTTGATGGGGGCCGTGGGGCCCAGGGCGGCCTCGTCCAGGGCGATGTGCTGGGCCTGGAGCTGGGCCAGGGTCTGCAGGTAGGCCCCCTGGTCGCCCACCCAGCCATTGAGGGCTTCGAGAGCGCCGAGGAAGGGCGCGCGGCCGGCCTCGTACTGGGCCAGGGCCGCCTTGAAGTTGGCCTCGCTCTGCACCAGCAGGCCCTCGCGGTAGAGATCCCGGGTGCGGCGCAGGGTGTCGATCTGGATGGCGCGCTCCTCCGTGCGCTGGCGGAGCAGGGTGCGCACCGAGTCCACCTCGGCGCCCTGCCCGAGCTTGTGGTGCTCATGCTCGGCGATGGCGCGCTGCTGCTTGTGGCGGCCGTAGATCGGCAGGGAGATGCTCACGCCCACCTGCCACATGGGATCCAGGCTGCCCCGGGGCATGATGCCGGCGGTGACGGCGAAGTCGGGCCGGCGGTCCAGCTTCGCGAGGTCCAGCAGCTTCTCGGTCTGCCGCACGCTGGCCCGGGCACCGGCCAGCTCGGGGCTGCGCGCCTCCACCTGCTCGGGCGTGAGGCTGGCGGGCTCGGGCAGGTCCGCCAGGGCGGCGGTGGTGGGGATGGGATCGGCCGGGTCATGCTGGCGAAGGCGGTTCAGGCCCGCCAGGGCCGATCGCTCCTCGGCGTCCAGGGACCAGGCCGCCTGCTTGAGGCGCGTGAGCTCGAGCTGGGCCCGCAGCAGGTCGCCCTGGCTGCCCTGCCCCACCTCGTAGCGGGTGCGGGCCAGGCGCTCGGTCTGCTCCAGGAAGACGGACTGCTGGGCCAGCAGCTCCTTCTGGCCGCGCACCAGCAGGAGGGCGGCGTAGCCTCGCCGCACGTCGGCCTCCAGGCTCATCTTCACGCGGCTGAGGGAGGCCTCGGACACACCGACGCCGGCGGCGGCCACCTCCTTCCGCAGGCCGCGCTTGCCCGGCCAGGGGAAGGGCTGGGTGAAGGCCACGCTGTAGTAGCTGGTCTCCATCTTGCCGATCATCAGCTCCTTGAAGCCGTCGTTCTGGATGCCCAGCGAGAGGCTGGGATCCGGCAGCACGCCGGCCTGGGGGATGCGCTCCTGGTCCATGCGTACGGCCGCATCGGCCTTCCGGATGTCGGGATGCTTTCCGAGGGCCTCGGCCAGCAGGGAGTCCAGGACGGGGTCGGCCGTGGGGGCCGGTGCCGCTGGAGGGGTGTGGTGGGGGGCCTGGGCCAGGGCCGGCGCGGCGAGCACCAGGGCCGAGGCCAGGCGCAGCAGCGTGCGCATGGGGATCTCCGGAAACGGGAAAGAGGAACAGCCCGCCCGCGGGCAGGCAGAATGTCGCTCAGTCCCGGATCAGATCCGGAAGGTGCCCAGATGCGCCAGGTGTCGGCCCAGGTCCGGGTCGCGCCCGCCCCGGGCACGGAGGGCCAGGGTTTCCGCTTCGGCGGAGGCCGCCCGGGCCCAGCCGGCCGGCTCGGGCCGGGGCTCGGTCCGGCGCTCGCCCTGCTCCGCTTCACGGACGGCCTGGGCGGCAACGGTCTGGCGCTCGGTGCAGGCGCCTCGCTGGGGGGCGCGGTTGCTGTCCGGCTTCGGGCAGGGGCAGGTGTCCTCCATGCCGCCGGGCATGGCGCCGCAGCAGCACTCGTGGGGCTGGGCCGCCGTCCGGCCTTCCGCCAGCGCCCAGTCCCCGCCCACGCCGCCCAGGAGCAGCGCGACAGCCAGGATGGCGCGCAGGATCGTCCGCACGGAGAGACCTCCGACTTCCCCATCATAGGACTTCCACCCATGTGGCAACACGAAAAGGTTGACGGCCATCACAGGAGCGGACCTTCCGCCGGGGATGGAATCGGGGCCCGGCGCGCATCGGCGCTAGGATGAGGGCATGGGCACGGTTGAGACGGCGGAGGTTGCGATCATCGGCGGCGGCATCGCCGGCCTGAGCCTCGCGTTCCACCTGGCCCGGGCCGGCCAGCGCGGCATCGTCCTGCTGGACCGGGAGGACCAGCCCGGCACCTACGCCAGCGGCCATAACGCCGCGGTGTGCCGCGCCCTCACGGGCCGCGACGAGCACACGGCCCTGACCGTGGAAGGGCGGCGGCGCCTGGCGGAAGCCGGCCTGATGGCCGCCGGCGGCGGGCTGCTCGTCAGCGCGGAAGCCGGCCCCCTGGGCGCCTTCGAGGCCGAGGCCGCCCGCCACGGCGTGGAGGTCCATCGCGGCCCGGGCATCCCCCTGCCCGGCCTGCTGGCCGCGGAGCACCTGGCCATCCCCGGCGACGGCGTCATCGATGCCGCGGGTCTGCTGCAGGCCTGCGCCGAAGGCGCGCGGACCGGGGGCGCGGACCTGCGCTTCGGCTGCGCCGTGGCGGGCATTCGCCCCACGGCGGACGGCTTCGACCTCGATACGGACCGCGGTCCCCTCCGCACGAAGGCCCTGGCCATCGCCGCCGGCGCCTGGGCAGGAGAGCTCGGCGCCCAGGCCGGTTCGCGGATCGCCTTCACGCCCCTGCGGCGCTCCCTCGTGTGGAGCGGCGCCGCCCATCCCCAGCGGGATCCCTGGGCCTGGTGGGTGGACCGGCCCTTCTACCTGCGCCCCGAAAGCGGCGGCGTCCTCATGTGCCCCTGCGAGGAGGTGGCCGTGCCCCTGCCCCAGCGCGGACGCCAGCCGGACACGGACCCCGGGGTGCTCGACGGCCTCTACGCAAGCCTGCGCGAGCTGGCCCCGGAGCTGGCGGAGCGCCCCGTCACTCGGTACTGGACCGGCCTGCGCACCTTCTCGCCGGACCGCCGCTTCGTCATCGGCTGGGACCCCTGGAACCCGCGCCTCTTCTGGTCCGCCGGCCTCGGCGGCCACGGCATGACCAGCGGCCTCGCCGTCGGCCAGCTCGCCGCCGACAGCTTCCTGCGCAAGACCACCGCCGGGCCGCTGGATCCGGGCAGGTTCAAGGACTGATCCAAAGGACCAAGGATCACCACCAAGACACCAAGACACCAAGGCACCAAGAACTGAACAAGAAAAAGACTTTGTCTTTCTTGGTGTCTTGGTGTCTTGGTGGTTTGCTTTTTCTTTCGCGGCTCCTCGCCTTCTAGGGTGTCCCCATGACCACGCTTCGCGTCGCCCTCGTCCAGCAGGACACGGTCTGGCAGGACCCGGCCGCGAACCTCGCGCGCGCCCGCGGCTTCGCGGAGGCGGCGGCGCGGGCGGGGGCGCGGGTGGCGGTGTTCCCGGAGCTGTTCGCCCTGGGCTTCACCATGGCGCCGGAGCCCTTCGCCGAATCCATCCCGGGCCCCACCACCAAGGCCGTGGCGGCGCTGTCCCGCGAATTCGGCCTCTACCTCGTGGGCTCCTGCGTGGAGGCCCACGCGCCGCACCCCCGCAACGCCGCCTTCGTCACCGGGCCGGACGGTGCGCTGATCGCCGCCTACCGCAAGATCCACCCCTTCTCCTACGGCGAGGAGCACCAGCACTACAGCGGCGGCGAGGACTGCCCCCTCTTCGAGGTCGACGGCATCCCCTGCGGCCTCCAGATCTGCTACGACCTGCGCTTCCCCGAGCCCTTCCGGGCCCTGGCCGCGAAGGGCGCCGAAGTGGTCTTCGTCCCCGCCAACTGGCCCGTGCGCCGCATCGGCGCCTGGTCCATCCTGCTGGCCGCCCGCGCCATCGAGAACCAGATGGCCGTGTGCGGCGTCAACCGCGTGGGGCGGGATGCGCTGGGGCTCGACTACCCTGGCGCCTCCGCCCTCCACGATGCGTTCGGAGAAGTGATTGCGAAGGGGGATGCCGCCGCAGGCCTGGTCATCGGCGACCTCGACCTGATCCAGCTCCGCGCCTGGCGGGCGCGGTTCCCGGCGCTCAGCGACCGGCGGCCGGAGGTGTATTCAGCGTTGTGATGGCCCGTGCCTCCGTGAGGCCAGCACCGCGCAGGTTGCATTGAGGATGAACACATAGGCCACGAAGGCCGTATGTTCGAACGTATGGGTCTGGACCGACAGGAGGCTGATCCCGAAGCCGAAGGCGCTGATCGCGTAGGCGATCCAGCTCTCGGAATGGGGGTGGCGATAGGATTTGATGAGAGTCGGCAGGCCCGCCAGCATGTCCGCCAGCAACGAGAACAGGATGGCCAGGTTCGGCTTGTCGGTCATGGCCCAGAGCACGAGGCCGAGGATCGCCGCGGCCATCAGGTAGTAGTCGCGCGGCTCGCTCTTCCAATAGGCGTTCTTGTTGAAGAAGGATGCGGCGACGATCAGCAGCGGTGTGAAGCCGGCGGAAAATGACGCCCATGAGAGTCCTTCGACGCCCTGCGCCCGCTGCGCCACGAAGATGACCATGGGGAAGATCCCCCAGAGCAGCCACGTGATGCGGTTGGGCTGGGCCTTGCCGGCAATGGTTTCGTACAGGTAGTAGAAGCCGCCGAGCGAGCCGATGACGGCCCCGATGATCGCGCATGAGTCAGGAAGCATGCCCTTCACTTTCCCGGATTTGCAGGCGCATCTCGCTTGAACCACTGGGCCTGCCCGTAGACGGGCTTCACCTTCTGCTCCAGCGCCTCCAGCTGGGGAGCGTTCAGCGGCAGGAAGTCCCGGGCGATGCGGATGTTCTCTTCAAGCTGGGCGACGTTGTCCACGCCGATGATGACGGTGCTCACGGGGTGGCTGAGGGTATAGCGCATGGCCTCCTGCATGGTGAGGGTGCCGGGGCGGTCGTGCTTGGCGGCGCCGCGCTGCTGGGCGGGCGGGGGCGGCTGGACGCCGGCCAGGATGCGCCCGCGGGCCGGGATCTTCATGCCGATGATGCCCATCTCCCTCTCCACGGCCAGGGGCAGGAGGGTCTTCTTGAAGGGCAGGTGCCAGGTGTCGGCGGCGTTGAAGGCCATGAGCACGGTGTCGAAGGGGAAGCGGCGGATGGCCTCGGCCAGCACATCCGGATCCGTGTGCCCGCTGAGGCCCAGGAAGCGCACCAGCTTCTGCTCCTTCGCTTTCTGGAAGGCCTCCAGGGCGCCGCCCTTCGCGCAGACGCGCGCCACATCCTCCATCGTGCTCATGGCATGCAGCTGCCAGAGATCCACGTGGTCGGTCTGCAGCAGCTTCAGGGAGGTCTCCAGCAGGCGCAGGGAGCCGTCCGCCGTGCGGTCGTGGGTCTTGGTGGCGAGGAAGGCCTCAGCGCGGCGGCGCTTCATCACCTTCCCGAAGTACTGCTCGCTCCACCGTGCCTCACCGCCGTAGCGGGCGGAGGTATCGCAGTAGTTCACGCCCAGGTCCAGGGCCCGCTCGATGAGCGGCACGGCCACGGCCTCGTTGTTGGGCTTCTCGATGGCCGCCTGGCCGCCCAGGCTGAAGAGGCCCACCTTGAGCCCCGTGCGGCCCAGGTTGCGGGTGGGCATGGCCGCAGCGGTGGCGGGGTTGAAGGGCGCCTTCGGCGAGGGGTACATGCCCACGGGTTCGACGCCCTCGATGGCGCCGAGCCGGGTGGCGACCAGGCCCGCGGCCGCGGCCACGCCCAGCTTGAACAGGTCACGTCGGGTGGTGCCGGCCTCGGCCATGGCGTCCTCCGGGAGATGGCTGCGTGATTATCGCGCCAGGAAGGTCTCCAGGTGCGCCAGGGCTTCGTCGACGGCCCCGTAGGTCCGGAAGGCGACACCCTCCTGGCGGATGCCCGTGAGCATCTTGCTCACGCGGACGCCCTCCCGGGCCAGACACAGCACGGGCTTGCGGCGCTCCAGGGCATAGGCGATCTCGAAGCCCACGCCGTGGGAGGGCGTGCTGACCTCGGCGATGACCGCATCGGCGGCCCGGAGCCAGGCCGTGTCGCGTTCGAACACGGCCTCTGGGGACAGCCCGCCGTCGGCGGCCATGGCCGATTCCGCCGCCAGGTGCGCCGTCAGCACGCGGTGGCCCAGGGCCTCCATGCGGGCCACGAGAGCCGCCACCACGGGCTGGTCCTGGCGGCCACCGGTGAGGGAGCAGGAGAGGTACAGGTCCATGGGGCTATTTCCCCACCAGTTCGTCCGCCAGAGGGCCGGCGTCCATGATCTTCCGCAGGGCCTCCAGGATGGCGCGGCCGTCGGTGGCGACGGCGCGCTTGGTGTCGGGGTCGTAGACGTAGTAGCCGCCCTGCCCTTCGAACACGCTGTCGAAGTTGATGCCCACGAACTCGCCCTTCACGTTCACCACGGGGCTGCCGCTGTTGCCACCCACGGTGTCGCAGGCGTAGATGAAGTTGAACGGGGTCGCCAGGTCCAGCTTCGACTGCCGCTTGAGCCAGCGCTCCGGCAGGGTCCACGCCCCGTGCTCCGAAGCGGCGGCATTGCCGCCCCAGCCCAGGTGCCGGTCGTACATGCCCATGAAGGTGGTGAAGGGCTGGGCCAGGGTGCCGGTGCCGTTGGCGTAGGTCGCCACGGGGCCGTAGCCCAGGCGCAGGGTGAAGGTGGCGTCCGGATAGACGGCCCGGCCGAAGGCCTTGAAGCGGGCCTCGGCAATACGGCCGCCATGCTCGTTGAAGATGCTGGTGACCTCCTCCTCCATCCGCCGCTGGATGGCGCGGCTGAAGGGATCGAACTGCTTCGCCAGGAGGATCATGGGATCCGTGCTGGCCTCCAGCGCCGCGCGGCCGCCCTCGGCCAGGCGCCGGCGCTCGGCGGGATCGTCCAGCTTCGTCCCGTCCACGGCGGCCTTGGCCACCGCTTCGGGGGACCGGCCGCCCAGGACAGCCTTCACGAAGGGATGATCCGCGCCCAGTTCCTCCCTCGCCGCCTCCAGGCCGGCGGCGAGCAGGGCGAGGTCGATGGGTTTCTGCACGGGCCGGGGCGAGAGGAGCTGCGCGGTGGTGGCTTTGAGGTTCCCGTCGCTGAACTCGCTGATCCTCGCGGCGGACGGCCTGGCCGTCTCCTCCGCGAGCCACACCAGCGTGAGCGCGTGACGCAGAGAGGCCACCCGGCCGGTCAGAGTCCCCCGGCCTGCGCCCAGGTAGGTGGTTTCGCGGAGGAGGGCCTGCTGGCCTGCCACGGCCTGGGCCACGCGGTCCCAGCTGCCGCCCACGCGGGCCTGCAGGGCCGGATCCTTCGCCACGGCTGCCTTCAAGGCCGCCTCGGCGACCTCCACTTTCTTCAGGTTCTCGGCCTTGGCGAGACCCAGGAGCTGGCCGCTGAGGCGCTTGTGGCCGTTCTCGATGCCGTAGATGACCTCCGCGGCGAGCCGGCGGGCTTCCGGCGACGTGGCGGAAAAGGCCTGGAGGGCCTTCTTCTGGCGCTCCAGGGAGCGCAGCTGGAATGGGATGCCGATGTCCCGGGCGTAGACCATCTGGGCGCAGGTCTGCTGGCGGAAGGTGGTGCCCGGGTGCCCGGAGATGAAGGTCAGCTCGCCCATGGCCACGCCCTTCGCGCTGAAGGGCAGGAAGGCTTCCGGCCGGTAGGGCTTCCCGTCCTCGTAGACGCGGAAGAGGGCGAAGTCCAGGTTGTGGCGGGGATAGGTGTAGTTGTCCGGATCGCCGCCGAAGGCCGCCACCTGGAGCTCCGGGGCCGCGGCCAGCCGCACGTCGGTGAACTTCCGGTAGCGGTAGAGCCAGTACTCGCCGCCCTGGTAGAGGGTGACGGGCTCGCAGGTGAGGCCGGTCTTCGCCTCTTCGGTCCGGCGGAGCTCCGCCAGGGCGTTGAGCCGCGCCGCCAGGACCTCCTGGTCCGCCATGCCGGGCTTCACGGCGCCATTCACGCGCTCCGTCACGTCCTTCATGGAGACGAGCATCATCAGCTCCAGGCCCGGCACCCGGATCTCCTGGCTCTTCCGGGCGGCGGTGAAGCCGTTCTTCACCAGATCGGCCTGGGCGCTGGAGATCTGGGCGATGGCGCCCCGGCCCACGTGGTGGTTGGTCACCACCAGGCCGTCACGGCTCACGAAGGCCCCCGTGCCTCCGGGAAAGCGCACCGTGGCCAGCTGCAGGTGCTTCAGCCAGGCGGCATCCAGGTCCACGCCGTACTTCGCCTTGATCTGCTTCACGGGGATGTTGTCGAAGGTCCACATGCCCTCGTCCGCGCGCAGCGCAGGCAGGGCGAGCAGAAGGGCGAGGGCGGAGAGGCGCATGGGCGGTCCTTACAGAAAAGCAGAAACCACGAAGACAGGAGATTTCATTCCGCCTCGCGCATCGCCATCGGCGATGCCGAGAAGACCACGAAAGAGTTACTGGTTTTCTTCGTGGTCTTCCCGTCTTCGTGGTGAAAATCTCTACTTGCCGGTCAGCTCCGCGGCGAGATGGGGCGCGTCGTAGACCTTCACGAGGGCCTCCAGGATGGCCCGGGCGTCCACGGAGACGCTGCGGTTCACCTTCTCGTCGTAGAAGTAGCGGCCGGCGTTGCCCTCGATGTTGCCGTCGAAGAGCAGGCCCACCAGCTCGCCCTTGCGGTTCACCACCGGGCTGCCTGAGTTGCCGCCGGTGGTGTCCACGGCATGGGAGAAGTTGAGGGGCGTGCGCAGGTCCAGCTTGCCCATGCGGTCCAGCCAGCGCTGGGGGAGCATCCACTCACCGCCGAAGGCGTGGGCCTCGTTGCCGCCCCAGCCGAAGTGGCGGTCGTAGAGGCCGGCCCAGGTGGTGAAGGGCTGCTGGAGGGTGCCGTTGGCGGGATAGGTGGCCACGGCGCCGTAGGTGATGCGGAGCGTGCCCGTGGCGTCCGGCGGCAGGGTCTTGCCGTAGACGGCGAAGCGGGCCTTGGCGATGCGGGCGCCGTGCTCCTCGAAGATGGCCTTCACCTCGTCCTGCTTCTTGCGGAGGCCCAGCAGGATGGGCTCCAGCTTGCGGGCCAGGACGATCATGGGGTCGGCGCTCGCGGCCACGGCCTTCTGCCCGCCCTCGACCAGGGTCTTGCGCACGGCGGGATCGTTCAGCTTCGTGCCTTCCACGGCGGCCTTGGCCACCTCGGCGGGCGCCTTGCCGCTCAGTACGGCGACGATGTAGGGATGCTGCGGACCCAGCTCGCGGCGGGCATCCTCCAGGCCCCGCGTGAAGAGGAGGGTCTCCAGTTCGGGACTGGGCGCCTGCCCCATCATGCCCATGGCCGGGCCGGAGAGGCGCGCCTTCAGGGTCTTGAGGCCGCCCTCTGAGCGGTACTCCGTCAGGCGCTTCTCCACGGGAAGCTCCTGCTGCTCGGCCAGGCGCACCAGGGCCAGGGCCTGGCCCAGGGTCGCGGAGCGGGCCGCGCCGACGTACTGGGCCTCCTTGAGGCCAGCCTTCTGGAGCTGGATGGCCTGCTCGACGCGCGCCCAGCTCTTCCCGGTGCTGACCGCCAGCTTGGGATCCTTGGCCACGGCGGCCTTCAGGGCCTTCTCCGCATCCTCAATGCGCTTCATGGCCGCGGCGTCCTTGAGGCCCATGAGGGAGCCCTCGTTGGCCTTGGCGCCGTTGTTGACTCCCAGGATCAGGGTCTGGACCTGGCGGGCGTGCTCGGCGTCCTGCTTGCCGTACTCCTCCAGGAGGGCGCGGGTGCGGTCGGCATTGCGCAGGTAGGCGGGGATGCCGAAGTCGCGGTCGTACTTCATCTGGGCGAAGGTCTGGAGGCGGCTGGTGCGGCCCGGGTGGCCCACCACGAAGGTGAGGTCGCCGGCCTTCAGGCCCTCGGTGCTCCAAGTGAGGTGGTGGGGGGGATGGTAGGGCTTGTCGTTCTCGTAGACGCGGACCATGGAGAAGTCCAGGTCGTGGCGGGGGTAGGTGAAGTTGTCGTAGTCGCCGCCGAAGGCCGCCACGGCGATCTCGGGCGCAGCGACGAGGCGGATGTCCTTGAAGACCTTGAAGCCGTACATCCAGGTCTCACCGCCCTGGTAGAGGTTCACCACGTCGTAGGTGAGTCCGGTCTTCTTCTCCAGGTCGGCCTTGAGGGCATCCAGTTCCTTGGCGCGGGCCTCGGCGGCCTGCTTCTCGGTGAGGCCGGGCTTCACGGCCTTGGCCACGCGTTCGGTCACGTTCTCCATGGCCATGAGCGTGCGGTAGGTGAGGCCCGGGATCTTGATCTCCTGGTCGCGGCTCTGGGCCACGAAGCCGTTCTTCACCAGGTCGCGGTCCTTGCTGGACAGGCGCGCGATGGAGCCCCGGGTGCAGTGGTGGTTGGTGAGCACCAGGCCATCGGCGCTCACGAAGGAGCCGGTGCAGCCGCCCAGGGTGAGGGTGGACAGGCGGACATGGTCGATCCAGGCCTGGCCGGGCTCGAAGGCGTACTTCTCCTTGAGCTGCCTCAGGGGCAGGTTGTCGAAGGTCCACATACCCTCCTCGGCCCGGAGGGCGGGCAGGGCGAGGATGAGCGCGAGGGCGGAGAGGCGGCGCATGGGGGCTCCAGAGTTCGTGGTCTTTCTGTCTTCGTGGTGAAGAATCACTTGCCAGTCAGCTCGGCCACCAGCGCGGAGGCGCCGTAGACCTTGTCCAGGGCATGCAGGATGGCCCGGGCGTCCACGGAGACGCCCCGGTTCGCCTTGCCGTCATAGAAGTAGTTGCCCGGCAGCATATCGATGTCGCCGTCGAAGATGAGGCCCACCAGCTCGCACTTGCGGTCCACCACGGGCGAGCCGGAGTTGCCACCGATGATGTCCACCTTGTGCACGAAGTTGAAGGGCATGGCCGGGTTGACGGCGCCGCGCTTGTCGAGCCAGCGCTGGGGAAGGGCCCAGGCTCCGCCATGGGCCGCGGCGGCGTTGCCGCCCCAGCCGTCGTGGCGGTCGTAGAGGCCGCCGAAGGTGGTGAAGGGCTGGATCAGCGTGCCGTTGGCCGGGTATTCCTCCACGGGCCCGTAGGTCAGGCGCAGCGTGAAGGTCGCGTCCGGGTAGGTGCCCTTGCCGTAGACCGCGAAGCGGGCCCGGGCGATGCGGGCGCCGTGCTCGGTGATCACGCTCTGGACCTGCTCCTGCTGCTGCCTCCGGATGGCCCGGGACAGGGGGTCCAACCGCTTCGCCAGGAGGATCATGGGATCCCGGCTCTTGTCGATGGCGCGCTTCCCGCCGGCCAGCAGGGCCTTGCGGACTTCGGGATCGTTCAGCTTCGAGCCGGTGACGGCGGTCCGGGCCACTTCCGCCGCGGGCCGCCCCCCCAGCATGGCCTGGACATAGGGATGGTTCTCCCCCAATTCCGCCGCGGCGGCCTCCAGGCCCCGGGTGAACATGAAGATCTCCTGCTCGGGGTAGAAGGGCGACTGGATGCCGAGACGGGCCTTGGCCGACTTGAGGTTCGCGTCGCTGTATTCGGGCAGGCGCTTCTCGCTGGGGAGACGCTCCTCATCCGCAATGCGCACCAGGGCCAATGCGTGGCCCAGAAGCGCGGAATGGGCCGTTCCCACGTTCTGGGTCTCCGTGGCCAGGCGCTCGGCCACCTTCACGGCAGCCTCGATCTTCGCCCAGCAGGGCCCCGCCTCCGCCGAGAGCTTGGGGTCCGCGGCGACCTTCGCCCTCAAGTCCCTCTCCGCGGCCTCGATGCGGGCCATGGCCTCCCGGTTCTTCAGGCCCGACCAGTAGCCGTTGACAGCCTTGAGGCCGTTCTCCACGCCGAAGATCTGGGTGCCGACCTGGCGGGCGGCCTCGGGGGAGGTCTTCCCGTACTCGACCAGGGCGTCCCGCTTCCGCTCCATGGCCTTGAGGCGGAGGGGGATGGCCACATCGCGGGAGTAGATCATCTGGGCCAGGGTGTCCTGGCGGTTCGTGCGGCCCGGATGGCCCGCCACGAACGTCAGGTCGCCGGCCTTCAGCCCCGTCTGGGTCCAGTGCAGGTAGTCCTTCGGGTGGTAGGGCCTGCCATGCTCGTAGACCCGGAACACCGCGAAATCGAGGTTGTGGCGCGGGTAGGTGAAGTTGTCGTAGTCCCCGCCGAAGAAGGCGATCTGCTGCTCGGGGGCGAAGACCAGGCGCACGTCCGTGTGCTTCCTGTAGCTGTAGATCCAGTGCTCGCCGCCCTGGTAGAGGGTGACGTGCTCGCAGGTGAGGCCCGTCTTCTCCTGCATCTCCTTCTTGATCCGCTCGATCTCGGCCTCCCGGAGCTTCAGGGCCTCCGAGTCGCCGGCGCCCGGCTTCACCGCCGCCGCCAGGCGGTCCGTGATGTCGTCCATGGCCACGAGGGTCAGCAGCTCCAGCCCCGGCACCTTGATCTCATGCTCCCGGCTGGCCGCGGCGAACCCGTTCTTCACGTAGTCGTGGTCCTTGTCGCTGACCCGCTGGATCCAGCCGCGGCCCACATGGTGGTTGGTGAGCACCAGGCCATCCCGGCTGACGAAGGACCCCGATCCCCCGGGGAAGCGCAGGGCGGAGAGGCGCACGTGGTCCAGCCAGGCCCGGTCCGGGGCCCAGCCGTAGGCGGCCTGGATCTTCTTCGCCGGCAGCCCGTCGAAGGTCCACATGCCCTCCTCCGCACGCGCCGGCGCGGCGGCCAGGGCGAGGGCGAGCAAGGGAAGCGACAGGCGCCGGACTCGGAACGACATGAGCTCTCCAAGAAACCAGGGGGGAACAGCCATCGTAACACTACATATCTGAGGCGGGCCTGGGCCCAGGCCTTGAGCCGGGTTCCTGCGGAGTCGAATAGACTGCCTGAAGGCCCATGGTCCCCCGCTCCGTGACGGAAATCACTTATCAACCTCTTGGTCTTGAATAACTAATTCTTGAGACTCAGTATCACAATCATGATGACACCGACCTCCTCCCCCCTCCACCGTCTCCTTCCGGCGCTCCTGCTCGCCACCTCCCTGGCGGCCCAGGAAAAGAAGGAAGGCCCCATCCAGGACAACTCCTTCCTCGTGGAGGAGGCCTACAACCAGGAAACGGGCGTGGTGCAGCACATCAGCACCTTCACCCGCTACCAGGAGACCAAGGACTGGATCTACACCTTCACCCAGGAATGGCCCGTCTTCAGCCAGAAGAACCAGTTCAGCTTCACCCTGCCCTGGCAACGGCTGGACGCCTCCCCCGACCGCAAGCAGGCCTTCGGCGACGTGGCCCTGAACTGGCGCTACCAGCTGGTGGGCGACGGCGAGGCCCCGGTGGCCTTCGCGCCGCGCCTCAGCGTGCTGCTGCCCACCGGCGACGAGAAGACCGGCTACGGCAAGGGCGCCACCGGGTACCAGGTGAACCTCCCTGTCAGCTTCACCCTGGGCGGGTCCTTCGTGGGCCACTTCAATGCCGGCGGCACCCTCACGCCCCGGGCCCGGAACACGGACGGCGACCGTGCCACCACCCGCGACTACATGCTGGGCCAGAGCTTCATCTGGCTGGCCAATCCCCGCTTCAACGTGATGCTGGAGTACATCTACACCAACGCCGAGGTCATCACCGGCCCAGGCCAAACCCAGCGCCAGGGAGCCGCGTACCTCAACCCCGGCATCCGCTGGGCCTACAACTTCCCCAGCGGCCTCCAGATCGTCCCGGGCATCGCGATGCCCATCGGCGTGGGCGCCAGCCGCGGCGAGAAGGCCATCTTCCTCTATCTGAGCTTCGAACACCCCTTCTGAAGATGCCTCAGAACTTCCACTTCACCCGCCCCGCCAGCGTGCGGGGCGGGATGACGTGGGTGCCGCCAAAAGTGCTGAGGAAGTTGTAGAGACCCTTCTCGTCCGTGGCGTTCAGCAGGTCCACGCCGAGGGCCAGGCGGCGCTTGCCCGCCAGCTTCCACTCCTGGCCCAGGCTCAGGTTCCAGGTCGTGCGCGGCTTGATGCGCCAGGTGCCCTCGGAATCCCGGCGGACGTACTGCGCGCCGAAATCGTAGTCGGGGTTCCCGGCCACGGAGGCGGGATCGCCGGCCACCAGGCCCGAGTCGTAGCGACCGGACACCTGGGCGGTGAAGCCCTCGTGCTCGTAGACCACGCCAGCCTGGGCGCTGAGCTTCTGGTCGTGGTCGATGAGGAAGCGCTCCCCCGGCGCCGCCTCGGGCGCCTCCAGCTGCAGGCCGCCCACCAGGGGCGCCTGGAAGATGGCCCGGGTGCGCCCCAGGCTCAGGTAGGCGGACCAGCCCTTCACGGGCACCAGGTCCAGGCGCAGGTTGGCGCCGCGGAACAGGCCCCGGTCCGCCCCCACGGGGAACAGCACGCCGGTGTTCAGGAACTGGGCGTTGTCGCCGGCGTTGCGGCTGCGCTTCTCCCAGTACTCGAGCATGATCCGTCCGGCCTTGCCCAGCTGCTGCTCCACGCCGTAGGTGTAGGAGTGCTGCCGCTCCGGGCGCAGGGGCTGGCGGGGGGTGCCCGCATAGGGCCCCAGGTCCCAGGCCTGCTGGGAGAGCGACAACGCCAGGTTCTCGTGCTCCCGGAGGATCATCAGCCGGTCGTAGGAGGCCCGGAACACGGTGCCCGTGGCCTGGACGTGGTAGCTCAGGCCCAGGCGGGGCTGGAGGAGGCTGTCCGAGATGTCCTCCACCCGGTAGCTGTCGTGGCGCAGGCCCAGGGCCATGAAGAAGGAGCCCAGGTGAATGTCGTTCTGGACATAGGCCGAGGTGAGGGTGGGCTGGATGCGGGCGTCGAAGCGGAAGATGTGGCCGCCGCCCGCGGGGGTGTAGGGGTACAGGCGGTCCCCCGGCGCCGCCAGGCTGTCATCAGTGATGGCGAAGCGGAAGTCCTCCTGGATGGGGAAGGCGATGCGCTGCACGCCCACCTTGAGCAGGTTCTCCTTGCCCCAGCGCTGGGTGAAGGCCACCTGGACGCCCAGGTTGTCGAGGCTGCGGTCCTGCTTCACCCAGTAGGGGAAGTCCCGGGCCCCGGCGCCGGTGAACCCCTCCGCCAGGTCCGCCGTGGGCTTCAGCCGCGCCTGGGAGCCCCGGTAGAAGAGCGAGGCGTCGAGGCTCTGGCGATCGCTGAAGAGGTGGGTCCAGGCCAGGCTCAGGTTCGCATCGGACGTGGTGGCCCGCTGGTCCTGGCCCAGGGCTTCCTGGGAGGCCAGGTTGGCCACGTCGCGCTCGGTGCGGCCGCCGGACACGGAGAGACGCAGGGTGTCCTGGCCGCCCAGGATCCAGTCGAAGCGGGAGAAGACGCGGCCCGTCTTCCCATGGTTGTGGAGGTTCTCGAAGTTGACGGGGTCGAGGAAGCGGTCGCTCTCGCTGGCGGCCCCGCTCACGAACCAGCCGAAGGTGTCCGTCCCACCCCGGGCGTTCAGACCGCCCTCGAAGGTGCGGGACCGGGAGGCCCCCAGGGAGACTTCGCCCTCGAAGCCATCCGGCGTGCCCAGACCCGACTTGGTGGTGAGGTTCACCACCACCACGGGCTTGCCGCCGTATTCCGCCGAGATGCCGCCGGTGATGACCTCCAGGCTCTCCACCTGGGAGGGATCCAGGCTGTTACTGAAGGTGGCGTGCATCTGGTCGCTGACCGGGATGCCGTCCACCACGTAGGTCATCTGGCCGTGGCTGCCCCGGAAGTGGAAGCGGCCGTTCTCGTCGGCGATGAAGCCCGGCGTGGCGAGCAGGATGCTCTCCATGGCCCGGCTCTGCACGGGGGCCGGGGCGCGCTCGATGGTGGTCTTGTCGATGTCGAGGTGCGTGCTGGGGTGGTCCTCCACCAGCCGCAGGTCCTCCTCCACCACCACCGTGGCGCCCTCGGGCTTCAGGGGCACGGTGATCTGCTGGGGCAGCGGACTGTGCACGGTCACGTCCAGGTGGCCCGGCAGCAGGCCCGGGGCCTGGGCATCCAGGTGGTACCCGTTGAAGGGCACGTTCAGGAAGGCGAAGGCCCCCTTGGCGTCGCTGCGCACCCGCTGCCGGTAGCCGGATACGGGGTTGGAGAGGCTCAGGGTGGCTCCCGGCACGGGCCGGCCCTGGTCGTCCGTCACCCGGCCCGTGAGGGTGCCGCTGCCGGCGGCCGCGGCGAACACGGGGCCCGCCGCCAGGAAGGCGAGGATGATGGGGCTGGACGCACGGTGGGCCAAGGGAGCCTCCAGATGAAATCATTTTCTAATTACCCTTGAGGGTCAATGGAAATTGTTTTTATTTGTGACCTCCTGGGCCACTAAACCCCTGGTCCATCTGCGCGAAGATTGAGATGCGATCAGCCCGTTCGGGAGGCCTTTGACATGAAGCGGAAGCAGATGTGGATCCTCGGCGGAGGTCTGGCGGTCTTCGTGATCGCCGGCCTGAGCATCGCCGGCATGCGGGACAAGGGCATCGCCATCCAGGTGGCCACCGTGGCCCGGGAGAACCTGCAGGCGAAGGTGAGCGCCAACGGCAAGATCCAGGCGGTGACGAAGGCCGACATCTCCGCGAGCATCATGGGCCAGGTGACCCGCCTGGCGGTCAAGGAGGGCGACCGGGTCCACAAGGGCCAGTTCCTCATGGAGATCGATCCCCGCAGCGCCCGGGCCAACACCGAGGCCATGCAGGCCAGCCTGCACGCCGCCCAGTCGGACCTGGCCTCCGCCACAGCCAACCTCGCCCAGGCCAAGTCGGATTTCGAGCGGGCCAAGGCCAACCGGACCGCCGGCATCATCTCCGCGGCGGACTTCGAGCGGGCCAAGACGGGCTTCGAGACGGCCCAGGCCGCCCAGGAGACCGCCCGCCGCCGTGCGGAGCAGGCCAAGGCCAACGTGAGCCAATCCCACGTGGGCCTCGGGTTCTCCACCATCTCCGCGCCCATGGATGGCGTGGTCACCGCGCGGCGCATCGAGCTGGGGGAGACCGCCGTCCCGGGCATCCAGAACCAGCCCGGCACCGTCCTGCTCACCGTTTCGGACATGAGCAAGGTCGAGGCGGAGATGGAAGTGGACGAGGCCTCCATCCCCACCGTGAAGCAGGGCCAGGAAGCGCAGATCCGCATCGACGCCTACCCCAACCAGGTCTTCCAGGGCCAGGTCACGGAGGTGGGCGGCAGCCCCATCCTGAAGACCAGCGTGAACGACGCCACCAAGTTCAAGGTCAAGGTGTGGATCAAGGATCCGCCCCTCACCATCAAGCCCGGCCTCTCCGCCCAGGCGGACATCTTCACCGGCAGCCGCGACCAGGCTCTGGCCATCCCCTTCCAGGCCCTCGTCATGCGCGAGATCAAGCTCAAGCCCGGGGAAACCCACAAACCTGGCGCCCCCCGCGAAGAGGAAGGCGTGTTCCTGATGGAATCCGGCAAGGCCAAGTTCGTGGCCGTGAAGACGGGCCTCATGGGCGACCTGTCCGTGGAGGTGCTCTCGGGCCTCAAGGGCGGCGAGACCCTCATCACCGGCCCCAACCGGGCCCTGCGCGACCTCAAGGGCGGCGAGGCCGTGCGGGTGGAGAAGGCGAAGAAGAAGGACAAGGACAAAGACGAGGCCAAGTCCTGAGGCCGGACCATGAACCCCACTGAACTCTTCCGCGCCTCCCTGAGGGCGATCCGGGCGCACACCCTGCGCAGCTTCCTCACGCTGCTGGGCGTCATCATCGGCGTGGCGACCATCGTGGCGGTGGTGGGCGTGATCTCCGGCCTGAACACCTACGTGAAGGAGAAGATCATCGTCCTGGCGCCGGACGTCTACGTCGTCCAGAAGTTCGGGATCATCCGGAGCCGGCGGGAGTTCATCGACGCCCTCAAGCGGCCGCCCATCACCTGGCACGAATACGAGCGGCTCTCCAGCGGCATCCTCAAGGAGTCCTCCCAGATCTCCGCCGCCGCGGGCAACTCCATGCCCGTGCACAGCGGGGACCGCCACCTGGACAACATCGCCGTCATCGGCATCACACCCAACTTCGCCGACCTGTTCAACCTGGAGTTCGAGGCGGGGCGCTTCTTCACCGAGAACGAGGACCAGGGCGCCCTGAACGTCGCCGTCATCGGGGCCAACACCCGCGAGGAGCTGTTCCCCCACCTGGATCCCGTGGGCCGCACGATCCTGATCCGCGGCCTGCCCTTCCGCGTCATCGGGCTCATGCCCAAGCAGGGCCGGAGCATCGGCTTCAACCAGGACGGGCGGATTTACATCCCCCTCCAGGTCTACCGGAAGAACTTCATGACCTCCAACGAGAGCCTGGAGCTGCAGATCAAGGCCCGCAACGGCGTGGAAGGGCTGGACGCCTCCATGGACGAGGTGCGGGCCCTGTTCCGCGCCATGCGGCACACGAGCTTCCGCAGCCCGGATCCCTTCGGCATCCTCACCCAGGAGAGCCTCCAGGAGCTCTGGAAGACCATCAGCAGCGCCGCCTTCATCCTGCTGATGCTCATCTCCAGTGTGAGCCTCGGCGTGGGCGGCATCGTGATCATGAACATCATGCTGGTGAGCGTGGTCGAACGGACCCAGGAGATCGGCGTCCGCATGGCCCTGGGGGCCCGGAAGCGCGACATCCGGTACCAGTTCCTCCTGGAGGCGGCCCTCCTGTCCGCCGCCGGGGGCGTGGTGGGCGTGCTGGTGGGCTCCCTGGGAGCCTTCACCGTCCGGGCCGTGGCGGACTTCCCCGCCCAGATCACGCCGGGCATCGTCCTCACGGGGATCCTCCTCAGCACCCTGGTGGGCCTGGCGGCCGGGTTCCTGCCCGCCTACCGCGCCTCCAACCTCGTCGTCATCGACGCGATCCGGGCGGAGTGACCATGGCCAGCCGCAAAGCCGGATTCCGGGGCATCGGCAGCGAGAACGTCAAGTTCGCCCTGCGGGCCATGGTGGCCCAGAAGCTGCGGAGCTTCCTCACGCTGCTGGGCATCGTGGCGGGCGTGGCCACGGTCATCGCCATGGTGAGCTTCGTCTCGGGCTTCAACGATGCGGTCACCGACAGCTTCTCCAGCTTCGGCACCACCCTCGTGCAGTTCCAGAAGTACGAGCCCCGCTTCGGCGGCGGTCGTCTGCCCGAGGACCAGAAGCGCCGCCGCGACCTCACCATCGAGGACGCGGAGGCCCTCAAGCAGACGGCCACCCTCGCCGCCGCCGTGTCCCAGGAGCGCTACCTCTTCGGCAACGACGCAGCCAACCTCAGCATCAAGACTCCCGAGGGCCAGGAGGGCAACAACCCCACCTTCCTGGGTACCAACCCCGACTATGCGCCCTCGAACAACTCCTTCATCCAGGACGGCCGCTTCCTCGTGGATGCGGACGTGGTCCACAGCGCCCGCACCTGCGTGCTCGGACCCATGACCGCCGAGGCCCTCTTCGGCAAGCGGGACCCCATCGGCCGCACGGTCCTGGTGAACGGCGTGGCCTTCAGCGTCATCGGGCTCCTGGAGAAGAAGGGCAGCTTCCTGGGTGGCGATGCGGACAACATCCTGATCATCCCCATCAGCACCTTCGACGAGATGTTCCCCCAGGTGAAGAACGGCGGCGGGGACACCATCCACATCGCCACGGTGCCCAAGGATCCGAAGCGGATGTACGACATGATGGACCAGGAGGTGGCCATCCTCCGGGCCCGCCGAGGGCTGCGGGCCAACCAGCCCAACGACTTCGCCATCTTCACCAGCGAGGCCCAGCTCAAGACCTTCCAGCAGATCACCGGCGGCATCGCCGGCGCCATGGTCCTCATCGCCGCCATCGCGCTGCTCGTGGGCGGCGTGGGCGTCATGAACATCATGCTGGTGAGCGTCACCGAGCGCACCCGGGAGATCGGCGTGCGCAAGGCCCTGGGCGCCACCCGCAGGGACATCGCCATGCAGTTCCTGGTGGAGGCCATCAGCCTCACGGGCGTGGGCGGCGCCGTGGGCATCGCCGTGGGCCTGGGCATCGCCATGCTGGTGCGCCTGGCCTTCGAGTTCCCGGCGGCCGCCCCCATCTGGAGCATCGTCCTCGGCTTCGGCGTCAGCACGGCGGTGGGGCTGATCTTCGGGCTGTGGCCGGCCTTGAAAGCCGCGAAGCAGGATCCGATCGAGGCCCTCCGCTACGAGTAGCCTCAGCCCTCCACCACGGTCTTCACGCTGAACGCCGGGGGATGCTCGATGTGCTTCTTCACGGTGCACTGGCTGGCGGTGCGCACGAGGGCCTCGTGGTACTTCTCCGGGAAGCTGGGCGGCACCAGGATCTCCAGCTCCACCCGGCCCACCATGCCGGTGGCGGGGTCGGGCACGGTCCGCTGGACCAGCCGGATGCCTTCGGTCGGCAGGTCCCGCTGGCGGCAGAAGTTCAGGACGTAGATGCCGGCGCAAGTGGCCAGGGAGGCCTGGAACAGGGCGAAGGGGCTGGGCGCGGACCCTTCGCCGCCCCCCTGGACGGGCTGGTCCGTCTTCACCGTGTAGGGTCCGAAGTGCGCGTCCACCCGCGCGCCACCCGGAAAATCAATGACCATCTCCATACCCTGCTCCCTGTTGCACCTGACTCTGACGGTGCTACAATATTCTAACATAATCAAACAGGATTATCAATCATTCCCCCTGGAAGGTGGCTGGCCGCACCCCTGAATGACACGGGCCCTCCGCTGCACGACCATGGACCGAAGATCCCCGGAGCCCCTCATGAGCAAAGCTGACACGCAAGGACCGGTGACGCTGCTGGACCTGAAGTTCCAGGCTGAGCGCACGGTGGCGGCCTTCCTCATCCGCACCTCCGAGGGGCCCGTCCTCGTGGAGACGGGGCCGGAGTCCCTCTACGACCACCTCCGCGAGGCCGTGGAGGGCGAGGGTTTCGCCTTGGAGGACATCCGGCACGTCTTCGTCACGCACATCCACCTGGATCACGGCGGCGCGGCCTGGCGGCTGGCGCGCCACGGCGCGAAGATCCACGTCCACCCCAAGGGGGCCCGCCACCTCCAGGATCCGTCGAAGCTGCTGGACTCGGCCCGGCGCATCTACGGCGACGCCATGGACCGCCTGTGGGGCCGGCTCGAACCCATCGCCGCGGACCGCATCGTGCCCATGGAGGACGGCGAGACGGCGCGCCACGGTGATGTGTCCATCCATGCGATCCACGCCCCGGGCCACGCCATCCACGAGATCACCTACCGCCTGGAGGACGGCCTCTTCACGGGCGACGTGGGCGGCATCCGCATCGGGCACGGCCCCACCATCCCGCCCTGCCCGCCTCCGGACATCGACCTGGAGGCCTGGCGGGTGTCCATCCGGCGCCTGCGAGCCACCCGGCCCGCCTTCATCTTCCCCACCCACTTCGGCATCAAGCGCGACGGCGAGGCCCACTTCGACTCTCTGGAGGAGAACCTCCACCGCATCGCCGAGTGGGTGCGCCAGCAGCTCGCGGCCGGCACCACCGAGGAGGCCATGGTGCCCCGCTTCCAGGCCTTCCTGAACGGCCTGCTGGCGGGGTGCGGGCTGGATGAGCAGGCCATCGGAGACTACGAGATCGCCGACCCCGCCTTCATGAGCGTCTATGGCCTGGCCCGCTACTGGCGGAAGAAGGAAGCCGGCGCCTGATCGCTGCCCGGCCAATGGAGGAATCAGCCATGAATCCCTACGAGACCATGAGCCGCGAGGACCTGCTCCGGGCCCTCGAGATGTTCGCCAAGAACTGGCTGGCCCACGACGGCTGCTGGTTCCTGGCAGCCGAGGGGCGCGACGGCATGGAGGCGGCCATCGAGCTGGACGCCCTGGCCTGGAAGCGCTTCGCCCAGGCCGAGGCCAAGCGGATCATGGAGGCCTTCGACGTGCCCGCCGGCGGCGGCCTGGAGGCCCTCCGCAAGGCCCTGGACCACCGCATGTACGCCTTCATCAATGAGCAGCACGCCGAGTGGTCCGAGGACCGGGACGAGCTGACCTTCGTCATGGACCGCTGCCGCGTGCAGGAGACGCGCCGACGGAAGGGCCTGCCGGACTTCCCCTGCCGCCCCGTGGGGGAGGTGGAGTTCAACGCCTTCGCCCACACCGTGGATCCCCGCATCGAGGTAAATTGCCGCCACTGCCCGCCGGACACCCCCGAGGGCGCCACCTGCGCCTGGCGGTTCCGGCTGAAGGGGTGATATCAATTTGCATTCGATCGTTAAAGATCCACCACGGAGGCACGGAGCATGGGCACACAGGAGGCGCTGGGTCCGGAACGCTTGGGGCGTGTCCGACCCGGCGCCTCCTGTGGCTTCCGGCGCAGCCGGAAGCGGCCTCCGGCCTGCCCATCACGGAGTCGCACGGAGGCCTCCGTGCCGCCCCCGTGGGTTCTGTGTCTCCGTGGTGAATCTTAATTGTTGCTGGTGATTGGGTATGAGGCGCCCCTCAGGGCTCACGGGCCCGAGGGATCTCCCAGCTCGAGAACGCCTGCCAGGGCCACGGCCAGAGCCCTCATCTGGGCGGGCGTGGCCTTTCCGAGGCGCTTGGCCAGCCGCGCCTTGTCGACCGTGAAGACCTGGGTGGCGTTGGCCCAGGAATCAGCCGGAAGACCGTTCTCCTTTCCCCGGGGGATGGGGACATAGAAGGCATAGGCCCGTTGCTGGGTGGTCAGGGGCACGACGATCGTGGTGCGAGCGCCGGCCGCATGGTTGCCGAGATCGGACTGAATGATGAGGCCCGGCCGGAAGCCACCCTGCTCCGAACCCCGCCGGGGATTCCAGTCCAGCAGCCAGATCTCGCCCCGGCTGCACCGCGGAAGGTCGCCGTTCACTTCGGCTTCCGGGCCCGATAGCTGCGCCGCCGGGGTTCCGCCGCCAGCTCGGCTTGGGCCTCGAAGGCATAGGCCACATCCTGGGCCTCGGCGTCCTTCCCGTAGGCCGCCCAGTCCGCCGCCAGCTTGCGCCGGGCTGCGGCCGCCTGCTCCCGCCGCAGCAACTCGGCCACCCACCCATTCACGCTCATGGCATGGGCCTCCGCCGCCTCCCGCAGGAAGCGCCCGAGATCGTCGTCGAGGCGGAGCGTGGTGCTGAACATGACATCATCCTTTGAAGTCATTTTATGATTCCATTTTTAGAAAGCAAGCCAGCTTGCCATTTTAGTCAGAACATATCGTTGATCGAAAATATTTTATTGTTTATCGATATTTTTATATTGACTTTCGATTCACCGAAAGCAGACTTCCCCGCAAGGAGATTTCCCATGAACCGTACCCAGCGCCTC
This sequence comes from Geothrix fermentans DSM 14018, assembly GCF_000428885.1. Lineage (GTDB taxonomy): Bacteria > Acidobacteriota > Holophagae > Holophagales > Holophagaceae > Geothrix > Geothrix fermentans. The sequence continues at coordinate 33,204 of NZ_AUAU01000013.1, read as the reverse complement.
AGCCGTGTCTCGCGCCACTACGCCTCGGTGGTCTTCTGGCTGTGCCTCATCTGCCTGATCCTCTCCCCTGGCCTGCTCTTCCTCAATGGATTCGCTCTGGACGTCGCCAATCACCACTTGCGGATGCTGGATGTAGATGGGCTCCGCTTCAGCACCGGCCATGTGGGGTGGATGCTCAGAACCATGGTCGGAGCCTGGGTCGCCAGCGGCTTCACCGTGGCCATCCTGTCCCTGGGCACCCTGATCCGGCTGCTGCATCAGTTCGAGCAGGGAACCGCCTTTTCCCCGGAGAGCGCCCATCTGGTGCGCTTCCTGGGCTGGATCCAGGTGGCCGCGGCTCTCGCCGGATTCCTGTTGTACGGGGGGCTGGCATTCGTCACCAAGGCCCTGACCGCCCAGACCATCCACCCGTGGTGGGTTGCAGGCAGCTCCTCCCTGAACGACCTGTTCTTCGGGGGCGTCATGCTGTTGGTCGCCTACGTGCTGGAGGAGGGCTTCCGCCTGAAGACCGAACAAGACCTGGTCATCTGAGCCGTCCCCATGCCCATCATCGTGACCCTCGACGTGGTACTCGCCCAGCGCAAGCTGAAGCTGGGCGACTTGGCCGAGCGCGTGGACCTGACGCCTGCCAACCTGTCCATTCTCAAAACCGGCAAGGCCAAGGCCATCCGGTTTTCCACCCTGGAAGCTCTCTGCCGCGAGCTGGACTGCCAGCCCGGAGACCTCATCCGTTACGAGCCAGAACCGGACCGATGAGCCCCTCTTTCCCGTTCTTCACATAACCGGATCGCGCAGCGATCCGGTTCCCGCCAAACTGGAACCATGGACGCCCAAGAATTCCGCCGCCTCGGATACCAGCTCGTGGACTGGATCGCGGACTACCGCGAAGGCCTCGAGCGCCTGCCGGTCATGAGCCGGGTGCAGCCCGGCGACATCCGCGCCGCCTTCCCGGACCATCCGCCCCTGCACGGGGGCCGCGTGGCCCAGGCCCTGGCGGCCCTGGAGCGGGACGTGCTGCCGGGCATCACCCACTGGAACCATCCATCCTTTTTCGCCTACTTTCCCAGCAACACCAGTTACAGCTCGATCCTCGGCGACCTTGCCGCCTCGGGCCTGGGGGCCCAGGGCATGAGCTGGCAGACCAGCCCCGCCGCCACCGAAGTCGAAGAGGTCGTCATGGACTGGCTGCGCCAGATGGTGGGCCTCAGCCCGGCCTTCACCGGCGTCATCCACGACACCGCCAGCACCGCCACCTTCACGGCCCTGCTCTGCGCCCGGGAGAAGGTATCGGACTACGCCCAGAACACCGAAGGCCTCCAGAGCGGCGAAGCGCCCCTGGTGGTCTACGCCTCGGACCAGTGCCACAGCTCCATCGAGAAGGCCGCCCTCCTGGCGGGCTTCGGCCGCAGCTACCTCCGCCTCATTCCCACGGACGAGAACCATGCCATCCGCCTGGACCTGCTCCAGGCCGCCATCGAGAAGGATGTGGAGATCGGCCTCCGCCCCTGCGCCCTCGTGGGTGCCGTGGGCACCACGGCCACCACGGCGCTGGATCCCCTGCCCGCCCTGGCGGACCTGGCGCAGAAGCACGGGATGTGGCTCCACGTGGACGCGGCCATGGCCGGCACGGCCATGGTGCTGCCCGAGTGCCGCTGGATGTGGGAGGGCATCGAGCGGGCCGACAGCCTGGTGTTCAACCCCCACAAGTGGATGGGCGTGGGCTTCGACCTCAGCGCCTACTACGTACGCGATCCCCAGCACCTCATCCGCGTCATGAGCACCAACCCCAGCTACCTACGCACGGCCCAGGACGGCCAGGTGAGCAACTTCCGCGACTGGCACATCCAGCTGGGCCGCCGCTTCCGGGCCCTCAAGCTCTGGTTCTACCTGATGGATGTGGGGGTCGAGGGGCTCCAATTCCGCCTCCGGCGGGACTTGGAGAATACGAGCTGGCTGAAGGAGCAGGTGGACGCCGCGGCCGACTGGGAGCGCCTGGCGCCCGTGCCCCTCCAGACCCTCTGTCTGCGGCACCTCAGGCCCGGCCTGGACGAGGCCGGGCTGGCCCAGCACAACCTGGAGATCGCCCGCCGCATCAACGAAGGCGGCCAGGCCTACCTCACGCCCTCCCTGCTGAAGGGGACCCAGATCCTCCGGGTGAGCATCGGCGCGGAGGCCACCGAGCGGCGGCACGTGGAGGCCCTCTGGAAGGCCCTGAAGCAGGCGGCAGCCGAGGCCTGAAGGGGGCTCGAGCGCGAGGAGCCTTTCGTACTCAGCCTTTTCCCGTTGCGTCCCTCCCCCCGCCAGGGCACACTTGGCGCACCATGATTCCTGTCGCGACCATCAACCCTCGCCCTAGCCAGCCCACCTCCGGTGTGCCGGCAGGAGGGGATTGAGCCAGTCGTCAGGACGCTCCGCTCACATCCGCCCCCGGGTCGCACACCGACCCGGGGGTTTTTCTTTGGACAGGCCCCCATGACCCCCAGCTCCAGAACCGTCCCGGACCACGCGCGGCGCGCCCGCCTCTCCGCGGCCCGGCGCATCGTCATCAAGCTCGGCACCCAGGTCGTGGTGGACACCGAAGGCCGGCCGGCCCTGAGCCGCCTGTACGGCCTGATGGAGACCGTGGCGGCCCTCCGCCGCCGGGGCGGCCAGCCCGTGCTGGTCTCCTCCGGCGCCGTGGGCCTCGGGGCCCGGCAGCTGGGCATCCGGCCCGAGGGGCTCTCCCAGAAGCAAGCCTGCGCGGCGGCCGGGCAGGGCCAGCTCATGTCCCTCTACCAGGAGGGCTTCGCCCGCATGGGCCACTGCGCGGCGCAGGTGCTCCTGACGGAGGACGACTTCGCGGATCCCCTCCGCCATGCCAACCTCCGGCGGACCCTGGACACCCTGCTGGCGCTGGGGGCCATCCCGGTCCTCAACGAGAACGACACCGTCTCCACCCTGGAGCTGGAACGGCCCTCGCCCGGCCGGAGGCCCATCTTCAGTGACAACGACCACCTCTCGGCCCTGGTGGCCACGCACCTGGAGGCCGACCTCCTGGTGCTCCTCTCGGACGTGACCGCCCTGCACACGCGCAACCCGGGCCTGCATGCGGACGCCGAGCCCCTGGCGGAGGTCCCCTTCGGGACCGATCCTCAGGCCAGGTTCGAGGGCACCTCGGGCCGGGGGCGGGGGGGCATGGTCAGCAAGGTGGAGGCGGCGCGGGCCGCGGCACGGGCCGGGGTGCCCGTGGTGCTGGCCTCGGGCCTCGCCATCGGCATCCTCGACCAGATCCTCGCGGGGGATCCCGTGGGGACCCTCTTCCTCGCCGCACCCAAGGGAGCCCGGCCATGAGCGACGCGACCCTCAGCCCCCTCCAGATCCAGGCCATGGCCCAGGCGGCCCGGGAAGCCTCCCGCCACCTGGCCACCACGCCCGGCACGCGCCGCTCGGCGGTGCTCGTCGGGCTGGCGGATCTCCTGGAAGCCCAGATACCCGCCCTCCTCGCGGCCAATGCCGAGGATGTCGCCGCCGCCGGGGATAGCCTGCCTCCCGCCACGCTCCAGCGCCTCAGGCTGGATGAGGCCAAGGTCGCGGCCATGGCCCAGGGCGTTCGGGCCGTGGCGGCCCTGCCGGATCCCCTCCACCGGGTCCAGCTGCACCGCCAGCTGGACGAGGGACTGGAGCTCACCCGCGTGGCCTGCCCCCTGGGCGTGCTCTGCGTGGTGTTCGAGGCGCGGCCGGATGCCCTGATCCAGATCAGCGCCCTCGCCCTCAAGAGCGGCAACGCCGTGCTGCTCAAAGGCGGCCGCGAGGCCGCGCGCTCCAACGCCGCGCTGCTGGCCGCCGTGCGGCGGGCGTTGGCGGAGGAGGGCCTGCCGGAGGACGCGGTCCAGGGCCTGCCGGATCGCGAGGCCGTGGCGGCTCTGCTGCAGCGCCCGGACCTGGTGGACCTGGTGATCCCCCGGGGCTCCCGGGAGCTGGTGCTGAGCCTCCAGGCCGCGACCCGCATCCCCGTGCTGGGCCATGCGGACGGCATCTGCCACATGTACCTCGACGCCGCGGCGGACACCGGCATGGCCGTGGCCCTGGTGCGCGACGCCAAGCTGCAGTACCCCGCCGCCTGCAACGCGGTGGAGACGGTCCTCATCCACCGCCGCGCCGCGGCCCGGCTGCTGCCGGCCCTGGCGGCAGACCTGGCCCCGCGCGGCGTGGAGCTGCGCGGCTGCGCCGCCTGCCGGGAACTCGAACCCGGCCTGGGCGTGGCCACGGAGGCAGACTGGGACGCGGAGTACGGCGCCCCCATCCTGGCCCTGAAGGTCGTGGAGGATCTCGACGGGGCCCTGGCCCACATCCGCGCCCACGGCAGCGGGCACACGGAAGCCATCGTGACGGAGGATCCCCGGGCCGCGGCGCGGTTCCTGGCGGAGGTGGACGCCGCCGGGGTGTTCCACAACGCCTCCACCCGCTTCGCCGACGGCTTCCGCTACGGCTTCGGCGCCGAGGTGGGCATCAGCACCGGCCGGATCCACGCCCGGGGCCCCGTGGGACTGGAGGGCCTGCTCAGCTACCGCTACCTCCTCCTGGGCCACGGCCACCGGGTGGAGGACTACTCGGGGTCCGCCGCCCGGCCCTTCCGGCACCGAGATTTGGGTGGGGATCTGGGCGCCGGGCTATAAACATCAATTATTGATACATAAGACTCTATAACTTTGAACCGAGGCTCCGGGATGGTAGCCTTGACCCACGTTCGTCGCTCCTGGATCGCCGCAGGGGCGACTTTTTCGTATCGGGAGGACCCATGGCCGTCTTGCTCTCCCCTGAAACGCCCGCCTTCGCCGTGCCGGAGGCCAACCTCGTTCCGGTGAGCGGCCACCTGAAAGACCTGGCGCCGATTCCCGCCTCCCGCATGTTCCTCATCAACAAGTCCCTGAAGGTCTTCAAGGAGAAGCAGCCCGGCGTGCCGACCTACGACGCCAGCCAGGGTGACGGCGGCGCCTCGCTGCCCGGCGTGCCCGCGGAGCTGCTGGACCGCGCCTTCCAGATGCAGAAGGAGCACGGCACCGCCTACGACATGCCCTACGGCACGGACGCCTACCGCAAGGTGGTGGCCGAGCAGTACTGGAAGTTCGCGCCGGACACGGGCTGGGGCCCGGCCAACGTCATCGGCACCCAGGGCGGTCGCGACGGCCTCCAGAAGGCCTACCAGGCCATGCTGGCCCTGGGCCACGGCCGCCAGGGCGACGTGGTGGTGGTGAGCCGCGTGCCCTGGATCAGCTACAACTGGGGCCCCTACGGCATCGGCGCCAACGTGATGTGGGCACCCGGCCGGCCTGAAGAAGGCTGGGCCTACAGCGAGGACGGCATCCGCGCCTGCGTGGCCGAGGCGGCGAAGCACGGCCGCAAGATCGCGGGCCTGGTCATCACCTGCCCCGACAACCCCACGGGCCAGACCATCACCATGGAACGCCAGATCGCCCTGGCCCGCACGGCCCTGGAGGCGGGCGTGGCCTACGTCCTGTTCGACTGGATGTACCACGCCGTGGGCGACGGCGAGCCCAACGACGTGAACGTGCTGCTGCGCGCCTTCGAGCCGGAGCTGCGCAAGCGCCTGATGATCCTCGACGGCCTCACCAAGAGCCTGGGCGCCTCCAACATCCGCAACTGCCACCTGCTGGCCGACGCGGACGTGGTCAAGACCATCGTGGCCCAGGCCTCGCACACGGTCATGCCCTCCTTCTTCAGCCTGGCCGTGGCCATGGCCGCCTACGAGAAGGGCCTCCAGAAGGCCGCCGCGCCCATCATCGAGCCCACCCGCGCCAGCCGCGCCTGGCTGCGCGAGTTCCTGAAGAAGCAGGGTCTCACCCACATCATCGGCCAGGGCTACTACGCCTTCATCAAGGTGTCGGATTCCTTCAAGGCCAAGGGCTGGACCGACTCCGAGCCCATGGGCCAGTACCTGGCGGAGGAGCACGGCGTGGCCGTGGTGCCCGGCGCCTTCTTCAGCCCCTATGGCGCCGAGTGGATCCGCTTCTCCTACGCCACCCCGCCCGACCGCACCCAGGGCGCCGCCGAGCGGCTCCTGGCGGCGCTGAAGTCGCTCCAGAGCTGAAAAAGATCACCACCAAGACACCAAGGCACCAAGAAAGACAAAAACCCAATCTTTTGCAGTTCTTGGTGTCTTGGTGCCTTGGTGGTTCGCAGTTTCGTATTTCGTGGATTCCGGAGCACCTGTGTTCGACCTGAACGCTTTCGTCGAGAAGTTCCAGCTGGCCCGCAAAACGGCGCTGGAGACACGCCCCGGGGGCGGCCTCTGCGGGCTGGAGCTGGAGTGGAACCTGGTGGATCCCCAGTTCCGCCCGCTGCTGACCGTGGGCACGGGTCCGGACCGCATGTCCTTCGTGGACCACCTGCGCACGAAGGTGCTGGCTCCCTGGACGGGCGAGTACCACCAGCTCGAGGTCTTCCACTGGATGATCGAGTGGGTCACCCGGCCCTACCACACGCCCCGGGGCGCGGTGTACGAAGGCCGCCTCCTGGAGGCCGCCCTCATCAACGCCCTCTACAAGGCCGGTCGCGCCTTCGGGGAGCCCCTGCATTACTGGCACGGCAACCTGCTCGTGCTGCCTGAGATCGGACCCGACTGCGTGCCCGAGTCCTGGCACCTGGCCAAGCGGCGCTACCTCCAGCGCTGCGTCGAGATGTACGGCACCGAGCTGGCCACGGCCGGCACCCACTGCAACCTGAGCCTGCCCGAGCCCATGCTGGCCTGGGACTTCATGCACCTGCCCGCCTCCCAGCGGGGGGACCACCACCTGGACGGCTACAAGAACCAGGTCTACATCACCGGCACGCGGCTCATGCGGGCCTTCGCCTCGCTCTTCATCGCCACCAGCGCCAGCACGCCCCTCCAGGCTTCCGAGGAGAACGGCAAGCCCGTCGTCCGGCTCACGCCCTACGAGTCCGTGCGCAACCTCACCTTCCCGAACCCGCCCGCCCTCGACGTGCCGGACCTGAACCGCAGCCACGCCGACTACCTGCGCCTGTCCTACGACCTGGTGCGGCGCGGCGTGCGCTTCGGCAACAACAACTGGATCCCCGTGCGCGCCCGGTCCCAGGCCGAGCCCGTGGAGCGCCTCATCCAGGTCACCAGCGACCAGCTGCACGACATCTACGCCCGGGGCCTCTTCGCCGCCGGCGAGACCCGCAACGTGGAGGACATGGCCGCGCAGATCGAGCGGCAGAACCTCTTCGCCCGCATCGACCTGCCCATGGCCCGCGTGGAGGTGCGCACCGACGACCCCGGCCACGAGCTGGCCCTGGACGTGGCCAACCTCACCCTCAAGCACCTGCTGCTGCTCCGCTTCTACGCGGATCCCGACTTCGCCCGCGGCTTCCGCTACGACGCCGAGGACATCACCCGCGCCCGGCGCAACGAGGAGTTGGCGGCCAAGGAGGGCCTGAACGCCGTCATCGAGGATCCCCTCACGGCCAAGCCCGTGGCCATGCGCGTCTTCCTGGCCTGGACCCTCAACCAGCTGCGCCCCATGGCCGAGGCCCTGGGCCTCTGGGACGACCTCCAACCCCTGCAGGCCATGGTCGAGGGCGCCCCCAGCACAGCGGAGAAGATCCGCCAGCGGCTGAAGGCCAAGCTCGGCACCTCGGACATCGTGCCCCCGGCCCTGCTCGTGGAGCTGGCCGAGGCCCGGAAGGCCCAGGTCCGCGACGAGGTGGAGAGCATCACCGGCCGCCTGGCCGACCTCGGCGCCGAGCAGGACAAGCTCAAGGACTTCATCGAGCACGCCCGCGACGAGGTGCATCTGGATCCGCGGGCCCCCGTGCGCTTCCGCCCCCGGCCCGCGGCCGTGGTGGAGGGCACCTACGCGACCAAGACCGCCGAGGTGCTGGCCGTGTCCCAGCGCCTCATCCGCATCCCCAGCGTCACCGCCTGCCCCGAGGAGCGCATGCCGGAGATCCACCGGGCGGCCACCTACATCTACGACTACCTGCGCAACCACGGCGTGCCCGTGCGCTACTTCAACCAGGCCGCCTTCCCGGCCGTGCTGGCCCACTTCCCCGGCGGCGAGCAGGCCCCGGCCATGCTGTGCGGCCACTTCGACGTGGTGGAGCCCGAGCCCGACGACAGCCAGTTCGAGCCGAAGATCGATGGCGACTACCTCTGGGGCCGCGGGGCCGCGGACATGAAGACCGTGCTCTCCACCTACCTGGTGTGGATGAAGGACACCTTCAAGAAGGGCGCCCCCTACCCGCCCGTGAGCCTGCTCATGCTGGGCAACGAGGAGAACGGCGAGCTGGAGCCCATGGGCACGCCCCACGTGCTGAAGCAACTGAAAGAGGAGTCGGGCTACGAGCCCTCCTTCTTCGTGGCCGGCGAGCGCACCGGCGAGAAGGGCACCGAATTGTGGGGCGAGGTCTGCACCCAGAACCGCGGCGTCCTGCGCTTCGAGCTGGTGGCCAAGGGCACCCGCGGGCACAGCGGCCTGGCCGGCGGCGCCGACCTCACCGAGCGCCTCCTGGGCGCCCGCGAGGCCCTGCGCGAGCTGTTCGCCAAGCGCCTCACCCTGAAATCCGCCGACGGCTGGCAGTCCCTGGCCCGCTTCGCCTACATCCAGGTGGGCACGCCGGGGATCTTCAACATCACGCCGGACCGGGGCGCCCTGGGGGCCGAGATCCGCCCCATCCCCCAGGACGACATCTCCGGCCTGCGCGCCGACATCGAGGCCCTGGCCGCGGAGCGGGAGCTGGAGTTCGTGCCCTCCGCCTGGGAGCCCGGCGTGGCCTGCGACCCGGAGAACCCCTACCTCAAGGCCCTGCTGGCGGGCATCGAGGCCGCCGGCGGCGAGGTCCGCCTCGGCCGCAAGGGCGCCGGCACCTCCGCCCGCTTCGCCCCCGGGGGCCAGGGCGTGGTCTGGGGCCAGACCGGCATCGGCCCCCACGCTGCCGGCGAGCGCCACTTCATTCCCAGCATCGATCCCTACTACCGGGCCCTGGAGGCCTTCGCAGACCGGCTGAAGGCCTGAACCCAGGCCTGACTGCCGGTAGGGCCAGAGCTCGTGCCGAAGGTCACTGTCAAAACAACTTCATGGCGTCACCATCGTGGCTGGGTTTCCGTGTGAAGGTCTGATCTTCCGGAAACCCGGGAGCGTTCCTGATGAGTCATGTCCCGAGCCGGCCGGAAGCTGCCCGCGCGAACCGCCGCGCCCCCGGCGCGCTGATCCCGGTCTGCGGGTGGTGCGGGAAAGTCCGCGACGAGGCGGGGTCCTGGATCCCCGCAGAGCAGAACCTCCCGAACCTCACGGGCAGGATCCTCACGCACGGCGTATGCCCGGATTGTGCCAGGAAGCTCTTTCCCCGCCGCAGGACGGCGGCCTGAAGGTGCACCTTTTTCACTGACGGCACATCGTGCCGGGCATGAATATTCCTGCTCATCAAGGTTGTAGTCCGGGGACCAATCTGTCGATCATGAGGCAGGAGAACGTGTTCCCTCGCCTTGGTGGCGTCGCCGTTCCCGAAGGCATCCGCATGATCCGCAGGCTGAGCCAGCTCGTGTCCAGGCTGTTCCCCCTGGACGATTCATCCCCCATGGAGATCGGCCTGTTCCGGAAGACATGCCTGGCCACGGCGTTCTTGTCGCTGTTCATCGTCATCCCGGCCAACTACCTCCAGGGCCTTCCCCTCCGGTTGAACCTCGCCCTGCTGATCTTCAGCGTTCTGGCCTATGTGCTGTACCGGGCCTCCATGCGCGGCGTGCATGCGATGAACACCTTCGTGGGACTCGTGGTGCTGCTGCTCGACTTCAGCTGGTTCATGAACGCGGGTTCACATGGCAGCATCGGCATGTTCATGTTCAGCGGAGTCCTGGTGCTGAACATCTTCTTCCAGAGCCTGGCCCGGTGGCTGTACCTGGTGGCATTCATCCTGAACGGACTCGCGCTGCTGTGGCTGGAGCGCGTGTTTCCGGCCCTCGTCGTCCCCTACTTCAGCCCGCTCGACCGCCAGTGGGATCTCATGACGAGCTTCGTGGTGAGCACCTTCGCGTGCATCCTCGTCGTCCGGATCGTGCTGGCTGCCTACAACCGAGAGCGCGAGGGGCTCAAGCACACGAACGCACAGCTCGAGCAGGCCCTGGCCGAGATCCGGACCCTCCAGGGCCTGCTGCCCATTTGCAGCTGGTGCAAGAAGATCCGGGACGACGAGGGACTGTGGACCCAGGTGGAGGACTACGTGGCGAAGCACACGGACGCATCCTTCACCCACGGCATGTGCCCTGAGTGCGCCAAGACCCACTTTCCCGGCAAGGAGGACCAGGTTCTCAGAAGTCCAGGTTCTCCGTGATCCGGGTGCCGTCTTTCCCGAACGTCTCGAGGAAGGTGGCGATGCGCTTCTCGGCCTCGGCCAGGCGCTCCACGCCGAGGTTCAGGTTCAGCAGGTCCACGTACCAGGGCGCCTTCACGGGGCTGTTCACGTAGGCCTGGACGATGGCCCGGGCCACGGGAAGGGTGGTGTCCTTGGAGTCATCGTGGACATCGCGGTTGCCGGCCTTGCGGAGCTTGGCGTACTCCTCGTCCAGCAGACGGGCGAAGAGGCCCGGCGTCAGCGGGTCGCCCACGGCCGTGCCCGTGGCGGCGTCGGCCTCGGTGAAGACCGCGCCCTTGTGCAGCCACTCCCAGAGGATGGAGAGGCGGATCTCGCCCGTGGCCATGTCCTCCATGAGGTAGAGCACGTCGTCGTTGCCGAAGAAGTCCGCCGGCTTGAGGGCCGCGGCCTGAAAGCCCCGCAGGAAGGCGTTGCCGTACTGGAGGGCCACGGAGAGGAGGTCGCGGGCCCCGGCGATGGTGCGGGGCGCAGGCTCCAGCCGCATGAGCCCGGCGGCGTCCTCGGGGCCGTAGGTGAGGGCCGGGAAGGCGCGGCCCATCTGGTTCTCCTGGCCCACCTTCTCCCAGACGGGACGCACGATGTGGACCATCTTCCAGTGGGCCACCCACTTGCCCGAGGCGCCCTCGCGCTGCTCGCGCTCGGCGCCGGCGACGGCCCGCTTCATGCTGGCGGTGACGCCCGCCTCGGATCCCACGGGGATGTTGGGCTCCATGCCACCCTGCCACAGGGCGAAGCGGCCGTTCCGGTCCGGGGTGTTCATGGCCCGGCGCACCCGGTCCTCGTAGGTCCGCATGTAGCCGTAGGTCATGGTGATGGCGCTGATGTCGGGGTTCACGAAGGCCTTGTCCCAGGCCAGGGCGTCCGAGACGCTGTTGATGTAGTCCCAGCGGCCCGTGTTGAAGCCCACGAAGTGGGGCGCCAGCGCCGCGCGGATCTCCATGAGCTGGAAGCACTGCTCCAGCTGCTCCACCAGCACGTAGCACTTGATGGTGCCCACCTCCAGGCCCAGGTGCTCCTCCAGGGCCACCAGCATGGCGTTGAAGAGGGCCGCGTCCTCGGCGGTCTGGGTCTTGGGCAGGTAGAGCACGATGCTGCGGCCCGCGGCGCGGAGCCGTTCGTGGTTGTTCACCACGTAGAGCGCCATGTCCGCGATGGAGGCGGAGAAGCCGTGACTGTTCCGGCGGAGGTGGCGGTCCTCCAGGTGCAGGCCCCGCACGCGGTAGATGACCGTGGTGAAGTCCAGCTGCTTGCGCCAGTCCTCGATGATGGGGCGGCCGAAGAAGCCTTTGGCCCACTGGTTCATCTCGCGGCTGACCTCCTCGGCCACTGCGAGGAACAGCGGATCCCGGGCGAGGGCCAGCTTGAGGTTGCGGTGGTTGTCCAGAGACATGGTGTCCACCTGGCCCAGGGCGTCCTCGCCGTCGAACATCCAGCCGTCAGCGCCGGAGAGCAGGGCGTAGGCCACGTTGCGGATGCCCGAGCGGGTGTCGGAGCGCGGCTTGGTGGCCGGTCCTGTACCCTGGATCCACTGGCGCTGGAGGTCCGGCGGGATCACGGCGCCGTCGAAGTTGCCGGCGCGGGCGTCCGCCACCGTGAACGGCTTGCCGGGAACCTTCGAGGCGGGATCCAGGAAGCCGATGCGTTCAGCGGCTCCGGCGCGCTGCTTCCGCCGGACCAGGCGCGCGGCCATGCGCTCCCGGCGCTGGTCGTCCAGGGGCGCCAGGGCCTCCAGGGCGCGCAGGACCTCGGGCGTGTAGACATCGGGGTAGGCGGACAGGACGGCGTCGCGGAATTCGAGGGTCATGGTCGGTCTCCATGGGGGAAACGGCACGGACGGATGCATCCATTCTGGCGGATCGGGGGGTGCTTCCACCGGAAGCGGGGCTTGTCAAACAGGTGTGCGTGTCAATCGCATGTCAATCACAGCGTCCCTGGCTGTCAATCGAGGTTCATCGCCGCAGGGCCATGCCCACCTTCACCAGGCGGAAGGCCCGGGCAGCGGCGGCTTCGACGAGCGCGGCGCCCTGGCCCATGCAGTCCTCCAGGGTCATGGGCTGGGGCACCGTGGTGGCCAGGGCGTCGATGCCGTGGCCCAGCACATCGTCCGCCCCGTCGCCCAGGCCCCCGGCGATGCAGACCACGGGCACGCCGTGCCGCTTGGCCACCGCCGCCACGCCCACGGGCGCCTTGCCCATGGCCGTCTGGAAGTCCGTGCGGCCCTCCCCGGTGACGACCAGGTCCGCGCGCTGGGCCAGGGCCTCGAAGCCCGTGGTCTCCAGGACGATGGACACGCCGGGGCGCAGGCTGGCGGGCGTGAAGAAAAGCAGGCCCGCCCCCAGGCCGCCGGCGGCGCCGGCGCCCGGCAGCAGGGCGATGTCGCGGCCCGTGGCCGTCTGGGCCACGCTCGCGAAGACGCCGAGGGCCGCGTCGAGTTCCCGCACCATCTCGGGCGTCGCGCCTTTCTGGGGCCCGTAGACGGCGGAGGCGCCCCGGGGGCCGCAGAGCGGGTTGTCCACATCGCAGGCCACCAGGACGCTGGCCTCGGCGAGGCGGGGGTCCAGGCCAGAGAGGTCGATGCGGGTCAGACGGGCCAGAGCCGCGCCACCCTCGGGCAGGTCGCGCCCTTCGGCATCCAGGAAGCGCGCGCCCAGGGCCCGGGCCATGCCCGTGCCGCCGTCGTTGGTGGCGCTGCCGCCGATGCCGATGACGAGCTTGCGCAGGCCGGCGTCGAGGGCCGCCTTCATCAGCTCGCCGGTGCCGAAGGTGCTGGTGATGCGGGGATCCCGGCGGTCCTTGGGCACCAGGGGCAGGCCCGAGGCCGAGGCCATCTCGATGAAAGCGGTGCCGCCGTCGCCGGAGATGCCCCAGTGGGCCCGCACGGGCTCGCCCAGGGGCCCGCGGACGTCCGAGTGCATGAGGCGTCCGCCCGTGGCGGCCACCAGGGCTTCCACGGTGCCCTCACCGCCGTCCGCGATGGGGACCTTGGTCACCTCCGCTTCGGGGAAAACCGCATGGATGCCCCGCTCCATGGCTTCCGCCACGCCCAGGGCCGACACACTCCCCTTGAAGGAATCCGGAGCCACGATGATGCGCATGGATCAATCCTCATTCATTCAGGAAAATCTTCACCACCAAGACACCAAGACACCAAGAACTGCTTTTTTTCTTTTCTTGGTGCCTTGGTGTCTTGGTGGTGATCTTTACGCTTCAGCTCAGGGAACGAGCCCGGGGGCCATGAACGCGAAGGCGAAGACCATGAGGCCCAGCAGGATCACGTAGGGGATCGTGTACTTGATCGTCTGGCGCATGATCAGGCCTTCCTTCCCGGCCAGGCCCACGGCGGTGGCGGCGATGACGATGCTCTGGGGCGAGATCATCTTGCCGGCGGAGGCTCCGGCGCTGCCGGCGGAGGCCATGAGGATGTCCGAGAGGCCCATGCCCTGGGCGGTGAGCTTCTGCAGGTTGCCGAAGAGGGCGTTGGCGGAGGTGTTGCTACCGGTGAGGAACACGCCCAGGGTGCCGAACAGGGGGCTCAGGAAGGGGTACACGTGCTTGCTCACCAGGGCCACGATGCCGTTGGCCATGGTGGCCACCATGGAGATCTGCTTGGTGGCGAGGTCGCCCACCACGGCCAGCTTGGTCTTGGGGTCCACGATGGGCAGGGCCATGTTCATCACTTCGGCGATGGCGAGGATGCTGGCCACCGCGATGAAGGAGGGGATCATCTGCTTGAAGGTCCTGCCGAACTGCTCGCCCATCACGCCGTAGCTGATGCCCATGAAGGGGAAGGCGATGAGGCCGGCGATGAGCATGATGGTGCCGGGGCTCTGGAGCCAGGTGAACGCATAGAGCTTGCCGGGGTTGTAGATCTGGGCCTTGACGACCACCCAGCTCCAGCCCGCCGCCGCGCCGCTGAAGAGGGGCTTGGTCTTGGGCAGGTTCACGGCGATGACGAGCACCGCCAGCAGCAGGTAGGGCAGCCAGGAGAGGAAGAGCTCCTTGGGATGGAACTCGCGCCGCTCCCCGGTGGCCGGAGCCTCACCCTCGAAGAGCCAGGGCTGGGCGTGCTTCTGGAAGTTCAGGTAGATGGCCGTGGCCACGAGGCAGACGAGGCCGGCCAGCACGGAGGTGAGGTCCGCGCCGATGAAGTTGGAGACGAGGAACTCGGTGATGGCGAAGCTGAGGCCGGAGACCAGGATGGTGCCCAGGGCGCCCTTCAGGCCCTTGGACTTGGACATGGCGTAGACCGTGGCGAAGGCCATGATCAGCGCCAGGGGCGCCATGAAGCGGCCCGTCATCTGGGAGAGCTTCATCACGTCCAGGCCCGTGGTCTTGGCGAGGGTCACCGTGGGGATGGCGAGGGAGCCGAAGGGCACGGGGCCCGTGTTGGCCACGAGGCACACCAGGGCGGCCATCATGGGGTTGTAGCCCAGGCCGATGAGGATGCTGGCGGGGATGGCCACGGGGGCGCCGAAGCCGCAGATGCCTTCGAGGAAGGCGCCGAAGCCGAAGGCGATGAGGAGGGCCTGGGCCCGGCGGTCCACGGTGAGGTTCGCCATGGCGCCCTGCATCTTGTCCATCCAGCCCGTGGCCTTCAGCACGTTGTAGACCACCAGCGCGCCGAAGGGGATGTACATGATGGGGAAGATGCCCGTGAGGCCGCCCTGGAAGGCCGCCAGCACCGTCGTCTTGGCAGGGAAGTGGAAGGCCAGGATCGCCGCGAGGATCGTCACCAGCAGGGCGATGGGCGCCACCTTCGCCGCCGGTTTCATCAGCAGCGGGATGCCGATGAGCAGAACGATGAGGGGCAGCGTGGCTGCGAGGATGCTCAAAAACATTGTCGACCTCCGAATCGGTTGCCAAACAGTATCTGGGGTCGGTCTGACCACCAAGCCAAAACCTTTTTTTGGACACAAGGGCCTGAATCCCATGGACCCAGGCCCTTGCAATGTCACGCCTCGAAATGGATTTTATCGGCTCGAATTGTCGTGGTCGGACCACCAGACCTATTTGGTTTTCACGGGATCCGCAGGCCGTTTCGGCAGGTGCATGGGCTTCTCGGCCATGCGCTTCAGCACCTCCTGCACGCCCCGCTCCAACTGGCGGTCGTGACCCTCCAGCAGGGAGGCCGGATCGTTCTCCACCTCGATGTCAGGCGTCACGCCCTCGCCTTCGATGATCCACTCGCCCGTGGGGGCGTTGGTGCCGGACTGGGGCACGAAGACGCTGCCGCCGTCGATGAGCGGTGAGTTGCCGCCGCCCACGACGCCGCCCCAGGTGCGCTTGCCGATGAGGGGCCCGAGGCCTGCGAAGCGGAAGTGGTAGGGGAAGATGTCGCCGTCGCTGGCGCTGGTCTCGCTGGTGAGCGCCACCATGGGCCCGTGGAACACAGTGGAGGGGTAGGTCGTGGGGTGCTCGCCCGCATAGCCGAAGCGGGTGCCCAGCAGCTTCTTGCCCAGCCGTCCCAGGATCATCTGGCTGATGTTGCCGCCGCCGTTGGCGCGGACATCCACCACCAGGCCCTCCTTGCGGATCTGGGGGTAGTACCACTTGATGAACTCGTAGAGGCCGGGGGCGCCCATGTCGGGGATGTGGAGGTAGCCCACCTTGCCGCCGCTGAGCTTGTCCACGGTCTCCTTGGAGCGCAGCACGAAGTCCAGGTAGCGCAGGCTGGCCTCGCTCTGGATGGGCTGGTAGGTCGCCTGCCGCGCGCCCTCGAAGCTGGGCCTGGCGTTCAGGGTGAGCGTCACCGGGTAGGTCTTGTTCCGCAGCAGCCGGTAGGGGCAGTCATCGGCCTTCAGCTCCGCGCCGTCGATGGCCAGGATGTAGTCGCCCTCGCGGGCGTCCACGCCGGGCTCGGTCAGCGGGCTGCGGTACTTGGGCTCCTCGTTGTGGCCCCGGTAGATGCGGGCCAGCTTGTAGCGGCCGGCCTTCTCGTCCAGCTCGAAGCGGGCGCCGGGCAGGCCCACCTTGGCGCGCTCGGGCAGGAACTGGTCGCCGCCCTCGGTGTAGGTGTGGCCGATGTTCAGCTCGGAGATGAGCTCGGTGAGGACATAGGTCAGGTCCGAGCGGTGGGTCACATGCTGCAGCCAGGGGCGGTACTGCTCGCGCAGGGCCTTCCAGTCGTAGCCGTGCATGTTCTTCACGTAGAAGAAGTCGCGGAAGCGCCGCCAGGTCTCGTCGTAGACCTCGCGCCACTCTTCCGCGGGGATGCGGTCCACGTAGAGGTCTTTGGTGGAGACTGTCTTCTTCTCCGCGGCCTTGGGCTTGGCGTCGAGGAGCTGGTACGAGGCCGCGGGCCCCTGCCCGGCCCGGGCCAGGAGCTTGGCGCCGTCCTGGCTCAGCGTCCAGCCCTGTACCTCCGGCAGCAGCTCGCTCTCCTGGCGCTTCTTCAGGTCGAAGATCCAGAGGCTGCTCCCGCCGGGGCGCCGGCCATTGGCCTCGCCGTACACGAAAGGCTGGTTCTTGCTGTAGAGCAGGAAGCCCTTCACGGCCTCCAGGCCGCCCAGGTTGTCCGCGGGCACCGGCACGCGCACGCCCCGCTGCTCGAAGCCGTCGAAGTCGATGCGGACCGGGGCCGGGGCCTTGGCCTCCTCGGGCTTCTTCCCGCCCTCCTCCTTCTTCTCGGGCGCGGGCTTCTCGGGTGCTGCGCCCACTTCGTCGCTCTCCGGCGGGAAGGGATGGGCCACGTCCTTGCGCAGGGTGTAGGCCACGAGGTCCGTGTTGCGGTTGCCCGCGTAGTCGAACTCCAGGTTGCTGATCTGGGGCGCGTAGTCGCGGCGGCTGAGGGCGTAGAGGTACCTGCCTTCGGGGTCCCAGGTGGGCTCGGTGGCGGTGAACAGCTCGCCGGTGAGGCGGTGGAGCTGCTGGTCCGCCAGGCCCCACACCTGGAGGCTGCGCGTGCCGTTCAGGTTGGCCAGGGAGAAGGCCAGGAACTGGCCGTCCGGCGACCAGGCCAGGTCGCCCACCCGGGCGAAGGGATCCTTGGCGGCCTTCGCGAGCTTCTTGTCGGCCGCGCCGAGGACGTAGACCACACCGTCCTTGTCCGTGAAGGCCAGGTGCTTGCCATCCGGGGCCCAGACGAGGTTGTTGAGCTGGCCCACCAGGCCGCTGGTGAGGGCCTCGGGCCTGCCCTTGCCATCCTGGGCCACGAGGTAGACCTGGTCCTCGCCGCTCAAGTCGGAGATGAAGGCGATGGTCTTGCCGTCCGGCGACCAGCGGGCCAGGCGGTCGTGGGCGCCGGAGCTGTTCGTGAGGTTGCGCACGGGCCCCTTCTCGATGGGCACGGTGAACACCTCGCCCCGGGCCACGAAGAGAGCGCGCTCGCCCTTGGGCGAAAGGGCGAAGCCCTCGATGTTCTTCTCCACGCTGATGCGGGAGGGCCGCGAGGCGCCGCCGTCCGTGGGCACGGTGATGGAAAGGCCCCTGTCGCTGCCGTCCTTCACGTTGAACACATGCAATTCGCCGTTCAGCTCGTAGACGATGCGGGACTGGCGGTCGCTGGAGGGCCAGCGCACATCCCAGGTCTTCTGGAAGGTGAGCTGCTTCACGGCGTCCGTGGCCGGGTCCACCGAGTACAGGTTCAGGGTGCCGCCGCGGTCCGAGGCGAAGTAGACCTTGTCGCCGATCCACATGGGATCGCGCTCCGTGCGCGGACTGGCGGCCACCTTCTTCTGCTGCTTCGTGGCCAGGTCGAAGACGTAGAGGTCCTGCGCCCAGCCGCCCTGGTAGCGCTTCCAGTGGCGGAAGTCCCGGAACATGGGCGCGTAGGCGAGGCGCTTGCCATCCGGCGAGAAGGTGCCGGGGCCCGCTGTGGGCATGGGCAGCTTCTGGGGCAGGCCGCCCTTGAAGCTCACGGTGTAGAGGGCCGTGCGGCTCAGCACCCCGTCGGCATCGCTGGCGGCGCGGAACAGCACGCTGGAGCCGTCCGGCGTCCAGCCCACCACCTGGTGGTCGTAGCCGCCCCGCGGCGGCAGGGGTCCCGCCGCCGGATCGAAGGTGAGCTGGCGGGGGATGCCGCCCTCGCTGGGCATGACGTAGACCTGCTCGTCGCCGTCGTACTGGCCCGTGAAGGCGATCCACTTCCCGTCGGGGCTGAACTTCGCGAACAGCTCCAGGCCCGGGTGCGCCGTCAGCCGCATGGCCGTGCCGCCCGCGGCCGGGGCGCTCCAGAGATCGCCGCCGTGGGTGAACACCACCTTGTCCCCGTGGATGTCCGGGAAGCGCAGCAGCTTCGTCTGGGCCTGGGCCGTGCCCGCCAGGGCGAGGGCCAGGGCCAGCCTGGAGAGGAGGAAGGGTCGTCCGGGCATCGGTTCACCTCGTGGGGAGTTGGAAGTATTGTATTACGATGTAAAATACCAGGACCAACCCCCTTCCTCACGGTTGGAATTCATTGAACCCTCCCGCTTGGCCAATGGATCGTGCAGGGACAGTCATGCGCACCTTGAGAATCCGGTTCCCCGAGCCCTCGACCTTCATCAAGTGGGCGGGCGGAATCATCCTGGCCTTCAACCTGGCCGTCATCGCCGCCTCCATCTGGCTCCTGGCCCAGAACCGGCGCCACTACCAGGAACGGGCCGAAGTCCAGACCCACAACCTGGCGGAAGTGGTCGAGGAGAACATCGCCTCCACCCTGGAGCGGATCGACCTCGCGGTCCTGGCACTGGTCGACGAAGCCGAACACGATCCCGACGGGCCGCGGCTGGAGGCATTCGCCCGGAATCAGCTGAGGCGGGCCGGGGTCCTCGACGGCCTGAGCCTCACCGATGGCCAGGGCAGGCTCCTGGCGGGCACGAAGCTGAGCTTTCGCGGGGAGGATCCGGTGGGCCGGGCCTTCGCCCTTCTCGCCAAGCAGGAAGCGGCCCCCCGGCTCCTGCTTTCCTCCCCCATCCAGATGGGCTCAGACGGCGCCTGGCACCTCCTGCTGGCCCGGAGTTGGGAGCGCCCCGGCGAAGCGGCCGGCGGCCTCGCCATCGCGATCCTCCCGTTGAAACGGTTCAACCAGGACCTGGCCCAGGTGGATGTCGGCCCCCTCGGCACCGTATCGCTCCGGGCCAACGACTTCAGCCTCCTCGCCCGGCACCCGGCCCAGAACGGCCCGGACCTGGCGATCGGAAACCGGGACTTCACGGGCCCCTACCTCGCAGCGGCCCGGTCGGAAAAGCCCTCGGTCCAGTTTTCCACCCAGTCCCTGCTCGACGAGGAGCGGCGCACCTACACCCTGCTGCGCATGGACTCCTACCCCCTGCTGCTGCTGGTGGGCCTCGCCGAGCGGGACTACCTCCAGCCCTGGCGCCACCAGGCAGCCCTGGCTGCCTTCGCCGTCCTGGTGACGGTGGGCTTCTCCCTCGCCCTGGGCTGGCAGGCGCGATCGGCCTGGCTCCGCCACCTCGATGCCCAGGCCGCCCTCGAGGCGAAAAAAGAAAAATACCGCCTACTGGCCGCGAACACCACGGCCGTGATCTGGACCCTGGATCCCGAAGGCCGCCCCACCTACGTCAGTCCCTCCATCCTGCGCCAGCGCGGCTGGACGCCGGAGGAGTTCCTGGCCCTCCCGTCCTCCAGCCGGGCCCTCACGGATCATTCCATCCGGCAGATCCTCGAGCGGGTCACCGGTGCGCGGAACCTCGCTCCGGGTTCCCAGCCCTTCGAACATGACCTCTTCGAAGCGACCGTGGCCTGCAAGGATGGACGGGAGATCCAGGTGGAGGCGCAGTGGCGCATCGTCTGGAGCGAGGAGGGGCGCCTCCTCGGCTTCCAGGGGGTCACCCGCGATGTCACGGAGCGGAACCGGCTGGAAGCCGAGCGGGAGGCCTACATCGCGGAGCTGAAGGACCTGAAGGACCGGCTCGAGCACATGGCCCAGCACGATCCCCTCACGGGCCTCCCCAACCGCGCCCTCTTCAAGGATCGCCTGGAACAGGCCCTGGTCCAGGCGCAGCGGAGGCAGAGCCGCTTCGCCGTGCTCTACATGGACCTGGACAGGTTCAAGGCCGTGAACGACGCGCACGGGCATGAGGCCGGGGATGCCCTTCTGGTGGCGGTCGCCCAGCGGCTCTCGGCCTGCCTCCGCCAGGCCGACACCCTGGCCAGGCTCGGCGGGGATGAGTTCGCGGCGGTGCTGCTCGATGTCCAGGACCACGAGAGCGTCCTGCGGGTCGCGGAAGCCATGGTGGCGGCCGTGGGCCGCCCCTTCGAGCTGGGGCCGCTCACCTGCACCATCGGCCTCTCCCTGGGCATCGCGATGTACCCGGCGGACGGGGCCTCGGCGCCGACCCTCCAGTCCGCCGCGGACCAGGCCATGTACACGGTCAAGCAGTCCGGGCGTAACGGCTTCCGGTTCGCGCAGGCCGCCCCCGGTGGCCAGGGGACGACGCCGCCCGGCGAGACCTGACTCCCGACCGGCGCCCCAGCAGGCGTGACCTCAGGGCCCGACCAGCTGCAGCTCGGCGGCGAACTGGCCGGCGGCACCGGTGGCCTGAACTTCCAGCCGCACCGGCGAGTAGCTGAAGTCGAAGAAGGCCAATCCGGAATAGGCTCGGGCCGCCTGGCCGGTGGGCGTGTAGGCCACGTTCACGCGGAAGGCATTCTTGGCGGGATCCACGGCGGTCAGCGTGCCGCTCAGGGTGCCGAAGACGTCTGATCCGCTCAGGGCCCCGGTGGAAGTGAGTCGGCCGCTGATGGGGTAGCCCGAGCTGGTCATGGTGGATGTGTAGGTTCCAGCCACGTTCGCCATGATGACGGGCGAGGCGTACTTGGCTCCGGCGTTGTAGGCGAAGGCGAAGGTCCCGCTGTCGTAGGCGCTCGTGTAGCTGCCCGACAGGGTGGTGCTGGCGATCCCCGATCCGCTGAGGGAGAACGCGGTGGAGGTGGTATTGCCGGGGAAGACGTACCCGTACGGGGCGTACAGGGTGCCCGAGCCTGTGGCGGCGTTGCCGCTGGCCGCCACTGTTCCCACCGCCTGGATGCCGTTGGAGGCCACGTAGCGCATCTCCCCGGAGGACAGCACCAGGGCCGTGGCCGTCACCGTCGCGCCCGTGGTGGACCGCAGCGTGCCCGTCCAGGGCCCCTCGAAGGCACCGGCGGAGGGCGGCGGTGCGGGTGCGGGCGCGGGAGTGCTGCTGCCGCCGCCCCCGCCCCCGCAAGCGAGGAGGGCCGATAGGCCGGCGACCGGAAGAAGGGACGACTTCATGTTCATGGGGCTCCGCCGTGGAGAAGAGAATGATGACCCGGAGATCAAGCATGATCACCCTACACCCGGACAATGGACAGAGTCTGTCCACCTGGGCGGTTCTCTGGTTTTCCGGCGAGACCAGGCCGACCACCAGGAACAGCGCTGGATCCAGAAAGGCCTTGACGAACAGGGGCGTTCGATCAAACTAGCACTCGTGAGGTGTCAGTATGACGTCAGCGCTGTACGGGGCCGGGGCCGAATATGCCCTTCACTCACTGCTGATCCTCGCTTCCCGGAAAGAGCCCGTCAGCGTCCGGGACCTGGCGAGGTACCAGAAACTTCCCGAGCGCTTTCTCGCCAAGATCTTCTCCCGCCTCAAAGCATCGCGGATCGTCCTGGGAACCGAGGGCATCTCCGGCGGCTTCACCCTGGCCCGGCCTGCGGAACACATCCCCGTCCTCGAGGTGCTCGAGGCAGTGGACCCGGAGCGCGCCCTCTTCGCCTGCGCCGAGATCCGCCAGAACTGCGCCCTGTTCGAGGAACGCACGCCCGGGTGGGCCATCGCAGGCTCCTGCCGGATCCACGCCTTCATGCAGGAGGCCGAACGGAAGCTGAAGGAGGTGCTGGCGTCGAAGACCATCGCCGACCTCGCCTGCGAGCTGAGCTGCAAGACACCGAAGACCTTCGCAGACGAAACCGCAGAGTGGTTCCAGACCCAGCGGCGCGCGCGCCGCGGGGCCCAATCCGATCCAGACCACAACCCCAAAGGAGTCCAGTCATGAGCAAGAACGTGTTCGTCGCGGGTGCGACCGGGGCCATCGGACGCAGCCTCTGCCGGCTGCTGGTGCAGGACGGCTGGAAGGTCACGGGCACCACCCGATCCCAGGCCAAGGTGGGCCTGCTGCGCGAGCTGGGCGTGGCCCCGGTGGTGGTGGATGTGTTCGATGCCGCGGCCCTGCGGGAGGCCGTGGTGAAGGCCCAGCCGGAGGTCGTCGTCCACCAGCTCACGGATCTGCCGCCGGCGCTGGAGCCCGCGCTGATGACCGAGGCCCTGGTGCGCAACGCGCGCCTGCGCGAGGTCGGCACCGGCAACCTGGTGGCCGCGGCGGTGGCCGCCGGCGCCAAGCGGATGATCGCCCAGAGCCTTGGCTTCGTCTACGCGGCCGGGCCCGTGCCCTACCGCGAGGACGCGCCGTTGCTGCTGGACGTCCCCGACTACCTGGAGACCGTGCAGGCCGTGCTGAGCCTCGAACGGCAGGTCCTGGCCGCGCCCCTGGCCGGCATCGTGCTGCGCTACGGCAAGCTGTACGGCCCGGGCACCGGCTTCGACACCGCGCCCGAAGGCAGCCCCCTGCATGTGGACGACGCCGCCGACGCCGCGCGCCGCGCCATGACCGCAGGCGAGCCCGGCATCTACAACATCACCGAGGACGACGGCGTGGCCTCCATCGCCAAAGCCAAGGCCGCCTTCGGCTGGGTGCCGGGGTTCCGGCTGGCCTAGCCGGGCCAGGTAAGACCCCGACCCGCTCGCCGGTCTCAGGCCCCCAACGCCCTGGGGCCGGCACCAGCGGGGGCCCTCGGAAGTGTCCACGCGGCTGAGCATGCCGAGGTTCGTGAGCAGGTCCAGATGGGGTGAGCCACCCAGCGGGTTGGAGGCCTATGAAGTGGGCTCAGCAGTGGGAAATGTGCAGAATGACGGGCCAGAGCCGATTCGACCTGTCACCTGATCAAACAGCAGAATCGTATAGATACCGCTGGAAGTCCGTGAACGCATCCCTGATCTCCTCCACGCTTCCCAGGTCCGCCACGGCATCGGAAATGGCGTCGTGATACTTCAGCTTGAGCAGGGGCGAGAGCTTCTCCTGGTCGAGTTCGTCCACGCCCTGCTTCACATACTGGGCCAGGACGAACTCCAGGAAGGCACGCTTCTTGTCGGAGTAGCTGTCGTGGATGAGGACCTTGGCCTGGTTGGCACGGGCCTCGCGGGTCCGAGGGCTCAGGGCGAAGGCGACATAGGCCAGCACATCGAACAGGTCACTGTTCTCGGCCTCGATGATCCGCTGCATCTCGGCCATGGTGTCCCGGCCATAGCCCTGGTCGGAGAGCCCCGCCAGGAGGGCCTTCCGGGTGTCGGGCTTGCTCCAGATGGCCCTCAGCTCGGCCTCGTTCTTGAAGAAGGCTGGCAGGGCCCCGAACAGGTTCTCCAGGAACTGCGCCGCCGACATGGGCCGCCCGTCCGCGCTCCAGAAGGTGGTGGACAGCATGTGCTGGATGGTCCGTTCCTTCCCGTCCGCCAACTTGATGCGGGTCTTTTGCTTCCGTTCAGGCTCCTCCCCCTCGGGCTTGGGATCGGGGGCCGCCCGTTCCACCCGCCGCGATGGGCCTTCTCCATCTTCAGTTTCAAGCTCCTCGGGTTCCCCGTCCCACTCCGGATCGCTGAAGTGATGGTGGGCCTGCACGAAGTCGTAGATGGTGAAGTAGTCCTTACCCTCGAAAAGCCGGGTGCCCCGCCCGATGATCTGCTTGAACTCGATCATGGAGTTCACGGGACGCATGAGGACGATGTTGCGGACATTCCGCGCATCCACCCCGGTCGATAGCTTCTGGGAGGTGGTCAGGATGGTGGGGATGGTCTTCTCGTTGTCCTGGAAGTCGCGCAAGTACTGCTCACCCAAGGCCCCATCGTTGGCCGTGACCCGGACGCAGTAGAGGGGGTTGGTGCTGCGGCTCACCTGGTTGATGAGGTCGCGCACAGCCAGGGCGTGGGGTTGGCTGGCACAGAACACCAGGGTCTTTTCATCCTGGTGGATCAGGTCCATGAAGAGCCGCACCCGATAGTCTTCGCGCTCCTTGATCTCGATGATCCGGTTGAAGTCCGACTCGGTGTAGCGCTTCCCTTCTTCGGCCACCCCTTCCAGCAGGATGTCGTCCGGGGTGTAGACATATTCATCCAGCGTGGTGCTGATCTGCTTCACCTTGAAGGGCGTCAGGAAGCCATCGTTGATGCCTTCCTTCAAGGAATAGACGAACACCGGCTCCCCGAAGTAGGCGTAGGTGTCCACATTGTCCGTGCGCTTGGGCGTGGCGGTGAGGCCCAGCTTCACGGCCGGAGTGAAGTAGTCGAGGATGCTCCGCCAGGTGCTCTCGTCCTTGGCCCCGCCCCGGTGGCATTCGTCGATCACGATGAAGTCGAAGAAGTCGGGCGGATACTCCCCGAAATAGGGCGTGTCACCGGCGCCGCTCATGAAGGTCTGGAAGATGGTGAAGAAGATGCTGCCGTTCTTTGGGACCTTGCCCTTCTTGCGGATCTCATCGGGGGCGATGCGGACCAGCGCGTCCTCCGGGAAGGCCGAGAAGGCGTTGTAGGCCTGGTTCGCCAGGATGTTCCGGTCCGCCAGGAAGAGGATGCGGGGTCGCCGGGTGGGTTCCCCGCTGAGGCTCCACCGGCTCTGGAAGAGTTTCCAGGCGATCTGGAAGGCGATGAAGGTCTTGCCCGTGCCGGTGGCCAGGGTGAGTAGGAGGCGGTCCTTCCCGGCTGCGATGGCTTCCAGGACCCGCTGGACCGCGATGTCCTGGTAGTAGCGGCCCGGGTGGGAGCCGCCCTTGTCCTCGAAGGGCACGGCGGCGAAGCGGTCTCGCCAGGCATTCGCTTCGGCATAGGTCCAGTCCCAGAGTTCATCGGGGCTGGGGAAGGCGGGCACATCCCCTTCCTGCCCCAGGGCCATGTCCATGCCGTAGATGGCCTGCCCATTGGTGGCGTAGGTGAATCGGACGGCCAGCTTGGCGGCGTAGCTCTTGGCCTGGCCCACGCCTTCCGTATAAGGCTTGTCCCAGGCTTTGGCCTCCACCACGGCCAGCTTGGTGTTGCGATAGACCAGTACATAGTCCGCGATCTCGGCCTTGGCCCGCTTGCCGCCACCCTGGAGCCGCCCCTGGGTGATGCCGTATTCCCGCAGGATGCGGCTGCCCTCAACCACACCCCACCCTGCCGCTTTCAATGTGGGGTCGATGTGCTCGGCGCGGGTTTCGGCTTCGTTCAAGGTCTTAGCCCTGTCACAAGTCGCCGTTGAAGGCACGGTGGAGGAGGGACTGCTTTAAATCTCCCAGGGTTTCTATTTTTTGTTGATAAAGGGTTTCAAGGCGTTCAATTTCAGTAAACATTGAGTCAATACTCTCGACAGCCTTGGACTGTTCTTCCAATGAAGGAAGTGGGACTCTAATTTCCTTCAATACCTTCACAGAGGCTACATTTTGAATTGCAGCACCACCAGAATATTCACTCAATGCATTCTGGAAACCTTCACTTGTCATCCAATATTTCAGGTATGAATTCAAGACACTAGGCATAGGTGATAGCTTCAACAATGCTTGGTTGATAATCCCCTTTCGAATTCCTTTTGGCACGATTGCCACGCGCCCCATCGTCCCAGAACAACTCATAATGAGTTCGCCTGGGTGAAGTTCAAATCGTTTCATTTCATTGAATTTTGCCTCGCCAACGAAGTACCTGACCTCATCGAACTGATCATAAATTGCATGCTGTTGTTCATAGACGGCATAACCATCCGAGACGAAATTGGATTTCGTGAGGCTTCCACCAAATGGGCCTCTGACAAATTCACATAATTCCCCAAGTTGCAAATCTTCCGAAACGGGAGACAAACGAGAGAACATGGAACGCACATGACCTTCGAAAACCTCATGGGCATTCTGAAGATTTTTCTCGGCGTTGGACTTGGCTGTGGCTATGTTCTCTAAGGCTTCATCAAGGATAGTGACTATGCGCCGTTGCTCAGAGTGATTTTGGGGATACCGAATTGGGACACGGTTGATGTCCTGCTGATTAACACTAGCTTGGTTCACCGATTGCTTACATCTGGTCCGCCAGTAGCCCATTTCAAAAAGATGTTTGAGGTACATATTCAGAAAACCCGAAGCAACCTCAGGCTTTGGGCGCATCAGTAGGAGATTGACGCCGTGGTAGACATCCTCATCAATATCAAAGGTGGCAGTCTTCCCGACATGGATTGCACTATTGATATGACTAAAGAGAATGTCACCCTTCTCTAGGCGATACTTCTTCCTATCGGCTTCACTCAGCGATGCGTAGCCAACACGGCTCATGTCGAATGTGGCCGCTGCAATTGATTCAATGCGAGATATTTTTTGGCCCTGACCACTCTTGTCCTGCTTACAATTCACGCCATTTTTTAGCACGGCCAACACATCACCAAGGGTGGCTATCTTCCATCCTTCCTTCACAACAACCCCCGGATGGTTGCCAGCACATCAGCACTCTCCGCATCTAGGGCCGCGATCTCGTCCAGGATGTCCTCGGGACTGCGCAGCGCGATTTCCTCTCCTCCATTAGGGTTCTTCGTGGACAGATCGAGGGTGGCCTTATCGATGTCTTTGATATCCACTGACCAGGACTTGGAGGAATCAGCCTGGGTCTTCTGCAAGGCCAGGAACTCGGCCAGGTCCTCATCGTTCAGGGGGTTGGTCTTCCCCATGTTTCGGCCCGGCTGAAGCTGGTAGTACCAGACCTTCTGGGTGGGCACGCCCTTCTCGAAGAACAGCACCACCGTCTTCACGCCCGCGCCCTGGAAGGTGCCGCCGGGGCAATCCAGGATCGTGTGGAGGTTGCACTCCTCCAGCAGCTTCTTCCGCAGGGACACCGAGGCATTGTCCGTGTTGCTGAGGAAGGTGTTCTTGATGACGATGCCCGCCCGGCCCCCGGCCTTCAGGCTCTTGATGAAGTGCTGGAGGAACAGGTAGGCCGTCTCGCCCGTGCGGATGGGGAAGTTCTGCTGGACCTCCTGGCGCTCCTTGCCCCCGAAGGGCGGATTGGCCAGCACGATGTCGTAGCGGTCCTTCTCCTGGATGTCGGCGAGGTTCTCGGCCAGGGTGTTCGTGTGGATGATGTTGGGGGCCTCGATGCCGTGCAGGATCATGTTCATGATCCCGATGACATAGGCCAGGCTCTTCTTCTCCTTGCCGTAGAAGGTGCGCTTCTGGAGGGTGGTCAGATCCGCAGTGGTGAGCCCGTGTTTCTTCTTCAGGAACTCGAAGGACTCGCAGAGGAAGCCCGCCGACCCCAGGGCTGGATCGTAGATGCGCTCCCCGATCTTCGGCTGCACCACCTGGATGATGGCCCGGATGAGGGGCCGGGGCGTGTAGTACTCGCCGCCGTTGCGCCCGGCGTTGCCCATGTTCTTGATCTTCGCTTCGTAGAGGTGGGAGAGTTCGTGCTTCTCCTTCTGGGAGTGGAACCGCAGCTCGTCCACCAGGTCGATGACCTCGCGCAAGTTATAGCCGCTCTGGATGCGGTTCTTGATCTCCCCGAAGATCTCCCCGATCTTGTATTCCGTGGTGTTCGGCCCGCTGGCCTTCTGTTTGAAGGCGTGCAGGTAGGGGAAGAGCTTCAGGTTCACGAAGTCGCGCAGGTCGTCGCCGGTCAGGGCGGCGTTATGATCCAGCTTCCCATCCCTGCCCTTCGGCGCGGCCCAGGTTCCCCAGCGATAGGGCTTGTCGAGGATGAAGGCGTAGGCCTTCCCTTCCAGGGCCGCCTCAGTGGCCTTGTCCTGCTCCAGGGCATCGAGATACTTCAGGAACAGCAGCCAGGAGGACTGCTCCGTGTAGTCCAGCTCGCTGGTACACCCCGCGTCCTTGCGCAGGATGTCGTCGATGTTCTTGAAGGTCTGCTCAAACATGGGGCGGTTCACTCCAGGGGCGGAAGCGAGATGTAGCAAGGCGCTGAGTGCATCCGGCGGTAAGAAGAACCTACCAGGGGCGGAATTGATTGGGCGCTTGGTCACGGTATCGATTGTTTCTGGCCCCCTTGGTTACATCGCGTCCATTGAGCCGCCCGGCCTTAGCAGGAACGGTGCCTATGCGATCATGGCTGCATGGACGCCCCTCTCTCCGTCAAGCGGCTGCTGGAGCAGGTCAAGGCCCGGCTGGAGCCGCCGTTCTCGGCGGTGTGCGTGGTGGGGGAGGTGTCGAACTTCAGGGGCTCGGGCAGGCACTGGTACTTCACGCTGAAGGAGGAGGGCGCGGCGCTGTCCTGCGCGGTGTGGGCCAGCCAGCAGCGGTTCCTCCAGCACAAGCCGGCGGACGGGCAGCGGGTGGTGCTCAAGGGCAGCCTGAACCTCTACGTGGCGGGCGGGACGATCACGCTGGCCGTGACGCACTGCGAGCCCGCGGGCGTGGGCGACCTGCAGGCGCGGCTGCGGGCGCTGGAGGCGGATCTGCGCGCCCAGGGGCTCTTCGACCGGCCCAAGCGCCCCCTGCCCCGCTTTCCGAAGCGGCTCGGCATCGTGGCGGCCCTGGGCGGCGCGGCGCTGCGCGATGTGCTGCAGGTGACGGCCCGCCGCGCGCCGGGCATCGACCTGCTCATCGCGCCCGCGGCGGCCCAGGGCGAGCGGTGCGTGCCCGAAACCCTGCTGGCGATCCAGGAGCTGCAGGATCCCCACTGGGGCTGTGAGGCCCTGCTGCTGGTGCGGGGCGGCGGCAGCCTGGAGGACCTCTGGGCCTTCAACGATCCCGAGCTGGTGCGGGCTGTGGCGGAGTGCCGCATCCCCGTCATCACCGGCGTGGGCCACGAGATCGACACCACGCTGGTGGACCTGGCCGCGGACCGCCGCGCCGCCACGCCCAGCCAGGCCGCGGAGCTGGCCACGCCGGACCGCGCGGCCCTGGGCGCGGAGCTGCGGCGGCGGGTGGAAGCCCTGACGGCCAGGACCGCTTGGCGCCTGCGTGGCCTGGAGACCACGCTGAACCTGCTGGCGGACCACGGCCTGCAGCGGGCTGAGCCCCTGGCGCCGCCGATGGCCCGCCTGGCGGCCCTGGGCCAGCGCCTGGCCCTGGCCCACCCCAGCCGCGGCCTGGATGCGGCGGGGGCGCGGCTGTCCCTCCTGCGCCACCGCCTGGGCCAGGCCGCGGGCCGCGCCGCCGGCGAGCTGGACCTCCCCCGGGTGCGGGAGGCGCAGCGCCGCCTGGCCCCGGCGGCTCTGCGGGGCCTCCAGGTCCGCGACCAGCGGCTGGCGGTGCTGACGGAGCGGCTGCGGGGCCTGGATCCCGCCGGGCCCCTCCAGCGGGGCTTCGTGCTGGCCCTGGATGCCGAGGGGCGCCCGGTGACCACGGCCTCGGCCCAGCCTGCGGGAGCCTCCCTGCGCCTGCGCTGGCGCGACGGCGAGCGGAAGGCCCGGCTGGAGTAGGCCTGGAAAGCCGGCCCATGATCGGCAAGCCCCAGCCTGATCGTGAAGGTCAAGAGACTCCACGAAGGACACGAAGGGGCAGGCCAAGGCACGAAGGCAGTCCCCCCGTCCGGCCCAGGACATCCAGGCCTTCGGCCCCCGGGCGCGCGCTGCGCGACCGGCTTTGCGGGCGGCGGTCTCGGGCGGCTTCCAGAGGTCGCCACGGCCGCCGCCCGCAAAGGGATGTCGCGGTGGGTCGAGGGCCATTCGTGCTCTTTTCATGCCCGGAAGGGTATCTTCGTGCCCTTCGTGGTGATCTTTCCAGGGTGTCCGGAGCGCGCCCAGGGCCCGGCCGCGTGATACCGTAAAAAAAAATTGCCGGTGCCATGATGTCCAATGAACCCATTGCCGAGCCCGCGCCCTTCCACCGGAGGCGGATCCTGGAGCCGGGCACCGAGATCGGGCGCTTCCGGGTGGAGGCCCTGCTGGGCACCGGCGGCATGGGCGAGGTGTACCAGGTCTGGGATCCCACCCTGGAGCGCAGCGTGGCCCTCAAGTCCCTGAGGACGGGCCCGGACCGCGAAGCCACGGCGCCAGAGCGCTTCCGCCGGGAGGCCCTGGCCCTGGCCCAGCTCAACCACCCGAACGTCTGCCAGGTGCACGACTGGATGGAGAACGCCAGCGGCACCTACATCGCCATGGAGCTCATCGAGGGCCGGACCCTGGACCAGGTGGCCCCGGAGCTCGATGTGGCGGGAAAGCTCCAGGTGATCAGCGGCGTGGCCCAGGCCCTGGAGGCCGCGCACCGGAAGGGGATCATCCACCGCGACCTGAAGCCCGGGAACATCATGGTGGCCCAGGGCCACGGGCGGAAGCTCCAGGTGAAGGTGCTCGACTTCGGCCTGGCGCGGCTGGCGGACTCCACCCGGGCCCCCATCTCCGGCGAATATCCGCGCACCACGCTCTCGAACGTGCCAACCCCGGCCACCCTCAAGGCCCTGGAGGAGGCGGGCCGGGCGAAGGAGGGGGCCCCCTGCGAGGAGCCCTCCGGCAACCGCACCTGGGACAAGCTCACCCAGGCGGGGACGTTCATGGGGAGCCCAAGCTACGCCTCCCCGGAGCAGATCCAGGGCCAGGCCGCGGGCTCCTCCAGCGACATCTTCTCCCTGGGCATCCTCGCCTGGGAGCTGCTCGCGGGGGAGCACCCCTTCCCCGGGGAGGGGCGGGCGCGCATGGTGGCCATCGTGCAGGGCAACCACCGGGACCTGAAGGTGCGCGGCCTGCCGTCGGGGGTCTCGGAGCTGCTGCTCTCCATGCTGGAGGCCCACCCCTTCAAGCGTCCCACCGCCGGGCAGGTGGCCCGGCGCCTCGCCCACCTGCTGCGCCCCCGCAGCGCCCTGCGCTGGGTGGCCGCCTCGATCCTCGGCGCCCTCGCGCTGGCGGCGGGCCTGAACTGGTTCAGCTCCCGGGGCATCATCGCGGATCTCGTCCGCGAGCATCCGGCGCGGCTGGCGATCCTGCCCTTCGCCAACACCACGGGGGATCCCCGGCTTGATTCCATGGTGCAGAGGATCCTCCCCGAGCTGATCGAAGGCTCCCTCCGCGGCCTGCCCCGGCTGGCGCCCATCGACGGGAGCTACCTGGGCCGGGCCCGGACGGCGCTGCACCTGCCGGCCCAGGGACCGCTCGGCCCCAGTGATGAGGCCAGCCTCGTCGCGGCCCTCGGCGCCCAGGTCATCCTGCGGGGTACCCTGGCCCGCGGTGATGGCGGCACCCTGGTGCTGACCTACGAGCTGCGCGATGCCAGCGGCAAGGTGCGCAGGTCCGGGACTGCCGCGGAGAAGGGCGGAAGCCCGGCGGTCTCGCTGCCCATCGCCCGCAAGGTCGTCTCGGATCTCATGAAGGCCGTGGACCCGCTGTCCTCCATGTCCAGGCTGGTGCTGCCGGTTATGCCGGAGGAGGCCATCGAGGCCTATGCCCGCGCCACGGAGCTCATGGACAAGGGCGCGTTCAAGGAGGCGGCGCCCGCCTTCCAGGCCGCCGCCATGAAGGCCCCGGGCCTCACTCCCGCCATCCTGGGCTACGCCCAGTGCCTCAGCCGCCTGGCGGACGCGCCCCCCGAGCCCGTGTTCCACTGGGCCCGCTGGTCCGCCCGCGCCCAGGGCGACCGGGTCCACGAGATGAAGGCGCTCCACCACCTGGCCATCCGCTACGGGGACCGGGGCCTGTGGGAGGCCGCGGAGCTGTCCGGGCAGCAGGCCCTGGACCTGGCGCAGGCCATGGGAGAGGCGGGCTTCGAGGCCGGCATCCGCGCCACCCGCGGCGTGAACTTCCAGCGCCAGCACAAGCCGGCGGAGGCGGAGGCCGAATACCAGAAGGCCCTGGCCCTGTACCAGCAGGTGGGCGACCGGCTCAACGCCACGCGGTCCCTCAACAACCTCGCGGTGATGGAGAAGGAGCACGGCCACCTGAAGGAGGCCGAGGCCCGCTACCAGAGCGCCCTCCAGACCGTGCGCGCCTATGGCGACCGCTGGGGCGAGTCCTTCATCACCAACAACCTGGGGGACCTGGCCCTGGCCCAGGAGGGCGGGCTGGACCGCGCCGAGGCCTTCTTCCGCAAGGCCCAGTCCCTGCGCGAGGCCATCGGCGACCAGAACGGCCTCGTCTACACCATCATGGGCCTGGCCAGCGTGGCCCAGGCCCGAGGCGAGTTGGACCGCGCGGAGATGCTGGAGCGCCAGTGCCTCGAGCAGGCCCGCAGGACCCAGCTCAAGCCCATGGAGGCCACCGCCCTCTACAACCTGGGGGAGATCAGCCGCGATGCCGGGCGCTACGAGGCCGCCCGCGGGTTCTACCGGCAGTCCATGGCCCTCCACCAGGAGCTCAAGGACACCCTCATGGAGACCCACTGCGTGGCGGCCGAGGCCGAGTGCATGGCCCGGGAGGGGCGGCGGGGCATGGCCCGCGCCCTGCTGGACCGCAGCCGCGCCCTCTCCACCGAGGAGACGCCCTACATCCTCCGCGCCCAGGCCTGGCTGGCCCGCAGCGAGGGCCGGGCAGACGACGCGAAGCTGCTCTTCGCCAAGGCCCTCGACGGGGCCCGCATCCACGCGCCGGAGATCGTCCGCGAGCTGAAGGCCGCGCTGCGCTAGCTGTAACTGCCAAGGAGGTTGTTCATCCGGGTTGAGCTGGGAAGCTGTTGTTACCACACAGCGGCTTTCGCAGAGGCAACCCGGATGAACCTCCACAGTTCAGCAAAGACCTGTCCACGAAGTCGAGCGTTATTGATCCGGCGTGTCCGGTGCCTGGGAATGACCGTCCAGGCAGCGGCCCAGGCGGCGGGGATCAGCGTCCGGACTGCCTACAAATGGCTGGCCCGATTCAGGAAGGAGGGCCGGTCTGGGTTGGATGACCGCTCCAGCCGGCCTTTGCGCGCCCCGACCCGCACCGAGGCAGCCG
>NZ_AUAU01000012.1 GCF_000428885.1 Geothrix fermentans DSM 14018 | reverse complement strand
TCCAACCCAGACCGGCCCTCCTTCCTGAATCGGGCCAGCCATTTGTAGGCAGTCCGGACGCTGATCCCCGCCGCCTGGGCCGCTGCCTGGACGGTCATTCCCAGGCACCGGACACGCCGGATCAATAACGCTCGACTTCGTGGACAGGTCTTTGCTGAACTGTGGAGGTTCATCCGGGTTGCCTCTGCGAAAGCCGCTGTGTGGTAACAACAGCTTCCCAGCTCAACCCGGATGAACAACCTCCTTGGCAGTTACAACTAGTGCTTGATAAGTTCATGGAATCGACGTCATTGGATGCATCGATAGACTGATCGGATATCCATGAGATGACCCATGCCCGTGATCGGATGCAGCAAGGCCGACAAGGGGACGGCCGCGCCCCTGGCTGGCGAGACCGCCCGGACCAGGATCCTCCTGGTGGATGACGACGACATCGTCCGGGAATCCGTGGGTTCCATGCTCGATTTCCTGGGCTTCGAGCCGGTGCTGGCCGCCACCGGGGAGGAGGCCCTGGCCCTCCTGGGCGAGGGGCTCAGGCCATCCTTGGCGATCCTGGACATGGACATGCCGGGGCTGGGCGGCGCCGGGACCTTGCCCCGCCTCCGCGACCTCTGCCCGGACCTTCCGGTGCTGATCGTGACCGGCCGCGTCACCGAGCTGGTCCACCATCTGATCCGGCAGTTTCCCGGGGTGAGCCTGCTGCCGAAACCCTTCAACCTCGCTGGCCTGCGGGACCGCCTTCCCTGACCGCGCTGGGTGGCCGGGGTCTTCACCCCCGTGCAAGGCGGGGCCGGGCGCCCGGTTCCGGCGCCAGCAGCTCCAGGAAGGCGGCCTCCGTGTCCCGGGCCAGGCGGTCCACGCCGAAGCGCGCGCAGATGCGCTCCCGGGCCGCCGCGGCGCGCCGGGCGCGGGCCTTCGGGTCCGCGCGGAGCAGGCTCAGCGCCTCGGCGGCGAGGCGCGCCTCGTCTCCGGGTGGGACCACGCGGCCCGTGTCGCCCACCAGGGCTGCGGCATCGCCCACGTCCGTCACCACACAGGGCACGCCGCAGGCCATGGCCTCGCCCACCACGTTGGGGCAGCCCTCGTCCGCGGAGGCCAGCGCCAGCAGGGAAAGGGCGTTGTAGGCCGCGGGCATGCGGTCGGTTCCGCCCACCCAGTGGAGGCGGTCCTCCAGGCCCAGGGAGGCCGCGAGGGCGCGCAGGGAGGCCACGTAGTCCCGGGCGCCGTCCCCGACGCAGGCGAAGTGGGCCTCGGGGATCTCCGCGGCGATCCGGGCGGCGGCGCGGAGGAAGGTGGCATGGCCCTTCACGGGGACGATGCGGCCCACCAGGCCCACGAGGGGAACATCTCCGGGGATGCCCCAGGCCCTCCTCTGGGCGCGGCCGGCCTCGGGATCCGGGGCGAAGCGGCCCGTGTCGAACCCATTGGGGATGACCAGGCGGCGGGGCGAGCGCAGGCCCATGGCCTCGTAGCTCCGGCGGCCGGCCTCGCTGTTGAAGATGGCCAGGTGGGTGAGGGCCGAGAGCCGCATCATCCAGGGGGCGAAGCGGCGGTCGAAGGCGTCCATGGTGGCGCGGTCGGCGCTGGTCCGGCGGATCCCCCACACCACCTTCGCGCCCGCCGCGCGGCCCGCCAGGGCGAGGTAGGCGCCTCCCATGAACCCGTAGAGCACGTCGGGCCGGTGCCTCCTGAGCAGGGCCAGGAAGCGGGGGAGGGCCAGGGCGTAGCCCTTTAGGCCGGCAGGTTTGCGGAGGCTGTGGAGGTGGACGGCCGGGAGGGCCTCGAGGTCCGCCCAGAGGGCCCGCGCCTCGCCGCGCCGGGATTCGTAGACCTCCACCAGGTGCACCTCGAAGGCCTCCGGGTCCAGGTGCCGCACGAGCTCGCACATCTGCCGCTCGGCGCCGCCGACCCCCAGGGCCGGGATGATGAGGAAGGCCACGGGCTTCCGGGCTTCCCTCACCGGAGCCGCCACCGGGAGGCCAACTCCACCAGGGGCAGCAGGAGGGTGTACAGGCCCCCCAGGAGGCGGCCCCTGAGGCTCCGGACCTGGAATCCGTTGTACTCCATGACCTGGACACCCCGGAACTCGAGCTTGAAGTGGTTGATGCGGAGCTTGGCCTCGTCCGTCTGACCGAGGTAGAAGCCGCCGAAGTCGTAGGTGGCCACGCCCAGCGCCTTGAGGGTGCGGAGGTCCTCCCAGTGCAGGTGGCGGTTGGCCCGTCCCACCCGGTTCTGGAACTGGGGATCCTCGCTGTCCCGGAAGCGCGAGAGCGAGTAGAACAGCCGGGCCCGCCGGTGGACCACGAGGTAGACATGCCAGACCAGGGTCTCGCCTTCCTCCGCATCGGCCTGCCCGATGTAGAGCATGCCCGCGGACCGGAACTGCCGGAGCCGCTGGAGGTTCATGGGGCCGAGGCCCTTCGTCTGCGCAAACTCCCGGTAGCGCTCCGCGAGGTCCGCCAGGTAGGCGTCGGTGATCTCGGGGCCGGCCAGCAGGCGGCAGCGGGTGCCGTCCTTCGTCTGGCTGCGGCGGATCTTGTAGCGGGCGTTCTTCTCGATGGCCTGGAAGAGCTCCTCCTCCGGCTGCGAGAGGTCCAGGAGGAGGGTGGCCTGGCCGACGGGGCGCACCAGGCCCTCCGGCGAGGGCAGCTGCCGGTAGAGCACCGCGTCCAGGCCCGCGGGCGCCTGGATCCGCTGGAAGTAGGCCTCCCCGAGGGTGAAGGGGCCATACTTCATGGCGATCATCGGCGGTTCCCCCTGCTCCGGAGCGCCCAGGGCTTCATCGGGGCCGGCGGGTCCCGGTGGACTGGGGATCGGCGGCATGGGCGGACCTTTCAGGCGGGAAGATACCGGTAAATTATATCATGCATTATGATGTCATCCATGATTAATCCAAGTGACACCCAGCCTCGAACAGCCACATGCCGGGGGGTGGTGTGAAGGTCTGCTTCTTCATCTGGGGGTTGCGGGCCGCGGGGGCCGAGCGGGTGCTGACCCTCCTCGCCAACACCTGGGCCGCCAAGGGGTGGGAGATCGTCGTGCTCACCATGGAGCGGCCGGACCAGAAGCCCTTCTATCCCCTGGCTCCCTCCGTGGCGGTCCGCCCCCTGGACCTGCTGCGCGACAGCGCGGGCCTCCTCTCGGGGATCCTCAACAACGTCCGCCGCGTGCGGACGATCCGGCGGGCCATCGCGGAGGCCGCGCCGGACGTGGTCGTCTCCTTCATCGACGGGGGGAACATCCTGGCGGTCCTCGCCACGCGCGGCCTCGGCATCCCCGTGGTCATCTCCGAGCGCACGGATCCCTCCCGCCGCTCCCTGGGGCCCGTCTGGGGCCTGCTGCGGGACCTCACCTACCCCCTGGCCAGCGTGGCCGTCTTCCAGTCCCAGGCGGTCCTGGCCTGGTTCCCCCCCAAGGTCCGCGCCAGGGGCCGGGTGATCCCCAACCCCGTGCCGGCGCCGCCGCCTCCGGGGCCGCGGAGCGGCGGGGGGGCCCGGCGCGTGGTGGCCTTGGGGCGCCTCCACCCCGTCAAGGGCTTCGACCTCCTCCTGCCGGCCTTCCAGGCGGCCCTCGCGGAAGCGCCCGGCTGGACCCTGGACATCTGGGGCGACGGTCCCGAGCAGGCGTCCCTGGTCCGGCTGGCGGGAGAGCTGGGCCTGGGGGAGGCGGTGCGCTTCCGGGGCCTCACGGGCGATCCCTACCAGGTGCTCCGCGGCGCGGACCTCTACGTCCTGTCCTCCCGGGCCGAGGGCTTCCCCAACGCCCTGGTGGAGGCCATGGCCTGCGGCCTTCCGGTGGTCAGCACGGACTTCGGGGGCGCGGCCCGGGACATCATCCAGGACGGCGTCAACGGGCTGCTGGTGCCCGCCGAGGATCCGCAGGCCATGGCGGCGGCCCTGGCCCGCCTGATGAGCGACCCGGAGGCGCGGCGGCGCCTGGGCGCGAAGGCGGCGGAGGTGGTCCAGCGCTACTCGACCGAGCGCGTGGTGGCCCTGTGGGAGGAGGCCGTGGCGGCCGCCAGAGCTTAGGGTCTGTTTTCAAATTCCGCAACGCCGCGCTGGGCGGGCAGCCGAGCGAGGCAAGGACGGCGACGAAGGCCTTGGTGGGCCCAAGGTCGAGGAGCCTGACGCCGCATCGCGATGGCTGCCCACCCAGCCCTTCGGGACGGGGCCATCCGGGCGCCCCGCGGCGTCAAGGCCCTTGAACGATGAACCACATCGCCCTGCGGGCCCTTCCTTGCGGTGCATCCCGGATGGCCTTCGTCGCGGTGCCGTGGAATTTGAAAACAGACCCTAGAGGGCCACCGGCGCCACGGCGTACTTCCCCTTGGCGTCGCGGCTGACGGTGCCGGCGGGGAACTCGGGGTCGTGCTCGAAGACGCAGACCGTATCCGTGCCGGTGACCTCGTCCAGGAGCTTCTGCCGCTCGTTCACGCACGTGACCACGTCCAGGTCGTAGCCCATGCACCAGGCGGGCTGGATGTGGCGGGCCGTGGGGATGAGGTCCGCCAGGTAGACCAGGCGCTTCCCGCCGCCCTCCACGATGACGTTCTGGAGGCCTTCGATGTGGCCCGGCGCGGGGCGCACGGAGATGCCGGGCAGGATCTCCGCGATGCCGTCCACGGTCTCCAGCAGACCCGCGGCCTCCAGGGGCTCCCAGTTCTGGGGCAGGTAGCTGGCCTTCACGCGCAGGTGGGGGTGCCTGGCGTCGGCGAGATCCTTGGCTTGCACCACGTAGCGGGCGTTGGGGAAGCTGGGCACGGGCTTGCCGTCGGCGCCCAGGCGCGTGCTGCCACCCGCATGGTCGAAGTGCAGGTGGGTGAGGATGCAGAGGGTGATGTCCCCGGGCTTCACGCCGTGCTTCGCGAGGTTGGCGTCCAGCACGCCCCGGCCCTCGAACTTGAAGCGGGCCATGAAGTCATCGGTCTCCTTGTCGCCGTTGCCGTTGTCCACGAGGATGACGTGCTGCTTCCCGCCCGCCTCGCCGCGGATCAGCAGGCAGTTGGTGGCCATGAGGATCTGGTTCTCCTCGTCGGCAGGGTAGAGCTTGTTCCACACGACTTTGGGCACCGTGCCGAACATGGCGCCGCCATCCAGCCGGAAGGTGCCGCCGCTGACGATCTGGACATCCCAGGGACCGAATTGCATGGAGACCTCGGAGGGGAAGTATTCACCACGGAGACACGGAGGTCACTGAGAAAAGCACACGGAGGAATACGGTCTGCCGTCTTCTCAGTGATTCCTCTGTGCCCTCCGTGTCTCCGTGGTGGATTGGTTAGAAGGCCAGCACCTTGCGCGCGGCGGCCAGCACCTTGTCGGCGTTGGGGAGGATGGCGCGCTCGAGGATGCGGTTGAAGCCCACGGGCGTGAACTCGGAGCCCACGCGCTCCACGGGGGCGTCCAGCCAGACGAAGCACTCGCTGGCGCAGATGGCCGCCAGCTCGCCACCGAAGCCGCCGAAGACCTTGTCCTCGTGGGCGATGAGCACGCGGTGGGTCTTCTTCACGGACTTGATGATGGCGCCGGTATCCAGGGGGCTGAGGCTGCGGAGGTCGATCACCTCGGCGGACTTGCCCTCCTTCTCCAGCTTGGCGGCGGCTTCCAGGGCGAAGTGCACCGGCGTGCCGTAGGCGAGGATGGTGAGGTCCGTGCCCTCGCGGCGGACGCGGGCCTTGCCGAAGGGCACGGCGAAGTCCGGCGGCACCACGGCCTGGGCCATCTTCGCGTTGTAGAGGAACTTCGGCTCGAGGTAGAGGGTGGTGCCGCGGCTGCGCAGCGCGGTGCGCAGCAGGCCCGCGGCGTCATCCGCGAAGGCGGGCACCACCACGCGGATGCCGGGCAGGGTGGTGAGCCAGCCCTCGACGTTCTGCGAGTGGTAGAGGCCGCCGCCGATGTAGCCGCCGGAAGCCAGGCGGATGGTGACATTGGGCGCGAACTGGCCGTTGCTGCGCCAGTAGTCGTGGCTGCACTCCACGATCTGCTCGGCGGCGGGCCAGATGTAGTCGGCGAACTCGGCACCCTC
This sequence comes from Geothrix fermentans DSM 14018, assembly GCF_000428885.1. Classification (GTDB taxonomy): domain Bacteria; phylum Acidobacteriota; class Holophagae; order Holophagales; family Holophagaceae; genus Geothrix; species Geothrix fermentans. Next base: position 112,115 of record NZ_AUAU01000012.1, on the reverse strand, counting down.
GACCACGACGCGGATCTTGTCGTCCAGCCGGGAGAAGCCGTTGGCGGTGCCGACGATGAAGTCCTCGGCGATGGGAGCGTTGAACACCCGCTTCTCGCCGAACTCCTGCTGCATCCCCTTCGACACGTTGAAGATGCCGCCCTTCTCCTTGTTGGCCATGTCCTGGCCCCAGATGAAGGTGTCGGGGTTCGCGCGGAACTCTTCCTTGAGGGTCTGGTTGAGGGCGGTGATCACGCTGACGGGCGTGCCTTCGGCGTGGTGGGTGCCGTCCGGGAACTGGGCGGAGACCCAGCCCTCGGGGATGACAAAGTCGTGGATGGTGGCGGGATCTGGGTTCGGCGCGGCCATGGCCTGGTCGTGGGCCGCCAGGTAGTGGGCCTGGTTCGCCGCCTCGATGCCCGTGAGCTCCTCTTCGGTCAGGCCGTGGGCCAGACAATAGGCGCGGAAGCGGGGCAGGGGATCCTTGGCCTTGGCCTCGGCCCGCTCGGCGTCGTCCCGGTAGAGCTCGTGGCGGTCGGAGTTGGAGTGGCTGCCGATGCGCACGCACATGGCGTAGACCATGGCCGGGCCCTGGCCCGTGCGGATGTAGGCGACGGCCTCCGCCACGGCACGCATGGAATCCAGGAGGTCCAGCCCGTCGCACTTGATGATCTTCAGGTTGGAGTAGCCGCTGAAGTTGTCGCAGATGTAGTCGTTCGCGCTCTGGTCGTGCTTGGGCACGGAGATGCCGTAGCCGTTGTCCTGGACGACGAAGACCACGGGCAGCTGCTCACGGTCGGCACCGTTGATGCTCTCGGAGCAGTAGCCCTCGGACAGGGATGACTCGCCCTGGCTGCAGAACACGATGGCGTCCCGCTGGTAGTACTTCACCGCGCGCGCCAAGCCCACGGCGTGCTGGGTGTGGTTGCCCGTGAGGCTGGACACGTTCTGGATGCCGATGGACGGCTTCGCGAAGTGGTTGCTCATGTGGCGCCCGCCGCTGGCGACGTCCGTGGCCTTGGAGATGCCGTTGAGCAGGATCTCCTCGGCGCTGAGACCCGCGGCGAGGCAGGTCATCATGTCGCGGTAGTAGGGGAAGAGGAAGTCCTGGCCGGCGCGGAAGGCCAGGCCCGCGGCCAGCTGGATGCCGTCGTGGCCGGCGCAAGGCGCGTGGTAGGACCAGCCGATGGCCTGTTTGAGGTAGTTCGGGGCCTTGCTGTCCAGCAGCCGTCCGAGGTGCATCAGTTCATACCAGTGGCGCAGCTCGTCGCGGCTGGGGGCGGCATCGCCCTCCAGCGGATTCCAGGCCGCTTTTACCAGGGTCGGAGTGTCCAACATCCACCTCCACGAGGCCGGGTTCCCACCGGCTGTGCCAGAGCCTTCCATCTTCCCATGGACCTGCCGGACGGGCCAGCGGGCAGGCTGCGGGTCAGCCCTGCCGGCGGCTCCAGAACAGGGCCAGGCCCTCGCGATTGGCCTCGGTGAAGGCTTTGGCGGCGCGCGTCAAAGCCGACTTCAAGGTCATGTCGTCCTCGCCCGGAAACCACAGCGTGGCGCCGGTGGGATGTTCGCCGAGGATCCCGCGAAGCCGCGCCAACAGGACTTCCGCGCCTTCCTCGCTGGTGTGCGGCATGATCAGCAGGTACTGGTCCGTCGACAACTCGATGAGGAGATCCTCGCCGCGCAGGTGGGAGGCCGCCGCGGCCAGCCGGCCGCGGGTACCCGTGACCATGGACTGAGACCAGAGGGCCAGGGCGATGGGCTCCTTGCGGCGCCGGGCCATGAACAGCGAGGCCCGGAGCCAGATGTCCAGGTAGCGCCGGTTGGGCAGGCCCGAGCGGGCGCTCTGGAGGGCGCTGTCCTCCACGATGGCGCCGCTGAGTTCCAGGGCCTCCAGGGCGCCATGGAGCTCCTGCTTCATGCTCTCGGATTCCATGGTGCGGGCCATGAGCTGGCCCATGGCGCGGATCAGTTCCGTCTCGCCGCGATCGAAGGCCTTTGGGGCGCGATGCTGCACGCAGAGCGTCCCGACCACGTTCTCGCCTTCCTTGAGGGCGACGCCCGAGTAGGCCCGGATGCCCAGCTCCAGGTAGCCGGCGCTCTTCCGCCAGCGGGCCTCCAGGGCGGCATCCCGGATGGTGAGGGGACGGTCCGGATGGGCCATGACCCAGGGGCAGAACCCCTTCTCCGGCGCCTCGAACACCCCGGCCATGTCGGCGCCGTCGGCCACGGCCCACCAGAAGACCTCGTAGCCCAGCCCCGAAACCCGGGTGAGCATGGCGCGGTCCACGCCCAGGCGGTCCACCAGCAGGGCCAGGCCATGCTCGAAGAGCCGCACCGGGTCCGTCCGGCTGGCGTTGAGCAGATCCGCCAGCGCGGCGAGGTGGTTTCCCTTGGCGCTGCGTCGCTTGACGGCCTTTCCAGGGCTCACTCGTGTCTCCAGAAGGTACCCTTAGGGTGCCGGACTTTTCCCAGGACGCAAGAGCCGAGATGGGGCGCTCCTACCAGCTCACGACGCGGATGCTGGGGCTGATCTCCTCTTGGAGCAATCCCTCGATGTAGCGCAGGGTGCCGCTGGTGGAGGAGGGGCAGGAGCCGCAGGCGCCGTGGTAGCTGATCTGGAGGGTCTGGCCGTCGAAGGAGATGACCTCCAGGCCGCCGCCGTCCCCGGCCAGGCCGGGCCGGATGCGGCTGTCCAGCAGGTGGTTGATGCGCTCCAGGGTGGCGTCCGCGTCGCCGCCGGGCGTCAGGGTCCCGTCGCCGGTGTCGGTCTCCGGCAGCTTCAGGTCCTCGATGGACTCGCAGATGGGGTCGATGAGGTCGCTCCAGTCCGCTGCCGGCTCCTTGTTCACCGTCACGAACCGGTCCATGTAGAACACGGAGGTGACCTTGCCGAGGGCGAAGAGGGCCGAGCCCAGGGGATCGCCCACCGCGGCGCCGAAGTCCTTGAAGGACCGGGAGCCGGCCTTCAGGATGGCCGGATGCACCAGGAACTTGAGGGCATCGGGGTTGGGGGTGGGCTCGATGTTGATGACCTTGGGCATGGAAGGCTCCCAGGAAAGTTTACCAAATTCGTCAGGATTTGCGAGGGCCCATACTTGGATCCGGAGATCCCATGACACGGACGAAGGCCCTCCTGAGCTGGTCCAGCGGCAAGGACGCCGCCTGGGCGCTGCACACGCTCCGGCAGGCCGGGGAGGTGGAGGTGGTGGGCCTCCTCACCACCACCAATGAGGCGTTCGAGCGGGTGGCGATGCATGGAGTGCGGGAGGCGCTTCTGGAGGCCCAGGCCGAGGCGGCGGGGCTCCCCCTCTGGAAGGTACCCCTCCCCTGGCCCTGTCCCAACGAAGCCTACGAGGCCCTCATGGCCCAGGCCTGCGCCCGGGCCGTGGCGGAGGGCATCGGGGCCATGGCCTTCGGCGACCTCTTCCTGGAGGACGTGCGGGACTACCGCATCCAGAAGCTGGCGGGCACGGGCCTGACCCCCCTTTTCCCCATCTGGGACCCGGACACGGCGGCCCTCGCCCGGCGCATGGCGGCGGCGGGCCTGAAGGCCACCCTGACCTGCGTGGATCCCCGGGCCCTGGACGCCTCCTTCGCCGGCCGGGAGTTCGACGCGGCGCTCCTGGCGGACCTGCCGGCCGCCGTGGATCCCTGCGGGGAGCGGGGCGAGTTCCACACCTTCGCCTGGGACGGCCCCATGTTCGACCACCCCGTGCCCGTGCGGCGGGGCGAGGTGGTGGCGCGCGACGGCTTCGTCTTCGCGGACCTGGTGCCCGCATGAGCCCCCAGGCCACAGGCGCCAGCCTGATGGACCCCGGCAAGCCGCTGATCCTCGTGACCGGCGCCACGGGCTACATCGGCGGGCGGCTGGTGCCCCGCCTCCTGGCCGCCGGCCGCCGGGTGCGCTGCATGGCCCGCAACCCCGACCGTCTCGCCGGGCGGAACTGGCCCGGCGTGGAGGCGGTGAAGGGGGACGTGGGCGATCCGGCCTCCCTGGCCGCGGCCCTGGCGGGCGTGTCGCAGGCCTACTACCTGGTCCACGCCATGGCCGAGGACCGGCCGGACTTCCGCGACCGGGACCTGGGCCACGCCCTGGTCTTCGCGGCGGCCTGCGCCAAGGCGGGCGTGCAGCGCATCATCTACCTGGGCGGGCTGGGGGACCCCAAGGGCCACCGGAGCGATCACCTCGCCAGCCGCCAGGAGGTGGGCGCGGCCCTGGCGTCCACCGGCGTGCCGGTGCTGGAGTTCCGGGCCGCGGTCATCGTGGGCAGCGGCAGCGCCAGCTTCGAGATGATCCGCCACCTGACGGAGCGCCTGCCGGTCATGATCACCCCCCGCTGGGTGAACACCCGCTGCCAGCCCATCGGGGTGCGCAACGTGCTGGGCTACCTCACGGAGGCCCTGGAGCACCCGGACGTCTCGGGCATCTTCGAGATCGGGGGCCGCGACGTCCTCAACTACCGGCAGATGATGCTGGGCTATGCCGAGGCCCGGGGCCTCCGCCGCTTCATCATCCCCATGCGCGTGCCGCTGCCCATCCTGTCGGCCCTGTGGGTGGACATGGTCACGCCCATCCCCCTGGTGCTGGCCAAGCCCCTGATCGAAGGCATGACCACGGAGGTGGTGGTGCGCGATTCCCGCGCCCTGGAGGTCTTCCGGGTGCGGCCCATGGCCTACAGGGAAGCCCTGGCCCTGGCCCTCCAGCGCCTGGACGAGGACGCCGTGGAGACCACCTGGGCCACGAGCCTCTCGCGGGAACAGGAGGAGGCGGTCCTCGGCTCCCACGAGGGCATGTTCCTGGAGCGCCACCACCGCCACGTCAAAGCCCCGCCCCGCGCCGTGTTCGAGACCTTCTGCGCCCTGGGCGGCGAGAACGGCTGGCCCGCCGGGAACTGGCTGTGGCAGATCCGGGGCCTGCTGGACCGGGTCTTCCGCGGCATGGGCATGCGCCGGGGGCGGCGGCATCCCCGGCAGCTCCGCGTGGGCGATCCCGTGGACTTCTGGCGGGTGGAGGCCCTGGAGGAGGACCGCCTCCTGCGGCTCCGCTCCGAGATGAAGCTGGACGGCAACGCCTGGCTTCAGTTCACGGTGCGCCCCGAGGGGGAGGGCTCGCGCCTGGAGCAGATGGCCTTCTTCGAGCCCCACGGCGTCCTCGGCCTGATCTACTGGTACGCGATGCTGCCGTTCCACCTCTTCGTGTTCCCCGGCATGATCCGGGCGCTCAAGAAGCGGGCCGAGGCGGCGAGTGAGGCCCCCTGATGGCTGCTCATCGGCCTGTCCCACCTCGAAAAGCCCACCACGAATGGCACGAATAGGCCCTCCGGGCCCAGGAAGCCCACGAATGGGCCCTGGCACAACCTGGGTCATCCCTTTGCGGGCGGCGGCCAGAACGGCCTCTCGGGGGCCGCTCGGGCCGCCGCCCGCAAAGCCGGTCGCAGCGCGCCCGGGGGCCGCAGGCCCGGATGAACCCCGCCGGCGCGTTGGGTTGTCTTCGTGCTCTTTCTTTTCTTCTCCTTTGTGTCATTCGTGGAGGTCTGGAAAAGGCTGTGCCAAGCCGAGCAAGGTCAATTATCGGGAACCCATATGACAATCGAACCAGGATGGTGATCATGTACGACGCGCAACGAGACGCCTGCCTGGCTGCGGCCCAGGCCGGGGGGAAGGTCCTCCTGGGCCACTTCCGGCGGCTGGACCCGGCCACCATCACCGAGAAGACCAAGAACGATGTGGTGAGCATCGCGGACCGCGAGGCCGAGGCCGCCATCCGCGCCGAGCTGGACTTCCGCTTCCCCCAGTACGGCTTCCTGGGCGAGGAGGGCGGCGCCTCGGGCGACGTCGAGCGGCGGTGGATCGTCGACCCGCTGGACGGCACCCTGAACTTCGTCCAGGGCTTCCCCCACTGGTGCGTCTCTGTGGCCCTGTGGGACGCCGATGGGGCGGTGGTGGGTTGCATACTGGATCCCCTTCGGAACGACACCTTCCTGGCAGTGCGCGGCAAGGGTGCCACCTGGAACGGCCAGCCCATGCGCGTGTCGCAGCAGCCGGGCCTGGACGGCGCCTTCCTGGCCACGGGCTTCGCCTTCCAGCTGGGCGAGCGCTGGCCCATGTTCAACGCCGCCCTGGGCCGCGTCTTCCCCCGCGCCAAGGGCATCCGCCGCGCCGGCAGCGCCGCCCTGGACCTGGCCCACGTGGCCTGCGGCATCTTCGACGGCTACTTCGAGCTGGGCCTCAAGCCCTGGGACATCGCCGCCGGCGCCCTGCTGGTGCAGGAGTCCGGTGGGGTGATCACCGACTGGGAGGGCGGCCAGGGCTGGTTCGAGAGCGGGAACCTGGTGGTGGGGACGCCTAGCGTGGCACGGGATCTTCTGGGAAGTTTGAAGGGCTGAAAAGAAAAAAATCACCACGAAGACAGGAAGACCACGAAGAAAAGCGGGTTCTTCTTCGTGGTTTGATTTTCCGCTACCTGATTATCGGCGAGCCTCAGCCAGAAAAGCGGAACGCAGAGGGCGCAGAGACCGCCCTTCGGGCGCACGGAGAGCGCGGAGGGGGCTCGACCCACCATGCGTGGGCCCGCCGAAGGCGGCCTCCGGCGTTGCCGGAGGTCATGGGGGGCGCCAGGGCCGCGCACCCCAAAAAGGGCGCGACCCTGTCGCCCCCCATGGAGCCCACGCTTGCGAAGCTGCACCCCCAAATCAGCCGCAGCCCCGTTTTCAATCTGTGCAAATCTGTGGACCCGAGGCCGTTTCTCCGTCATCTCCGGCTCCAGCCTTTCATCTTGCGAACATGGGGCTGAGCTTGGCCGATAAGCAGGTTCCGCTAATTCACGCGCCTGGCGCTGAGCACGACGACGAGGCCGCGATCCTTCACCACAGAGGTACCCACGACCACTTTTTCACCTTCTTTAAGGCTCAACTCTGTTGCGATGGCAGCGAGGGTCTGTTTTTCAGAACCATTTCCTTCCCGGAGGCTCAACCGGAAGGATTTCATCCGGATGATGGCCGGCCCATTCTCTTGGGCTTCTAGCGCGATACCGTGGTAGATGCCGCATTCCACGGACATTCGGGTAGCGTCCTTGCTGTGTTCTGGGCCCAGTGCGGCAGGATCAATGGCTCCCGTAATTTGAATACTCTCTCCTGATGAGGAATCGGATCGGGGCCGGGCTCGCTGGACGAAGTCCGCACCAAGGGTATAGCTGCGGTAGGTGAGCGTGCCTTTCAAAGTCTTGATGACATCCTTGAGCCCCTCGGTAATTCCAATGTCTGGGCCCGGATTCCTCGACGCGAACAACACGTCCAGATGCAGTTCCACATCCGGAGTCGGTTGATTGGCTGCTGGCACATCCAGCCGCTTGATGGCTTCCTCGATGATGGCGAGGTTTTCGGGAAAGTCCCTGACGGCGAGCGAATTGAGACCATTCTCGTTGGCCCACTTCATCGTTGCCCCATTGGCGCCACTACCGAGTGCGGAGAGGCTTCGCAGCATCTGAAGAGAATCGCGGTAACGGAGCACAAACAACCTGCTCTTCATCGCCCGCAGGACCGCAAGATCCGGCTCGGCCTCCTTGGCTTGGGGGGGAGTTGCCACCTGCTGCGCAAACGCTTGGAAGGACGTAGCCAACAGGGCGGCGAGTACGAGAGAAGTTACGGGTTTCATGGAGCCTCCAGTGGGGTTGGATTCATTTCGGGAAGGGGCTTGGCTTGCGCCAGCCAGATGATGCGGATGTTCGGATTGGCGGTCTGGAACTCGATGCGTGCCGGGCCTTCGATGGGAGAAGAAACAGGTTCCTCGGGCCTGCGGAGAGGCGCTTTCAGCGGAGCGACCCGCGCCAGGTCCTGGCGGGCCATGGGGGGGGTAACAACCGGCGCCGTTTGAGTGGCAGATCCTGCTGGAAGGGCGGAGGGCACTCCCAGGGGTGGCAAAGATACCGTGGCGTGTTCCTGCCGCCAGATCAGGGTGGCGATGAGTAGCGATGCCACACAGGCGGCCAGCAGGGTAGGGCGGATGGCGGCGAGGCGGTGAACGGGCTTGGCTGCCGCTTCTGTGCGGATCTGGGCCATGACGGCGTGGCGCAGGTGCTCGTGGTCGATGGGGACGAATGGCGGCTGCATGGCCTCCCGCAGCCAAACCTGGCTGGTCCGCAGACGCTCCGCGACGGCATGGCAGGCAGGGCATTTCGCGAGGTGGTGTTCGACCGCGGCGAGGTCCGCGGCGCTCAGATCGCCTTCCACCCAGAGGGGAAGCTGGTCGAGGACATGAAGCGTCATGGACGTCCTCCATCGGTAGGTTTTAACAGGCGGGAGCAGAAGGCCTGCACTTTGGCCCGGGCCGAGGCGACCTGGGAGCGAATGGTGACGGGACGGACCCCCAGGATGCGGGCCACCTCCTCCGTGGAGTGGCCCTCCAGATCCCGCAGCACCAGGGCCGTGCGCTCGGCCAAGGGAAGGGTTGCCAGCGCCTGTCGGACCAGGGCGCGGCGTTGGTGGAGCAGAACGGCCTCTTCGGCGGCCATGGGGGCGGCATCGCCCTCAAGGCCGTCCAGGACTTCAGCGGGTGCAGGCAGGGGGCCGCGCTTCCGGGCGAGGTCGTAGCAGACGTTCACGGCGATGCGGACCATCCAGGCCTCGAAGCGCTCGCCCAGCCGGAAGGAATTCAGAGACCGGAACACCCGTAAGTAGGTCTCCTGGGCAGCATCCTCGGCCAGGTGCCGATCGCCGAGAATCCGCCAAGCCAGGGCCAGGATCCGCCCCTCGGTACGCGCCAGCAGGTCACCGAAGGCTTCCACGTCGCCAGCCCGGATACGGCAGATCAGCGGCTCCAACGGATCGTCTGCCGATGCTTCCGGAAGAGAGGTCAGCCCCTCATCCATCAGCGCGGCCTCGGTTCCATGGAACACGACACAATTCCTCCTTCACCTATCCATACCGGCAGGGCAGGCGAAGTGTTGATCCGAAATTCAGTAATGAGAACGGAATTCAAGAAGCGGCGGAAAACTGAGGTGCGGAGGAAAGCAGAGGAAAAGAGCAGGTCTTTCTCCGCTTTCCTCTGCTCTTCCGTTTTCCTCCGTTTATCTGATTCTTTTCGTCTGACGAAAGGCTACGCCTCGCCCTTGGCTCGTCGGCTGTAGACGACGACGTAGAGGCACAGGGCCACCAGCGCCGCGAGCCCCAGCCACTCGCCCAGGGCGCCTTCGGCCTGGTGGGTGGTGAGGAGGGGGAAGCCCTCGGTCCACTTGAGCTTCACGAAGCTGGCGACCACGCCCATGATGGCACCGCCGGCCATGAGGCCGCTGGCGATGAGGACGCCGCGGTTTTCCCGGGCCTTGGCGTCGGCTTCGGTCGTCCCGGCTTTGGGCCGGTTCACCAGATGAGCCAGGATGCCGCCCAGGAAGAGGGGCGTGTTCAGCTCGATGGGCAGGTACATGCCGAGCGCGAAGCCCAGGGCGGGCAGCTCCACCATGCGCAGCACGATGGAGAGCATGATGCCGAGGCCGAAGGCGTACCAGCGCAGGGGCATGGACACGGTGCCGAAGATGCCCTCGAGGATGGCCTTCATGGCGCTGGCCTGGGGCGCGGGAATCGAGCTGCCCAGGGCCATGGTGCCGTCCAGGTTCACCTGCTTCGCCATGAGCCACATGGCGATGCCCGTGAAGAGGGCGGCCACGAAGGTGCCCACGAACTTCCAGCCGATCTGCCGGGCCGGCGTGGCGCCGATCCAGTGGCCGATCTTGAGGTCGGTGCTGAAGGCGCCGGAGGCCGCCAGGGCCGTGCAGACGATGCCGCCCACCATCATGGTGAGGAACATGCCGTAGCCGCCGGTGAAGTTCAGCTTGAGCATCAGCACGCCGGTGATGACGAGGGTCAGCATGGTCATGCCGCTGATGGGGTTGGTGCCGATGGTGGCGATGGCGCGGGCCGCCACGGGGGCGAAGAAGAAGGAGATGACCATCACCACGAGGGTGGCGATGAGCGCCGGCAACAGGGCCTGCTTGATGCCCAGGCCGAAGCTGAGGAAGGCCATCGTGCCCACCATGCTGGTGACAAGGCCCACGGCGATCATGGAGCCCGCCAGGCTGCGCTCCGTGCGGATGGCCACCTTGGGGGATTCGGCGGCGGCGTCGCGGTTCATGAGGGCCTTCATGTTGCTGATGATGCTGCGGATCATGTTGGGCATGGAGGCCAGCACGCCCATGACGCCCGCGCCCGCGATGGCGCCCACGCCGATGATGCGCACGTAGGCGAAGAAGACCTGCTCCGGCGTCATGTCGGCGATGAGCTTGGCGCCCGGCGGGACGATCACCGGCACATGCTGGCCGATGGCGTGGAAGAGGGGCACCAGCACGAACATGCTGAAGAAGGATCCGGCGGCGATCACGGCGGAATAGCGCAGGCCGATGATGTAGCCGATGCCCAGCGTGGCCGCGCTGTTCAGGAAGTTGAAGGACATGAACTTCTCGCGCAGCGCCCGGCCCACGTAGACGTGTTCCAGGCGGAGGTACTCGCCCATGCCGCGGAAGATCGAGGTGATGCCGTCATACAGGGCGCCGATGCCCGCGGCGATGGCCAGCTCCTTGGCCTGGTTGCCCGCCTTCTCACCCGTCACGAGGATCTCGGCCGTGGCCGTCGCCTCAGGCCAGGGGAAGATGCCGTGGTTCTCCACCATGAAGTGGTGGCGCAGGGGGATCAGGAACAGGATGCCGATGCAGCCGCCCAGGAAGCTCACCAGCACCACCTGCCACAGCGTGGGCGTGGGCACGCCGCTGCCGGGCGTCTGGGCCAGGATGTAGAGGGCGGGGATGGTGAAGGCCGCGCCGCTCACCACGTGGCTGCTGTTGGCGCCGATGCTCTGGACGATGACGTTCTCCAGGATCGTGTTCTTGCGCGGGAAGAAGCGCGAGAGGCCCACGGCCAGGATGGCGATGGGGATGGCCGCCTCGATGCCCTGGCCCAGCTTCAGGGCCAGGTAGGCCGCCGCCATGCTGAAGATGGCGCAGAAGATGAGGCCCATGGTGATGGCCCGCGGCGTGGTTTCCGGCACGCCGTCCTGGGGCACCAGGGGCACGTAGGCTTCGCCGGGGTTCAGCGGCCGCCGCGCATTCGCGGGCAGACCCTTGATCTCCTGGGGTGCGGCATCGTGGGACATCAGGCGCTCCTAGAGGCTAAAGACAACGGATCACCACCAAGACACCAAGACACCAAGAACTGCATGGGAATGATCCTTTTTTGGGCTTTTCTTGGTGTCTTGGTGTCTTGGTGGTGAGATTTCAGGACGGATAGGACTCAAGCACGGAGGCCACCACGCGGCGCGACAGGCCGTGGTAGCCGGGGCTGGCGGCGGCGAAGATCTCCCGGGCCAGGGCGCGGGTGCGGGCCTGCTGGCCCAGGGCGCCGTAGAGGGGGCGCAGGTACTTCATGCGGCCCACGCGCACCAGCACCTCTCGGATGCGGGAGAAGGCCGGCTCGTAGTCCGCGGCGGCGGCCAGGGTGAGCCACTCCACCAGGATCTCGTGGTTGCCGCGGCCCATGAGCTTGAAGTGCCCGTCCAGCCAGGCGCAGTCGGCCTGGGAGAGCTGCCGGGGCAGCTTCTGGAGGTAGACCAGCAGCTCGGCCGGCGTCCAGCCGGCGATCTGTGCCTCGGTGGGCCGCCGGCCCTTACCCCAGCCCTCCGCCAGGGCCGTGAGGCCGTCCAGCTGGGCGCTGTGGAAGGCGGGCGCGGTGGCGGGCATCCCCGGCTCGTCCAGGTAGGCCTTGGCGTTCACGGCCTTTAGTGCGCCAGGCAGCTTCTCCTCCACGAAGGCGCAGAACTGCTCGGTGGTGATGGAGGTGAAGCGGAAGGCGTCCATGTACTCGTGGAGGAAGCGGCCGAAGGCGGCCTCTCCCACGTGCTGCTCCAGGGCCGCCACGAGGCGCGCGCCCTTCTCGTAGGGGATGCTGGAGAAGGCGTCGTCGGGGTCGATGCCCTCCAGGTGCAGGCGCAGCACCGTGAGGTGGGGTTCCTTTCTGAAGCGCTCGAGGCTGTCCTCCAGGGCCTTCTGGCCCATGGCCCAGCCCAGGGCGGCGGCATCGTCGCCGTGGAGGGTACGCAGGATCTTGCGCTCGGCCCACACCGTGAAGCCCTCGTTCAGCCAGAAGTGCTCCATGCTGGCGTTGGTGACGAGGTTGCCGGTCCAGCTGTGGGCCAGTTCGTGGGCCACCACGTCCACCAGGCTGCGGTCCCCCGCCAGCAGAGTGGGCGTGAGGAAGGTCATGCGGGGGTTCTCCATCCCGCCGTAGGGGAAGGAGGGCGGCAGCACCAGCATGTCGTAGCGGTCCCAGGGGTAGGAGCCGAAGAGGCCCTCGGCCTTGAGGATCATCTCCTCCACGCCCGCGAACTCCCAGGCGGCGGAGGCCACGGTCTCCGGCTCGGCCCAGACGCGGCTGCGGGGGCTCAGGTCCCGGGATTCCAGGCGCCCCACGGCCAGGGCCAGCAGGTAGCTGGGGATGGGCTGGGGCATGGCGAAGCGGAAGGTGCGGCGGCCGTCGCCGGTGGCCTGGTCCCCATCCGGGCCCGCGGACATCACGGCGGTGAGGCCCTCGGGAACCGTGACCTCCGCCTGATAGGCGATGCGGGCCAGGGGCGTGTCCTGGCAGGGCACCATGGTGCGCGCGTGGATCTGCTGGCACTGGCTGAAGAGGTAGGGTGCCACCTTGCCCTCGGTCTGCGCCGGATCCAGCCACTGGAGGGCCATGGCGTCCGGGGCGGTGCGGTAGCGGATGGCGACTTCCCGCGTGCCCGCGGGCGCGGTCACCCGCAGGCGGCTGCCGAGGATGGGATCCGCCTCGCCCAGCTCCCAGGGGATGGAGCCCTGGCCGGGCACCTGGACGGTCTGGATCTCCAGACCCTTGGTGTCCAGGTCCAGGACGCCCGACACCGCCTCGCCGAACTCCAGCATCACCTCGCCGTCGATGCGCTTGGCCGCGAAGTCCACGCCGAGCTTCAACCGCAGGCGCCTAGCCCGGGGCTGGGCGGAATCGTAGTACGAGTGCGGATCGGGGCGCTGCATGGGGACCTCGGGGAACCCGCCATCATCCCACGGGTGGCCGTTCTAGCCAGTCACAAGCGCCCTGCAAGGCGCAGGCCCCGCGATGCGGGGCCTGCGTAGGGAATGGCTGTCGCCATTCCTTCTTTTATCTTCCTGAAAACCGGAGGTTTTCAGCTCGGAGCTACTCTTCGTCCGGAGCCAATCCCTCCACCTTCTTCACCTTGATGACGTCACCGTGGTCCTTGACGATGCAGCGCAGCCAGTCCTCGGGGGCCTTGGGATGCGTGACCTCACCCTTCTCGTTGCGCACATTGCCATCCATGTACTTCCAAATGAGGAACTCGCCCAGCTTCTTCCAGCGGCCCATGAGCTCGTCGGTCTGCCTGGCGGCGTACTTGGTGAGGTACTCCCGGGCGGCGCCGGGGTCCTGCTTGTAGAGGCCCAGGGCGGTCTGGTCCACCTCGGCCTGGTCGGCCAGGAAGCGTCCCTCGAACTCGCGCTGCACCTTCTGGACATCCACGATCATGTCGCTCCAGCGGGTGTAGGTGTAGTTCGAGACGAAATTGAAGGTCCAGAAGGCGCTGTCCCAGCTGAAAGAGTCGAAGTTGCCCGTGCCGATGGCGAAGGCCTTCGGGGGCTCCTTGATGCCGCAGGAGATGGGGACGTAGACGGTGGTGAAGGTGTCGTCCACGCCGAACCAGAGCACCCCGCCCACGGGATCGGGCATCCAGCCGCGGGCCTGGCTCACGAAGGAGAAGCCGGTCTGCTGGGTGCTGATGGCGCGCTCGTGGATGTAGTCCTGGCCGTCGATCTTGAAGCCCATGGGCCGCCAGCGGTAGGGCAGCTTGTAGGGGCCCGCGCCCACGTCCTTCGTCATGTCGAACTCAGTGCCTTCGTAGTGGTCGCGCATGAGCTGCATGGCATCGCGCACGTCCAGCTTCTGATCGGGCTTGATGAAGAGGGGCATGGGCTTGGCGCCCTTCTCCGCCTTCACGTAGTCGATGGGGATGTTCAGGCTGGGGGCGGCGCGGCGGAACAGGCTCCACACGCGGGCCTCGCAGGCGCGCAGGGCGCCGAAGGTGAGGGGCGCGTAGGTGTCGGCGAAGCTGAAGTCCTTGTCCGCGCCCTTGAACCAGCCCTTCTCGCGGGCGAAGGGGATGAGGTCCTTGCTGAAGAGCGCGGTCTTGGGATCGTTCTGGGGGAACTGGCGGATGCGGGCCTGGTTGGCGTGGGCGCTGATGGTGCCGTCAGGCAGCTTGTAGGCCACCCAGAGGGCGCCCTTCTGGCCCTTGCCCTTGCCGATCATCTCGAGGATCCAGACCTCGTTGGGATCGGCGATGGAAAAGCTCTCGCCCTCGGAGGCGTAGCCGTAGGTCTCGGCGATGGAGGTCATCACCTCAATGGCCTCGCGGGCGGTCTTCGCGCGCTCCAGGCCGATGTAGATGAGGCTGCCGTAGTCCACGATGCCGCTGGGCACGTGCAGCTCCTTCCGGCCGCCGAAGGTGGTCTCGGCGATGGTGAGTTGGTGCTCGTTCATGTTGCCGACGCGGGTGTAGGTGACGGGCGCCTCGGGGATCTTCCCCAGGAGCTTGCCCGTGTCGAAGGTGGTCCCGCTGTCCCACTCGCGGATGTCGCGCATCTCGCCCGGCAGGTGGCGCCCGCCGCGTTTGAAGTAGAGCTCGCCGTAGAGCGTGTGGCTGTCGGCGGCGTAGGTGATCATGGTCGAGCCGTCCTTGCTCGCGCCCTTGGTCACGAGCAGGTTGGTGCAGGCGTCCAGGGCCGCGCTGACGGTCAGGAGCGTGGCGAGGACGGCGAGGGGGCGAAGGCGCATGGAACTCCTTGAACGGGATGGTGAAGGTCAGAAGCGGAGGCTGGTGCCCACGGACAGGAAGTCGCGCGTGGACCCGTAGTCGGGCTGGTGGTGCCAGAACGAGGAGAGGTCCCCGTGGACGTATCGGAGTTCCAGGGTGGCGTGGGTGTTGAAACGCCAGCCGGCGCCGGCCGAGAAGGTCATGCTCCACTCGGTGTCCGTCACTGTCCCCGTGCCGGGGGCCACGGCCCGGCGGGTCTCGTTCCAAAGTGTGCCGCCCACCCCGAGGATGAAGAAGGCGCCGCTCCGGCTGTGGTTCTCAAGGTGCGGCATCCACTCGTAGGCCACGGTGTAGGCCTCCATCCGGCTGCGGGCGTTCGCGGCGGCCGTGACCCAGGTCGTGCCATTCCAGAAGACGTTGGTGCCGAAGGGCACGGGGCCCGAGTCGTCCATCCGCAGGTAGTCGATGCGCAGGCGCTGGAGATGCCGGCCCTCGCGGTTGAAGTGGATCTGGATTCCCGCTTGGAAGCCGGGATCGAAGTACGACCCCCAGTCCCCCGTGGGCTTGATGGCGGACAGGCCGATCCCGAACCGGTTTCCGTCCGGGCTTTCCTGGGCCGCGAGGGACAGGGTGGCGAACAGGAGGGTGAGGGCGCGTCTGGACATGGGAGGAGGCTACCAGATCGCCGGGCGGTCCTTTTCGGGTCGCTTCATGGAGTCGCCATCCTTGCAGCCGAAGGCCTGGTAGAACTCCGGCAGGTTGGCGAGGGGGCCGTTGACGCGGAACTTCGCCGGGCTGTGGGGATCGGTGACGACGCGCAGCCGGGCGGCCTCCTCCCGCGTGAGCGTGCGCCAGGTCTCGGCGTAGCCCAGGAAGAACCGCTGCTCGGGGGTGAAGCCCTCGATCCTCCCCACCTGCGCCTTGCCCTTCTGGCTCAGCTTCCAGGCGTCCCACGCGATCTTGAGGCCGCCCAGGTCGGCGA
This sequence comes from Geothrix fermentans DSM 14018, assembly GCF_000428885.1. GTDB lineage: Bacteria > Acidobacteriota > Holophagae > Holophagales > Holophagaceae > Geothrix > Geothrix fermentans. The sequence goes on along the minus strand of NZ_AUAU01000012.1, from coordinate 96,322 downwards.
TGTTCTCGCCCAGGGTGAGCTTGCCGTTGAGGTGGAGGCCGGGCAGGGGCTCGAAGGCGTCGAACTGCTTCACCACCAGCTCGGCGCGGGCGTTGTAGGCCTTCTCGTCCGCCGGCGTCCACCAGCTCTTCAGGTTGCCGTCCGCGTCGTACTGGCGGCCCTCGTCGTCGAAGCCGTGGGTCATCTCGTGGCCGATGGTGGCGCCGATGTTGCCGTAGTTCACGGCGTCATCGGCCGAGGCGTCGAAGTAGGGCGCCTGGAGGATGCCCGCCGGGAACACGATCTCGTTCATGGTGGGGCTGTAGTAGGCGTTGTTGGTCTGGGGCGTCATCTCCCACTCGTTCCGGTCGATGGGCTTCCCCAGCTTCGCCAGGCGCCGCTGGAACTCGAAGCGCCGGGCCTCCAGGAGGTTCAGGACGTAGGGCTGGCGCTTGACCTCCAGCAGGGCGTAGTCGCGCCAGGCATCGGGGTAGCCCACCTTCACGCGCATGGCCGCCAGCTTCTGCCGGGCCTTGGCCTTGGTGGGGGCACTCATCCACTCCAGGTGGTCGATTCGGGTTCCCAGGGCCGTGCGGAGGTTCTCCACCATCTCGCGGACCTTCGTCTTGCTACTGGCAGGAAAGGCACGCTGGACGTAGAGCTTGCCCAGGGCCTCGCCCAGGCCCCGGTCCGCGGCGAACATCACGCGCTTCCAGCGGGGGTGCTGGGCCGTGGTGCCCTGGAGCCGGGTGCCGTAGAAGGCGAAGGACTCCTGCTCGAAGGCCGCGGGCAGGCCCGGGGCGGCGTTCCGCAGCAGGGTCCAGCGGAGGTAGATGCGCCACTGGTCCGCGGGGACGTCCTGGACCATGCGCCCCAGCTCCGCCAGGAAGGCGGGCTGGCGCACGATGAAGCGGTCCGGGGCCGGCAGGCCCAGCCCCTTCAGGTAGAGGTCCGCGGGGAATCCCGGCGCCGCGGCCCGGAGCTGGGCCGGGGTCATGGCGTGGTAGATGGCGTTGGGATCCCGCTGCTCCACGCGGGTCATGCTGGCCTTGGCGAGGCGCGTCTCCAGGGCCAGGACGCGATCCGCGTCCTTGGGGTCCAGGCCCGCCAGCGCCAGCACCTTCGCCACGTGGGCCCGGTAGGCCGCCAGGAGTACCTTCGACTTGGGATCCTCCTTCACGTAGTAGTCCCGGTCCGGCAGGCCGAGCCCACCCTGGGCCAGCACCATGGCATAGCGGCTGCTGGCCTTGTCGTCCTGCTCCACGCCGAAATGGAAGCCCGCGAAGGCGCCCAGCCGGTGGAGGTCCGCCAGCACGGCCGCCAGGGAAGCCCCATCCTTCACGCCGTCGATGCGGGTGAAGAGGGGCTTCAGGGGCGCGAGGCCCGCGGCCTCGATGCCCACCTCGTCCATGCCGCTGGCGTAGAAGTCGCCGACCTTCCGGGTCTCGGACCCCGCGGGCGCCTTGGAGGCTGCGGCGGATTCCATGATCTCCCGCAGGATCTGGTGGGTCCGGGTGTCGATCTCCTGGTCCACGCCGTAGCGCTCATATTCGGCGGGGATGGCCGTGCGCTTCGCCCACCCGCCCACGGCGTACTGGAAGAAGTCCTGGCAGGGCTTCGCGGTGGGATCGATGTTCGCCGGGTTGAAGCCCTTGTAGGCCACCTGGGCGGAGAGCGGCGCCATCAGCGCCAGGGCGAGCAATGCGGATCGAGTGTTCACATCATGTCCTTTTTCATGCTCCGGAAGGCGCAGCCTTCCGGAGCAGGGGCTACCAGATGGCCGGCCGCACCTTGACGTCCCGCTTCATGGGCTGTCCGTCGGCGCAGGAGAAGGCCTCGTAGAACTCCGGCAGGTTCGAGAGGGGGCCGATGACTCGCTCCCGGCCGGGGCTGTGGGGATCGGTCTTGAGGCGCACGGAGAGCGCCGCCTCGCGGATGTGGTTGCGCCACACGGCCGCGGCGCCGAGGAAGAAGCGCTGGGGGCCCGTGAAGCCGTCGATGGGCGCCGGGGCGGGCTTGCCCTTGAGGCTGTTCTGGTAGGCGGCGAAGGCGATCTTCATGCCGCCGATGTCGGCGATGTTCTCGCCCAGGGTGAGCTTGCCGTTCACATGCTCGCCGTGGATGGGCTCGTAGGCGTCGTACTGCTTCACCACCAGGTCCGTGCGGGTCTGGTAGGCCTTCTTGTCCGCCTCGGTCCACCAGTTCTTCAGGTTGCCCTCGGCGTCGAACTGGCTGCCGCTGTCGTCGAAGCCGTGGGTCATCTCGTGGCCGATGACGTAGCCCAGGGCGCCGTAGTTCACGGCGTCATCGGCCTTCGCATCGAAGAAGGGCGGCTGGAGGATGCCGGCGGGGAACACGATCTCGTTCATGGTGGGGCTGTAGTAGGCGTTCACGGTGGGCGGCGTCATGCCCCACTCGGTGCGATCGATGGGCTTGCCGAGCTTGGCCAGGTTCTTGGCGACACGGAAGGCGGCGGCGCGGCGCACGTTGCCGAAGAAGTCGTCCCGCTTCACGTCGAAGGCGTAGGTCTTCCACTTGTCCGGGTAGCCGATCTTCACGCCGAAGGCATTGAGCTTCGTGAGGGCCTGCTGCTTGGTCTCGGGGCCCATCCAGTCCAGGTTCGCGATGCGCTCGCGGAGGGCGATGCGGAGGTTCTCCACCATCTCGAGGACCTTCTTCTTGGACTCGGGCGGGAAGGCCACCTTCACGTAGAGCTGCCCCAGGGCCTCGCCCAAGGTGCCGTCCGTCATCGCCTCGATGCGCTTGGCGCGGGGCTCCCGCTGGGGGGTCCCGTTGAGGGTCTTGCCGTGGAAGGCGAAGGCTTCCTCCCCGAAGGCCCTGGGCAGCAGGTTGGCGGTGGCGCTGAGAGCGTGCCAGCGCAGGTAGGTGCGCCACTGGGGGGCGGGCACTTCGGAGACCAGCTTGCCGAAGGCCTGGAAGAAGGAGGGCTGGGTGAGGTTGAGGTCCGTCAACTTCACGCCGCGGGCCGCGAAGTAACCCTTCCAGTCGAAGCCCGGGGCCTCGGCGGCCACCTTGTCCAGGGTGCGCTTGTTGGTGGTCTTCAGGGGGTTCCGCATCTCCACGCGGGTCCACTGGGCCTGGGCCAGGCGGGTCTCCAGGTCGAGCACCACCTTGGCGCGGATCCGGGCGAGGTCCGGCGCGTCGCCGGCCAGCTCCAGCATCTTTGCCACGTGGGCCTCGTACTTGGCGCGGATGTCCCGGCTGCGGGCGTCATCCTTCAGATAGTAGTCGCGGTCGGGCAGGCCTGTGCCGCCCTGGCTGAGGTAGCCCAGGTACTGGGTCGAGGCCGTCGCGTCCTGGCGGACGAAGAAGCCGAAGCCGCCGGGGAGCCCCTGGTTGTGCAGCTTCGCCAGCAGGGCGGGGAGCTGCTTCGTGTCCTTGAGGCCGTCGATGGTGGCCAAGATGGGCTTCATGGGGGCGAGGCCCCGCTTCTCGATGGCGGCCTCGTCCATGCCGGAGGCGTAGAAATCACCCACCTTCTGCTGGACGCTGCCCTTGGCCCAGGAGGTCTTGGCGCTGGTCTCGGCCAGGATCTTCTGGAGGATGGCGCGGTTGCGCTCGCTCAGCTCCTCCATGGCGCCGTAGCGGGACTTGTCCGCGGGCAGGCTGTGGGACTTGAGCCAGCCGCCGTTGGCGTAGCGGTAGAAGTCTTCGCAGGGCTTGACCGAGGTGTCCAGGTTGGCGGGATCCACGCCGGGCTTGGACTGGGCGATGAGGGAACAGGTGGCGAGGCCCAGGCAGAGGCCGAGGGAGGCGCGCAGGAGGGAAGCCATGAATAACCTCGTAAGATGAGGCTAAAAGCCTATCAGGAAGGCGAGCGCAGGGATATGTGGATCATCTTCTGCACTTCCGCGTGAAGAACGCCCTCCGCATCCCTCAGCTCCACCGGGTAGGTGCGGTCCACCTTGGGCTGGTCCCGGAGGAGGCGGCGGATCTCGTCCACCTCGGCCTCCTCCAGCCTGAAGGTGGCGAAGAGGGGGCTTCGGCCCGGCTTCCGGAAGCGGATGGAAGCGGCCTTGTCCCACACCACGTACTCCGGCCCCAGGCGATGGATGAGCATGAGCATGAAGAAGGGGTCGACGGCCGCATAGAGGCTGCCGCCGAAGATGGTGCCCACGTAGTTCCGGGTGCGCCAGGAGAGGGGCAGGCGCACCCGCACCTCGGACCAGTCCGTGGCGATGAAGGTCACCCGGGCCCCCGTGCCCCGGAAGCAGGGCCAGACGTTGAAGGCCCAGCGGAAGAGGCGGGTGCGGAGGGATTCGCGCAAGGGATTCGGTTTGGACTAGAAGCGGACCGTGACCTTCTCGCCTTCCTTCATGTGCACGGTGTCGATGAAGTGCACCTTCCGGTCCCGGTAGGTGAGCACGAGGCTCTGGGTGCGGACGCCGTGGCCGAAGTTGAGCACGCCCTTGAGCAGGTTCCCGTGGGTGACGCCGCAGGCGGCGAAGACGATCTCCTGCCCGGGGCAGAGGTCGTCCGTGAAGTAGATGCGGTTGAAGTCCACGCCCATGGCCTCGGCCTTCTCGCGGCTGGCGGTGTTGGTGTCCACCTTGAGGCGTCCCTGGATCTCGCCGTTGAGGCACTTGAGGGCCGCGGCGGAGAGCACGCCCTCGGGGGCGCCGCCGGTGCCCATGACCGCGTGGATGCCCGTGCCGCTGACGGCGGCGCTGATGGCGGCACTGAGGTCGCCGTCGCCGATGAGCTGGATGCGGGCACCGGCCTGGCGGATGTCGGCGATGAGCTGGGCGTGCCGCTCCCGGTCCAGCACGGACACGGTGATCTCCTCGACCTTGCGGTCCAGGGACTTGGCGATGATCTCGAGGTTCTCCTGCACGGTCGCGTCGAGGCTCACCTTGCCCTTGGCGGCGGGGCCCACCACCAGCTTCTCCATGTAGAGGTCCGGGGCGTGCAGCAGGCCGCCCCGCTCCGTGGCGGCCAGCACCGCGATGGCATTGGGGGCGCCAGTGGCGCAGAGGTTGGTGCCCTCGAGGGGGTCTACGGCGATGTCCACGGCCGGGTGGTCCCCGTCCAGGTCGGCCCCCATGCCCACCTTCTCACCGATGAAGAGCATGGGCGCCTCGTCGCGCTCCCCTTCTCCGATGACGATGGTGCCGTCCATGCGCACGGTCTCCATGGCCTTCCGCATGGCCTCCACCGCCAGCTTGTCACTGTGCTTGCGGCGGCCGTGGCCCACGGAGGTGGCGCAGGCGATGGCGGCCTGTTCGACCACGCGCAGGAATTCGAGGGACAGGGTCTGTTCCATGGTGGGGCTCCCGGGGAGGCTTGTCGGAATCAGGGTCAGGCGAGCCGGTTCACGCTCTGGTGGATCCAGTCGAGGAAAGGCTCGGAGCCGACCTCCACGGGGAACATCAGGATCTCCGGGACTTCATAGGTGTGGAGGTCCGTGATCACCTCGGTCACCTGGGGGAACATGTCGCGGGTGGTCTTGATGATGAGCATCACCTCTTCATCGAGGTGGGTCTCGCCTTTGAAGTAGTAGTAGCTCTTGATGCTGGGGACGATGTTCACGCAGGCGGCGTAGGCCTGGTCCACCAGGGCAGCGGCGATGGTGAGGGCGGTCTCCTCGCTGCCACAGGTGGTCATGATGGTGCAGGCTTCGCTCATCGGGTGGGCTCCCCGCCCGGCGGGCGGAACCGGTCATTGTATCGCGCCAGCCGGGCGGCCGCGGATCACGAACCTCGGGGGTGGGTTGACCGGGACTCGGCGTGGTCTGACCACTGGCGGATCGTGACCTGGGGGCGATATCCGTTCTGGGAGCATCGGTTTGGGGCGGTCCCACTCGGAGGTTGGCCGTTCTCCGTATTCGGCGCCGACCCACCGGGACTCCGGATTCGAACGCGTCTGGCTTTGCCAGCCGCCGGTCTCGTTCCGGCGCGACATCTAGTCGCGCCTCCGCGATCCCACTCGGAGGTTCGAATCGCCTTTTCGTTTCATTCAGATAGGCCAAGGGGGGTGCCATCCGGCACTCCCCTTGGCCTATCTGGTCGGGGCGAGAGGATTCGAACCTCCGACCTCTCGGTCCCGAACCGAGCGCTCTACCAGGCTGAGCCACGCCCCGACGAAGGTTTGACTTTACTGGAAACGGGCGGGGGCGTCCAGCCCGCTCCTATTCGGTCTCGAGGCCGAGGCGGATGCGCTCCTGGCGGCGGACTTCGAGGAGGAGCATGGCGCGGCGGAGGGGGTCGGGATCCTCGGAGGGGGCGGAGGGTTCCTGGGGGGGGTCGCAGGGCACGACCTGGAGGCCGGTCAGGTCGAGGTCCAGGGACCGCCGGATGCGGTCGCGGATCTGGGGCCAGACGGCGGCGGCAGCCTCACGGAGGGGGCCGATGCGGGTCAGCTCCCAGCAGCCCATGACGAGCACGTTCCGCTCCACGCGGAGGGGGCGGGTCCGGTCCGCCAGGGCGGGGCCCACCACGAAGGCCCAGGCCGTGCGGAGGCGCGCCAGGGCCTTCTGGTCCGGCTGGCGGGCGCCCAGGGGCACGAGGCGGGGGGTGCGGCGGCGGTTGGGGCTCACGGGTTCCAGCGGGGCGGGGGCAGGGGGGCGCAGGCGCGCTCGCTGTTGAGGAGCACGGGGGAGGCCAGGGCGGGGATCATGGTGTTGGTCTCCGGATCGAACAGGGGCTGCAGCAGGTTGTGCAGCTCGCCGCCGTGGCGGAAGAGCACGTCATCCACGCTGCGCACGCGGCTGGCCGGGATGGCGTTGGCTTCGCAGAAGGCCAGCACGCGCTCCACCGTGCTGGCGAGGGTGCGGGCCTCGATGAGGGGCACCAGCTCCTCGCGGTCCTTCACGCGGCCGCGGTTCCGGCGCCACTCGGGGCGGGCCTCCAGGTCCAGGCTCAGCCACATGGCCAGGACCTCGAACTGGCGGTCGCTGCCCACGGCGATGGCCACGTCACCGTCGGAGCAGCGGAAGGTCTGATAGGGCACGATCTGGGGATGGGCGTTGCCCCAGCGCTGCGGGGCCTTCCCGGTCATCAGGGAGCCGGCGGCCACGTTCACCAGGCCCGCCAGGGCGGCCTCCATGAGGGGCACTTCGATGTGGAGGGCCTCGCCGGTGCGCTCGCGATGGAGCAGGGCCGCCTGGATGCCGTTGGCGCAGTAGAGGCCGGCCAGCACGTCCACCAGGGCCACGCCCACCTTCATGGGGCGGCCCTCGGGCTCGCCGGTGATGGCCATCCAGCCGCTCTCGGCCTGGATGATGAAGTCGTAGCCGGTCCGGCGGGAGGCGGTGACGTCCGAGGCGAAGCCGCGGACCGAGGCCAGGATGAGCTTGGGGAACTTGGCGTGGAGGCGCTTCCAGCCCAGGCCCAGGCGGTCCGCGGAGTCGGCCCGGAAGTTCTCCACCAGCACGTCCGCGTCCTTCAGCAGGTCGAAGAGGTGCGCCTTGCCTTCCTCGGTGTGCAGGTCGACGGGGCGGCTCCGCTTGCCCCGGTTGGCGCAGCGGAAGTAGGCGCTCTCGCCCTCCTCGCCATCGGCGAAGGGAGGCCCCCAGCCGCGGCTGGGGTCTCCGTCCGGAGGCTCCAGCTTCTGCACCTCGGCGCCGAAGTCCGCCAGCAGCTGGGTCGCGAAGGGGCCCGCGAGCACGCAGGACAGATCCACGATCCTGAAGTGGGACAGGGGCTTGGGCATCGGATTCTCCGAGGTCCAGCCTACTTCAGGTCCCCGGGCGGATCAGCTGGCGGCCACGGTCTGGCGGTAGGCCGCGGTCAGGGTGGCGGCGATCTCCTCGGGGCTGTGCCCCAGGAAGTCCGGGCGCTGCATGAGGTGGACCAGCTGGCCGTCCTTGAAGATGGCGGCCTGGGGGCTGGTGGGCATGGCGCCCTCGAAGTACTCGCGGGCCTGGGCCGTGGCCTCCTTCTCCATGCCCGCGAAGACCGTCACCAAGTGGTCGAAGCGCAGGTTCTGGGAGTGCAGGGCCTCGGTGACGCCAGGTCGCGCGCCCGCCGCCGCGCAGCCGCAGACGCTGTTCACCACCAGCAGGGTGGTGCCGGGCCGCTGGAGGGCGGCGTCCACCTGGGCGGGGGTCAGGAGCTGCTCGAAACCCTCCCGGACCAGTTCCTCGCGCATGGGGGCGACCATGTATTCGGGATAGTTCGACACGATGTCCTCCTCGGGCCTTAAAAGTTTACCGATCAAGTAAGGATTGATCCAGGTCACAATTTGCAACCTGGAGGCCCCATGCGCATGGTCCTGATGGGCGGAAGCCTACGCCCCGATTCGCTGAATCTCCGCCTGCTGGGCCACCTCGTAGCGGACCTGGCGGCACGGGGTCACGCGGTGGCCTCCTTCGCCGGGGAGGCCCTGAGGCTGCCCCTGTATGAGCAGGACCTCGCGGTGCCGGAGGGGGTCCAGGCCCTCCACGCCGCCCTCATGGACGCCCAGGGCGTGGTGATCGTCTCCCCGGAATACAACGCGGGCATCCCCGGCCACATGAAGAACGCCGTGGACTGGCCCAGCACCCTGCGGCCCAACCCATGGCAGGGCCTGCCGGTGCTGCTCTGCGCCGCGAGCCCCGGCGCCCTGGGCGGGGCCCGCGGCCTCGTCCCCTGGCGCCTGACCCTGGCCAACATGGGCGCGCTGGTCTGCCCGGACGCCATCACGGTCCCCCACGCGGATCACCAGCTCGACGGCGCCGGCGCCCCGACGGACCCGCGCACCGCAGGGCACATGGCGAAGGCCCTGGACAGCTTTCTGGCCCTGGCGGCGCGGTTGCGGCCGGGGCTGGAGGACTGAGATCGTGCGATCCTGGACCTTCTTCCTGGAGCTGTCATGAAGGACTTCTTCAAGAGCTTCTTCGCCGCGCTGCTGGCCCTGCTCGTGGCGGGCGCCGCAGCCTTCGTCCTCTTCTTCGGGATGCTGGCGGCCATCGGCTCCGCAGGCAAGCCCACGGTGCCGGGCAAGGCCGTGCTGGTCTTCGACCTGGACACGAGCCTGTCCGATGCCGACCGCGAGCCCGAGCCTGGCGAGGCCCTGGGCGAGGCGCTGGGCGGCGGGGGGGCCCACCCCCAGTCCCTGCCTGCGGCCATCGAGGCCCTGGACCGGGCGGCTTCGGACAGCCGCATCACCGCCCTGTTCCTCACGGGGAACCTCCGCAGCGCGGGCCCGGCCCAGCTGCGGGAGCTGCGGGACGCCCTCCAGCGCTTCAAGGCGAAGAAGCCCGTGCTGGCCTACAACCTGGGCTGGAGCAAGCGGGACTACTACCTGGCGGCCGGCGCCAGCACGGTGTTCATCAATCCCTTCGGCGAGATGGAGGTGAACGGCCTGGCCAGCGAGCCCATGTTCTTCGGCGAGGCCTTCAAGAAGTACGGCGTGGAGGTGCAGGTCACCCGCGTGGGCAAGTACAAGAGCGCTGTGGAGCCCTTCATCGCGGACCGCATGAGCGATCCCAACCGCGAGCAGGTGCAGAAGTTGCTGGACGACATCTGGGGCGAGTGGAAGGCCACGGTGGCCAAGGACCGCAAGAAAACGCCTGACGAGCTCCAGGCCATCGCCGACGAGAAGGGGCTCGTGGAGGCCGACGAGGCGAAGAAGCTGGGCCTCGTGGACCGCATCGCGCCCTACGACGAGGTGCTGGACGAGCTGAAGAAGCTGGCTGGCAAGCAGCCCAAGGACAAGGACTTCCCCCAGATCTCCCTGGCCACCTACGCCGGCATCCCCGGCGAGGCGAAGACCGGCCGGACCCGCATCGCCGTGGTCGTCGCCGAAGGCGAGATCGTGGATGGCGAGGGCAAGGCCAACCAGGTGGGCGGCGAGCGGCTCAGCCGCGAGCTGCGCCAGTTGCGCCTGGACGACCGCATCAAGGCCGTGGTCCTGCGCGTGAACAGCCCCGGCGGCAGTGCCGCGGCCTCGGAGCTCATCCAGCGCGAGGTGATCCTCACGAAGAAGGTGAAGCCCCTCGTGGTGTCCATGGGGCACCTGGCGGCCTCCGGCGGCTACTGGATCAGCACCTACGGCGACCGCATCTTCGCCGAGCCAAGCACCATCACGGGCTCCATCGGCGTCTTCGGCCTGCTGCCCAATGTGAAGAAGCTGGCCAATGAGCACGGCATCACCTGGGACAGCGTGCAGACGGCCAAGCTGGCCAACCCCATGACCCTGGCCCGGCCCAAGAATGATCTGGAGCTGGCCCGCATCCAGGGCCTGGTGGACCGCATCTACGAGCAGTTCGTGGCCAAGGTGGCGGACAGCCGCAAGATGAAGAAGGAGGCGGTCCACGAGATCGCCCAGGGCCGGGTCTGGTCGGGACAGGAGGCCGTGAAGCTGGGCCTGGTGGACGAGGTCGGAGGGCTCGACGCGGCCGTGAAGTACGCGGCCGGCAAGATCAAGGCGGACGGGGACTACCAGGTGGTGGGGCCGGAGAAGGAGCCGGACACCCTGCGGGAAATCCTGAAGAACCTGGGCGGCAAGCCCCGAAAGCTGGCCCATCCGGGCGCCGTGGACGGCCTGGTGGATTCCTTCCGGCGCCAGATGGAGCTGCTGACCTCCCTGAATGATCCGCAGGGCGTCTACGCCCGGCTGCCCTTCGAGCTGGAGCTGAAATAGCCTCCATGGACTCGTCTTCGTTCGCTTCGGCCATCATCCTTCTGGTGCTGGTGACGGATCCCCTGGGCAACATCCCGGTGTTCATCGGGCTGCTGCGCCAGGTGGATCCGGCCCGGCGCCAGCGGATCATCATCCGCGAGGTGCTCTTCGCCTCCGGCATCCTGCTCTTCTTCGCCCTCTTCGGTCAGCGGGTGCTGCGCCTCATGCACCTCACGGACACGTCGCTGGGCATCGCCGGCGGCGTGATCCTCTTCCTCATCGCCCTGAAGATGGTCTTCCCCCGCCCGGAGGGCCCCGCGAACCATCCCCTCCACGGGGAGCCCTTCCTCGTGCCCCTGGCCGTCCCCTTCATCGCCGGGCCCTCGGCCATCGCCACGGTGCTGCTGCTGGTGAGCCGGGAGCCCCACCGCCTCTGGGAATGGCTGGGCGCCATCTCCGTGGCCATGGCCATCTCGGCCGTGGTGCTCGGCTTCGCGGAGAAGATCGCGGACTTCCTGGGCGAGAAGGTCACCATGGCCTTCGAGCGGCTCATGGGCCTGGTGCTGACGGCCATCGCCATCGAGATGCTGCTGGCCGGCATCCAGAAGTTCGTGCTGCAGCTGCGCGCGGTCTAGCTCCGCCGCTTGAGGCTCAGCTCCAGCGTGAACTCCGCCACGGGCTCGAAGGCGCCGTCCGGCAGCTTCACCGCCGCCTGGATGTGCATGGGCTCCGTGATGCGGTCTTCGGACGCCAGCGCGCGGCCCACCTGGTCGCGGATGGCCGCCCCCTCTTCGCAGATGAAGTAGACGTCGGCTTCCGGGCGCTTGAGGAACTGCGCCTGGAAGGCCTTGAAGACCAGGGACACCTTGTTCCCGGTCCGCTTGATCTGGTCCATGGCCAGCAGGCCCCCGGCGCAGTCGGCGCCGATGGCCAGGGCGCCGAAGTACATGGAGCCCAGATGGTTCCTCGTCCACCGCCGCAGCGGGATCCGCACCACGCAGCGGGCTTCGGTCAGCTCCACGACGCTGGGCCGCACCGAGGCCAGCAGGGGGATCTTCAGCCACCCGAACAGGCGCATGCCGAGGGTCTGTTTCAGGAGCTCGAATCGGGGGGACATCCTCCGATTGTCCGTTCCCAGCCTGAGCCTGTCCAACGGGGGATTCCAGGGGACCTCGCCATCAGGGGGCTTCAGCTTGAAAAGCCTCCACGATGCGCACGAAGAAGAAGGTAAAGGCCACGAAGGCAGGCCCGGCGACTCGGCCAGGACATCCGGGCCGCCACCCGCGATGGGATGTCCACCATGGGTCGAGCCTCATTCGTGCCCTTGTGGCACCCGCAGGGTATTTTCGTGTGCTTCGCGGAGATCTTTTTTGAGCGGGAGTCCGCCGATGGCCAGGGAATCTTTTCCCTCGTGTACTGGAATCTCAGGCTTGGTTCACATCCAGCAGACCTTCGGGAGGATCAAGGTCCAGGCGCCGGTTCGGCAGGTCCAGGGTCCACCAGGCCTTGATGTAGGGGATGTCCCGCTGGCCCGTGCGGCCGGGCCGCAGGTCGCGCATGACCACCATGTCGTAGCCGGCGGGGCCGGGATCCAGGCGCAGCACCTCGCCCACCTTGCACCCGCCGATGAAGACGTCGCAGCCGATCCACTGATGGCGGAAGCTCTCGCCGTCCTCCAGGATCGCCTCGGATTCAGGCATCCAGAGGGCCCAACCCTTCAGGCTCTCGGCCGCGGTGCGGTCGGGGACTTCGGCGAAGGCGAGGCAGGGGCGGTCCTGGTGCCAGCGGAAGCTCCGCAGCTTCACGGGCCGGGCCGGGGTCGCGGGTTCGGCGGATTCCAGGTCCGCCTCGGGCGGGGCCAGCACCAGGCCCGCCATGCCGTCCAGGCGCTCCGGTTCGTCCATGACGGCGTGGAGGAGGAACTCGCCCTTGAGTCCCTGGACCTTGGCCAAATGGCCGGCGAGCAGCATCTAGGCCTCCCGCTCGTCCTCGTCGTCCAACTCGAGGTTCACCGCGAGCCCGGCCTTCTCGCCGGCGGTCCGGCAGAGGGTGCGGAGCGCCGAGATCATGCGCCCGTGCTTGCCGATGATGCGGCCGCGGTCACTGGGAGCGGCGAAGACCAGCACATCCCGTTGTTTCCCCTCGCCGCTGATCTCGACCCGGAGGGCCTCCGGGTGGTCCAGCAGGGGGGTCAGCACATCGCGCAGGAAGGCTTCGAGGTTCATGGTCGCTCCACGAACAAAGAAAGCCGGACCCTGGCCCGGCTTTCGGGGAACGGAAACCGGCTAGAGGATCTGGTTCTTCTTGAACAGATCGAGCACGGTCTTGGAGGGCTGGGCGCCCTTCTGGAGCCAGGTCTTGGCCTTCTCGGCATCGATGCGGACCTCCTCGCCGGAGCCGGCGATGGGGTTCACGAAGCCCAGCACCTCCACGGCACGGCCGGTGGGGATGCGGTCATTCTCGGAGACGACGATGTGGTAGAACGGGCGCTTCTTGGCACCATTGCGAGCAAGTCGGATCGAAAGCATGGACACTCCCTGAGCAGGGAAGTGTATCGCGGAATTCAACCGTTCCCAAGCGCTAATTCAGGGCTCGAAGCTGGCGGGCGGGAAGGTCCCCTCGAGCACCGCCTGGCGCTCCCGGATGTTCCGCCGCAGGGTCGGCCAGCGGGGATGGGCCCGCATGGTCTCCAGGAAGGGCGACGATTCGTACCAGCGGGCGCAGCTGAACCCCTGGACGAAGGCCCGCGTGGCGCAGTCCACGGCCCGGCCCCCGTCGCCCAGGAGCGAGTAGGCCTCGGCCTGCTTGAAGGTCAGCTCGCCGTCGGGGATGCGCAGCTTGCCGCGGACCTCGTCGATCCTTCGCAGCTCGGCCAGCCCGTCCTCCTTCCGCCCCTCCAGCAGGGCGCGGTAGACGCGGCTGAGGTCCTGGAAGGGGCTGAAGCCCTGTGCCGTCCCGGCGGCCTCCATGCGGGCCAGGGCCGTCTTCCGGTCCCCCTTCAGCAGGGCGAGGTAGCCCTGGTAGAACAGGACCCCCGCATCCACCCGCAGGGCCGCGGTCTGCCGCAGGTCTTCCTCGAAGGCTGCCCAGTCGCCGAGGTAGAGGTTGGTGGTCTCCACGGTCCAGGTGGACGCGGCGCTGAAGGGGGCGAGGAGGGCCTCCCGCCGGACCATGGCCGAGTGCGCCCCGGCCAGCAGCCCCGAGGTGCGGCCGGCGTAGGTGAAGCCCAGGAAGAGGTCCGGCACGCGGGGACGCAGGTGCATGGCCTCATCGAGGGCCCGCAGGGCCAGGTCCTGGTTGCCGGTGTCCGTGAGCATGAGGGACCAGAGGAAGGTGGCCCGGGGGTAGCCCGGCACCAGGTCCACGGCCCGCTGGAACGCCTTGTGGGTACGGGAGTTGAGGCCGATGCCCGCCTGGGCCGGATCCACCCAGAGGCTGCGGTAGAGATGGTCGCCCAGGGTGGCCCAGGCGGTGGCGCACATGGGCTCGGCCTCGGCCAGGGCCTGGGTGTCGGCCAGGCGGCTCGTGGCCTCCCGGTCATCCCGGATGGCCATGGCCCGCAGCAGCTCCCAGAAGCGCCCCGGGTCCCGGGGGTAGAGCTCGGCCCGGATGCGGTGGCGCCGGTCCAGGGGCCACCGGGCCACCCAGGTCTCCATGGCCTGGCCGGGATCCATGGGAGGCTGGACATCCCACCGCCAGGGGCGCCCGGCCAACAGGTCCGGCGCTGTGGTCCACTGGGTGGTCAGGGCCAGCTTCCCGCCCTCCTGGCGGCCCTGGAACCGGAACAGCGCCAGGTCCGCGGGGAGCTTCCGCAGCTCCGCCGGGCTCGGGATGGAGGGGGCGTGGGTGACCGTGAGGCCCGCCAGCACCTCGAAGTGGTCCGACATCAGCGTCTCGAGGCCCAGGTTCACGTCGGTCTGCTGGGAGGACTCGGGGGCGACGACCAGCACCCGGTGCGTGGCGGTGGTGCGGCTGCTGGATCGCCACAGCCAGGCCCCGGTCAGGCAGACACCCAGGGCCAGACCCAGGAGCATCCAGGCTTTCGTGGATGTCGGGGGCCTCAGGAGCAAGGGGGACCTCTAGAAGGGAAGGTTCGGGCCGCCGCCCATTTTCGCCATGCGCTGCATGCGGGCCATGAACTTGGGATCGTTCATCTGGCCCATCATCTTCTTGGTTTCCACGTACTGCTTGATGAGCTGGTTGATCTCGCTCACGGGCCGGCCGCAGCCCGCGGCGATGCGGCGCTTGCGCTTGCCGTCCAGCAGGTTGTGGTTGGCGCGCTCGGCGGGAGTCATGGAGTTGATGATGGCCTCCAGGTGCTTGATGCGCTTGTCCGTGGCCACCTGGGCCAGCTGGTCCTTCATCTGCCCCAGGCCCGGCAGCATGCCCAGGATCTTGTTCATGGAGCCCAGCTTCTGCACCTGCTGGAACTGCTTGCGCATGTCCTCCAGGGTGAACTGGTTCTTGGCCAGGCGCTTGGCCATGACCTCGGCTTCCTTCTCGTCGAGCTTGTCCTTGGCGTGCTCGATGAGGCTGAGGACATCGCCCATGCCCAGGATGCGCTGGGCCATGCGGTCGGGGTGGAAGCGCTGGAAGTCCTCCAGCTTCTCGCCCTCGCCCACGAACTTGAGGGGCTGGCCCGTGGCCTGCTTGATGCTGAAGGCCGCGCCGCCGCGGGTGTCGCCGTCGGTCTTGGTGAGCACCACGCCGGTGATGCCCAGCTTCTCGTGGAAGGCCGTGGCGCTGCGGACCGCGTCCTGGCCCGTCATGGCATCGGCCACGAAGAGGATCTCGTCGGGAGAGACGGCGCCCTTGATGCGGACCAGCTCCTCCATGAGGGTCTCATCGAGGTGCAGGCGGCCCGCCGTGTCGAGGATGACCGCATCCCAGCCCTTGAGCTTCGCCTCGGCCACGGCCGCGGCGCAGATGGCGACCGGGTCCTTCTCCTCCGTGCGGAAGGAGGGCACGCCGGCGTCCTTGGCCACCACGTGCAGCTGCTCGATGGCGGCGGGGCGGTAGACGTCGGCGGGCACCAGCAGGGGGGAGCGGCCCAGCTTCTTGAGGAACACAGCCAGCTTGCCGCAGGTGGTGGTCTTGCCGGCGCCCTGGAGGCCCACCATCATCACCACCGTCGGCGGCTTGGCGGCGAAGGTGAGGGGGTGCTCCGGCGCCTGGCCGCCCATGATCTCCACCAGCTCGCGGTGGACGATGTCGATGAAGGCCTGGGCGGGGTTGAGGCCCTGCATGACCTCGGCGCCGAGGGCCTTCTCCTTCACCCGCTGGAGGAAGGTGCGGGCCACGCTCACATGGACGTCCGCCTCCAGGAGGGCCATGCGCACTTCGCGCAGCACGGCTTCGAGGTTGGCTTCCGTCAGCTTGGACTGGCCCCGGAGGGCCTTCATCGCCTGGCTGAGCTTCTGGGTGAGGCTGTCGAACATGGGGCTCCGGATCGGCACGAAAAATCCATTCTACCGGCGCCGCGACTCATTTCCCTGTCACGAAAGGCATCCTCGGTCATAATCCGGTCCGGTGGAGCCGGATATGTCCAATCATCTCGCTGGAAGCCTCAGCCCCTACCTCCTCCAGCACGCCCACAACCCCGTGGACTGGTTCCCCTGGGGCGAGGCGGCGCTGGCGAAGGCGAAGGCCGAGCAGAAGCCCATCTTCCTCAGCATCGGCTACAGCGCCTGCCACTGGTGCCACGTCATGGAGCGGGAGAGCTTCGAGAATCCCGCGGTGGCGGAGGTGCTGAACGCCCACTTCGTGAGCATCAAGGTGGATCGGGAGGAGCGGCCCGACCTGGACGACCTCTACATGGACGCGGTGCAGGCCCTCACCGGGCGGGGCGGGTGGCCCATGAGCGTGTGGCTCACGCCGGATCTGGAGCCCTTCTACGGGGGCACCTACTTCCCGCCGGAGCCCCGGGGCGGGATGCCGGGCTTCATCTCCCTGCTGCGGCGCATCGCCGAGGTGTGGCAGGAGGATCGGGACGGCGTGGTGGGCCAGGCGGGGAACCTCGCCGCCGAGCTGCGGCGCCAGGCCGCGGTGGAGCCAGGCACGGAGCTACCGGGCCGGGCAGCCCTGGACGGGGCCCTGGCCCAGCTCAGGGCCGGCTTCGACCCCC
Organism: Geothrix fermentans DSM 14018; assembly: GCF_000428885.1. Taxonomy (GTDB): domain Bacteria; phylum Acidobacteriota; class Holophagae; order Holophagales; family Holophagaceae; genus Geothrix; species Geothrix fermentans. Next base: position 79,656 of record NZ_AUAU01000012.1, on the reverse strand, counting down.
GCTGGGGCGGCTTCGGCCCGGCGCCCAAGTTCCCCCAGTCCATGGCGGTGGAACTGCTCCTGGCCCGCGGCTCGACGGAGGACCGGGCCATGGCCCTGCGCACCCTCGACGCCATGTGGGAGGGCGGCATGTACGACCACCTGGGCGGCGGCTTCGCCCGCTACAGCGTGGACGGCCAGTGGCTGGTCCCCCACTTCGAGAAGATGCTCTACGACAACGCCCAGCTGGCCTGTGCCTACCTGGCCGCCTTCCAGGCGACGGGAGAGGCGCGCTACGCCGAGGTCGCGCGCGGAACCCTGGACTACCTGCTGCGGGACCTGCGCGACGCCCAGGGCGGCTTCCACTCCAGCGAGGACGCCGACAGCGAGGGCGAGGAGGGGAAGTTCTACGTCTTCACGCCCGCCGAGATCCGCGAGGCCCTGGGCGAGGCGGATGGCGCGAGGTTCTGCGCGACCTTCGGCATCACCGAAGGCGGGAATTTCGAGCACGGGAAGAGCGTGGTCCACCGCTTTTCCTGTGCTCGGGAAGCGAGGCTTCCAGAGGAAGAGGATCGAGCGCTGCGGGAGCGCCTGCGGCAATGGCGGGACCGCCGCGTGCGGCCCGGCAAGGACGACAAGGTGCTGGCGGCCTGGAACGGCCTGGCGCTCTCCGCCCTGGCTCGGGGCTCCCAGGTGCTGGGCGAGGCCCGCTACCTCGACGCCGCCCGGGACTGCGCGGCCTTCCTGCGCCGGGAGCTGTGGCGGGACGGGCACCTGCTGCGCGTCTGGCGGCAGGGGCAGGCCCACACCCGGGGCTTCCTGGAGGACCACGCGGCCCTGGTGGAGGGGCTGGTGGATCTCTACGAGGCGGGGTTCGATCCCGCCTGGCTGGGGTGGGCGGAGAATTTGGCGGAGGGGCTGCTGGCGCGGTTCCAGGACACCACCGGGGGCGGCTTCTTCAGCACGGAGGCGGGCCAGGAGGACCTGCTCTTCCGGCAGAAGCCCGGCTTCGACAATGCCATCCCCGGGGGCAACACCCTGGCGGCCCGGGCCCTGCTGCGCCTGTCCCGGCACCTCCAGCGGGAGGACCTCCGCCTGGCCGCCGAGGGCACCCTCCGCTGCTTCGCACCCTGGATGGAGCGGGCGCCCCGGGCCTTCCTGGGCCTGCTCGGCGTGCTCGACCTGGCGCTGCACGAGCCGGTGGAGGTGGCCATCTCGGGCGATCCCGGTAGCCCCGCGGTGCGGGCCATGCTGGCGGAGGTCCACCGCCGCCTCCTGCCGGGCCGGGTCCTGTCCGTCTCCGGGGACCAGCTCCTCCCCCTTCACGAGGACCGTCCGGCCTCGGAGCACGGCCCCTTCGCCTTCGTCTGCCAGGGCCGCACCTGCGCCAGGCCCGTGACCACCCCCACCGAGCTGGCCTCGCTCCTCTCCTGAGCGCCCGGATGTGACCCTCTCCCCCCGGGGCGGGGGGCTAGACTGGAGGCTCGCCACGCGGGCAGCCGCGGTATCTGCGGTGTGCGCGTACGGTCATGTGATAAAGGGGCTGCCATGAAGACCTTCGCCTTGAAGATCGATCCTCTGACCGGGGAGGAATACTACGAGGTCTATGTCCGCGGCCGGCAGCTTCTCAACAACGCCCACTTGAACAAGGCGTCGGCTTTCACGAAGGAGGAGCGCTTGGGCCTGGGCCTGGACGGCATGCTGCGGCCCGGGATCTCGAGCCTGGAATCCCAGCTGGACCGGACCTACGAGGCCTTCCGGCGCAAGACCGACGACCTAGAGCGCTACATCTACCTCTCGGGCCTGCTGGACCGCAACGAGGTGCTGTTCTACCGGCTCCTGGTGGACCACCTGGACGAGATGGTCCCCATCGTCTACACGCCCACCGTGGGCCAGGCCTGCCTCCAGCTGAGCCACATCCAGCGGCGCTACCGGGGTATCTACATCACGCCCGAGAACATCGCGAACATCGACCAGATCTTCCACGGCCTGGCCCAGCCCCAGGTCAACCTCATCGTCGTGACCGACGGCGAGCGCATCCTGGGCCTCGGCGACCTGGGCTCCGACGGCATGGGCATCCCCGTGGGCAAGGTGAGCCTCTACGTGGCCGCCGGCGGCGTGCACCCCGGCGTCTGCCTGCCCATCACGCTCGATGTGGGCACCAACAACCCCCGCCTGCTGGAGGATCCCCTCTACCTCGGCATCCGCAGGCCCCGCCTGAGGGGCGCCGAGTACGAGGAGCTGGTGGAGAAGTTCGTGCTGGGCGTGAGGCGCAACTTCCCCGGGGCCCTGCTCCAGTGGGAGGACTTCGCCAAGCACACGGCCTTCAAGAACCTGGACCGCTACCGCGAGCGCATCCTCTCCTTCAACGATGACATCCAGGGCACGGGCTCCACGGCGCTCGCCGCGCTGATGACGGCCATGCGCATCAAGAAGAGCCGCTTCCAGGACGAGCGCTACGTCATCGTGGGCCTGGGTCAGGCGGGCACCGGCATCGCCATGAACATCCGCGCCGCCCTGAAGGCGGAGGGCCTTTCCGACGAGGAGGCCCGCAAGCGCATCTTCGCCGTGGACATGCAGGGCCTGCTCCTCGAGGGCGACCCGCTGCTGGAAGGGCCCCAGATGCCCCTGGCCCAGTGCCGGTCCGCGGTGGAGGGCTGGAAGCTGGACGACTCCTCCCGCATCGGCCTCCAGGACGTGGTGCGCAACGCTCATCCCACGGTGCTCATCGGCGTCACCGCCCAGCCCAACCTCTTCGATGACGCCATCCTGGCGGAGACCGCCAGGCACTCGGAACGCCCGGTCGTGCTGGCGCTCTCCAACCCCACCCACAAGTGCGAGTGCTCGCCCGAGGCGGTCTGGAAGGCCACGGACGGCAAGGGCCTGGTGGCCACGGGCAGCCCCTTCGCGCCCATGGACTGGAAGGGCCGCACGCTCCAGGCCTCCCAGTGCAACAACATGTACATCTTCCCCGGCGTGGGCCTCGGCGCCCTGGTCTGCAAGGCCACCCGCGTGACCGACAGCATGTTCCTGGCGGCCAGCAAGGCCATCAGCGCCTATGTGACGCCCGCCCAGGAGGCCACGGGCCTGCTGCTCCCGGAGATGAAGGACATCCGCGACGTCTCCGCCGCCGTGGCCACGGCCGTGGGCATCGAGGCCCGGAACGCCGGGCTGGGACGCCTCCTGGACGATGAACAGATCGCCGCCATCATCGCCAAGGCCCAGTGGGATCCCCACTATCCCTCCTACCGGCCCGGGACGCTCCGCCTGCCGGATTAAGAACAGGGACAGTTTTTCCCCTTGAGCAGCCTGGGAGGCGGCCTAGCCTTTGGGGCGGGAAGAGTCCCTCTTTCCTCCCACGGGGCGACCGTTTAAGCCAGCCCCTTCCGGCCAACGCACCCTTCGGCCGAGACCTCTGGGCACCCTCCGGGGTGCCCTTTTCTTGTGCGCCGGTCGGACAGGGCGGCGGGCAGGGCGGCGGCTGGGATCAGGGGGCCCCTTGACAGGGAGAGTGAACTACACAAAATTGTCTACATCATCTTGTGTAGGAATCCCATGAAGCGCCCCCTGAAGCCGACCGAAGTCGAACTCAAGTTCCTGAACGTCCTGTGGGACCTGGGCCCATCCACCGTGAAGGAGGTCCATGCCTGCCTGAGCCGCCGGGAGGACTACGCCTACACCGGGGTGCTGCGGATGCTCCAGGTGATGCTGGACAAGGGTCTCGTGACGCGCGATGAGCGGCAGCGCAACCATATCTACGCCGCCGCCCACAGCCGCACGGCCATGGCGGGCGGCCTGGTGGAGGACCTGGCCGACCGGCTTTTCGGTGGCTCCGCGGCGGCCCTGGTGCTCACGGCCCTCCGCTCCGGGAAGGTCAGCCCCGAAGAGAAGGCCCGCATCCGTGAGCTGCTGGGGAAGGAGGACTGATGGGTGCCTTCGTGCAGATCCTCGGCTGGGCCCTGATCCACGCCCTCTGGCAGGACTGCCTGCTGGTGGCTTCGTCGGCGGTGTTCGGCGCCGTCCTCCGCGGCCGGGTCCGGCACGGGCTGAATGGCCTGGTCCTGTTCCTCTGCCTGGGCCTGCCCGCCGCCACGGCCTGGCATTTCCACGGGCCCGGGCCGGCGGGACCCGACCCGGCTCTCATGGAGTCCGCCCAGCTGGCCCCCGTCGCCCGCCCGCCCCGGAGGGATGCGCCCGCCCAGCCCCTGCTGGCGCGGCTGGAAGCCTCCCTGCAGCCCCGGCTGCCCCTTCTGGTGGCCTGCTGGGCCCTGGGCGCCGCCCTCATGGCCCTGCGCCTCGGCGGAGGATTCGTCCTCAGCCTGCGCTGGCGGCGCCGCGCGATTCCGGCCCCCCGGGCCTGGCAGGAGCGCCTGCACGCCCTGGCCGGGCGGATCGGCACCCTGAGGCCGGTGCGCCTGCTCCTGGCGGAGCGGGGCGATACGCCCATGGCCCTCGGGCTGTGGAAGCCGGTGGTCGTGGTCCCGGCGGCCCTGCTCACCAGCCTGCCGCCGGCCTACCTGGAGGCCCTCCTGGCGCACGAGCTGGCCCATGTGCGCCGCCTGGACTACCTGGCCAACCTGCTCCAGGGCCTCGCCGAGACCCTGCTGTTCTTCCATCCCGCCGTCTGGTGGCTCTCGGCCAGGATCCGGGCCGAGCGCGAAGAACTCGCGGACGGCCTGGCGGCCCGGGCCCTGGGCGATCCGCGGCGCCTGGCCCTGGCCCTCAACGCGCTGGACGACCTCCAGCCCACCCTCCACCACCCCCTGTTCCCGGCCCTCGCGGCCCGAGGAGGACACTTGCTCACGCGCATCGACCGCCTGCTCTCGCCCCGCCCCGCCGGCGGCTCCCCCTGGAGCCTCGCGCCCCTGCTGCTGGCGCCCTGCTTGGTCCTGGCCCTGCGCGCCGCGGCCCCGGCCCAGCCTCCCATCGGAGCGCCCGCGGAGGCAGTGGCCCAGCTGGACGCCCTGGCGGCCCGTGAGGGCCTGGATCCCCAGCTGCTCCGCAGCATGGCCTGGGTGGAGAGCGGCTTCAACATGACGGCCAAGAGCCCCATGGGCGCCACGGGCCTGCTCCAGGTCATGCCAGGGACCGCCCGCACCTACGGGGCGAAGGACCTGGACGATCCCGCCCAGGTGATGGCGGCGGGGGCGAGATACCTGCGCTTCCTGCTGGACCGCTACCAGGGGGACGTCCAGAAGGCCGTGGCGGCCTACAACTGCGGCGAGAAGGCCCTGGACGAGGGGCGCATCACCGAGGAGGCCACCCGCTACCGGGCGCTGGTGCTGGGCGTGCTGGCCGCCAAGGCCGTGCAGCCGGAGGTCCCGCTGACGGAAGGGGAGATCCAGGGCGTCATCCGCCGCGGCAGTGGCGGCCGGATCTCACTCCAGCTCCGCGCCAGCGGCCGGGGGAACCTGAAGCTGGAGGTCCTGCCGGCGGAAGGCACCGGGGCGCTGGGAACGGTCCAGATTGGGGAGAAGCATGCGGATGGGACCTACACCGTGGGCCCCTGGATGGAGGCCAGGCCCAGGATCCTGCTGGATGCCTCCAAGGCCGGGGCCGCTCTGGTGATCCGTGGCGAGGAATCTGGCATCGGCTGGCGCGGTGAAACCCGGGTGCAGCTGGACGCGCCCTGGAAGACCTTCACCTTCCAGATGAAGCAGCCGTAGACGGCGCTCCGTACGCAGAACGGCCCGGCATCGCCGGGCCGTTCTGCACAGGGCGGGTGGATCAGGCGGCGTGCACGCGGCCGCTGCGGTGCATGACCTCGGCTTCCAGCTCGGCCTCAAGGGCCTGGACCTGGCGGAGGACGGCGAGGCCGCGCGGGGAGGCGCTCATCTTGGACTCGAGCTGGTTGAACACCTCGTGCAACCGCTCGGCGGTGGTCCAGAAGGCCGGGTTGTGCTGTCGAACGCTGGAATCCATGTGCATGGCCGCTCCACTCACTTGCTGGACATCATCATCGTCTTTGATGATCACCAATGCTAGTGATGGACATCACAAGAAATGTCACGAGTTACGAACATTTTTGTCACGATCGGCATGACAATTTCGAAAGCCTTTGAAAAACATGACATCGAGGTCGTCGATGAGTCTTGAGACTCGTTTTCAGAGGCGCTATCCCGCCCGCCGGGTGGCCAGCAGGTGGCCGATGGCCACGGCCGCCGCGTCGGCCGCGTCCGCGGCCAGGGGCTCCTTCAGGTTCAGCAGGGTCATCACCATCTTCCCCACCTGGTCCTTGGCGGCCCAGCCGTAGCCGCTGACGGCCTTCTTCACCTGCATGGGGTTGTAGTCGCCCACGGGCAGGCCATGGAGGGCGGCCGTGAGCAGGATGCCGCCGCGGATCTGGCCCAGCTTGAGGGCCGTGGCGGCGTTCTTCTCCACGAAGGGGGATTCCACGGCCATGAAGCCCGGCTGGTGCGCGGCGATGGCCTCGGCCAGCCGCTCATGGACGCGCAGGGCCCGCTGGTCGAAGTCCGCCCCCCGCGGATTGCGGATGACGCCGGCCTCCACCAGGGTCAGCCGCGACCCGAAGCGCTCCACCACCGCCCAGCCGCAGGCCAGGGAGCCGGGATCCACGCCCAGGCAGCGCACAGGGGAGGGCGCGACGATCACCGGGCCTTCCGCTTGCCGGCGCCCCGGACGCTGCCCTTCGGCGGCTTGGGCTTGGCCTCGCGGGCCTTCCCACCCGCCTCGCGGGCCTTTTTCGGCGGGCGCCCCTTGGGTGCCTCGTTCCGCACGCGGACGCCACGTTCCGTGCCTCGCCGCTTCGGCTTCTCGAAGTCCCCTTCCCGCAACGTCGCAGGCGCTGCGAGTGTCGGCACGAACGTGAACGCCTTTCCATGGGCGTCCTGAGCCTTGGCTTCGGTCACCCAGGCGCTGATGCGGCGCAGGTCCTCGTCCACGGCGGTGATCTCCACCTCCACCGCGTCGCCGATGGTGATCACCACGGAGCCCCGCAGGCCCGTGGCCTTGGTGCGGTGCTCATCGATCCAGAAGCCGCCGCCCAGGGCCGCCAGGGGCACGCCCACCTCCACGAAGGGGGCGTCCAGCGTGATGAACGCCACCTTGGCGGAGAACCCCTGGATGCGGCCCTGGAAGCGCTGGCCGACGCGGCCCTTCATCAGGAGGCAGGCCTTCCACTTGTCGTTCTCGCGCTCGGCCTCGGTGGCCTTCTGCTCGGCATCGCTGGCGCCCTTGGCCAACACGGCCAAGTGGCTGTGGAGCCCCTCGGGCAGGCGCTCCCCGCGCAGCACCTTGCGGAGCAGCCGGTGGACGACGAGATCCGGATAGCGGCGGATGGGGCTCGTGAAGTGCAGGTAGTCCTGGAGGGCCAGGCCCGCGTGGCCGATGTTGTCGGCGCTGTACTCGGCCCGCTTGAGGCTGCGCAGCAGCAGCGTGTTGATCATGGCCTCCAGGGGGCCCCCGCGGATCTTGTCCAGCATGGCGTTGAGGTGCTCCGGCGTGGGCGTCTCCTTCGGTTTGAGCAGCCCGAAGGTGCGGGCCACTTCCGCGAAGATCTCCAGCTTCAGCGGGTCGGGCTCGTCGTGGATGCGGTAGATCGTGGGGATCTTCTTCCGCGTGAAGAACTGCGCCACGGTCTCGTTGGCCAGCAGCATGAACTCCTCGATCATGCGGTGGGCATCGTGGCGGGGGTAGCGGCGGGCGTCCACGGGTCGGCCTTCCGCATCGAAGATGAACTCGGCCTCTTCCGTGTCGAGGTTCATGGCGCCCCGGCCCAGGCGGGCCTCCGTGAGGCGCCGCGAGAGCACCAGGGACTCGTCCAGCAGGGCGCAGAGGTCCTCGCCCAGCTCCGCGCGCTTCCGCGTGGACAGGTCGATGGAGGCTTCCTTCACCTCGTCGTAGGTGAGGCGCTTGGCGCTGCGGATGACGCTCTCGGAGATCCGCGTCTCCACGACTTCCAGCTCGGGCGAGATCGTCATCCAGGCCGTCATGGTGAGCCGGTCCACACCCTCGCGGAGGCTGCACAGATCGCCGCTGAGGCGGTCCGGGATCATGGGGATGGCCTCGTCCGGGAAGTACACCGAGGTGCCCCGCAGCCGGGCCTCCTCGTCCAGGGGGCCACCTTCGGCGACATAGTGGCTCACATCGGCGATGTGCACGCCCAGGAGCCAGCCGCCGCCCTCGGACCTTGGCAGCACCTCCAGGCTGATGGCGTCGTCGAAGTCCTTGGCCGTGGGCGGGTCCACGGTGCAGGTCAGCGTCTCGCGCAGGTCCTCACGCCCCTGGATCCACTCCGGGGGAATGACGGTGGGGAAGGGCGCCAGTTCCTTCATGACCGCGTCCGGGAAGGCGGTGCGGAGGTTGAAGAGGGCCGCCGTGAGCTTGTTCTCGATCTTCAGGTCGGTCTTCTTGCCGAGGCGGGCCACCACGGTGCCGTGCAGCTGCTTGGCCTCGGGATCGGGATCCAGCTTCACGCTCACCAGCTCGCCGTCCTCGGCGAGGTCCGTGGGCGGCACCGAGATGATCTGGGAGAGGCGCGGCTCCAGGGGCACCACGCGCCAGCCCCAGGGCTGCTTCTGGAGCGTGCCGGGCAGGGGGGTGTCGCCCCGGCCCCTGATCTCCAGCACGCGGGCCTTGAGGCGCCCGTCCCAGCCTTCGCCGCTGACCTCGGCCACCACGCGGTCGCCGTGGATGGCGCCGTGGGCATCCCGCCAGTCCACCAGGAGATCCATGCCCGGCCCCTTGGGCATGCCCGCCACCCTCAGGAAGCCGCCGGTCCCCTCGGGGTGGCCGAGGAAGGTGGCCTCGAAGGTTTCGTACGGACGAAGCCCCGCGGATGGCCGCGGGGCTTTCGGGGCTTCCCGGCGATCGGGGGTGCGGGCCGGGGGGCGGACGGGAATGCGGGAGGCGGAACGGCGGGCCATGTCCCCAGGGTACAGGCCCCCGGAGGGGATCAGCCCTTCTTTCCCTTCTTGGCGGGCTTGACGGGCTTGGCGGGGGCGGCGGTCGCACGGCCGAACAGGACGTCCAGCTGCTTCTGCACCTTCTTGTTCTCCGGGTCCACGACCGCCAGGCGGTAGAGGAACCGGGCCTTGCCGGCCTTGTCGCCCTGGGCCTCGAGGTAGGCGGGGCTGGAGACCACGGCCTCGACCCACTTGAGCCTGTCGCCCTTGCCGGCCTTGTACTCCTCCACCTGGGCCGCCTCGCCCTTGAGCTTGTCCTCCATCACCTTCACCAGGGGATCGTAGGCCTCGCTCTCGCGCTTGGTGACGTCCAGGTAGGTCTGGAAGAACTTCACCCACTTGGCGTCGTCCACCTGCTCCTTCTCCACGCCGAGGGCGAGGTCCAACTCCTGGCGCTCGCCGGGATCCAGCACGGCCTTGCCCTTCAGCTCCTTGATGCGCGCATCGTTCTCCGCGAGCACCTGCTTGGCCCGGGCCTCGGCCTGGGTGTAGTAAGTGACGGTCTGGGTGAAGGGATCCTTGATGGCGGCGTAGCTCTCCGCGCTAAGGGCCTTGGCCGTCTTGGCGTATTCCAGGGCCTTCTCCCAGCTGCCGGCGGCGTCCGCGGTCTCCACGGCCAGGCGATAGGTCTGGCAGAGGTCCATGTAGGTCACGGCGCTCTGCACCAGGGTCTGGTTGTCGGTCTTGACGAAGGCCGGCTTCGCGGCGGGCAGCAGGCTCTCGGCCCGCTTCATGGCGTCGGGGTACTGGAGGTCCGCCATCAGCTTGTCCACGGCCGGACGCTCGGCCTTCAGGCGGTCCCCGAAGGAGGGGGCCGGAGCCTGGGCGATCAGGGCAGCGGGAAGGAGAAGAGCGGGAAGAAGGGCAAGTGTACGCATCAGCAAGACCCAGAATGAAGGGGGGCGCCCCCGGGGGGAAACCTTCATTGTTCCGGGATCCGCCAGCCTTGGCTAGTCCTGGGGTCGGATGTCGGCTTATCCCAAGGCTCCCGACCATGTCCCGACCATGTGGGTCGCGGAAGGGGCTGCGGGGCAGCCCCTGGAGCGGGGCCCCACAGGGAGGGAATCACCTCAGAAGGGCCCCACAGAGATGGAATCACCTCAGAAGTGGCCCCACAGGGAGGGAATCACCTCAGAAGTGGCCCCACAGGGAGGGAATCACCTCAGAAGGGCCCCACAGAGAGGGAATCACCTCAGAAGTGGCCCCACAGGGAGGGAATCACCTCAGAAGTGGCCCCACAGGGAGGGCATCACCTCGGATACGGCGTCACCCCAGGGCTTCGGCCATGCCCCGGACCTCAGCCTTGATCTTGTCCATCTCAGCTCGCTCGATCTTGCGCGCGGGGACGCCGCCCCAGGTCTCCCCCGTCCCCACCCGGCTCCCCGGCAGCACCACGCTCTCGGGCAGGATGGTGGCGTCGTCGCCGATGACCACGTCGCCCATGATGCAGCAGGCCAGGCCCAGGGTCGCCCGGTTGCCCACGACCACGGGGGAGATGACCAGGTTTCCCGCGCCGCCGTAGTGGGCGCAGAGGCGCACGCTGCCCCCCAGGGCCGCGTCGTCGCCGATGGTGATGAGCTGGGGATCGCTGATGTGCTCGGTGTTGATGAAGGCGTGGCGGCCGATCTTCATGCCCATGGCCCGGAGGAACCACACGCCGAAGGGGGTGAGCGTGACGAAGGGCAGGAAGGTGAACCGCACCAGGTAGAACAGCCCGTTGTGCAGGAACCAGGGCACGGCGTGGAGGGTGTAGTAGCCGCCCTTGAAGGCCCTCACCCGGGTGGGCAGCACCCAGTTGTAGACGGGGACCACGATCAGCAGCGTCAGCCCCGAGAGGAAGAAGCAGAAGGCCAGGCCGCAGCCCGCCAGGATCCAGGAGAGGGGCCCCGGGAGGGGGCGGATCCACCCGTGGAGGATGGGCCAGAGCCACAGGGCCGGGGCGAGGGCCAGGCCCAGGGCCGTGGAAGCCACGGCGTACATCGCCAGGACCGCGGCCCCGTAGGCGAAGCGGGAGAAGCGGCGCAGCAGCCGGTCCAGCGCGTTCACCGGAGGGGGATTCTTGGACTGGTCCCTGGCAAAAGGCTTCATGCCGACAGCCTAGCGGAGTCGGCAGGTAGCATGGGGGCATGGATCTGGTCCTGCTCCGCCTCTCCGCCCTCGGCGACATCCTCCGGGTCATGCCCGCCTGGGCCAACCTGCGCGAAGCCTTTCCCGACGCCCGTTTCCGGGCCGTGGTGGAGGACCGCCACGCCTTCCTGCTGGAGCCGCTGCCCTGGCTGGAGCCGGTGATCGTGCGCCGCCGGCGCCTGTCGAACCCTCTGTCGGCCCTGCCGGAGCTGAAGCGTGTGGCGGGACTGATCCGGGATGCGGAGGCCAGCCTGGACTTCCACGGCATCCTCAAGGCGGCCCTCATCCCGAAGCTGGCGGCCATCCCCGAGCGCTGGGGCGATGGCGTCACCAAGGAGTTCGCGGGCTCCCTCCAGACCCGCCCGCTGCCCTTCCGCCACCAGACCCGCTACGGCCAGGCCCTGGGGCTCTCCCGGGCTTTCGGCCTGGACCGGGGCGTGCCTGGGTTGGGCCGCTTCCGGCCAGTCCTGAAGGACGTGGCCCTGCCGGATCCGGGCGACCTCTGGCAGAAGGGGGCGAAACCCCGCGCCGTCCTGGTGCCCGGCGCCTCCCGCCGGGGGGCCATCAAGCGCTGGCCCCTGCGGCACTGGATCGCCCTGGCGGCGATGCTGAAGGACCGCTGGGACCTGCGCTGGTCCCTGGGGCCCGAGGAGGAGGATCTTCGGGACTGGCTGCCGGAGACGACGGGGGTGGCGGCCCTGCCCCGGCTGGGCTTCTGGCAGCTGGCGGCGGCCCTGCGGCAGGCGGACCGGGTGGTGGCGCCGGACACGGGCCTCCTGCACCTGGCGGTCGTCCTGGGCGTGCCCGCCCTCGGCCTCTACGGATCCAGCGATCCGGTGGTGGCGGGCCTGCCGGAGGGCGCCGGCGTGGTGCTCCGCACGGGCATCGGCTGCTCCCCCTGCCGGGAACGCGCCTGCCAGCGGCGGCAGTGCCTGGAGGAACTGGCGCCCGATCAGGTCCGCGCGGCCCTCACCGGATATTGAACTTGAACTTGCCCTCGTGGCATTCCAGGCACTTCACCTTGGGGGCCTGGTGCTGCCGGTGGCACTCCGTGCAGGGAATCTCCCCCAGGTGCGAATCGTGGGGGTTGGGCTTCGCATCCTTGGTCAGGGCCTTCATGGCGGGGTAGTCGCCGTGGCAGGTCATGCAGGAGTCAGATGCCACCGCCTTCTTGGTGGGCTTCTCCTCGTGGTGGCAGTCGAAGCAGTGGACCCCCGCCTTCGCATGGTGCTCGGGAAGCTTGTGGCTGCCGGTTTCCTGGGCGGACGAGGGCAGGGCCAGGAACAGGCCGCAGAGCAGGCTGGCGAGGCATCGGACAGGGGTCATGGCAATCCTTCATGGCCCGGGCGGCGCGGCCGGGTCGGGGGGGAAGTCCACAGAATACAGGGGCCTTGTGCGAGCAGCGTGCCTCGGCTGGCGCTCCGGATCCAGCTTCCGGTCGGTTTTTCCGCCCATGCGTGACCTCAATCACGTTTGGATGCGGGGGAATGGGGGCCGCTGATACGGGTGTAGGATCATGACCACTAAGGCATCTATGGCGGCATCTTTCCAGATCATTGCTAGTTAATCGTTGAACATTCAGGAGACCGACGCGGAGGGTATTCTCCCGGCGTCCCTGAGTCCGGAGGGTCCATATGAGAGGGAACCGCACGCACTTCGCCGCGGGCTTGGCCGTGGTGCTGGGGATGTCTTTCCCTGGGCTCCGGGCCCAGACGGCCCAGGCCCGGGCCAAGGTGCCCGCGTCGGTGCCCCGCTACCAGCCGCAGGCCGCGGTGAAGGGCCCCGTCGACCTGCCGGGGGCGGACGAGCTCATGGACCTCGGCGACGAGTGGTCCGCCGGCTTCCGGAAGTTCCACCCCGAAGCCAAGCTGATCTACCGTTCCAAGCTCACCAAGGATGCGGTCAAGGATTTCCAGGATGGCGGCGCCCTGCTCATCCTCGCGGACCGGGAGCTGACGCAGGATGAGAGCAAGGCCTTCCAGACGAAGTTCGGCTACATGCCCATGCGCATCCCCGTCTGCCTGGACGCCAACATCGTCTTCGTCAACAAGGCGAACCCCATCACTTCCATCTCCATGGAACAGCTGGACGCCATCTACTCCAGGACCCGCCTGGGGGGCAGCAAGGCACCGGCCCTCACCTGGGGCGATCTCGGGCTGAAGGGCGAGTGGGCCAAGCTGCCCATCGTGGCCTATGCCCGGGCCGAGGGCACCAACACCCGCACCTCCTTCGCCACCCAGGCCATGCTCAAGGGCGAATACCGCCCGGGCATCCAGGATCGCGGCGATTCCTCGGCGCTGGCGGAGGCAGTCATGACCGATCGGGCGGGCATCGCCTTCGGCACCATGGCCTCCTGGTACTTCGCCAACAAGGTGCTGCCCGTGACGCCCTACCACATGGAGGACGCCCGGTTCCCGAATCAGGAAGCCGTCACCACCAGCAAGTACCCCATGCCCCGCCTCTTCTACGCCTACCTGAACCGGACCCCCGGCCAGCCCCTCCCGGCGCCGGTGAACGAGGTCATCCACTTCCTCCTGACCCAGGAAGGCCAGAACGCCGTGGCCGACTCCGGCCTCCTCCCGGGCCCGCCCGAGTTCATCCAGATCGCCTTGAAGCGGCTGAGCCGCTAGCGGAGAACGGCCCTCGCGCCAAGGCGCGAGGGCCGTTCTCCGTACGGAAAGACTAGCCTCTTCTCCAGCCCACCGTGCCGTCCTTGCGGTCCTCCAGGACGATGCCCATGGCCTTGAGCTGGTCGCGGACCCGGTCGGCCTCGGGCCAGTTCTTGGCGGCCTTGGCGGCGCGGCGGGCCTCGATGAGGGCCTCCACGTCGGCGTCGAGGCTGGCTTCCTCGTGGGGCCAGGCGGCGAAGATGGCGTCGGTCTCGTCCAGGAAGGCCAGCACGGCGTCCCGCGCCTCGCGCGTGAGGGCCACGTGGTCGTCCTGGGCGTTGAGGTCGCTGATGAGCGTGAAGATCGCCGCCAGGGCCTCGGGGGTGTTGAGGTCATCGGCCATGGCCGCCCAGAAGGCCTCCCGGGCCTCCTCCAGCCGCTTCGCGGGATCCAGGGCCTCGGCCCAGGGGCCGCCGCCGGCCTGGCCTTCGCCCTCCATGCGCGTGCGGAAGGCGCGGATGCGCTTCAGTGAGTTGTCCGCGGCCCGGAGGCCCTCGAAGCTGAAGTTCAGCACCTTGCGGTAGTGGTTGCTCTGGATGGCGTAGCGCAGGGAGATGGGATCCACGCCCTTGGCGACCAGATCCCGCAGGGTGAAGAAGTTCCCCAGGCTCTTGGACATCTTCTGGCCTTCGACCAGCAGGAACTCGCCGTGGACCCAGTGGTTCACCCAGCGGTGGCCCAGGCAGCCCTCGCTCTGGGCGATCTCGTTCTCGTGGTGGGGGAAGATGAGGTCGACGCCGCCGCTGTGGATGTCCACCCGCTCGCCCAGCAGCTCCATGCCCATGGCCGAGCACTCGATGTGCCAGCCGGGGCGGCCGTGGCCCCAGGGGCTGTCCCACCAGGGCTCGCCGGGCTTGGCGGCCTTCCACAGGACGAAGTCGGTGACCGAGTCGCGCTCGTATTCGTCCGCATCCACGGAGGCGCCCGCCTGCATGCCCTCGCGGTCCAGGTGGGCCAGGCAGCCGTACTGGGGCAGGCCCGCGATGCGGTAGTAGACGCTGCCCTCGCGGGCATAGGCCAGGCCCTTGGCTTCCAAATCCTGGATCAGGCGGATCATCTGGGGAAGGTAGCCCGTGGCCCGGGGGAGGAAGTCGGCCTTCTGGATGCGGAGGGTGTCCAGATCCTCCAGGAAGATGGCCGTGAACCGCTCGGTGAGGGCCTTCATGGCCCCGTGGCGGGCCTCGTTGGTGGCTTCCGCGGGTAGGGCGCCCTGGGAATCCCGGATGATCTTGTCCTCGACATCCGTGATGTTCATGCAGTGGCGGACCTCATGGCCAGCGGCCTGGAAGGTCCGCTTGAGCAGGTCCTGGAATAGGAACGTGCGTAAATTTCCGATGTGGGCATAGTTGTAGACGGTGGGACCGCAGGTGTACAAAGAAATGGTTCCGGGCACCACCGGCACCACGGGCTCGATCTTCCGGGTCAGGGTGTTGAAAAGGGAGATCCGTCGCTGCATCTTCATGGCACTAGGTAACCATCTTTATCCAATCTTCTGAAGGCTTCGTGTGACGTGATGGGTCTCTTCGGGGGAAAAACCAGGGACCAGGCGCCCCCCGGGCGGGAGGAGCGTCTGCATCAGTTGGAGGGGGAGACCCGGGCCCTCCGGTTCCGCCTGGAGGAGACTCAGGAACTGGTGCGTCACCTCGACCAGGACCGGGACCTCCTCCTGGGCGCCGTGGAGCGGCTCCGTCCGGGGTTCTCCGCGCGGGAGCTGGGCGAGGCGCTCATGGAGGTCTGCTTCAAGCCCCTGGGCTTGGCCTGTTTCTACGTGGCCATGGCGGACTGGGAGGGCGATCAGCTGGAGTTCGTGCTCTACCACGAGGGCGGGCGGGTGCGGCAGCATCCCGCGCGGCGGCTGTCCGAGCGGGCCGGCCTCTCCGAGCGGGTGCTCTCCGGCAACCGGGCCATCTACATCCGCACCATGGAGGAGGGCCATGCCGCGGGGAGCCTGCTCACCGCGGCCGAACAGGCCACGGGACTCATCCCGCACTCCTGGTACGGCGTGCCCCTGGGGCGCGGGGCGCGGCCCCTGGGGCTCGTGAGCTTCCAGAGCTTCCAGACGGACGCCTTCAGCGAGAGCCGGCGGCGGGTCATGGACGCCCTGGCGGCCCTGATGTCCACCTGCCTGTGCCCGGAGACGGCTCAGCGGCCCTGAACCAGGGCCAGGAGGTCGTCCGGCAGCACCCGGGCGCGGTTGTCGGACCCCGCCACCAGGTGGATGCTCTCCCCCTCGGCCAGGAGGGTGCCCTCCCGCTCGATGCGGTAGCCGAACACCATGCGGCGGCGGCCGGTCTCCTGGAGGAAGGTCTTCACCTGCACCAGCTCGTCGTAGCGGGCCGGGGCGCGGAAGCGCACACGGATCTCGTTGACCACCAGGCGCACGCCCCGGGCCTCCCAGTCCGCGTAGCTCTGGCCCAGCTCCCGCAGGAAGTCGCTGCGCCCCAGCTCCATCCACACCGGGTAGGTCGCATGGTGCACGATGCCCATGGCATCCGTCTCGGCGTAGCGCACCCGGAGTTCGGTCAGAGATTCCATGGTTGGATTATCCACCACTCTGACTACCCCCATATCGGACAGCGCCCCGCGCTGCCCTCCCGCTCCCGCTGCGCTGCGCTTGCGGTCGCGGACGGGGCCCCGTGGTGCACGATGCCCATGGCATCGGTCTCGGCGTAGCGCACCCGGAGTTCGGTCAGCGATTCCATGGGGGCAGTCCTCAGTCTTCAGTCTTCAGTCCTCAGTCTTCAGTGGCGCGGCGTGATCGTCCATCAAAAAGCCCCGCCGGGGCGGGGCTTGTGGTGCGCGCGGAGGGGCTCCCGGCTACTCGACGGTGACTCGGATGTGATCGCCCTTGTCCGTGGTGACTTCCAGGAGCAGGTCCCCAGGCTTGGCGCTGGAGAGGAGCTTCTGGAGCTGCTCGGGCTTCATGCCCTTCTTGGTTTCCCCGTTGATCTTGATCTCGCCCTCGCCGGCCATGTCGAGGATGCCGTTGGCCAGGGTGATGGGCATGCGGACATGGACCTCGTTGGGGCCGTCCACGCCCTTCTGCCTGGCATGGTGGTGGAAGGATTTGGAGACGATGTCCACCTTGATGAACCGCGCGGTCTGCGCGGCCAGAGGAAGGCTGAGGCTGGCCGCCAGGGCCAGCGGGATCATGACGGCGCGCATGGGCGGCCTCCTTGGAAGGAAAGGGGTTCGGCACTCGCCGATTCACCAGGGATTACGGGCCTCGGACCCGGCGGATTAGCCCGGTTATCCTGGAAGATGGAACGGAAGCCCGCCCGCCTCCATCCAATTCCATGTGCGGTCAGTCCGCCCCTTTTCCGGAGTTCCAGCATGAAAGCCCTTGCCGCCGTCCTGCTCATCGCCGCGCCCCTGGTGGCCCAGGGACCCGTGAAGTGGGAGCACGACTACCAGACCGCGCTCAAGCGCGCCAAGGCCGAGAAGAAGATCATCTTCATGGACCTCTGGACCGAGTGGTGCCCGCCCTGCCAGTACCTGCAGAAGAACGTCTTCCCCAGCGCCGAGGGCCAGGCCGCCCTGGCCAAGGTGGTGCCCTTCTCCGCCCTGGTGGAGAAGCGCGACCGGACGCCGCTGGCCGAGGGGAAGAAGCTGGCCGAGAAGTTCGGCCTCGAAGCCTATCCCACCATGGTGGTCCTGGACGCCGATGGCAAGGAGGTCCGCCGCCAGGTGGGCGCCTTCCGCACCGGCGCCGAGTTCGCGGCCTGGCTGGGGCAGAAGTAGCTTTTGGCTATCGGCTGTCAGCTCTCAGTCAAAGCACGGCGGCCTCCGGGCCGCCGTTTCTTTAGCTGATAGCTGATAGCTGAGAGCTGACAGCCCCTAAAGATCCTTCACGCCCGCCGGTGTCTTCGGCGGCTTGGGCAGGCGCTGCTTGAGGCCCTCCAGCTCGTCCTGCTGGGCGCCCATGCTGGGGCGGGGCGGGGGCGGCGGCGGAGGCTTCTTCGGATCCGGCGGGGGAGGCGGCGCGGCGTCCTTCACCAGGGTCTGGAGGTCGTGGATGGCGTCCCGCTGGCCGGGCTGCTCCAGCAGCAGGCGCTCCAGCAGGGCCCGGGCTTCCGCGGGCCTCTGGGCCTCCAGGTGGGCCCGGGCGGCCAGCAGCAGGGCCGGGGCGCGCCAGGCGGGGACCGGGCGGGGCGTGCCCTGGCCCACCAGGGGCGAGAGGGTCTTGAGGGCGTCCTCGGGGAATCCCGTCCGCAGGTCGATCTGCGCAGCCAGGAGCACATGGTTGGGCTTGGCATCGCCGGGCCGCCAGCGGCGGGCGCCGGGCAGATCCCCATCCTCCAGGGCCCGCTGGGCCAGCCAGGCCTTCACGCTCGGCGGCGCCCAGGGGCGGCTCTGGGAGCGCAGCGGGGCGGCCAGGGCCAGCAGCAGGAGCAGGGCCGGCCGCCAGCGGGCCATGG
The DNA here is from genome assembly GCF_000428885.1 of Geothrix fermentans DSM 14018. Lineage (GTDB taxonomy): Bacteria > Acidobacteriota > Holophagae > Holophagales > Holophagaceae > Geothrix > Geothrix fermentans. Next base: position 61,540 of record NZ_AUAU01000012.1, on the reverse strand, counting down.
GCTTGCCGGCGAAGGCCAGCCAGAGGGCCAGGCCCGCCAGGGCCAGCCAGGCGCCCACCTCGGGATGCGCCGGCTGGAGGGAGCGCTGGGCGGGCAGGGGCAGTTTGCCGGCGGCCAGGGCCTGGAGGCCCGCGGCGGCGGTCTCGCCGTCCGTGAACACCTGGCCCCCGGTGGCCTGGGCCAGCCGGGCCAGGAAGTCCAGGTGGGCCGTGCTCACGGCCGGCTCCGGCGAGGATGGTGGTTGGGCGGGAGGCTGGTCCTGAGACGCGGGCCGGGCCGGCACCGTGTGGGGCTGGCCGTCTCCGAAGGCCAGCACGCAGACCGGGAGCTTCGCCTTCTTCAGGGTCTCGATCGCGCGGTCCAGGGCGGCCTCCGGGGCCTCCCAGGTCTCCTCCCCATCGCTCAGCAGCAGGATCACGGCAGGCGCATCGCGGTCCGCCTGGGCGGCCACCTGGGGGAGGCCCCGGCCCAGGCTCGTGCCCGGGGATCCCACTTCGCCGGGAGTCACGGCGCGCAGGGCCTCCCGCAGGAGGGTGCGGTCCTCGCCCGGGGGCTGGAGGGGGATGTCGTCGCCGGTGAGCAGGTCCAATCCCCAGCGGAGGCCCGCCTGGGGCTGGGACCAGATGCGGTCCAGGGCCGCCACGGCCGCATCCCAGCGCGAGCGGCCACCCGCGTCTGGCACGCTCATGGAGCGGCTGGCGTCCAGCACCACATGGACCGTGAGCCGCGGGAACTCCGGCAGGCCCCAGCGGGGCTCCGCTAGGCCGAGCCCCAGGCCCGCCAGCATGAGCGCCATGCCCAGGCCCTGCCAGAGCGGGCGCTGGCCCACCACCTGCACGCCCAGCCCGGGCCGCAGGTGGGCCCGCAGGGCGAGGGCGAGGGCCACGGCCGCCGCCGCCCCGAAGGGCGCCAGCAGCCAGGGATGGGTGAAGGGCAGGTTCATGGTCCCTCCACCCAGGCGGGCCGGGGCCTGCCGCGCTTGAAAGCGAGGTCCGCGGCCAGGGGCAGGGCCAGCAGGGCGGCGGCCAGGAGGCACCAGCGGGCCAGTGGCTCGCCTTCCGTGGGCTGGTCCACGGGCAGGAGCGTCTTCTCCAGCTGGTCCACGGCAGCGAGGCTGCGGGCCAGGCCGCCGGGATCCTCGGCGCTGAAGGACTCGCCGCCGGTGAGGTGGGCCACCTGCTGGAGGGTGGCGTGGTCCACTTCCACGCGGAGGCGGGCGAAGCCGCCGCCCTCCAGGGGCACCAGGCTCTCCCCCTCGGCGCCCATGGCCACGGCGTGGATGCGGATGCCGTTGCGGTGGGCCTCCTCTGCGGCCTCCTGGGGCGTGACGCGGCCGCGGTTCTGCACGCCGTCCGTAAGGAGCAGGATCACGCGGCTGCGGGCGGGGCTCTCCTCCAGGCGCCGCACAGCGGTCATGAGGGCCGAGCCGATGGCGGTGCCGTCGTCGCGGCTGTCCAGGTCGAGGCGGGCCAGCATGCGGAGCAGGCGCGTGTGGTCGGCGGTGAGGGGGCTGAGCGTCACCGGGTGGGCGCTGAAGAGGATGAGGGCGAAGCGGTCGTCGGGCCGGCGCTGGACGAACTGGGCCAGGGTGCGGCGGGCCGCGTGCCAGCGGTCCTCGTCGGGCCGGTCGAGGATCTTCATGCTGCTGCTGCCGTCCAGCACCACGGCGAAGTCCACCACGGGGGCCTCGCCCCGCACGGGGCGGCGCCACTCGGGGCCCGCCGCGGCCAGCCCCAGGGCCAGGGCCAGCACCGGCGGCAGCCAGTGGGAGCTGAGGCGCGCCAGGGCGCTGGACGGGCGCGAGGAGGGGATGCCCCAGCGGTAGACCACCCGCCAGGCCCAGATCAGCAGGGGCACGGCCACCAGCAGCAGGAGGGGATGGCGCAGGGCGATCACGCGTCCCCCCTCCGGTCGCCACGGGCGTCCAGGGCAGCCACCAGCGGCTCCGGGGCCGGGAAGGGCGGTTCCGTCCGGCCGAAGCGGGCCGCGTCCAGGCTCTTGGTCCACTGGTCCCAGGGATCGAGGTTGCGGGACTGGAACTCCGCGGGCCCCCAGGCCCGGGCCTCCTCGCCGAAGCGCGCGGCCAGCAGGTCGCGGCCCAGGGCGTGGGCGGCGTCGAGGGCGGCGCGGTCGCGCCGGGCCGGAGGCCAGTGCCGGCGGAAGGCGTGGACGGCGTGGTGCAGGCGGCGCTTGCCCGAGCCCTTCTGCCAGCGGCGGAGGATCCAGACCGCCAGCCCGAGGGGCGGCAGCAGCAGGAGGCTGGCCCAAGCCCAGGGGAAGGGGATGGCGGGCAGGCGGTCGTCATTCCCGCCGCCGAAGCCCACCCAGGGGCCGCCGAAGGGGATGGTGCGCGGCACCTCCAGCCGCAGCTCAGGCGTCCGCTGGCCGTTGCCCAGGTCCAGGGCGGGGATCACGGCGGGGCCCGGCTCCAGGGCCTGCACCTGGAAGCGCCAGCCCCGCCCGTCCGGCAGGGGCTCCATGGAGCGCAGGCGCAGGGGGCCGAGGCGATCCTCCACCGTGGGCCGCGGCGGTGCCGGCGCCCCGGGGTCCTCCTCTCGCAGCTCCAGCGTCTCCAGCTCCCCGAGCCTCAGCTGCCCCGGCGCCTTCCAGGCCGGCGCGGCGGAAGCCACCAGACTCGCCGCCACCCATAGCGCCGCCTTCCCTCTGCTCGGAATCCGCAAGCGGATTCCGAGCAAGAACGATGGATGGATGGAACCCTCACCACCCATCACGCCCCCCCCGCCCGCAGCCAGGCGTTCAGCTTCACGATGGGATCCTCCAGGAGGTCCCAGCGCTGCCGCTCGATGGCGGGGGAGAAGCCCGGATCGGGCCAGGCCGGGGCCTTGGGCCCGCCGGGCGTCTCCGGTTGGAACCAGACCAGCCGGTGCCGCGTGGCCAGGGGCTTCAGCAGGGGCGCCAGGCCCTGCAGGCCCGCGCCGTTGCTGAAGAGCCAGAGGCGGTGCCCCTTGCCGTGCTCGCCCCAGTGGCCCAGGGCTTCGCGCCAGGCGGCCTCCGTGGGGATGGACGGGCCGCGCTCGGCCAAGGTCTCCAGGATGCGCAGGCCGTGGATGCGGCCCCGCTTGGGCGCGATGCGCAGGGCCGGGGTGCGCCCGTCGCCGGGCACGATGAGGCCCAGGCGGTCGCCCGTGGCCTGGAGGGTGGCGAAGGCGGCGCCGCAGAGCTCCAGGGCCCAGCGCAGGGGTGAGACGGGGTCGCCCAGGAACATGGAGGGCGAGGGATCCACCACCAGCCAGAGCACCAGGTCCCGGCTGCTCTCGAAGCGCTTCATGATCGGCTCGCCCGTGCGGGCGGTGAGGGGCCAGTTGATGAAGCGGGGATCATCCCCCGGCACGTAGGGCCGATTCTCCACGAAGGTGAGGCCCGCGCCCTTCAGCTTCGAGGGGTGCAGTCCCTCGGTCCCCCCGCCCAGCCGCCCCCGCAGGCGCAGGGGCAGACGACGCAGGCGGGCGAGGAAGCGGGCGGGGAGGGGCATGGAGGGTCAGTATGGCAGTCTTCAGTCCTCAGTCCTCAGTCCTCAGTAGCCCAGGAGCGGCCGAAGGCCGCCCCTGGGTGCCATTACTGAAGACTGAAGACTGATACCTGAAGACTGCCCCTACCACCTCACCCTCACGCGGTAGGTCAGCGTGGTCTTGCCTTCGGCGGGGACGGCGACCTGGAACTTGCCGGTGCCGGCGGCGGCCTTGGTGCAGGGGTGGCTGCTCTGGAGCACCTCCCAGTCGCCGGGCATGGGCTCCAGCACGGTGAGGGTGACGGGCTCCTTCTTCGCGTTCTTCAGCTCGATCTCGAAGGCGGATTCGTGGACGAAGCCGAACTTCCCCTGTTTCCCGAGGCTCTTGTAGTCCGTCTGCTTGCGCCGGGCGGTGATGTCGAAGGCGTCGCCCAGCTTCAGGCGCACCAACTCGTTCTTCGGGGTGTGGTCAATGTTGTCCTCGCCCACGAACTGGGCGCGGCCCTCGCTGTCGCGCTTGTAGACGCGGATGATGCCCTTGGGCAGCGGCATGCCCAGGCGGCTGGCCTCCTTGTTGTCGAACTCCACGAAGACGCCCACCTTCTGCTTGTCGCCCAGGTCGCCGTAGCTGCCGGAGTAGTAGTAGGACTGGCCCCGGAGCAGGTACTCCTTGCGCACGGGCACGGCGCTGGCGCTGAGCAGGGCCACCTGCTTGGTCTGGTTCACGGCCAGGGTGGTGGGGCGGTCCAGGGTGTAGAGGTGGTATTCGAAGAGGCTCTCCTCGGCCATCTTCGGGGGGGCCGGGGCGGCTTTGGCCGCCAATCCGTCAAAAGCATAGACACGCTCCGCCCGCGGCTGCACCCGGTTCACATCTCCCGCCACCAACTGCAGGGTGGCGTTGGGATAGGCGGCGCCGCTCTGGTTGGTGAGGGTCACCCAGCCGCTGAGGTCGAGGGTCTTCTCGTCGGGGGCCAGGTTGGCGACATAGTCGGCCCGCCAGGAGAGGCCGCCCGTGAGGTAGCTCAGCTCCAGCTTCTGCTCCCGGTCGGCGCCGCTGTTGAGGCTGATCACCAGGGTGGGCCGGGCCCGCAGGTTGCCGGGCACCCTGGGGAAGATGATCCGCCCGGGGACGCTGGTCTCGATGCGGTCCGCGAACTGGAGGACGGTGCCGTTGTTGGTGGCCAGCACCGTGGCCTCCTCCCGGACCTCCTTGGCCCCGGCGCCCGACTCGTTCGGGACGCTGCGCACCACCGTCACCTTCTCGCCCACATACTTCTCCAGCAGCTTCTGGGGCGTGAGCAGGTCGAAGTCGAAGTTCTGCTCGGCCACCCAGAAGTCCCTGGGATGGGTGAGGTTCCGCAGCAGCGCCGTCTCCGGCCGGATCTGGGCCGACACCTCCTGGAAGGCCAGGCGCGACTCACCCTTCGGCAGCCGCACCTCCCGGCTGTCCTTCACCAGGGCCAGGTTGTCGTTGTAGATCGTCACTGCCAGGGCCTTCTGGTCCTTGAGCGTGGTGACGGACTCCTGGGCGACCAGAAGCGAGGGCAGGACAGCAAGCAGCAGGGCGGGGCGCATGGGACCTCCGAAGGAGCGGGCGGGTGCCCGATACAGGGTCATGCCGGGATCGGGGACATCCTTTCACGGAAAGGCCTGAAATAAGCGGAGGACTGCGGAGGAGCAGAGGAAAGCGGAGAGAATCCTTGATCCTCTTTCTCCGCGCTCTCTGTTTCTCCGCCCCCTCCGCTTATATTCCTTCCTTGGTCTTCAGATCTGCCCGGCCCCCGCCAGCTCCTGGATGCGCGCGAGTCCGCTGTCCAGCTGACCCTGGAGCAGCTTCTCGGCGCCCATCATGGCCATCATCATGGGGATGTCGGCCTCGTCCACGAGGCGCAGGGTGCTGCCTTCGCCGGCGGCGGCGATCTCGAAGCGCAGCTCGTGGTCGAACAGCTTCTTCGCGCCGGGCACCAGCACCACCCGCTGGCCGGGCACGCGCTCCTTTACCACCAGCTCCTGGGGCATCTTCATGCCCATGACCTCGAGGACGTAGCTGTGCTTGTCGGCCTCGCCCTGGAAGTTCATGGCGGCGGGTTCCAGGAAGGCGCGGTGCTTCGACAGGTCCGAGAGGAACGCGAACAGCGCGTCGGCGGAGACGGGCAGCGAGGCCGTGGCGGTCTTGATCGTGGTCATCAGAGCTCCGGGAGAAAGGAAAATGATCAACGCAAAGGCGCGAAGACGCAAAGAGACACTTGAAGGCCGGCTTTGCGTCTCTGCGCCTTTGCGTTGGATGTTTTTCAGTAACTCCGCTCGCCGAAGAAGGCGGTGCCGATGCGGATCTGGTCGCTGCCGGCCTTCACCGCGGCTTCCAGATCGGCGCTCATGCCCATGCTCAGGCGCAGGGGGCGGCCCAGGTCCTGCTGGAGCCGATCCCGCAGGGCCGCCAGCTGGGCGAAGGCGCCTTCATCCTCGGGCGGGGGGATGGCCATGAGGCCCCGCAGCGGCAGGCGGGGGTCCTCACCCAGGGCCTCGATGAGGGCGGGCAGATCCGCTCCGGCGCAGCCGCCGAGCTTGGTGGTCTCGTCCCAGAGGTCCACCTGGATCCAGACGGGGCGCACCACGTCCAGCTCCTCCGCCAGGCGGCGCAAGCGATCCGCCAGCTCGGGGCGGTCGAGGCTCTGGATCTCGGCGAAGTGCTGGAGAGCCGGCTTGGCCTTGTTGCGCTGGAGGGGGCCGATGAGCACGAAGGCCAGATCCGGGGCGGCCGCGGCTTTGTCGGCGCCCTCCTGCACGTAGTTCTCGCCGAAGCGCGAGAATCCGAGCCCGGCGGCCTCCCGGATGAGGGCCAGTGGCTGTTTCTTGGACACCGGAAGCAGCTCGACGCCCGCCGGATCGCGGTCCGCGGCCTCACAGGCGCGGCGGATGCGGGCCCGCAGGCCCTCGATCCGGTCCGACAGGCTCACGGCAGGAAGAGGATGCGCTGGCAGGATTCGCAGGCCACGGCGTCCTTGGCCTCTTTCAGCTGGAAGAGGAAGGGGCCGCGCAGCTTCACGTGGCAGCCCGTGCAGGCGCCGTTCTCCACGGGCACCACCACGCGCCCCTGGCGGGCGCCGGCGAGCCGGTGGAAGCGCGTGACCTCGCGGGGGGGCAGCTTGGACTCCAGCTCCGCCTGCTTGGTCCGGAGCTGCTTCCGTCCTTCCACCTGGTTGGCGTGCTCTTCCAGGAAGACGGTGTGCAGCTCGTCGAACTTGGCCTTGAGGGTGGCCCGTTCGGCCTCCAGGGCCTCCAGGGCCTGCTCCAGCGCGTGGGCCTCGGTCTCCAGGGCTTTCAGGGGCCGGGCGATGGCGGCCTTCTGCCGCTCCTTCTCGTCCATGTCGCGGATGGCGGCGGCGTAGTGGACCTTCTGGCTGGTGGCCTTCACCGCCGTGCGGGCACGTTCTTCGTCCTTCTCCGCCTGGGCCAGTTCCTTGGCCTTCATCTGGATATGGATCCGCGTAGAGTCCAGCGACTTGGTCTTTTCTGCCGCCTGCTTCTCGATGGCCTTCAACCGGGTGTCCAGGACCGCCAGATCAGGGGGCAGGGCCGACAGGTCTCGCTCGATGGTCCGAAGGTAGTCCAGGGTGGCTTGCAGGTCGCGCAGGATGGCGAGGTGTTCCATGACTTAAAGGTTACACCCTGACCGGGGCCCCCTTCATGGATCGGATATCTGATATTCTTGAGAAGAAAATATGTATAGATAAGACTAAAATTTTTGAAAATCATGGAAGATCCGGCTTGACCGGGCTGAGGGCCAGTGACAGACTTAGCACTCGCTGTGGCTGAGTGCTAACAGCCCCATCCGTTTCTTTCTCTTCTTTCCAAGGAGGTCCCATGGCTATCAAGCCTCTCTCCGACCGCGTCGTGCTGAAGCGTGTCGACGCCGCCGAAACCGTCAAGGGCGGCATCATCATCCCCGACACCGCCAAGGAGAAGCCCATGGAGGCCGAGGTGGTGGCCGTGGGCGAGGGCAAGATCAACGAGAACGGCACCCGCAACCCCATGTCCGTGAAGGCCGGCCAGAAGGTGCTGATCGGCAAGTACAGCGGCACGGAAGTGAAGATCGACGGTGTGGACCACGTCATCGTGCGCGAGGACGAGATCCTGGCGATCGTGGGCTAAAAGTTCACCACGAAGACAGGAAGACCACGAAGAACTGCTTCGTGTGCCTTCGTGGTCTTCGTGGTCTTCGTGGTTAATCCCTTATCCCTGAATCAGGAGACACACATGGCCAAGTCCATCATCTATGCCGAAGATGCCCGCCAGGCGATCCTGCGTGGCGTGAACAAGCTCGCCGACGCGGTGCAGGTCACCCTCGGCCCCAAGGGCCGCAACGTCCTCATCGAGAAGAAGTTCGGCGCCCCGCTCATGACCAAGGACGGCGTCACCGTCGCCAAGGAAGTGGAGCTGAAGGACAAGCACGAGAACATGGGCGCCCAGCTGGTGCGCGAGGTCGCCTCCAAGACCTCCGACATCGCCGGTGACGGCACCACCACCGCCACGGTCCTGGCCCGCGCCATCTACCGCGAGGGCATCAAGGCCGTCGTGAGCGGCGCCAACACCATGGAGATCAAGAAGGGCATCGACTTGGCCGTCGACACCGTCGTCAAGGCCATCGACGACATCAAGAAGCCCGTCGAGGGCAACGCCATCGCCCAGGTCGGCACCATCTCCGCCAACGGCGACGAGGAGATCGGCAAGATCATCGCCGAGGCCATGGCCAAGGTCGGCAAGGACGGCGTCATCACGGTGGAAGAGGCCAAGGGCCGCGACACCGAACTGAACGTGGTCGAGGGCATGCAGTTCGACCGCGGCTACCTCAGCCCCTACTTCGTGACCAATCCCGACCAGATGAAGGTGGAGCTCGAGAACCCCTACATCCTGGCCTACGAGAAGAAGATCTCGAACATGCGCGACCTCCTGCCCCTGCTGGAGCAGGTCGTCAACAGCCGCCGCCCCCTGCTGCTCATCGCCGAGGACGTGGACGGCGAGGCGCTGGCCACCCTCGTGGTGAACAAGATCCGCGGCACCCTGAATGTGGCCGCCGTGAAGGCCCCCGGCTTCGGCGACCGCCGCAAGGCCATGCTCGAGGACATCGCCATCCTGACCGGCGGCAAGGCCATCAGCGAGGACCTGGGCCTCAAGCTCGAGAACCTCACCCTGACTGACCTCGGCAGCGCCAAGAAGATCGTCATCGACAAGGAGAACACCACCATCGTCGAGGGCGCCGGCGCCACCGAAGCCATCCAGGGCCGCGTGAAGCAGATCCGCGCCCAGGTCGAGGTCTCCACCAGCGACTACGACAAGGAGAAGCTGCAGGAGCGCCTGGCCAAGCTCGTGGGCGGCGTCGCCGTCATCAAGGTGGGCGCGGCCTCCGAGACCGAGATGAAGGAGAAGAAGGCCCGCGTGGAAGACGCCATGCACGCCACCAAGGCCGCCGTCGAGGACGGCATTGTGGCCGGCGGCGGCGTCGCGCTGCTCCGCAGCCTGCCCAAGCTCGCCGAGCTCAAGGCCACCGGCGACCAGGCCACCGGCATCGAGATCGTCCGCAAGTCCCTGGAGGAGCCCCTCCGCCAGATCGCCAACAACGCCGGCGTCGAAGGCTCCGTGGTCGTGAACGCCGTCCGCGAGGGCAAGGGCAACCACGGCTACAACGCCGCCACCAACGAGTACGGCGACATGGTGAAGTTCGGCGTGGTCGATCCCGCCAAGGTGACCAAGTCCGCCCTGCGCAACGCCGCCTCCGTGGCCGCCATGATGCTGACCACTGAAGCGATCATCACCGAGCTCCCCGAGCCCAAGGCTCCCGCTCCCGCGGGCCCCGGCATGGGTGGCATGGAAGACATGTATTGATCAGCCGCGATCTGCGGTTCTGGAAAGGCCCCGCGGTTGCGGGGCCTTTTTTTTGATGGGGCCGCGGAGGGGAAAGAAAGCTTGGTGGGGGGGCCTGACGGGCGTAATTCGCTCCCTGTGGGGCCCCGCTGCGCAGGCTCCACTGGAGCCTGCTTCGCGACCCACATGGTCGCGACATGGTGAAGTTCGGCGTGGTCGATCCCGCCAAGGTGACCAAGTCCGCCCTGCGCAACGCCGCCTCCGTGGCCGCCATGATGCTGACCACTGAAGCGATCATCACTGAGCTCCCCGAGCCCAAGGCTCCCGCCCCCGCGGGGCCCGGCATGGGCGGTATGGAAGACATGTATTGATCAGCCGCGATCTGCGGTTCTGGAAAGGCCCCGCGGTTGCGGGGCCTTTTTTTTGATGGGGCCGCGGAGGGGAAAGAAAGCTTGGTGGGGGGGCCTGACGGGCGTGATTCGCTCCCTGTGGGGCCCCGCTGCGCAGGCTCCACTGGAGCCTGCTTCGCGACCCACATGGTCGCGACCCGCGATTGCGGGGCGTTTCTTGTCCTGGAGGTCCGCAGAAGGGCTTCCGATGTGAAAAAAGACCACCTCCGGGGGGCCTGAAGCTGCAGGCAAAGGCCCTGTCCTGATCCCCTGATCCGGCCACCGGAGAGGAAGAGCCTAACCCGCGCCGTTCCTGGGAAGTGCCTCGCGCGCGCGAGGCCTTTTTCTTATATGAGACAAGACTGTCATTTTTAATTGCTACCAAAGGGTTGACTATGGTTTCGGCCGAATGGATGCTTCTTCCGAATCCCCGGGAATGTCTCCCGGGACTTTGAAAAAGCAGGAGAACCCATGGGCATGGGCCTTCTCTTTGACGCCACGCGCTGCATCGGATGCGGCGCCTGCAGCTCCGCCTGCAAGGAGCAGAACAAGCTACCGGGCAAGGTAGAGGAGGCATTGACCGCCTATACCTGGACGACGGTCCAGGAGCGGGAGGGCCTCAACGTGCGCCGCCTCTGCATGCACTGCGAAGTGCCCACCTGCGCGTCGGTCTGCCCCGTGGGGGCCCTGAAGAAGACGCCTGAAGGCCCCGTGGTCTACGACGCCGAGCGCTGCATGGGCTGCCGCTACTGCATGATGGCCTGCCCCTTCGAGATCCCGAAGTACCAGTGGGATCGACCGGTGCCCGTGGTCGGGAAGTGCATCATGTGCGCGGGCCGCCTGAAGGAGGGCAAGCCCACCGCCTGCGCGGAGGCCTGCCCCGCCGAGGCCACCATCTTCGGGAAGAAGGAGGACCTGATCTGGGAGGCCCGGACCCGGATCCGCCAGAAGCCCGGCGCCTATGTCGATCACATCTACGGGCTCACGGAGGCCGGCGGCACGTCGGTGCTGATGATCTCCAACGTGCCGTTCGAGAAGCTCGGGCTGAAGTCCAACCTGCCCGGGGAGCCCCCGGCCATGAAGACCTGGCAGGTGCTCTCCAACATTCCGGACTTCGTCGCAGTCTGGGCCGTCTTCCTCTACGGGGTGCACTGGATCACCGCCAGACGGGAGGAGGTGGCGAAGGCCACGGCCAACGGGAACGGCCGCAACGGCCAAGGCCACGGACGGGAGGACCGGTCATGAACACCACACTCGCCACCCTCGCGCCCCGGCGCTTCCGCCCCGGCTTCTGGACCGCGGTCTTCGTGGTGCTTTTCCTCGCCTTCTGCGCCGTGGCGGTGATCCGCTATACCAAGGGCCTGGGCGCGGTCACCAACCTGAGCGACCAGTTCCCATGGGGCCTCTGGATCGGCTTCGACCTGCTCTGCGGCGTGGGACTGGCCGCCGGCGCCTTCACCCTCACGGCCGTGGTGCATCTCTTCAACCTGCACCGCTTCGAACCCATCGTCCGCCCCACCATCCTCACGGGCTTCCTGGGCTACGCCTTCGTGATCGTGGCCCTGCTGCTGGACCTCGGCCAGCCCTGGCGCATCTGGCACGCCATCATCTACTGGAACACCCACTCGGTCATGTTCGAGGTGGCCTGGTGCGTGATGCTCTACACCACGGTGCTGGCGGTGGAGTTCTCGCCGGTGGTCTTCGAATACTTCGGCTTCCACACGCCGGCGAAGGTCATCCACCGGCTCATCACGCCGCTGGTGATCCTGGGCGTGCTTCTCTCGACGCTCCACCAGTCCTCGCTGGGTTCGCTGTACCTCATCGTCCCCAGCAAGCTGCACCCGCTCTGGTACTCGCCCATGCTGCCGGTGCAGTTCTACATCTCGGCCATCGGCGCGGGCATCGGCATGGTGATCCTGGAGTCCTACCTTAGCAAGCGGGCCTTCCACCGGCACCTCGAGATGGACCTGCTGGAGCCCCTGGCCCGCGGCATGGTCATGGCCCTCGGCATCTTCGGCCTCATGCGGCTGCAGGGGATCGCCCGCAACCACGCCTTCGGGACCATCACCAACCTCAGCTACGAGGGCCGGATGTTCCTGGTGGAGTTCGCGCTCGGCGTGCTGCTTCCGGTGGCCCTGATGTCCTTCCGGCGGCTGCGCTCCAACCCCGACTGGCTGGTGGGCGGCGCCTTCCTGGCGGTGCTGGGCTTCGTCATGAACCGCCTGAATGTCAGCATCACGGGGATGGAGGCCGCCTCCGGCACCCGCTACCTGCCCTCGGCCATGGAGATCACCGTGTCCCTGGGCCTGGTGGCCATCGGCATGGCAGTCTTCGCCTTCGCGGTCCGGACCTTCTCGGTCTTCCCTGATGGCCCGGTGGCAGGGGCGAAGGAGCCTTCGGGGAGATCCTAACCATGCGGACCCGCATCGGCACCCGCCTGATCCTCGGCGCCGGGCTCGCCACGGCGGCGGTGATCGGGGGCATGGCCTTCGCCCTCCTGCGGTCGCACACGGCCCAGCTCCTCGCGGAGCGGACGCGCAGCGCCGACCAGCTGAGCGAGACCATCAAGAGCGCCACCCACTTCGACATGCTGGAGAACCGCCGGGACAACCTGCACCGGCAGATCAGGGCCGTGGGCGGCCTCCAGGATGAGGGCATCCAGAAGGTCCGGGTTTTCAACAAGGAGGGGCGCATCATGTTCTCCTCCGCCGAGGAGGAGATCGGCACCAGCCTCGATATCCGCGGAGAGGCCTGCTACGCCTGCCACGCCGAGGGGCGGCCCCTGGAGCGCCTGGGGATCCAGGCCCGGGCGCGGACCTTCCGCACTGCGGATGGCACCCGTGTCCTGGGCCTCATCAACCCCATCCCCAACGAGCCCTCCTGCTCGGCCGCCGCCTGCCACGCCCACAGCCCCCGGCAGAGCCTCCTGGGCGTGCTGGACGTGAATGTCTCCCTGGCGGAGGTGGACCGGGAGATCGCCCGCAGCCGGGCCATCATCACCGGCTCGGCCATTCTCGCCATCCTGGCCGGCAGTGCCATCCTCTGGTGGCTCAATCGCCGCCTGGTGGTCAAGCCCGTGGCGGCCCTGGTGGCCGGCACCCGGCGGGTGGGCGAAGGGGACCTCGGCACCACGATCCCCGTGAGCGGAAACCATGAGCTGGGGGAACTGGCGGGCGCCTTCAACACCATGACCCAGCGCCTCGCCGAGACCCAGCACCAGCTGGCCCAGGCGGACAAGCTGGCCTCCGTGGGCCGGCTGGCGGCGGGTGTGGCCCACGAGATCAACAACCCCCTGACCGGCGTCCTGAGCTACGCCTCCCTGCTCCGCAAGCGGTTGGATGGCGATAAGGAATCCTGCGACGACCTGGACGTGATCGTGCGCGAGACCGTCCGCTGCCGCGGCATCATCCGCGGCCTCCTGGACTTCGCCCGGCCCACGCCGCCGGCCCGCAAGCCCATGGACCTGAATGAGGTGGCGCGGCGCGCCGCGTCCGTGGTCCTGACCCAGCTGTCCCTCAACCAGGTGGACCTCTCCCTGGACCTGGCCCCGGAGCTTCCCCAGGTGGAGGCGGACGCCAACCAGATCCAGCAGGTGGCCGTGAACCTGCTGCTGAACGCCGGCGACGCCATCAACGGCGAGGGCGGCACCATCAAGCTCAGCACCCGGCCTGGCGCGGAAGGCTCCGTGGAGATGCTGGTCCAGGACGACGGGCGCGGCATTCCCCCGGAGGACCTGCCGCGGATCTTCGAGCCCTTCTACACCACCAAGGGCAACCACGGCACGGGCCTGGGCCTGGCCGTCAGCTGGGGCATCGTCGAGGCGCACGGCGGCCGCATCGAGGTCCAGAGCGAGCCCGGCCGGGGCACCTGTTTCACGCTGCGCCTCCCTCCATCCGCCGGTACCAGCCTGATACCCATTCCCACCACCACCTAGGAGGTTTCCATGACCGCCCTGTTGATCCTCTTCATGTTCGTCGCCTTCGTGGGCATCGACTTCCTGGTGCGCACGAGCCTCCGCCGCGCGCATGAGAAGCGCGAGCGGCAGGCCCGGGAGGCCGTGCTGAACACGGCCATCCACCTGGACTTCACCTACGAGGCCAAGAGCCTCAAGCGCGTGGAGGTCCCGAACCCCAGGGCCCGCATCCTGGCCGTGGACGACGAGGCCGTGGTGCTCGACTCCTTCCGCCGCATCCTCGTGCTCGAGGGCTTCAGCGTGGACACCGTGGAGCACGGCCCCGAAGCCCTGGGCCTCATCCAGCGCCACGACTACGACTTCCTCTTCACCGACCTCAAGATGCCGGACATGGACGGCGTCGAGGTGGTGAAGGCGGCCAAGCACCTGCGGCCTGATCTGGACGTGGTGGTGATCACGGGCTACGGCAGCATCGACACCGCGGTGCAGACGCTCCAGCACGGCGCCTGCGAGTACGTCCAGAAGCCCTTCACCGCCGACGAGCTGGCGGAGTTCGCGAAGAAGCTCCTCATCAAGCGGGAGGCCCGCCTCGAGGCCCAGCGGCGGCCCAACGTCCGCGTGGTGGCCCCGGAGATGGCCGAGGTGGTGTCCGCCAGCGAGTTCTGCGTGCCCGGCGGCGCCTTCCTGTCCCCGGGTCACGCCTGGGTCCGCATCGAGCCGGAGGGCCAGGTCCGGGTGGGCATCGACGACTTCGTGCGCAAGGCCCTCGGCACCGTGAAGGGCGTGGTGCTGCCGGAGCGCGGGAAGACCATCCGCCAGGGCGAACCCCTGTTCACCCTGAAGGGCACCGCCGGCGAAGTGCACGTGGCCGCCCCCCTCAGCGGCCGCATCGAGCACGACAACGCCGGCCTGCTCACGGATCCCGCCGAGCTGATCCACAGCCCCTATGACCGCGGCTGGGTCTGCCTGATGGCGCCCAGCGACCTCGCGGGCGAGCTGCCGGGCCTCAAGATCGGCCAGCCCGTCATCGACTGGTACCAGGAGGAGATCACCCGCTTCCGTACGGCGGAGACGCCGCTGGCCGCGGGCACCCTGGACTGGTCCACCTTCGAAAAGCAGTTCCTGGGGCAGGACGAGCACGCCAAGGCCTGAGGGCAGGGCTGATCCGTGGAGGGTTTCGGGGGCGCTCAGCCCTCGAAGCTCTCCTTGGCGTGGTAGCTGGACCGCACCAGGGGTGCGGATTCGACACGCTGGAAGCCCATCTCGAGGCCCTTCCGGCGGTACAGGTCGAACTCGGCGGGCTCCACGAAGCGGTCCAGGGGCAGGTGCAGCTCCGAGGGCGGGAGGTACTGGCCGATGGTGGCGATGTCCACGCGGGAGGCGCGCCAGTCCGCCATGAGGGCGAGCACCTGCTCAGAGGTTTCCCCCAGGCCCACCATGATGCCGCTCTTTACGCGCATGGCCGGCGCGTGGACGTCCCGCCACTCCGCCGTCCGGCGCAGGACCTCAAGGCTCTGGGCATAGTCCGCGTCTGGCCGCACCCGCCGGTAGAGGTGGGGCACGGTCTCTACGTTGTGGTTCAGCACATCGGGCCGGGCTTCCAGGACGGTGAGCAGATCGGCCTCCCGGCCCCGGAAATCGGGGATGAGCACCTCCACGCCGCAGTGGGGGGAGAGGGTTCGGATCCACTGGATGGTGGCGGCGAAGTGCGTCGAGCCGCCGTCCGGCAGGTCATCGCGGTTCACGGAGGTGACCACGGCGAACTTCAGGCCCAGCCGGGCCACGGCCTCGGCCACGCGCTGGGGCTCCTCGGGGTCCAGCTCGCCGGGACGGCCCTTGCCCACGTTGCAGAATCCGCAGTGCCGGGTGCAGACGTCGCCCATGAGCATGAAGGTGGCCGTGCGGTGGACGCCCCAGCACTCGTGCAGGTTGGGGCAGCGGGCCTCCTCGCAGACCGTCACCAGCCGCTGCTCGCGGATCAGCCCCTCGACCTCCGCCACCACCTCCGGCGCCGGCACGCGGATCTTCAGCCAATCGGGACGGGGGCCGGGGAGGACAGGAGGGCGGGCCATGGCCTTCCATTGTGGCCTGGGTCGCTTCTTTCGGCCATGGCCGCCCTCAGCGCAGCAGGGCCACGGCCTCGCTGCGGGAGCTCACCCCCAGCTTCTTCATCAGGCTCTTGATGTGGTCCTTGATCGTGTATTCGGACAGGTAGAGCTGGTCGGCGATCTTCTTGTTGGAACAGCCGAGGTTGATGAGGTTCAGGACCTCCAGCTCGCGCCGGGAGAGATCGAAGGCCCGGCGCGCCTTCTCAAGGTCCACCTGGTGTTTGGCGACGACCCCCTCCAGCAGGATCATGACGTGGGTCGGGCTGGCGCCGCCTCCCGGGGGGGCCAACGGGAAGGCCCGCAGGGCGCAGGACAGTGAGTCCTCCCTGCCGATCCCCTCGGCCTGGAGGGTGAGGGCCGTCGCCTGGCCCTCCAGCGCACGGCGGCACAGCTGAACGACCTCACCCGGCGGTGTCCAGGCGTCCGGGTCCGGAAAGCCCAGGGCGGCGAGCGTGGCGAGGGCAGGCTCGTTGGCGAACACAACCCGACCGCCCAGATCCACCACGAGGATGCCGGGCGCGGCGCGGCGGCGCACGATGTCCGAGAGGTCCGTGTGCGCTTGATTCAAGAGTCATCCTTTCGGCGCATGGAGTCTGGTAAGAAAAAAACACACTTTCGAGGGGATTGGGGGGATCGGCCTTTCTATCTAGCCTTTCTTCATGCCGAATGTCCATCCAGACCATCGGATCATCCCCCGGACCACCCTGAATTTGGTGGTGCAGTTCGAGCGGACGGCCTCGATGGTGCGGCCTGCCCAGGCACCCATGGGCCAGGCAGTGGGGTACGACATCAGCGCCCGGGGCGCGGGATTCCTCACAAACGACGCCATGCGCCCGGGCGAGATCCTCAGATTGCTCCTCCCCTTCGAGGCCAGCCACACGCCGGTTCCCGTCATGTCCGAAGTGAGGTGGTCCCTGGAGGTGCCCGGAGGCTTCCGGGTCGGTCTCCAGTTCCTGGCCTGAGGGCCGGCAGAGTCGATCTTCAGGCGTCAACTTCCATCAATTCACCTTTAACCCCTTTGGAGGAACCACCATGACCCACCATCTTCTCGAAACGGCCTGCCGGATGTTCCGCAGGTCCGCGGCGGCCCTCGCCCTGCTGCTGCTGTTCGGCGCCGGGAATGCCCAGGCCCAGACGGCGGGCTGCGGCACCACCACCTGGGACCTCACGGCCGGGCAGACCACCAATGTCGGATCCGTCACCGTATCCAATGACCTGGACAACCTGTACGTGACCTACACGCTGTCCTACGGGAGCGCGGCCTTCGGCAACCTGCAGGTGTGGGTGGGGAACGACCTCGCCAACATGCCCAAGGTTCAGAACGGGCCCAACGCCGGGATCCCCATCCCCGGGCAGTTCCCCTACAAGGTGGATGCCACAGGGCTCACCACCTACACCTTCACCATCCCCTTCCATGACCTGCTGATCCAGGACGCGAACAGCGCCTGCGGCACGCCCCTCTACGTCGTGACCCACGCCGAAGTCTTCATGGACGGCGACACCACCGGAGCGCACCAGACTGCCTTCGGAGGCGGCACGGCCGGCAGCGGCCCACGCTGGTGGTTCTACGGTGTCTACACGGTCTGCTGCGACTTCGGGCCTCCGCCCACCGAGTGCTGCGCCACGGCCTATGCCAAGGGCTGCTACGTCTGGACCACCGACCGGAAGAGCAATCCAGAGAACCTCCCCTCCCTGAACCTCACCCGCAACCGCTGGGGCTGGGCCATCAAGCTCCTCACCCCGGGAACCCGGACCTTCGATCTCTGGGCGGGCGCCGGCCTCAACAACACGGCCAACGGCGTGAAGGTGGGAACGGTCACCGTCGCCTGGGACGGGACCAACGTGACCGTGACCTACACGATCACCGTCTCGGGGTACCACCTCAAGGAGGCCCACCTCTTCGCCGGGGATGACGCCCCGACCACCATCGCCCCAGGGCAGTACGGCAACACCGACTACCTCTTCGGCTATGAGACCTCGACCTCGTTCACGGTCCCCCTGGCCGACGTGGATGGCGGCGGTGTCTGGATCGTGGCCCACGCGGTGGTCTGCCGCTAGGCTCACCCCTGCTCCAGGAACAGGCGCCCTCACCGGGCGCCTGTTTCCGTGATGGCGGAAGGCGGAGGAGGGTAGAATCACGCCATGTCCGACACCCCCCAGGAAGTCCCCGAATCCGTGGCCGAGGTTCCGCCCGTGCCGGAGGCTCCGGCTGTGGAATCGCGGACCTTCGAGCCCCCCAAGGGCTTCGAGACGAAGTTCCGCGGGCTGGCGCTGCACCTCTCGGCCTTCGACGGGCCCCTGGACCTGCTGCTGCACCTCATCCACGAACAGAAGCTGGACATCCTGAACCTGCCCATGGCCGAGGTCACACGGCAGTACATGGAATACCTGAAGCTCATGGAGGAGCTGAACCTGGAGATCGCCGCGGAGTTCGTGGCCATGGCGGCCCAGCTGCTCCAGATCAAGTCGCGCCTCATGCTGCCGCGGCCGCCCCAGGAAGCCGGCGAGGAGGATCCCCGCGAGGAACTGGTGCAGCGGCTGCTGGACTACCAGCAGGTGAAGGCCGCGGCGCGGGAGCTCTCGGCGCGGGAGTCCGACTGGCAGAAGATCGCCTTCGCCCCGGGCCTGGACCTAGAGGACCACAAGCGCGTGGAGGACGAGCCCATCCGCGCCACGCTCTTCGATCTGCTGGGCGCCTACCGGGAGGCCCTCAAGCGGCTGCTGCCTCCGCCCCCCGTGGAGGTCCGCACCCAGCCCAAGACCCTCGAACAGCGGGTGGTGGAGGTGCTCCGCGACCTCCAGGACGGCCTGTGGAAGCCCTTCCAGGGCCTCCTCGGACAGGTCAGCACCCGGGAGGATCTGGTGCTCACCTTCCTCGCCCTGCTGGAGCTGGTCCGCACGGGCCGCATCGCCCTGGTCCAGGGCGAGACCTTCGGGGAGATCCGCGTCAAGGCCGCCGAAGCCGCATGAGCGCAGCGTTTGCGTCATGGGAGGCCGCTGTGGGCCGGGCCCGGCTGGTGGGGCTCGTCCTCTGCCTGGGCACGCCGGTCCTCATCGGGGCGTTGATCCTGGCGGGTGTGGTGCCGCCCGGCGGGGAGCGGCCCGAGGGCACCTACCTCCAGCTGGGCCACATCTTCACGGGGCTGGTCTTCCTGTCCGCCGCCTGGGTGCTCTGGCGGAAGGGGACCGTGCTCAAGGCCTTCCACCGGGTGCCAGAGGCCCACCGGGCCGGGGTGATCCTCCGGGAGACCCTGCTCTACGCCGCCCTGTTCGAGCTGAGCAGCCTCTACGGGCTGGTCTACTGGCTGCTGGTTGGGCAGCACGCGGCACGCCACGCCTTCGGCTACATCATCCTGTCCCCGCTGCTGTTCCTGGCCTTCGTGCCGAGGCGCCGCCACTGGCTGGCGGCCTCCGGGCCCGGCCCCGGGGAGGCTTCGTGAGGCCATTGGATCTATTCTTGGGGGCGCCGATCGCGACCCCAGGGGGGCCCCATGAATGACCATGACACCCGTCCCGGCCAGGAAGGCCCGCCGGACCAGACGCAGAAGCTGGTCCTGCCGCTGACCCAGGGCGCGCCGTCGCCCGATCAGACCGTCGCCCTTCCCACGGTGGGGGCCGAGCCGGGCGGGACGCCCCGGAAGCTGGCCCCCCCGCCGCGGTCCCGGGGCTGGAAGCTGGCCCTGCTCCTGGGCGGAGTCGCCGTGCTGGTGGGCCTGGTCTTCCTGCGCTCCTCGCCGGGTCAGGCGGTCCATCCCGCCAAGGCCGCGGCCGCGGCGCCCGAGGCCGAGATCCCGGGACCGGCCCGGGCCTACCTGGACCAGGCGAAGGCGGGGGACGCCAACGCCATGCGGATGCTGGGGGCGATGTACTACTACGGCCTCGACGTTCCGCCGGACCGGGCCAAGGGCCTCTACTGGTACCGCAAAGCGGCGGAGGCCGGCAGCGAGGTCGCCCGCACCGAGCTCAGCCGGCTGGAGGGGACGGGGAAGTAGCCCCGGGCGCTTCCCGGGCGGCCCGCCAGGCCAGCACCTTGGCGGCGCCGGCCCGGCCGATGGCTTCCACCAGGGCCGCCTCGCCGGCCTCCCGCACCCGGGTGACGCTGCCGAAGGTCTGGAGCAGCTTCCGGGCTGTGGCGGGACCGATGCCCGGGACCTGGGTCAATTCCGTCTGCAGCGTGCGCTTGGCCCTGAGGGCCCGGTGGTAGGTGATGGCGAAGCGGTGGGCCTCGTCGCGGATGCGCTGGAGCAGCTGCAGCACCGGCGAGGACTTGGGGATGCGCAGGGGCTCGCTGGATCCGGGGCGGAACACCAGCTCCTCCTTCTTCGCCAGGCTGCCCAGCTCCAGCTGGTCGATGCCCAGGTCCTTCAGGGCCGCTTCCGCGGCATGGAGCTGTCCCAGGCCACCGTCGATGAGCACCAGGTCCGGGAATTCCTGGCCCTCATCCCGCATGCGCTTGTACCGACGAGTCACCGCCTCATGCATGTTGGCAAAGTCGTCGTTCTGCTCGTTGGTCATCTTGAAGCGACGGTAGCGGGCCTTGTCCGGCGCGCCTTCGCTGAACACCACGCAGCTGGCGACGACCTCGCGGCCCTGGCCGTGGCTGATGTCGAAGCACTCCAGGCGTCGGGGCAGGTGGCTGAGGCCCAGGAAGGCCTGCAGGCCCTCCAGCACGGCCTCGTTGAGACGCGCCGGCTCGAACTTGCGCTCCAGGGCAAGCCGGGCGTTCTCCCGGGCCATGGCCAGCAGGTCCACCTTCTCGCCCTTCTTCGGCACCTGGATCTGGGGTCTCGATCCCCGCATCCCGCCCAGCCAGTCCCGCAGCAGCTCGGCATCCTCCGGTTCCACCTCGGCCAGGATGCGGCCGGGCACGGGATCGGCGCTGTAGACCCGCTGGAGCACCTGGGCCAGCACGGCGCCGTCGAAGGTCTCGACCTCCGCCAGCACGTATTCCTGGCGCCCCATCATGCGGCCGTCCCGCAGCATGAGGCGGTGCACGCAGGCCCGGCCGTCCAGCACGGCGCTGCCGTAGACGTCCATGTCCTCCAGGTTCGGACTGGCGGCCTTCTGGCGGGTGAACCAGGCGTCCACCTGCTGGAGGGCGTCCCGGTGCTGGGCGGCCTGCTCGAAGGCGGCGGCCTCGGCGGCCTTCCACATGGCGGCCTCCAGCCGGGCCTTCAGCTCGTCCCGCTTGCCCTCCAGGAAGAGCCGCGCCTCCTTGGCCTGCTCGCGGTAGGCCTCCTGGCTCACGGCGGCGATGCAGGGCGCCGTGCAGCGGTGGAGCTGGTACTTGAGGCAGGCCCGGCCGCGCTTGCCGTCGATGTCGATGTCGCAGTCGCGGATCTGGAAGAAGCGGTAGACCAGCTCCGCCGTGCGGTAGGCGGTGCTGGCGGGGAAGAAGGGCCCGTAGTAGAGGCCGCCGTCCTTGCGCACTTTCCGCGTGACGAAGACCTTCGGGAAGGCCTCCTTCCAGGTGAGCTTCACGTAGGGGTAGCTCTTGTCGTCCCGCAGCAGGATGTTGAAGGGCGGCAGGTGCTCGTTGATGAGGTTGTTTTCCAGCACCAGGGCCTCGAGCTCCGTCTCGCAGACGATGAACTCCAGGTCCCAGATGCGGGCCACGAGCCGGCGGGTCTTGGCGTCCTGGTGCTTGTTCTGGAAGTAGGACTTCACCCGGTTCCGCAGCACCTTGGCCTTGCCGATGTAGAGCAGGTTCCCCTTCTGGTCGCGATAAAGGTAGCAGCCCGGCCGCAGGGGCAGGTCCGAGAGCTTGCGCTGGAGGGCGGGGGACTTGTCGAGGTTCGAGCGGACGGCCATGGCAGGACTCCAGGATGGACCAGAAGCCACCTGGATCACGCATCAAGATGCGGGTCCCGTCCCGCCTGCCGGCTCAGAGCGGGGCGCGGTCTAGGGCGGACAGGTCCCGGTTGACGGAGAAGAGCTTGCCGTTCACCTGGGGGACCCCGAAGGACATCAGGCGCTGGGTGTGCATCTTCAGGTAGGCCTCGGCGCTGGCCGCATCCGTGAACAGGTAGATGCCCCCGGCCTCCTGCTTCTCGGGATTCTCGGTCCAGATCTTCCAGATCAGGCCCGGCTCCTGGGCGATGGATTCCGCCAGCCCCTTGAGGGCGGCGGTCATGCCGTCCCCCCACGGGCCCTGGAAGGGGAAGTCGACCTGAAGAAGCACGGCCATGGCGGTTCCTTTCCGGCGGCGCCCCCACGATGGCCGGAGCCCGCTCCGACGACTGTACCACCGGCATCCGGCGACCCCTCTGACCCGCCCCTCCGCTTTTCCCTACCATGGAGGTGGAGACGCCATGCTGAACCTCGAGACCTTCCCCGTGGGCCCCCTGGGCTGCAACTGCTCGCTGCTGTGGGACCCCGACACCCGGCAGGGCCTGGTGGTGGATCCCGGCGGGGACGGCGCGAAGATCCGCAAGCGCGTGGAGGCGCTCGGCTTCAAGGTCACGGCCCTGCTGCACACCCATGCCCACTTCGACCACGTGGGGGCCACGCGGGAGCTGCAGGACCTCTGGCAGTGCCCCGCCCACCTGCACGGGGACGACACCTTCCTCATCGAGGCCCTGGCCCAGCAGACGGGGATGTTCGGCATGCCCGCCATCCCCCAGCCGGAGATGGCCGCCCTGAACGCAGGCGACCGCCACCTGGACCTGACGACGCTCCACACGCCGGGCCACACGCCGGGCTCCTGCTGCTTCCACGGCGTCTTCGCGAAGGGCCGCGTGGTGCTGGCGGGGGACACGCTCTTCCGGGGCGGCGTGGGCCGCACGGACCTCTGGGGCGGCAGCTGGGAGGCGCTGGAGCAGAGCATCCGGCGGGAACTCTACGTGCTGGACGGCGCCACCCTCGTCATCCCTGGCCACGGTCCGGCGACCACCCTCGGTGAGGAGGCGGCCACCAATCCGTTCGTGCGGGCCTAGGAACCTCGTAGACTGGGGCCAATCTTCCCCGGAGGTCCTCAATGGACGCCCTCTTCGCCACGTCCCTCGGCTGCTTCGGCCCGGCCGCGATCGCCCTGCTGATCTATTTCCTCGCCTGCCTCAAGGTGGTGAACGAGTACGAGCGCCTGGTGGTCTTCACCCTCGGCAAGGTGGAGGACAAGCCCAAGGGGCCCGGCCTCTGCTTCGTGTGGCGGCCCTTCCAGACCGCCGTCACCGTGAGCCTGCGCACGGTCGTGATGGACGTGCCCAGCCAGGACATCATCACCCGGGACAATGTGAGCCTGAAGGTGAGCGCCGTCGTCTACTTCAAGGTGCTGGATCCCAAGGCGGCCATCATCGGCGTGGAGAACTACTACTACGCCACCAGCCAGATGGCCCAGACCACCCTTCGCTCCATCCTGGGCGAAGTCACCCTCGACGAGCTGCTGGCGGACCGGGAGAAGCTGAGCCAGCGCCTGCGGGAGATCATCGACCGCTCCACGGAGCCCTGGGGCATCGAGGTCACCAGCGTGGAGCTGAAGAGCGTGGACCTGCCCGAGCAGATCCAGCGGGCCATGGGGAAGCAGGCCGAAGCGGAGCGCGAGAAGCGGGCGAAGATCATCGCCGCCGAAGGCGAGCTGATGGCCAGCCAGCAGCTGCTCGAGGCCGCGAACAAGATCAGCGAGAACCCCACGGCCATCCAGATGCGCTACCTGCAGACGCTTGCGGAGATCGCCACGGAGAAGAACAGCACCATCGTCTTCCCGCTGCCCATCGAACTCATGAAGGCCTTTGAACGGCTGACGGGGAAGTAGGCGCCTTCCAGCCCCGCCAGGCCGCGGCCTCCGCCTTCGCGAGGGCGGAGGCCGCGCCGTCCCGGCCGCCGTAGGCCTGGGCCTCCACGCGGTCCGCGAGGTCCAACAGGGCCCCGGCACGCTCGGGCCGCAGAGCGGCGAGGCGCAAGAGCCAGGCGCGGGCCGTCTCGCCCGGCCCGGGGGCGGCCAGGTGGCGGGTCCGGGCCAGAAGGGGCCGCAGGGCGCGGATGGCGCCGGGGCCCGCGGATGCGGGGCGCCAGAGGCTCCGCGTGCGCCACGCGATCCAGGCCGCGGCCAGCAGGGCCAGTCCCCAGGAGAGCGGCGCCGGCGGGGCCTTCCAGTGCCACTCCCACCCCTGGAGCCGGCTCTGGATCCAGGAGAGGCCCTCCACCTGGTCCTGGTCGGAGAATCGCACCACGTGGCGATCCCAGTGGTAGCGCAGGGTGTCGAGCCAGCGGGTGAGGGCCCCCAGGGCGGCGGGACCTCCGCCGGGTCCCTGGCCCGCCCCGGCCGGGGTGGGATCCGCCACGTGCCAGCGGCCCTGGTCCCAGTACTCCACCCAGCTGTGGGCCTGGTCCTGGCTCACGCGGAAGTACCCGCCCTCGGGGATCCATGGGCCCAGGCGGAAGCCGTTCACCACCCGGGCGGGAACGCCCCGGGCCCTCAGCATCAGGGCCATGGCCGAGGCGAAGTACTCACAGTGCCCGGCCTGGGTCCGGTCCAGGAAGTCCTCCAGGGGGTTCACCGCCCGGCCCGAGGGGTTGTCCAGGGTGTACCGGAACCCGCGCAGGGCCCGCTCCAGCCCCCGGGCCAGCTCCGGCGCGGGCGGGTCCCCCGGCGCCAGCCGCAGGCTCCAGCGCCGGGCGGCCTCGTGGTCCGGCCCCAGCTCCCGCAGGTGGTCGAGCCGTCGGGGGGAGAGCCAGGGTTCCGGAAGCTCAGCGTCTCCCGCGCTCCAGGCGACGTCCAGGGGAACGGGGCGGGCCCGGGGAAAGCGCCAGCGGAGGCTTCCGCCTCCGCCCCGGCGCAGGAGCTGGTCCGGTTCCACGCGCGTGGTCCCGTAGGGCAGGGTCAGGATGCCCTGGGCGCTGGGGGAGAACAGGAACTCCGCATGGGCCCCGGCGGAGGTGGTGCGGGGGCTCCGGGCCGGGAGGGGCGTCAGGTCCCCGGGGCTCCAGCGCATCCCCTCCACGCGCTCCAGGGCCACCCCCCGCAGCAGGTCCAGCCCGGGCAGGGCGGCGGGAGCCAAGCCCGGGGGCGGGGCGATGCGGAGGACCACCTCGGGATTGGGCTCGATGGGGCCGCCGGCGGCCAGATCCACCTGGTCCCCGAAGCCGGCCCGGCTCGCCATGGGGGCGGTGCCCGCGAAGGCCCTGGGCCGGAAGCCCGCATTGAGGCGAGGCAGGATCAGGAAGAACCCCGCCCCCAGCACCAGCGTCGCCCCCATCCAGGCCGGCAGGCCCCCGTAGGGCGGATGGACCGGGGCGCCCCGGCGGTGGCGGGCGGAGGCCTCCCAGCTCTGCTGGAGCAGGACCGCCGCGGCGGAGCCGAGCCAGAGCAGGGCCCAGAGCAGGAACACCAGGTCCGTGGTGCTCACGGCGGTGGTGAGGAAGAGCAGGAAGCCCATGAGCACCAGCTGGCGCCGCTGGGGCAGCTCCCGGGGCAGGACCAGCCTCAGTCCCGCCAGCACGAAGAGCGTGTGGATGGCCACGGGGAAGATGCCGCGGCCCCGGGCCAGGTCCGCGAGGAAGAAGACCAGGGCCCCCGCCTCCAGCCAGCGGTGATGGCGGCTCAGGTCCCATCGCCAGGCCTCCACCACGGCGGCGGCCGCCAGGGGCAGGGCCATGACTGCCAGCTCCCCGGACTCGTAGATGCCCGTGGAGACGGCGGCGCCGAAGGCCACCCAGAGGGGCAGGTGGTCGATCCAGCGGGAGAACCTCACGGACAGACCCAGCTCCCGAGGGCCACGGGCCGTGCCGCGCCGGTCACCTCGGGGAGGTTCCCCGGCAGGCCCAGGGCGCTGGCGGCGCCGAGCAGGGCCCAGCTCACGGCCTCCCGGGCCCCGGCGGGGAAGGCCGTGTCGTCGGCCAGGGGCAGGGCCAGGCGGGCGGCCAGCTCCGCGCGCAGGCGCCCGTGCTGGGCTCCGCCGCCGCTCACCAGGCCGCGGGTGCCCGGGGCCAGGGGACTGAGGCGGGCCAACTCCCGGGCCACGGCTTCGGCGCTGAAGGCGGCCAGGGTGGCCAGACGGTCCGGCAGGGGCAGGGCCTCCAGCCCCGGGGCTTCCGCGTCGAGCCAGGCCGTGCCGAACACCTCCCGGCCCGTGGACTTGGGCGGGGGCGCCTGGAAGTAGGGGTGGCGAAGCCAGCGATCCAGCGGGGCGGCATGGACCTCCCCCGCCGCCGCGGCGCCGCCGGGATCGAAGGGCCGGCCCAGCCAGCGCCGGGCCGCGAGGTCGAGCAGGGACATGCCGGGACCCGCATCCCAGGCCCGGGTGTGCGCCCCATCCCAGTACGCCAGGTTCGCGATGCCGCCCAGGTTCAGGGCCAGCCAGGGTTCCGGGCCGCGCAACCAGCGCTCGGGCAGGGGCACGAGGGGGGCGCCCTGGCCGCCCAGGGCCATGTCGCGACGGCGGAGGTCCCACACCACGGGACAGCCCAGGACTTCGGCCAGCACGTAGGGATCCGCCAGCTGGAGGGTGGCGCCCTCGGCGGGGTGGTGCTGGACGGTCTGGCCGTGGAGCGAGGCCAGGTCGGGCTCCAGGCCCAGGCTCGCGCACAGATCGGCCGCGGCGCGGGCGTGGTGGTCCCCCAGGCGGCGCTGGAGGATGCAGAGCCCGGCGGGATCCAGGCGGTTCGACGCGGCGGCGAGGACCGCCTCCTTCAGGGCTTCGGAATAGGGGGCGGGATGGTGCCCCAGCAGCGCCAGGAAGGGCCGCCCGCCTTCGAAGCCGCGGGGGTCCACCTCCACCACCACTGCGTCCACGCCATCGGCGCTGGTGCCGGACATGAGGCCCAGCACGCGCCAGGGGCGGTCCTCCGGGAGCGGGATGCGGGAGCGCATGACGCTGATCATGCCAGCAAGTGCGGGCTTGCGGTTTCGGGGTACCCTTGAGGTTCGCCAGGGGTTCCCATGTTCTGGACCATCCTCATCGTCGGCATCGTGCTCTTCTTCGTCCTGCGCGGGAAGAGGGATCGCGCGGAACAGCTCGGTGCCTCCCGCCGCGCCCTGCCCACAGGTCCCCTGGAGCCCCACACCTTCCCCAGCCCCTACCCGAAGTGCCCCGCCTGCGGCGCCACGGGCGACAAGATGAAGCAGGAGTGGGACGGGCTGCGCGCGGTGAAGTGGACTTGCGGCTACTGCGGCGCCCTGGCAGGCGTGCAGACCCTCAAGGACGAGGAGCTGCCGCCCTCCGCGCGGCGGCGCCTGGGCCTGGATGCGCCCATGCAGGGCTCCGTCCCCATGCAGCAGGGCGGCTACGGCCAGCCCGGCGGCGGCATGGGAGGACTTCTCACCGGCATGATGATCGGCAGCATGATGGGCGGCGGACACCACCACCATGACGGGCAGAACGGGGGAGATGGCTGGGGCGGCGGGGACTCCGGCGGATCCTCCTCGGATTGGGGGGAGTCCAGCGGGGGGGACTGGGGTGACTCCGGCGGCGGCGACTGGGGCGGCGGGGACTCCGGAGGCGATTCCGGCGGCGACTGGTAGACCCCGGAAAACAAGGGGCCGGATCACCCGATCCCAATTGGGGTCAGCTACATGGGTGTATCCACATGAATGATGACTCTTGTATCGTTAATTTGATGGTTGGAATTTTTACTTGATGTGGACATTCAAATGACCATGATGAAGCCACTTCTTTTTTGACTCTGGCCATCCGATGGTGGCCATTCCTTTTTGGAGCGGCCATGGCCAGCCGTCGCATGCGCTTTCTGACCCTGCTACTCGCCTCCGGAGCCGTCCTCTCGGCCCAGACCACGGGGTCCCTGCAGGGGCGCGTGGTGGATCCGAAGGGGCGTCCGGTCGCCGGGGCCACCGTGTCCATCAGCGGGGTGGGGATCCAGGGCGGGCGCGCCACCACCACGGATGAATCCGGCACCTACCGCATTGGCCTGCTCCCGCCCGGGCTCTGCACCATCACCGCCACCAAGGAAGGTCTGAACGCCGCCAAGGCGCAGATCCAGGTCGGGCTGGACCGCACCGCCACGGTCGACCTGACGCTGAAGTCCATCGCGACCGCCACCGTGGAAGTGACGGATGCCAATGCGACCGTGGACCTGAAGGCCACCACCGCCGGCAGCAACTACACCAGTGAGGCCATCCTGAAGCTGCCCACCACCCGCGATTTCGCCAATGTGGCGCTGCTCGCGCCCGGCGTATCCCAGGACAACGTGGGCTTCAAGGTCTACGGTTCCTCCGGCGCCGAGAACAACTTCGTGGTGGACGGCATCAACACCACCAACGTGGAGTTCGGAACCCAGGGCAAGAAGATCCCCCAGGAGTTCGTGCAGGAATTCCAGGTCAAGACCGGCGGCTACGAGGCGGAGTACGGCAAGGCCACCGGCGGCATCATCAATGTGATCACCAAGTCGGGCGGCAACGAGTTCTCCGGCGACGTGTTCGCGTACTCCGAGGGCCGGATCTTCAAGAGCGGGAACAAGCACACGGACGACGCCAACCTCCGCCAGAAGCCCCTCCTGCTGGAGAACCGCACCTCGGAGTACGGCTTCGACATCGGCGGCCCGATCATCAAGGACAAGCTCTGGTTCTTTGCCGCCTACGACCGGCGCACCAACTCGCAGGAGTCCCAGGTCCGCGTGCCGGGGCCCGATGATGGCCTGAAGGCCCCCACGGATTCCACCCGCGACCTCTACGCCCTGAAGCTCACCTGGAGGCTCGCCGAGAACCAGACCCTCATCGCCTCCGTCCTCGGCGATCCCGAGAAGGTCACGGGCGCCGTGAAGGATCCCCAGGGGCCGGCAACCACCTGGAGCGGCGAGCGGAAGATCGGCGGCACGGATCTCAGCCTGCGCTACGAGCTGACCGGCCAGACCTGGTTCGTCCAGCTCCAGGCCAGCCAGCACGAGGAGAAGAACTCCGTGCTCCCCACGGGCGCCGGAGCCTCGCTCATCCAGACCGTGGACAACACCACCCAGCGGAACCGGGACGGGTTCGGCCGCTACGACGACAAGGACTTCACCCGCACCAACTTCTCGGGCTCCCTCACCTGGTATCTCGGGCCGCACGAGCTGAAGGGCGGGTTCGACTTCCAGACCGACAAGGCCACCATCCACCGCGGGTACTCGGGCGGCCAGCAGGTCACGGACTACGGCAACGGCACCTATTCCCACTACTACTGGACCATCGCCGGGTCGGATGTGAACAACGCGCCCAGCATCATCTTCAACGCCTCCCCCAAGCACGAGAGCGCGGGCTACTTCGTCCAGGACAAGTGGTCGGCCACCCCGGCCCTCACCTTCAACGTGGGCGTCCGCCTCGACACCACCAAGATCAAGGACCAGCACGGGGCCACCAAGATCGACCTCAAGGACCAGTGGGCGCCCCGCCTGGGCGTCATCTGGGACTGGGCCGGGAAGGGCCAGGACAAGGTCTACATGAGCCTGTCTCGGTTCTACGAGCAGGTGCCCCTCGACCTCGTCATCCGTTCCTTCAGCGACGAGAGCAACCCCACCATCTTCAACTTCAGCCCCACCAGCCTGGTCCCGGACCCCGCGGCCGGCACCAGCTCCATCGTCGGATCCTACATCGAACCCGTGGACCCCGACCTCAAGGGCCAGTACTCGGATGAGCTCATCCTGGGGGCCGAGACGACCGTGGCCACCAACTACGTCCTCGGAGCCAAGTACATCCGCCGCTACGTGGGCCGCGCCATCGAGGATTCTCTCGATGTGAACAGCCCCCTGGGCGACTACTTCATCATGAACCCCGGAACCAGCCAGACCGGCAAGCAGTACCCCCGGGCCACCCGCGACTACAAGGGCGTGGAAGTCAGCGTGCAGAAGAAGTTCGCGGACCACTACACCTGGCAGGCCTCCTACCTCTGGAGCAAGCTGGACGGCAACTACGAAGGCGCCTACCAGGGGGTCGGCGGGGCGGACGGGACCGGGCAGCTGGACCCGAACATCAACTCGGCCTTCGACGAGCCCGACTTCATCGTCAACAGCGAGGGGAGGCTCAGCGGCGACCGCACCCACCAGGTCAAGGCGAACGGTTACTACGAGTGGGATTTCGGCCTCAGCCTCGGCGCCTCCTTCACCTACGCCACGGGCACCCCGGTCAACCGCCTCGGTTTCGCGGACCAGGTGCAGCCGTTCCCCTACACCCGCTACGAGCTCTTCCTCACGCCCCGGGGCTCCGAGGGACGCACCCCCAACACCAGCCGCCTGGACCTGAACCTGGGCTACACCTTCAAGATCGTGGCCAAGCAGCAGGTCCGGCTCTCGCTCGATGTCACCAATGTGCTCAACAGCCAGAGCGCCACGGCCCTGGACCAGCGGTACAACTTCAGCGGCCTCGACGTGGGCCAGACCAACCCCTACTTCAAGGCGCCCACCACCTTCCAGGCGCCGCGCTCGGTCCGTTTCGGCGTCCGCTACAGTTTCTGATCCGGATTCCCACTGACGGAAGCGGCTCCTCCGGGGGCCGCTTTCTTTTCCGCTACAGCACCTTGGGCACGACGAAGTGCCCCCGGTCCTGCTCAGGCGCATTGGCCAGGGCCTCGGCCTGGGTGAAGGCGTCCCGCGGCTCGTCCTCCCGGCGGGGCAGGGGATGGGCCAGGGCCTGGAACATCGGCTCCACCTCGGCCAGGGGCAGCTCATCCAGGCTGGCCGCGTGGGTGAGCAGGCGGGCCATGGCCAGGCGCATGGGCTCGATCTCGTCCTCCCGAAGGCTCAAGTGGGCCAGGGCGGCGCAGCGCAGCACATCCTCGCGGGTCACGTCCATGTCAGGCTCCCAGTTTGAGATCTGCGTCGGCGTTCTGGATCCAGGGCTCGGCGTCCGGTTCCAGCAGGGCGCCGGCGGCGGCGATCATGGCGCCGTTGTCCGTGCAGAGACGCGGCTCGGGAATGGCCAGGGCCAGGCCCGTCCGGGCGGCCAAGTCCGCGGCTTCGGCCCGCAGGCGGGAGTTGCAGGCCACGCCGCCGCTGATCACGAAGCTGTGGGCGCCGTGCTCCTCCGCCAGGGCAGGGACGGGCTTCAGCAGCCAAGTGCTGATGGCCTCCTGGAGGCTGCGGCAGAGCCCCTGAACCTCAGGATCGTCCGCCCCCGCCGTGGCCAGGCGCGGGTTCCGCTCCACGCGCAGTTTCACAGCGGTCTTCAGGCCCGAGAAGCTCCAGGAGGCCCTGCCGTCCCTGAACTTCGGCGGGGTGAAGGGCTCGGCGGCCCGGTCTGCGGCCCGGGCGCAGGCGTCCACCACGGGGCCGCCGGGGTAGCCCAGGTCCAGCATGCGTGCGGCCTTGTCGAAGGCCTCGCCGGCGGCGTCGTCCCGGGTCTTCTGGAGGAGCTGGAGCGAGGTCCAGTCCCTGGCCAGGTAGAGGTGGGTGTGGCCGCCGGACACCAGCAGCACCAGGGCCGGAAAGGGAAGGTCCGGCGCGGCGAAGCGGGCCGCGTTCAGGTGCCCCAGCAGGTGGTGGACGCCCACCCAGGGGATCCCCTCCCGCCAGGCCACGGCCTTGCTGGCGCTGAAGGTGGCCAGCAGGCTGCCCACCAGGCCGGGCCCGCGGGTGACGGCGATGCGGTCCAGATCCTTCAACCCGACACCGGCCTGGGCCAAGGCCCCGCCCATGACCGCCCGCACCTGCAGCAGATGCTCTCGTGCCGCCAGCTCCGGTACCACGCCGCCAAAGGGGCCATGGATGGCATCCTGGCTCTCCCGCACCAGGGAGCGCAGGACCGGGCCTGCGACCGTCTCCTCCACCACCGCGGCGGAGCAGTCGTCGCAGGAGGATTCCAGGCCGAGGACCAGCATCTGGATAGTGTAACTTGGCAACTGGAGCCCCTCTCATGCGCGGTCTGACGATGCTGCTGCTGCCCGCCCTGCTGCTGGCCCAGCGCCCCCCCGCATCTCCCGCCGGGGCCTTCGACCGGGAATTGAAACGGAACCGGTTCGGGACCTGGCTGGTGTTGGAGGACGAAGGGGCCGCCTGGGGGGCGGCCATGCGCTCGGCCCTGGACGAGGAGCCCATGGTCTTTCTGAACCTGCCGATGAAGGTGGTGGCAGGAGGCAGGAAGCCCGATGCCCTGGCCCCGGTGCTTCGGGAGCGCTTCGGGTGGACAAAGGGAGCCCGCTGGGCCCTCGTGGATGCCAAGGGCCAGGTGCGCGGGGAGGGGACCGAGGCACCGACGTCCGCCGCCCTCGGGAAGGCCATGGAGGGGGCGGGAATGTCCTCGCGGGCCCAGGAACTGTCGACCTTCCTCCGGCAGAACCCCGACCGGGTGGACGCACGGACGGCCCTGCTCCTCGAATACCTCACCGTGGCGACCCGGCGGACGTCCAAGGCCTTGAATCTCCCCGGAGCCAAACCGGCACCCTCCAATCCGGCAGCCGTGGTACTGCTTGATTCGGAGGCGGACCTGAAGATCTGGGCGCCGGCGGCCCAGCAGCTGGACGCCCTCCTTCGCGAGACCGGCGGCTCTCCCGATGGATTCTGGGGATTCCTGTTCGGCTCGCGGATCCGGAGGTCTGCGGCGGAGCACTCTCCGTCGATGATCGCCGTGCTGACGCGCCACAGGGCGACCCTGGAGGAACTGCTTCGCCGGTCGCCAGAGAGCGTCGCGACATGGCAGATCTGGATCGCCGCCTCCCAGAAGTGCGGGGGCTGGCCGCTCCAGCCCCTGCTCGCGGGCATTCCCGCCTTGCCCGGAACCCCGCCGGGATCCTGGCCGCCACCCGGCATCTTCGAGGAGTATCTGAAGGATGCGAAATCCCGGAGCGACTGGACGACTATCCGCGAAGTCCTGGAACCCCGCTGGAACAGCCTCCGGGATGGCATCCTGGACGGGCAGTTCGAATGGGGCAACAACGCCTCCACCTGGGAATGGAGCCTCGGCCCCCTGCTGGAGGCCCAGATTTCCCAGGGTGATACCGGGGCCGCCGATCAGGTGCTCAACGAGGCGGCTGAGGTGGTGGGCTGGGCCGGCCTTCCGGGAAAGGCGCGGGACCTCGCCACGCGGCTGAACCGCCCGGACCTGGCGACCCGATGGGGCGCTATGACGGTGAAGGGCAAATGACCCTCGTCCCCACCCGCATCCAGCTCAACCGGCCGCTGCCGCCTCTGACTTACCTGGCGCCTGAGGGTCTGTCCGCGGGCGTGCGGGTGCGGGTGAAGGTCCGGAACAGCCTGGCGGTGGGCCTTTCCATGGGACCGGATCCCGCCCCGCCCGCCGCGAAGCTGCGGCCCGTGGAGGCCGTCCTCGATCCCTTCCCCCTGCTGCCGCCGAAGCTGCGGGAGCTGCAGGCCTTCGCCGCCCGCTACTACGGGTGCCTGGAGGCGCACCTGCTGCCGCTGAGCCTGCCCCAGGCCGTGCTGCCCCACTGGGAGGCGGACGAGGATGGACAGCGGCTGTCATTCCATCGGGACCGGGGCGCCTGGGACGTGCTGGCGGATCTGGGCGGGGCCTGGCATCGGGATCCTTCCATCCTGCCCACGCTGCTGCATCGGCCCCTGCTGCGGGGCGCCGGCTTCACGGAGGTCCGTCTCACGGGCGCACACCATCCGCCCAGGGTGACGCCGGCCCAGGCGAAGGTGCTTCTCGCGCTGGAGGAGGCCGGCGGTGCCCTCATGGAGCCCGAGCTGCTGGAGGCCGCCGGAGTGGGAACCTCGGTGCTGGGCACTCTGGAGAAGCGCGGCCTGGT
This sequence comes from Geothrix fermentans DSM 14018, assembly GCF_000428885.1. Taxonomy (GTDB): domain Bacteria; phylum Acidobacteriota; class Holophagae; order Holophagales; family Holophagaceae; genus Geothrix; species Geothrix fermentans. The sequence continues at coordinate 28,175 of NZ_AUAU01000012.1, read as the reverse complement.
GGAACGCATGAAGCGGGTGGACCTGCTGGCCCAGCGCCGGGAGGCGGGCGCGGACCGCACGGTGACCCTCAACGAGGAGCAGCGGACGGCGCTGGAAGCGGTGACCCTGGGCGCCTTCGGGGTCCACCTGCTCCAGGGCGTGACGGGCTCCGGCAAGACCGAGGTCTACCTGGCCCTAGCCGAGCGCGTCCTGGCGGCCGGGCGGCGGGTGCTCTGGCTGGTGCCGGAGATCGGCCTCACGGCCCGCCTGCTGGACCGCCTGGAGGCGCGCTTTCCCGGCCGCATCGCCGTGGGGCACGCGGGCCTCAATGCCGGCGAGAAGCACGGCGACGTGGTGCGCCTCCTCTTCAACGGCGCGGACCTCTTCGTGGGCGTGCGGAACGCGGTGATGGCTCCCCTGCGGGACATCGGGCTCATCGTCGTGGACGAGGAGCACGAGGGCTCGTACAAGTCCGAGGAGCATCCCCGCATCCACGCCCGGGACCTGGCCATCAAGCGGGCCCAGCTTGAGGGTTGCCCCATCGTGCTGGGCAGCGCCACCCCGAGCCTCGAGAGCTGGCAGGCGGCGCAGAGCGGGCGCTACCGGCTGCTCCAGCTGAGGCAGCGGCCCGCGGGCATCACGCTCCCAAAGGTGGAGGTCGTGGACCTGCGGGACGCCTACCGGCAGGTGCGGCGCAAGGTGATCCTGGCGCCGCCCCTCATGCAGGCCCTGACCGACACCCTCGTGAGCGGCGAGCAGGCCCTCCTGCTGCTGAACCGCCGGGGCTACGAGAACTTCTGGATGTGCCGGGCCTGCGGCCGCACCCTGGGTTGTCCCCACTGCGCCATTTCCCTCACCTACCACCGCGGCGACTTCCGCCTCCGCTGCCATCTCTGCGGCCACGAGACGGTGCCGCCGGAGGCCTGCCCGGACTGCGGGGCGGACCACCTGCGGGGCGTGGGCGAGGGCACGGAACAGGTGGAGGAGCACCTGAACCAGCTCTTTCCCGCCGCCCGCATCCTGCGCCTGGACCGGGACACCACGCGCCGTCGCGGCTCCCTCGAGGCGGGCCTCCTGGCTGCCGAGGCCGGCGAGGTGGACATCCTGGTGGGCACCCAGATGCTGGCCAAGGGCCACACTTTCCCCAAGCTCACGCTGGTGGGGGTGCTCAACGCGGACCAGGGCCTGAAGGTGGCGGACTTCCGGGCCTCGGAGCGCACCTTCCAGCTGCTCACCCAGGTGGCGGGCCGCGCGGGTCGGGCCGAGCTGCCGGGTCGCGTGATCCTGCAGACCTACTCACCCGAGCACCCGGCCATCACCTTCGCCCTGGCCCAGGACTTCGAGGGCTTCGCGGCCTCGGAGCTGCCCTTCCGCGAGGGCCTGGGCTATCCACCCTTCACGGCCCTCTCCCTCTACCGCGCCGAGGCGGACACCATGAAGGAGGCCCGTGAAGCCCTGGAGGCCTTCCGGCAGTGCCTCACCGTCCCTGGTCTGCGCGTGCTCGGTCCCCTGGAGGCGCCGGTCCCGCGCGTGCGTGACCGCTGGCGCATGCACCTGCTCCTCAAGGGCACCCGCGGTGCCCTGGGCGAGGTGCTCGCCCGGCACCCCCTGGCCCCATCTGGCCCCATCAGCCTCGACCGGGATCCCCTCCAGTTTGGATAGAAAAGGGGCCCCCGAAAGGGCCCCGGATGCGGAAGCGGAAAAGGCTACCGGACGATGCGCCAGGCGCGGACACGGATGCCGCGGACGGCCTCGGTATCCTTCACGTTCTGGATGCTGGGGGTGTTCTGGCCGGACTGGCTGGTGGTGATGCCCGAAGACTGCTTGGCGGACAGGGCGCCACCCTGCACCACCCGGTCGCCGGCATCCACCAGCTGGCTGGACAAGGAGTTGAAGTAGAACGCAAGGCCCGTGCAGGGGGCGATGCCGTCCGAGGCCTGGGAGCAGACATCGGCGGACCGGTTGACGCTTCCTTGGACATCGCCCACGGTGCCGAGATTCGTGGTCTGGAGGTTCAAGGCCAGGGGCCGCATGATGTCGCACTGGCGGAAGGTGCGGGTGAATGAGTTCGGCGAGCAGTTGAAGCCGCTGCCGTTGCTGATGTTGAAGATGGAGAAGAAGAGGAGGCCCTGCTTGATGAGGGGACTTACGAGAACCTTGTCGTAGGTGAAACCGCCGTTCCAGGTGTTCCCGGTCAGGGTGCCGGTGCCGAGGGTGATGTAGTAGCCGCTCTTCCCGTCGAACAGGTAGGGCGGGGTGGAGCCGGTGGCCGGGACGACGCGGGGATCCGAGTAGCAGGTGGCCCAGCCGGTGCCGTCGTTGGGGATGGTCGTGAGGGCCGAGTCGGGAATGCCCTGCGTGTCATAGCCCAGGTTGGAACTGTCCTGACGGTCGGCGAATACCATGAACCGATTCAGTTTGGGCGGGCGCTGGGTGTAGCTGGTGGTGCGGATGCTGTAGCTCTCATCCTTGTCCGTGGGGTTGTTGCGGTCCCCGGCGCCGATGGCCACGATCACGGTGAGTGGCGTGATGTTGTCGGAGTTCACCAGCGGGAACCCGCCTGACAGGCGGAAGGCATCTGGGCGCGTGGTGAAGCGCATGCTCAAGGGGTTGTTGGCAGCATCCACATTGGCCGAGCTCTTGTAGATGGGCCGGGGAATGGCCAGCCAATCGCCGATGTAGGCGGAGTCCAGGCGGTAGCCGGAATTGACCGTGGTGCTTCCGATCTGGGTGGCCGAATTGTTGATGGCCCAGACATTGCCGGTGGTGTCCGCGAAGTAGAGCCGCTGGGAGAGGTCCCCAGGGAAAAGGCGGATCGGCGTGACCCCTTCGGCGATGGCGCCGGTCAAATCCCGGAAGTCCCAGGCTCGGGTGATGTTTCCAGTGAGAGGTTCGATGGCGAGCAGGAGCCTTCCCATGCCCTTGCCGTAGGCCCCTGAGTTCTGGTCCTTGTACCTCGCGTCCATCTCAGGGTTGCTGTAGCCGCCTCCGAGGAACATGACATCCTGCTTCTTGGGCGTGAGGATCGGCGTGGCCACGGTGCCCATGTTTACGGTGGCAATGGCAGGCACGGAGGTGCTCATGCCCATGGTCCTGATGAGGTTCTGGGTATTGGTGTCCGTGACGGAGGGCAGCCCGCCTGCGGGGTTCTGCGGGTTGATGTACCAGGCGATCACCGGCGTCTCGGGTTTGATCGAGCCCGCCAGGTCAGAGATCTGGAGGCCGTAATAGCTTCGGGCCCCCTTGCGATGCCCGAAGGCGATGAGGGCATTCTCCTTCTTGCTCACCCGTGTATCCGGGAGGGTGCCGCGGGTGGGGTCCGAAGGGGGAAGGTCCACGTGATACAGGACGGGATCGCCATCCACCATGTAGGAGTGGGGAGCACCGTCGATCCCCCTGGTCACGTACAGGTTGTAGAGGGCCTGCCAGAAATCCGGGGGGATGAAGGACCAGAGCTCGGTGGCCTTGGCATCCACGAGGTAGACCGGGTTGCCGGCGTCATCGGTGCCGCTGGGTGTGGAGCGGGTGGCCGCCCATTCGAAGAAGCACTCCAATTGGCCGACATTGGTCCCGACCACGATCATCCGCGCATGGACATCGGTATAGCCCGTGGTGAACGGGTTGTCGTAGGCGGCGGGATACAGCTTGTCATCGCCGTTGGGCGTGAGCTCGATGGCCAGGGGGGCGGAGTTGACGATATCCCCCATGATGTCCTGCCGGTTGTAGATCTTGTTGTTGGTGTCGCCCAGTGAGGAGGCGTTGTAGATCCCCCTCACCCACATGGCGAACTTCGTGGCCGCATCCTTGCCGATGGTGGTGGTCGCCTGCGAACTGGTGGTGAGATCCCAGCCATAGAGGTTGGCCAGCTTGTCGAGAACGCCCGCCGGGTCGATGGTGGTGGTTGATCCGGGGGTGCTCATCTTGGGCCAATCGACCCGCTGGTTTCCGACCATGGTGTACATGGTCCGGTCGTTCCAGAGAATGGGCTTGCCCGTCAGGGAACCGGTGGTGTGGACCGTGGGGGAGCCGGTGGGCGGGTTCAGGTAGGCTCCGAACAGGTCGTAGCTGTCCCATAGATGGGAGACGTCGAAATCCGGGATGCCGGTGGCGATGTCCGTGGGATCCACGCCATTGGTGCCGCCAAGGTCGTAGCCGTAGAAGCTGAACACCTCGTGCGTCCCCTTGAGGGGGGCCTGCGGGTCGAGGAACATGGTGGCCCGCTTGATGCCCATGGAGAAAAGATTCCCGGACCAGAGGGGCAGTTTCTGCATCTTCTGCTGGGGGTCCAGAGTGGTCTTGAAGATGCCGAAGTAGGCCTGGTTGGCGGAGCGGACGCCGGTGGCGGGAGTGGCGGGGGCGGCAAGCGCTGCGCCGGCTGACACGATGTAGCCGAATGCCGCCTTGATGGCATCGCTCAAGGTGGTCGGATCAGAGCCGGTGAAATATTTGACCTTGGCGTACTGGGTCATGCTGGCCGAGACGATGTTCGCCAACTGGACGGGAAGGTCGGGGGGCGTCTTCAGGCCGTTGGAAGGCTGCCAGGCCGGGCGATCGGGATCACCCCATTGGGCCACCCGGAACAGCTGCTCCTGGGGGGCCCTGACACCCGCGTTCGTGCCCTTGAACCGGTAGGCCCCGGGAACGCCCACGCTGATGACGATGGTATGGATGCGGCGGGTCTTGCCGCTGACGCTGATGACCCAGGGCGCTCCCCAGTTGCGGGTATTGGAGGCGGCGGTGGCGCTCGGGCCACCTCCGAATGCCGCCACGGAGGACAGAATGCTGGCCGAGAAGCTGCCGTCGCTGGAGGCGGGGTCGAGGGAGGCCGTATCATTCGCGATGCCATAGGCGCCGTCCGCATTTCCGCCGCCGGCCTTCTGGCCGTTCCCGGGCACGTTGGCAGCGTCGCTGGCCATGGCGGCCGTGTAGCTGTCGTTGAAGCCCTGGCCTGGGAAGACGATCAGGTAGCTGTTGGCGCAGCCAGCGTTGGGCAGGTTGCGGTCGAAGGGATTCTGGGCATTGTCGGACAGCTGCCGGTAGGTGTCGGCCAGGACGTAGTTCAGGGGCTGCGGGATCATGGGATCCGGGCTGCTGACGTCGTAGGTCCAGAAGTTCGAGTTCAGATCGAAATCGAAGGCCCGCGGCCCCCGGGCCTGCATGACGTCGGCTTCCGCCAGCAAGTTCGGAAGGGTCATCAGCCGGATGGTGCGCTGGTACTGGCTCGAGTCCGTGCCCGGCGGGATGGGGGCTCCGAAGGTGGCGCTTGAAGGGGGCGAAGGGCGTTTGGTCTCTTCATGGTTGCCTGGATTGACCCCCACTCCCAGGTCCTCGGGGTTGGTCGAGGTGGGGCCGTAGTTCGGGTCCAGGAAGCGGTAGGCGAACTGCACCGGGTTATTCGTGTCGAGCATCACGTTGATGGAAGCGAACTTGATGGCCTGATAGCGGGTCATGGCAGGCAGTCCATTGGCCCAGCCAGGTTTCGTGTCCTTGATCGCATCCGGAACGGCGGGGTAGTGGCCGTTGGGAAGTTTCACGTACGTGGTGGTCTTCTTGATTCCTTCGGGACCATAGTTCAGAGCTAGGTCATCGGTGTAAACCCATCCGACCGAGCCATCCGAGGGATCGATGTAGCGCACCTGGGTGCCGCCGAAGATCCAGCTCAAGTAGTCCGGGGTGTAATAGAAGTTGCCGATGACGACATCCGAGGTGGCCGAACTGCCGTTGCCCACGGTGATGACTTTGTACGACGACTTCGGAACCCAATTGGTCTTGAGCAGCTCAATGGCCGCCAAAGCGGTGATGCCCGTATCGTTGGGATATTCGACCGTGGGGCCCATCGTGGAAATCGTGGAACCCGTCGCCGTAGTCGTCTTATTGATGGTGTAGGACCCGGTGGTGGTCGAGGCTCCGTTGAAGGCCTCTGACCAGGGATCGAACCGTTTTGATCCCGGCTGGAGCGGGTCTGTGGAGGTGAACTTGTTGTACTGGACGTAGAAGCCTGAATCGGCGCCGGGAATCGACTGCAACTGCGGGCTGTCGGAGATCTTCCAAGGGCAGGGAAGATCGATGGTCCTCAGGCTGGAAGGGTCATTGGCCACGGTGTAGAGGCTGAACCGCACGTGGGTGGTGGCGGCGATCACCTGGGCCAGCGTCAGGTCAGGATTATTGATGAGGGTGATAACGCCATTGGCGGAGTCCTGGTACAGCGGGGTTCCGACGATCTCCGCGTAGGTGGTGTTGCTACCGCTGGTGGTGTAGTGCAGGCGGTCCACCAGGGCGCCGAGGGCTCCGGCGGGGAGGGTCCTCCTGGGCCACCAGAACATGCGGACTTCAGGGCCCGCGGTAGTCTGCCGGAGGCCGAAGACGATGCCAGCGGCACGGGCCGTGCCCGGTGTGTTGCCGCTGCCCGGAGAGGCGACTCCCGCACCGAACTTCTGGCTTCCCGAAGGCGCATACGGGTTGAAGACATCGATGGCGAACTGCCCTGTGTTCTGGGCGATCTGGCCCGTGGGCGCGTTGGGGAGGAAGCCGTTCCGTGCCTGACTCGTCAGGTACTTGAACGGCTCGAACACGGCCCTGGAAATGGGCGTGAAGTCGTAGATCGCCATGACTTCCGACTTGGCCGCGACCTGCTTGTACGGGTCGCTCAGGTCCGTGACCGTCCGGAGGTTGGGCTCCACCTGGGCGAAGCCGGGGAGGGTGGCGGCCAGGAGGAGGAGAATGCGGAACAGGCGTGCGGGGCGCATGGGAACTCCGGGGGCGGAAGCTCGTAAAGGCATGGAACCGAATGGCTGGAGAAGGCTAGAACGTGATGTCCACGATGGCGTCGCGACGGGCGGCGAAGGACTGGCCTGTGTCGCCCACGTTGGCGCGCCCGGTCGATCGCACGAGGAAGAAGTAGCGCTGGGCGCCCGTGGCCCCGCCACCGCTGGATTTGCTGGCGGTCAGGGCGCCCGTGTTGGCGAGGGGATAGGGGCCGAGGTAGCGGACTTCGAGTTCCATGGCCTGCTGGACCACGGACGACTGGGTGTAACCCGCGTTCGAGAAGTTCAGGTCCGAGGTGGTGGAGGCCGGGTAGACGTAGGCGCGCAGGATGCCTGTCTGCTCGTTCATGTATCCGGTCCCCCGGGTGTTCATCGTCCCGTCGGTTCCGGAAGCCCGGAGGGTGGGATCGGCGATGGCCTGGGAGAGGGTGTCGATGGCGGTGCGGATGGCCGCCTGGTCCGTATTGGTGCCGTTGCCCATGCCCCACATGATGGTCCAGTCGATGCCGCTGTCCGCCGCTTCGGCGGCCTTGCGCCCGATGGATTCGTTCCCGGTCATGGCGATCTCCCGGAGGGAATCCCGGCCCAGACCGAAGATCATGGCGCCCATGAGGGTGAGGAGGACGAGGGCGAGCAGGATCGCGATGCCGCCCCGTTCATGCCGCCGGGTGGATCCTGGGATTCTCATAGCATGCTCCCGAGGGCGTAGTTCTTGGGCGAGATCATCATGGTCACGGTCCTGGTACGGAAGGCCGGAGTGGGCGTCGCCTGGTTGGCGGCGTACTCGGCCCGGGCCAGGCGGGTGCGGGTCTCCACATCCAGACGGAATGTGACAGACAGGTAGTTGGTCCACATGGGATCGAGGGTGTCGCCGAGGCCCTTGGTGGTATGGCTGGCGAGGACGCTGGTGCCGGGAAGGGCGCTCTTGATGGCTGCGTCGAGTCCCGCATAGACGTTGGCCCAGGTGTCCATGCCGCCCTTGAGCGTCCCGTCGGAGTTGTAGCGGAGGAAGGTCTTCCCCCCGTCGATGCTGATGTCGACCTTCAGGCCGGACACCCCCTCGACCATGATCTGCTCGGTCCAGGAGGGATCCTGGTCCGGCGCGGTCTGATCCATCAGGGGCTTGAAGATGGAATTCTTGACCAGGGGCGCGGTCTGGCGGACGAGGCACGGGATCATGTGCGTCGGGTCCGCGGGGTCGAGGGCCCGGGGTACCACCGCATAGCGCACGACGCGGAGCGGGGCGATGAAGGTGCAGGGCGCGCCCTTCTTGTGCAGGTTGTTGAAGATTCCGGAGAAGAATCCGCCCCCGCGCTCGTTGCCGAAGGCATCCAGGCCGGAGCTGTTTGGATCCAGAGTCACCTTGCCGCCACTGCTGATGGACTTGATGCGGACCATGTCGACCTGGTGGATCTGCGAATCCAGCATCACCATCACCAGGGGATGATCGGAGGAACCAAGGTACTTGTCCAAAGTCGCCTTGCCGCTGGGAATGGACACGAGGGCCTCGGCGGCACCCTCGACGGCGTCGGCGGCGAAGGTTCCCTCGACTTCCAGGTTCAGGTCCTGGACGAACTGGAGCTCATCCACTTTGTCGAGGGTGACCGTCGTGCCATTGGGGTCTGACCAGACGGGCTGGTAGTCGGTCTGCTGCAGGAGGACGGGGGGCTGGGCCGCAGGCGTGCCCACGGCCAGCTCTCCCCGCAGGTTCCGGGGCGGAAAGAGGTAGCCGGCCTGGATGACCTCCTCCTCCACGAGGTTGAGGGCGAAGCGGGAGGCCCGCTGGAGCCCCAGGGACTCCTGCTGGGTGTAGAACCCGCTGACGCTGGAGGCGAAGATGCGCAGCATGCCCGTGGTGAGGATGGCCGTGAACACCAGGGCCACGAGCAGCTCCACCAGGGAGAAGCCGGCTTGGGGGGAATGGGGCTTAGATTCGGACATAGCGGCTCACCGAGATGGCTTTGGTGTCGAGGGCGGTCCCCTTCTTGGGGTCGGCTTCCTTCCATGTCACGTTCACGACGAACTCCTGGAGGGCCGTACGGGTGCCGACGTTCACGGTCCCGGCGCGGCTGAACCACGTCGCGGTGAACACCGGGGGCGTGACCTTGTCGGCGGCATCGATGGGCCGCCCGTTGATGTCGAAGACCTGGGCTGCGCCGTCCGCCTTGGCCGCGCCGTCCGCGGCTCCGAGGAAGGCCCACCCTGTGGTGGTGTTGGGTAGGCCGTTGGTGTTCGCCTGGCGCTCGGCGGCGGTGACCTGACCCTCGCTGGCGGCCCGGTCCAGCACGCTGTGGGCCAGGAAGGCTGCCGTGCCGCGCAGGCGGCCGCCGGTGCCCTGGCTGATGCTCACGACCTGGAGGGCCGCCAGGCCCAGCATGCCGACGGCGAAGATGGCCATGGCCATGAGCAGTTCGACCATGGTGAAGCCGCGCTGGGCGCGGGTTCTGGGGGATGGGATGAATGCCGTCATGGGCTACTCCAGCCTCTGCCACTGGTTGGGCGCGTCGGTCAAAAGGGCATCAGGCTTGTAATAGGCGGTGACGAGACCGTTCTCCAGCAGGAAGACGCAGCCGTAGGGCAGCCCCTTGTCCTTGATCGTCAGCCCCTTTACGCCGACCCAGGTGCCGCCGCTGATGGCGCTGCGGGCCTTGGTGCCCTTGTCGACGAACTGGGGGGCGCCCTGCGGCGAGAATCCGAGGTAGGAGGTGGCATCGGCGTCTGGTTTGATGGGCGAGGCCCAGCCCGAGAATCCCAGGGTGGTGAGGGCCGCCAGATCCTTCACGGCCGTGCCCCCCTCCTCCGCGATCGGCGGGTCACTGGTGGTGAAGTCTGCATAGCGGCGCCAGTCCTGGCCGATGGCGACGTCCATGAGGGCGGGCGCCTTCTCGGTGCCGTCATCATTGAGGTCCACCGCCGTCATCCGCGCCACGTTCCCCGCCATGACGATGTGGACGTTGAGGTTCTTCCCGGTGCTCATGGCCAGACCCCTGGCCTGCTGGAGGGAGGCCTTGAGGTCCTGGAGGCCCGAACGCACAGCCTTGGGAGACTTGGGCCCCAGGTTCGGAACCACGAACATGGTCACGATCGCCAGGATCGCCAGGACCACCAGCAGTTCGATGAGGGTGTACCCCCCCTGGGGGGAACTAGCTCGGGGACGGAATCCCATAGGCGCCTCGGTGTGAGAGAAGGATAGGTGGCTTGTGTTGAGGATATTTCTTGATTCTAAATCAAGTGAAACGAGCTGATAGGTAATTTCTTCTCGGTTGGATCGAGCTGCGGCCCACGGATATGTATAAAAAGTATACGTGATTGATCTGGCTCCCCCGAACCCGCGAATCGCCGTGCTAACCTGAATCGTGTCTGAATCCGCCCAGCTTCCCAGACTCCGGGCAAAGAAGCGGCTCGGTCAGAACTTCCTGGTGAACGAGGGGGCCATCACCACCATCGTGGGCTCGGCCCTGGGGTCGAAGGCGTCGCGGCTGCTGGAGATCGGGCCCGGTCCCGGGGTGCTCACGGAGCGGCTGCTGGCGGATGGAAGGCCCCTGTGGGCCGTGGACCTGGATCCCGAGGCCTGCGCCTTGTTGAGCGGGCGTTTCTCTGGCAAGCCCCACTTCCACCTGCTGGAGGGGGATGCGGTGCGCCTGCCCCTGCCCGAGGGCGGGCCCTGGTCCGTGGTGGGGAACCTGCCCTACAACGCGGCGACGCCGATCCTGGCGCGGCTGCTCACGGAGGGCATCCCCTGGGACCGCATGGTCCTCATGTTCCAGCTGGAGGTCGCCCAGAAGCTCATGGGCGAGCCCGGCACCAAGGCCTACGGGCCGCTGTCGGTGCTGGCCCAGCTCTGCGCCCGGCTGACCCGGCTGGTGAAGCTGGGGCCCGGCTCCTTCCGCCCGGCCCCCAAGGTGGATTCGGCCGTGGTGCAGTTCGAGCCCCGGAGCGAGGCGCCCAGCCTGGTCGAGCGCCGGGCCCTGCTCACGGTGCTGCACCGCTCCTTCAGCCACCGGCGGAAGACCCTCGCCAACAACTGGCAGGGGCTCCTGCCCGCCGAGTCCCTATCAGAGGCGGGGCTGGCGCCGGCGCTCCGCGCGGAAGTCGTCCCGCCCGCGGCCTGGCTGTCAGCCACCCGCGCCCTGTTGATCCAGCACCCGGAGGTGTTCCCATCGTGATGCCCGTCGCGCCTGAATTCACAAGCTGGACCGAGGCCCCGGCCCCCGATGAGCTGCGGCTCGTCCCCATCGGCGGGCTCGGCGAGTTCGGCATGAACGCGCTGGTGGTGCACAGCGCGCGCAGCCTCTTCCTGGTGGACTGCGGCCAGCTCTTCCCCTCGGACGACCAGCCGGGCATCGACTCCATCGTGCCGGACTTCGCCTACCTGGAGCCCTTCGCGGACCGGCTGCAGGCGGTGCTGCTCACCCATGGCCACGAGGACCACATCGGCGCGCTCCCTTACTTCCTGCGGCGCTGGCCGGTGCCTGTGTATGGCACGGCCTTCACCCTGGGGCTGGTGGAGGGGAAGCTCCGCGAGCACGGCCTGGATGTGGGCCTGCTGCACCCCGTGCCGGATTACGGCCGCGTGAAGGTGGGCGACGGCGAGATCGAAGTGGAGTGGATCCCCGTCACCCACAGCATCCCCGACGCCTGCGCCCTGGCACTCCACACGCCCCAGGGGGTGCTGGTGCACTCCGGCGACTTCAAGATCGACCCGGACCCGCTCGACGGCCGCCTCACGGGCATGGACCGGCTGAAGGCCCTGGGCGATGCCGGCGTGCGCCTGCTCATGGCGGATTCGACCAATGTGGGCCGCCCCGGCCGCTCGCCTTCGGAGTCGGCCTGCCGGGAGGGCCTGGAGGCGGCCTTCGAGCAGACGAAGGGGCGGCTCTTCGTCACCACCTTCAGCTCCAACATCCACCGGCTCCAGACGCTCATCGACCTGGCCTACGAGTTCCGGCGCCGCGTGGTGCTGCTGGGGCGCAGCCTCGACCGGAACCTGGCCCTGGCCCGCTCCCTGAAGCGCCTGGCCCTCCCCGATGACATCCTCACGGACCCCAAGGATGCCCACCTGCTCGATTCCGACGAGCTGCTCGTGCTCTGCACCGGCAGCCAGGGCGAGCCCATGAGCGGCCTCGCGCGCCTGCTGCGCCGGGAGGTGAAGGGCCTGCCCATCGAGCCGGGCGACCGCCTGGTGGTGAGCGCCCGGGCCATCCCGGGCAACGAGGTGGCCATTTCTCGGATGCTGGACGAGGCTGAGCGCCTGGGCGCCGAGGCCTCCCTGGAGGGCTTGGGGCCCGTGCATGCCTCGGGGCACGGCAGCCGCGAGGAGCTGGCGGACCTCATCCGCGCCGTGCGCCCCTCGCAGATGGTGCCCGTGCATGGCACTTACCGGAACCTGCGGGCCCACGGGAAGGTGGCGGCCTCGCTGGGCTGGCCTCCGGAGCGCATCTCGCTGCTGGATGGCGGCCTCTGCCTGCGGCTGTTCGGGAAGGACCGGCTGGACATGCCCGGGGCCGTCCCCGTGGGCAAGTGCTTCGTGAGCGAGGGCGTGGACCACATGGTGGACGCCCGCGTGGTGAAGGACCGCCTCATCCTCCAGGAGGACGGCGTGGTCTTCGCCACGCTCCTGGTGGATCCCCAGACCGGCGACCTCGTGGCGGAGCCCACCATCCTCAGCCGCGGCTTCGTGATGCTCTCCGACGACGAGGCCTATACCGAGCTGCTGGCGGGCGTGGCCCGCAAGGCCTACGAAGAGGCCCCGAGGGAGGTCCGCAAGGACGACGAGGCCCTGCGGGACACCCTGCGCCTGGCCCTGCGGCGGGTCATCCGCAAGACCACGCAGACCCGGCCCCTGGTCATCCCCGTGGTTCTGGAGGCGCCCCAGGCCTGAGGCCTACCTCCGGCCGCCCCGGCGGATCCCGGCGCCTGGCCGCATTCCCGGTTCCGCCACGTTGCCGAGGCGCTGCTGGCGGATGGCCTCCACCATGCGCCGCTGCATCTCTTCCACGTGGGTGATGAGGCGCACCTGCTGGGCGGGGCTCAGGCGGGCGCGGATGTCCTCCTCGAACTTGAACTTGAGGTCCGCCTGCTGGCGGCGCAGGTCCACGAACTGCTCCAGCAGGGGGCGGACCCTGGCGTTCTTCTCCTCCTCCGAGCCCGGCCCCATGAGGATGTCGTTGAACCTGCGCCGGATCTGCTGGATCTGCTGCGTCTTGTCGAACTGTTCCCGGTCATAGCGGGACCAGCGTTCCACCACGGCGCGGGCCTGGTCTTCAGGGAGCCCCACGGTCTGCTGAAGCTGTTCCATGCGGAAGCGGACCAGGGGGCGCTCGTCCTCGGCCTGGGCCCGCATGGGCGGGGCGAGCAGCAGGAGGGACAACAGCAAGGCGGGACGGACCATGGGATCACCTCGTCGGGGCCGGAGCCGAATTCAGGCGCTCCAGGAGAGCCTTCATTTCCTCGGGGCTGAGGGACTGGACTTGGGACGCCTCCTCCTCGTGGTTGTGGAAGGGCGTGTCGGCGGTGGAGGTTTCGAGGAGGCCGGGCTGGGCGGGCAGGGTGGCTTCCACATAGGGCGTCCGGTTGGCCCGGCCCGCCAGGAAGGCGCCGGCTCCCACGGCCATGAGCAGGGCGGCCGCAGCGGCCCAGCCCAGGGGGCCCAGGCGGTGGCGCAGCGCCGGGCGGGCGGGGAGCTTCCGGAGGATGCGGCCGGGGAGGCGCTCGAAGTATCCGGCGGGCGCCAGGGCCTCCGGGCTGTCCTCCTGGGCCAGGAAGAACACCCGGGCCTCGGAGCAGGCGGTGCAGGTCTTCATGTGGGACTCCGCGGCGGCCCCGGGAGCCAGGGGATCGGCTTCGATGGCCGAGAGGGCGGCGGCGCAGGTTCCGGGAGGGGGAAGGGGCTCGGCGTTCATGCCCGGCCTCCTTTGATGTGGCGGGTGAGGTTCTGGATGGCATGGAAGATGTGGGCCTTCACGCTGCCCACGGAGGTGCCCATCTGCACGGCGATCTGCTCGTACTTCCAGTCGTGCTGCAGCTTCAGGGTGAGGGCCTCCTTCTGGCGGCGGGGCAGCTTGGGCAGGGCCTCGTGCAGCAGCCGGCGGGCCTCCTGGTCCAGGAACGCGGCCGCCTGGCTCTCCTCGACCCGGAGCGCGGGGTGGTCCAGGGTGCCCTCGGGCCCCTCCAGGCTTTCGTGGTCGCGGGCCATGCGCTCGCGGAAGTTGAGGGCCTGGCGGGTGGCGATGGTGATGAGCCAAGTGCGGAAGGAGGACTCGAAACGGAAGCCGGGCAGGGCCCGGAAGACGCGGATGAAGGTCTCCTGGACGACGTCGTCGGCATCCTGGTGGTTCCGGACGATGGAGAAGGCCTTGCCATAGACATCCCTGGAGAACAGGCGCACCAGGCTGGCGAAGGCGGTCTGGTCGCCGCCCTGGGCGGCCTCGACCCAGGCCAGCACCTCGGGGGTGTGGTACGGCGAGGCCGGATCGGGGATCCGGTCGGCGGCCCGGGTGGCCGGCTGGGGAAACGGGGGTTCGTTCAAGGTGGCTTCCGCCATCATCTTAGGCTCCGGCGCCGGGGGCAGTGACGAGGAAACGCCGTCCCTGGATGGACCCGGGAAGCCCATCTGGGGTTGAATGGAAATGGTGAAAACCGTCCATCTTCAGCCCTCAGGAGCCTTCATGCGCGACCGCATCACCCCGCTGCTCACGGAAGCCGAGATCCGGGCCCGGGTCCAGGAGCTGGGCGCCAAGCTCTCGCGGGACTACGCGGGGCAGGACCTGGTGGTGATCGGCCTACTGAACGGTGTGTTCCCCTTCTTCGCCGACCTCGTGCGGTCCATGGACCTGGACATCGACGTGAGCTTCATGCAGGTCTCCAGCTACGGGGCGGGCACGGAGAGCACGGGCGAGGTGCACATCCTCAAGGACCTGGACCGCTCCATCCAGGGGCGCCACGCGCTGGTGGTGGAGGACATCGTGGACACGGGGCTCACGCTCTTCAAGGTCCGCAACCTCCTCCACGACCGCGAGCCCCTCAGCCTGAAGATCTGCACGCTCCTCGACAAGCCCAGCCGCCGCAAGGTGGAGGTGCCCGTGGACTACATCGGCTTCACCATCGAGGACCACTTCGTCGTAGGCTACGGCCTCGACTTCGACGGCAAGCTCCGCAACCTGCCCTATGTGGGCATCTACCATCCGTAGGATCACTGTGTCCTCTGCGTTCCGATTCGTACTTCCGCCTCTGGTCCTTGTGGCTGCCCTGGGCTGCGGCTATCACCGCCTGGACCGGCAGCCCCGGACGGCGGCGTGGGCGAAGCAGGGGGAGACCATCCGCCTGGCGCGGTTCCGCAACCTGACGCCGCGGCTGGGGCTGGAGGACCGCTTCACCAAGGCCCTGGAGAACCGCATCGTGGCGGCGAGCCCCTGGCGCCTGGTGGGGACGGGCGAGCCCTCCCGCTGGGTGCTGCAGGGGACACTCGAAGGCTACAACTCCCGCGCCCTGGGGCTCTCCCTGGGCAATGACCGGCTCAAGGCCAGCGCCGGGTCCGCCTCGCGGGTGGAGGTGGCCGTGGTGGCCAGCGTGGAGCTGCTGGATGGCCAGACGGGCGCGGTGGTGCTGTCCCGCCGGGGCCTGACCTTCTCGAACCAGTACCGTGTGGACCAGAACTTCGCCAGCTTCGACAGCCGCGAGCTCCAGGTGCTGGAGAGCCTCGCCGACGACTTCGCGGAGAGCTTCCTCACCCAGCTGCTGGAAGGCACGGACTGATGGCCGCGGCGTGGCTGGACCAGACCTTCGCCCTGGTGCACGGCGAGGATGGCGATGGCCGCCGGAAGGCCGTGGCGGACTGGAGGGCCCGGCACGTGGACCCGGAGTGGGCGGACTTCACCCTGACGGTCTGCGCCGAGGGCTGCCCCTGGCCCGAGGTCATGGCGGCCCTCCAGGAGGCGGCGCCCCTTGGGGCCGAGGCCCGCACGGTGATCGTGCCCGCGGCCGACAACCTCTTCACCCGGGCGAAGGAACTCCCCGGGGCGGTGAAGGCCCTCCTGGAGAAACCGCCCGAGGGCGTGAACCTCCTGCTGGTGGCCTGGTCCACCCTTCCGGCCTCGCCCGGCAAGGCCCTGGGCGCCAAGCCCTGGACGGACTGGGCCAAGGCCGGACGGATCCTCAAAGTAAGCGCCCTGGAGGCCACCGAGATCCCCGGTTTCATCGAGGCGGAGGCCCGGCGCCTGGGCCTGTCGCTCCACGGGGCTGCGGTCACCCTGCTGGCCCAGCGCCAGGGCGGCAACCCCGGCCTCATCAAGCGGGCCCTGGAGGTGCTGGACCTGCTGGCGGAGGATCACCAGGTCAGCGAGGCCATGGTGGATCAGGTCACCTTCCGGCTGGCGGAGCAGAAGGCGTTCGCCTGGTCCGGGGCCTGGCAGAAGGGGGACGCGGCCGGGGCGCTGAGGGCCCTCCGCATGGCCCTGGAGGATGGCGACGAACCCCTGATGCTGCTGGGCCAGGCCCGGCGCGAGGTGGATCGGCTGCTGAAGTATGCCGAGGCCCAAGCGCAGGGGCTCAAGGGTCCGGAACTGACGGCCGCTCTGGGGCTCTCGCCCAAGCAGTCCTTCCTCCTGGACGGCTACCGCGGCACCTTCGACCGGCTCAGGCCCAGGGGCGTGAAGGCCCTGCTCGGCCGCCTGAACCAGTGCGAACGGGACCTCAAGGGCCTGGCCATCTCCCGCAGCGAGGCGCCCCTGCTGGACCTGACGCTCTCGTTGTGTCGGGCCTGGGGCCGCTAGGGTTCTAGAACACCAGCACCCGATCCGCCCACAGGGTCCAGTCGGCCAGCTCTTCGAGCGTGCTGCGCCGGCAGTCTTCCGCCAGCTCAGCCTGGCTGAGGCCCCTGGCGTCCATGCAGGTGCCGCACACGCCCACCTGCCCGTGGCGGGTGGTGACGCCCTTCAGCATGCGCTCCAGGTTGTAATAGCCGTCGGGAGTCTTCTGGCCCCGCTTGGCACAGGCCGCCGCGTCGCCCATGAGGAACACGCGCACTTCAGTGCCCTCCCGCTTGGCTGTGGCCCCCGCGAGGCGCAGGCCGTTGTAGCTGCGCTCGGTGCCATAGGGCGGGTCGTTGAGGATGAACAGGACTTTGCTCATGGGCGGCTCCCTCGTGGACCCAGGTTAGCCTCGCGGTGGTTCCAGCCCGGTGGCAGGGGAACCGGGCATTGATCACTTGAGCGTGAGCTTCGCCGGGCGGATGATGGGGGTCTGGATTCCGGAGGGCCCATGTCTGAATGCGTCATTCCCACCCTGACCTCCAACGAGGTGGTGGCGTCCAAGTCCGTGCTGCCCGCCGGATGGAAGCCCGATCTCACGGACCTCAAGGCCCTGGACCTCACCCTGCCCATGCTCGAGCTGCTCCGCCGCTCCACCAGCCGTCTGCCCCAGGACGTGATCGACGCCCTGGTGAAGGGCCGCGATGCCGAGGAGGAGGGCAGCCGGGCCTTCAACACGCTGAACGACATGGTGCGCAACATCATCCTCGCGGATGGCCACGTGACGCCCCTCTGCCAGGACACGGGCACCATCATCGTCTGGGTGCGCCACCCCTATGGCCTGAGCCAGCGCGCCGCCAAGCAGCAGGTCCGGGCGGCCGTGGCGGAAGCCACCAAGCGCTCCTGGCTGCGTCCCAACTGCGTGGAGGCCCTCAGCGGCAAGAACACGGGCACCAACATGGACCCCTTCCATGAGGGCCACCCGGCCGTCCACTTCGAGGAGTGGGACAAGCCGGAAGTCCAGATCGCCGTCATGCAGAAGGGCGGCGGCTGCGAGAACGTGGGCGCCCAGTACCGCCTGCCGGACGCCGCGCTGGGCGCGGGCCGCGACATCAAGGGCGTGCGCAAGTGCATCATCGACGCCGTGGTGAAGGCCCAGGGCCAGGGCTGCAGCCCCGGCATCCTCGGCGTGGCCATCGGCGGCGACCGCGTCACCAGCTACGAGAAGAGCAAGGAACTGATCCTCCGCAAGCTCGGCACCTCGAACCCCGATCCGAAGATGGACGCCTTCGAGAAGGAGATCACCAACGATCTCAACACCCTGGGCATCGGTCCCATGGGCTATGGCGGCAACACCACCGTGCTGGGCGTCATGGCGGAAGAGATGTACCGCCACCCCGCCAGCTTCTACGTCTCCATCAGCTACATGTGCTGGAGCAGCCGCAGGGGCTCGATCACGCTCAAGACCAACGGCGAAGTGTCCTTCGACTGACCGCGACGAGGCTACCCATGATCCGTCTCACCACCCCCATCACCGAAGACCAGATCCGCCAGCTCAAGGTCGGCGACGAAGTGCTGCTCAACGGCCGCGTCGTCCTCAGCCGCGACATGGGCCACAAGTACATGAAGGAGCAGAAACCCGAGTGGCTGAAGCCCATCCTCGAGAACATGGTCATCTACCACTGCGGCCCCGTGGTGAAGAAGCACGAGGACGGCCACTACAGCTTCGTGGCCGCGGGCCCCACCACCTCCATCCGCGAGGAGCCCTACCAGGCTGACGTCATCGAGACCTACAAGGTCCGCGGCGTCATCGGCAAGGGCGGCATGGGCAAGAAGACCAGCGAAGGCCTCCAGAAGACCGGGGCCGTCTACCTCCACGCCACCGGCGGCGCCGGCAGCCTGCTGGCCGAGCGCTGCAAGCGCGTGGTGGACGTGAAGATGCTCGAGGAGTTCGGCAGCCCCGAGGCTTTCTGGATCATCGAGGTGGAGGACTTCCCCCTCGTGGTCACCATGGACAGCCACGGCGGCAGCCTCCACGAGATCGTCGCCCAGCAGAGCCAGGAGCGCGCCAAGGCCCTGATGGCCTGAGCCTCCGATGATCTGAACCGATCCCTCCCGCGCTAGGCTGGAGGGATGGTCCAGACCTACCGACAGCTCCGCCTCGACCTCGGCGCCGCCCTGGCCGGATTCCTGGACCACGCCGAAGCCCATGCCGAGAGCCTCCGCTGGTTCGAGGAGGGGCTGGGGCTGTCCCGGTCCTGGATGGCCGCCCACGGCGGCGACCTCGTGCCCGATGAGGTTCGCCTCCAGGTGAGCGACTGGGTGCGGCGGCGCAGGACGGGCGAACCCTGGGCCTACATCCTGGGCTGGTGCCTCTTCCGGGAGCGAAGGTTCAGGGTCAGCCCGGCGACCCTCATCCCGCGCCCGGAAACGGAGCTGCTGGTGGAGGCGGCCTTGGATGTGGGTCGGCGCCTTCGTGTGGACCGTTGCGTGGATGTGGGCACGGGCAGCGGCATCATCGCCGCGAGCCTGGCCCTGGAGACGGACTGGCAGGTGTCGGCCACGGACCTGAGCGCCGGGGCCCTGGCCGTGGCCCGGCAGAACGCCGCGGAGCTCGGCGCCCGCCTGGCCTTCTTCGAGGGGAACCTGCTGGATGCCATTCCCGATCCCCTGGGCCTGGTGGTGGCGAACCTGCCCTATGTGGACCCCGCCGATGAGCCGGGCCTCCAGCGGGAACTGGCCTTCGAACCGGCCTCGGCCCTCTTCGCCCCGGACCGGGGCTTGGCCCTGTCCACGCAGCTGCTGGAGCGGGCGCGGGCCCGCCAGGCGCCGGCCTGCCTGTTGGAGATCGGCGCGGACCAGGGGGGTGAGCTGTGCCGGCGGGCGCTGGGGGCCGGGTGGCGGAAGGCCATGGTGCATCAGGATCTGGCCGGGCACGACCGGATCCTCGTGGCCCTGGGCATTCCGGTCCTGCCGGGTGATCCTTGATTGGCCCCGGGCGCCAAAAAGACGGCTCGAGGCGCTTGAGTTTGCGCAGGTATCTGCCGATAAGGCTCCGTCGAGGGGCGCGTGGAGACGAGATGAACAGCAGCGGCAGATCGCGCAAGGACGGTGGCAGGAAACATCTGGGCCCCAAGGGCGCTGCGGCCGAGCATCTGGTCGAGGTGGCCCACGAGGTGCTGGCGGAGACGCCGGATGTCCGGGCCGAGAAGCTCAAGGCCCTCAAGCGCCAGCTGGAGACCGGCACCTACCATCCCGATGAAGGGGCCGTGGCCGAGGGGTTGATCCGCGAGCACTTGGCCGGAGGGAAGGGCCGGGGGCGCTGAGGAGGCGCCTGGCTCACTGGGGCCGGAGGGCCCTCAGCGGAAGCCACCAGGTCCGGTCCGGCCCACCGCAGAGCATGAACCCGGCCTCGGGGCGCAGGTCCCCAACGGGAGCCCCCGCCAAGGGGGGGATGCCCTGGGGTGCTGCCAGGCGCTTCCAGGCCTCCGGGAGGAGCACCACCTTCATGCGGGCCTCGCCAGGCTTCCACAGGTAGAGCCGGTCCAGTCCCTTGTCGAGGTGGGCCATCCAATCGGCCCGCGAGGGCTGGCCGGCGGCGGGCTCCGGAGCGGGAGCTTCCGGTACCGCTGCCGCTGGAGCGGGCGGAACCTGATCGGCGGCCTCCGGAAGCGGGGAGGCGGCTGGGGTGGGCACCAGAGCGGGCATTGGCGCAGGCGCGGGCGCGGCCACGGGGGCGGGAAGGGTGGGCCGCGCCAGCCCGAACCAGAGGTGGCCGTCCGCCTCCTCGCCGAGGAGCTGGAGCAGGTTCGCATCCATGCTCGCGTTTTCCGGGAGCAGGGCCTTCAGATCGCGGGCCGGGCCGGGCTTCCCCCCAGGGCCCAGGGGGACCAGCACGCCGGGTTCGGGCTGCCACCAGCCGCCCTTCGCATCCCCGGCGACCCGGCCCAGCCCGCCGGGGAACCCGAGGGGTGAGGGGGCGGGAGCCTGCGCGTGGGTCCATGCCCCATCGGTCCAGGCCGACAGCCCCGCGCCATGGGCCACCAGGAAGGCGCGGCGGCCCAATGGCAGGATGCTGGAGATGGAGGCCACGCCGGGCGGCAGGTCCACCGACACGGAGACGGATTTCGACGAGCCGGGCCGGCCGGCCAGGTCCAGGATGCCCACGGGCGTCGAGGCGCCGAAGAGGAACACGCTGCGGTGGTCCGGGGACAGCGCCAGGTGCTCACCTGGGGCGCGAAGCGACCAGCGGACCTGGCGGGTGCCCAGGTCGCAGGCCAGGACCAGTGCGGGAGAGGCCGGGTCCGAAGCGCTGCGGTAGAGCAGCACCAGCGCATCGCCCGGGGCCAGCGCGGCGTCCACCAGATCCGCGAAGGAGAAGAACCCGTTGGGCGTGCCGGGAGGTTCGGGCACGGAGATGGCGGGGCCCGGCTCGCCCTGCTGGAAGAGGACGACCTGCTGCCGGCCGGTCTGGGAGAGGACCTGCGCGACCGCAGCGCCCCCGGGCAGGGGGCCGGCCCAGCGGACGCTCCTCAGGGGCGTGGGGGGAGGCTGGAGGTCGATGAGGGTTCCGGCGCCCGCGGCTGCCGCGCGGAAGGGCTCCAGGGACTCCTCCTGAGGCGGGGCGCCCGGCGTCCGGCGGGCCATCCACCAGGCGCCACTGCCGAGGGCGAGGATCAGGGCGGCGGCGCCCACGGCAAGGGCGGGACGGGTCATGGCAGGCCTCCGGCCAGGTTCAGGTGCCGCTCCAGCGAGAGGAGGGCCCTCTCCCGGTGGGCGCGTCCCTTGGCGGCTTTCACGGCGCGGGTGCCTCCCTCGCGCTTGATTCCCCGCAGGTCCAGCAGGCCCTCGGGAAGCGGCGGCAGCAGGCCCAGCATGGCGTTGGTCGGGCCGAAATCCGCGCTGGAGGCAAGGGCCAGGTAGTGCAGGAGGCTGCCGAGCATGGTGTCGGGCGGGAAGGGCAGGGGCTCGAGGCTGCGCAGGGCGCGGTCCGCGGCGAAGGCCGCGGCGAGCCCGCCGGCGGCGGATTCCAGGTAGCCCTCCACCCCCGAGAGCTGGCCGGCGATCCACAGGTTTGGAATGGATTTGACAGCGAGTGTCGCATCCAAAACCTTCGGAGCCTGGATGTATGTATTCCGGTGGATGCTGCCGAATCGCGCGAACTCGGCGTGTTCCAGGCCGGGAATCAGGCGGAAGACCTCCTTCTGCGCGCCCCACTTGAGCCGGGTCTGGAAGCCCACGAGGTTGAACAGGTCCCCCGCCAGGGTGTCCTGGCGGAGCTGGACCACGGCGTGGGGCCAGCGCCCGGTGCGCGGATCATCCAGGCCCATGGGCTTCATGGGGCCGTGGCGCAGGGTCTCCCGCCCGCGGTCCGCCATGACCTCGATGGGCAGGCAGGCCTCGAAGTAGGGCGTGTCCAGCTCGTGGAGCGGCACGCGCTCGGCGGCCAGCAGCGCGTCGAGGAACCGCTCGTACTGGGGCTTGTCCAGGGGGCAGTTGATGAAGTCCGCACCACCCTTGTCGTAGCGGGCGGCCATCCAGGCGATGTCCAGGTCAATGCTCTCGCGCTCCACGATGGGGGCGATGGCGTCGTAGAAGTGGAGCCGGCCGCTCCCCGTGGCACTGGCAATCCAGTCCGCCAGCGGTTCCGCGGTGAGGGGGCCCGTGGCGAGGATGGTGGGGATGCCCGGCTCAGGTGCCTCCACGCGGGCCTCCTCCCAGTGGATGCGGGGGTGCGCCTTCAGCTCGGAAGTGACCTTGGATGAGAAGGCGTCGCGGTCGACGGCCAGGCTGTTCCCCGCGGGCACACGGGTGGCCTCGGCACAGCGCAGGATCAGGGACCCCATCCGCCGCAGCTCGGCCTTGAGGATGCCCGTGGCAGAGTCGGGATCGTCGCTCTTGAAGGAGTTCGAGCAGACCATCTCCGCGGCCCGCTCCGTGGTGTGGGCGGGGGTGGTCCAGCGGGGCCGCATCTCATGGATCCGGACCTCATGGCCCCGGGAGGCCAGTTGCCATGCGGCTTCCGAGCCGGCCAGGCCCGCCCCGATGATGTGGATCACGCATCCTCCCGGAGGTCGATTCTACGTCAGGGAGCCCATGGATCCCGGGTTCCCCATTGGGTTCCGGCGCGTCCGGTGAAATTTCTGCTTGCGCTTTCGGGCGGGGATGTTAGTCTGAACGTCCTGCGCAGTTGAGGCTGCGAGGTGCTGGAAGGGGCGGCGAGGGAACTCGCGAGGCAACTTCAGGCCGTGCGGAAGCGCGGTGGGCGTCTTTGAAAACCGGATAGAAGATAGGAAGCCTTTGAGGGTTCCGCGGGACGTTCTAGGACGGATCGTGGAATTCAGAGAAATACGACCAGAACATTGGCCCGAGGGGGAACCCGAGGGTGAAGAGTTCAGGAATATTAAACTTGAGAGTTTGATCCTGGCTCAGAATGAACGCTGGCGGCGTGCCTAACACATGCAAGTCGGATGTGCCGCAAGGTGCATGGCAGACGGGTGAGTAACGCGTGGGGAATCTACCTCTTTGTGGGGAATAACGCTCCGAAAGGAGTGGTAATACCGCATGAGACCTTCGGCTGGGATGCTGGAGGTGAAACCTGGGGACCGCAAGGCCTGGGGCAAGGAGAGGATCCTGCGTCTGATTAGCTAGTTGGCGGGGTAATGGCCCACCAAGGCGACGATCAGTAGCCGGCCTGAGAGGGTGATCGGCCACACTGGAACTGAGACACGGTCCAGACTCCTACGGGAGGCAGCAGTGGGGAATTTTGCGCAATGGACGAGAGTCTGACGCAGCAACGCCGCGTGGGTGATGAAGGTCTTCGGACTGTAAAACCCTGTCGTCAGGGACGAAGGTGGCACGACTAATAATCGTGTTACTTGACGGTACCTGGAGAGGAAGCCCCGGCTAACTCTGTGCCAGCAGCCGCGGTAATACAGAGGGGGCAAGCGTTATTCGGAATTATTGGGCGTAAAGGGCGCGTAGGCGGTTTTTTAAGTCAGATGTGTAATCCCCGAGCTCAACTTGGGAACTGCATCTGAGACTGGAAGGCTAGAGTACTGGAGAGGGTGGTGGAATTCCTCGTGTAGCGGTGAAATGCGTAGAGATGAGGAGGAACACCAGTGGCGAAGGCGGCCACCTGGACAGTAACTGACGCTGAGGCGCGAAAGTGTGGGTAGCAAACAGGATTAGATACCCTGGTAGTCCACGCTGTAAACGATGAACACTTGGTGTGGAGGGAGTTGACCCCTTCCGTGCCGGAGCTAACGCGTTAAGTGTTCCGCCTGGGGAGTACGGTCGCAAGGCTGAAACTCAAAGGAATTGACGGGGGCCCGCACAAGCGGTGGAGCATGTGGTTTAATTCGACGCAACGCGAAGAACCTTACCTGGGCTTGAACTGCAGTGGACCGGTGCAGAGATGTGCCTTTTCGCAAGAACTGCTGCAGAGGTGCTGCATGGCTGTCGTCAGCTCGTGTCGTGAGATGTTGGGTTAAGTCCCGCAACGAGCGCAACCCTTACCCGTAGTTGCCAGCGCGTCATGGCGGGAACTCTACGGGGACTGCCCGGGTTAACCGGGAGGAAGGTGGGGATGATGTCAAGTCCTCATGGCCCTTATGTCCAGGGCTACACACGTGCTACAATGGGCGATACAAACCGTTGCAAAGTCGCGAGATGGAGCTAATCGGAGAAAGTCGTCCTCAGTTCGGATTGTAGTCTGCAACCCGACTACATGAAGGTGGAATCGCTAGTAATCGTGTATCAGAATGATACGGTGAATACGTTCCCGGGCCTTGTACACACCGCCCGTCACATCACGAAAGCCGGGAGCACTTGAAGAGGCTGTGGTAACCCGCAAGGGGGCTAGGTCTCAATGGTGAACTTGGTGATTGGGGTGAAGTCGTAACAAGGTAGCTGTAGGAGAACCTGTGGCTGGATCACCTCCTTTCTAAGGAGAGCCGTTCTACGGAATGGCATAGGTCAACGCTTCCGATCGAATTTCTATCCGGTTTTTAAAGACGCTCGAGCAAGTCTTTGACGAGCGTGCTGCGATGAGGGCCTGGCAACGGGTGGTCATCGTTGGTTCTGTGGGCGTTATGCTCATCCGTGTGGGGCCCCACTCGCCACAGCGCACCGCGCTGTGTCTCGTGACCCACATCGGATTCGCGGGCCCGTAGCTCAGCTGGGAGAGCGCCTGGTTTGCATCCAGGAGGTCGTCGGTTCGATCCCGGTCGGGTCCACCAGCGCCTGGTGGTGCATGCAACTGGGGCCTATAGCTCAGTCTGGTTAGAGCGCACGCCTGATAAGCGTGAGGTCGGTGGTTCGAATCCACCTAGGCCCACCAATTTGAGTTGAGTTGAGATCCTGCGGGATTTGAATCCAGCTCAAAGCCGCCTCGAGGGGCGGGTCGAAAGACGGGGCTGATTGACAATCAAATAGAAGGAATAGAGAAGGGTGATCCATGGCGTTGAAGTGACGCTGTGGGCTTAAGGCGAGGCAAGTTTAGCGAATCAACAACTCTCGTGGGTCTGAAGTCAATGTAATTCATTGATGGAAGGCCAAGTTACAAAGGGTTGACGGTGGATGCCTTGGCAGATGACAGCGATGAAGGACGTGGTAAGCTGCGAAAAGTCTCGGGGAGTTGCACGCGAACGGTGATCCGGGAATGTCCGAATGGGGAAACCCTCCTGGGTGAAAGCTCAGGAATCTCTTAGCTGAATTCATAGGCTTGGAGAGGCGAACGTGGGGAAGTGAACCATCTCAGTACCCACAGGAACAGAAAACAACAGTGATTCCGGTAGTAGCGGCGAGCGAAACCGGAGGAGCCCAAACCTCCTACGTGTAAGCGGCAGGCGTTGCGTAGGGGGGGTCGTGGGACCCGCAGGCCAGAGCTGCCCTCTGGCACAGAGTTACAAAACCGACGGTTAGCGGAACGGCATGGAAAGGCCGGCGAGACAGGGTGATAGCCCCTTACGCGAAAGCCGATCGGACTCTGAGTGGAGTTCCCAAGTATGTCGGGGCACGAGAAACCTTGACAGAATTTGCCGCGACCATGCGGTAAGGCTAAATATGTTCATCTGACCGATAGTGAACCAGTACCGTGAGGGAAAGGCGAAAAGAACCCCGATGAGGGGAGTGAAATAGAACCTGAAACCGTCAATCTACAAGCAGTGGAACCACTATGGTTTACCAGTGGAACCGCGTGCCTTTTGCATAATGAGCCGGCTAGTTATTTTCAGTGGCGAGGCGAAGCCGAGGAGGCGAAGCCGCAGGGAAACCGAGTCTGAATAGGGCGGAAGTCGCTGGAAATAGACGCGAAACGGGATGATCTATCCTTGACCAGGATGAAGTCCGGGTGACACCGGATGGAGGTCCGAACCAGTGTGGGTTGAAAACCGCTTGGATGAGTTGAGGATAGGGGTGAAAGGCCAATCAAATTCCGTGATAGCTCGTTCTCCCCGAAATAGCTTTAGGGCTAGCGTCGGATGTTTCGTCGTGCAGGTAGAGACCTGAATGGACTAGGGGGCTTACCAGCTTACTGAATCCAACCAATCTTCGAATGGCACGCCGTGAAGTCCGGCAGTCAGACTGCGGGTGATAAGATCCGTAGTCGAGAGGGAAAGAACCCAGATCGCCAGCTAAGGTCCCAAAATACATGCTAAGTGGAAAAGGATGTGGATGTGCTTAGACAGCCAGGAGGTTAGCTTAGAAGCAGCTATCCTTTAAAGAAAGCGTAATAGCTCACTGGTCAAGCGGGTCTGTGCCGACAATTCAACGGGGCTAAAGCATGTTACCGAAGCTGCGAACGTAAGTGGTAGGGGAGCATTCCCTACGTCTGTGAAGGTTGACCGTAAGGACAGCTGGAGACATGGGAAGAGACTCTGTCGGCATAAGTAGCGTAAAGACGGGCGAGAACCCCGTCCGCCGTAAGACTAAGGTTTCCAACGCAAGGTCAATCCGCGTTGGGTTAGTCGGACCCTAAGCTGAGGCCGAAAGGCGTAGGCGATGGAAGGCTGGTTAATATTCCAGCACCATGAGCATCTCGTTTGCACGATGCAGGGACGCAGGAAGGTAGGGACGCAGGGCTATGGAATGTCCTGCGAAAGGTATCAAGGGTGGCGCTTAGGGAAGTCCGGGCGCCGCGAGCCCAAGGTATCTGACGAAAAGTCCTGATCCTACACTGCCGAGAAAAGCTGCTAAGGAGAGGTGCTTGTGTCCGTACCGCAAACCGACACAGGTAGTCGAGGAGAGAATCCTCAGGCGTTTGAGAGAACTCTGCTGAAGGAACTCGGCAAATTAACCCCGTAACTTCGGGAGAAGGGGTACCACGGTAGGGTTCATAGCCCGAGGTGGTGGCACATAAATGTCCCAGGCGACTGTTTAACAAAAACACAGGTCTCTGCAAACTCCAAAGAGGAGGTATAGGGGCTGACACCTGCCCGGTGCCGGAAGGTCAAGAGGAGCGGTCAGCGCAAGCGAAGCTGCGAATTTAAGCCCCGGTGAACGGCGGCCGTAACTATAACGGTCCTAAGGTAGCGAAATTCCTTGTCGGGTAAGTTCCGACCTGCACGAATGGTGTAACGATCTGGGAACTGTCTCCAGCAGAGACTCAGCGAACTTGTAGCACCGGTGAAGATGCCGGTTACCCGCACTTAGACGGAAAGACCCCGTGCACCTTTACTACACCTTGACATTGAGGTTGGCGTTGGACTGTGCAGGATAGGTGGGAGGCTATGAAACTGGCTCGTTAGGGTCGGTGGAGCCGACGTTGAGATACCACCCTGTTTAACGCTGATCTCTAACTCGCACCCGTGATCCGGGTGGAAGACAATGTCAGGCGGGTAGTTTGACTGGGGCGGTCGCCTCCTAAAGCGTAACGGAGGCGTACGAAGGTTCCCTCAGGCTGTTTGGAAATCAGCCGCAGAGCGCAATAGTATAAGGGAGCTTGACTGCGAGTCAGACACGACGAGCAGGTGCGAAAGCAGGTTATAGTGATCCGGTGGTCCCGAATGGAAGGGCCATCGCTCAACGGATAAAAGGTACGCCGGGGATAACAGGCTGATCTTGCCCAAGAGTTCATATCGACGGCAAGGTTTGGCACCTCGATGTCGACTCATCACATCCTGGGGCTGAAGCAGGTCCCAAGGGTTCGGCTGTTCGCCGATCAATAGTGGTACGTGAGTTGGGTTCAGAACGTCGCGAGACAGTTCGGTCCCTATCTAGTGTGGGCGCAGGAGATTTGAGAGGACCTGTCCTTAGTACGAGAGGACCGGGATGGACTGACCTCTGGTGTTCCAGTTGTGCCTCCAGGTGCAATGCTGGGTAGCTATGTCGGGAAGTGAGAAGCGCTGAAAGCATCTAAGCGCGAAACACCCCTCAAGATGAGATCTCCCTATGAGACCCGTGGTAGACCACCACGTTGATAGGTCGCATGTGCAAGGCCGGTGACGGCTTCAGCTGAGCGATACTAATCGGTCCACAGACTTGACCTTTCATCAATGAATTGCATCACCCACGAACGCTCGACAGAGCTTCGCCTTACCCTTCTCAACCCTTCTACCCTTCGTCGCGGCTTTTCCCCAGGGGTCACACCCGTTCCCATCCCGAACACGGCCGTTAAGACCTGGAGGGCCGATGATACTGCTCCTCACAGGAGTGGAAAAGTAGGTCGCTGCGACGTTAAATCCC
>NZ_AUAU01000011.1 GCF_000428885.1 Geothrix fermentans DSM 14018 | reverse complement strand
CCCGGCGAGGAGGTTATGCCACAGACGCAGAAGGCCGCCGGAAGGCGGCCTTCTGCTTTTGAAGAAAGTCTTTCATACGCCAAACCGCGTCGCGGT
Organism: Geothrix fermentans DSM 14018; assembly: GCF_000428885.1. Classification (GTDB taxonomy): domain Bacteria; phylum Acidobacteriota; class Holophagae; order Holophagales; family Holophagaceae; genus Geothrix; species Geothrix fermentans. The sequence continues at coordinate 123,093 of NZ_AUAU01000011.1, read as the reverse complement.
TTGGCGCAGACCGGGCGCATGATCAATCCATGGCCCTCATCTACCTCCACGGCTTCTCCTCCGCCCCCAACGGCAACAAGGGGCGCATCGTGCGCCAGTGGGCGGAGGGGCGGAGGATCCCGTTCCACGCGCCGGACCTGAACCTGCCCACCTTCGAGACCCTCACCGTCACGGCCCAGGTGGAGGCCGTGGAGGCCCTGGCGCGGAGCCTTCCCGAGCCGCCGGTGCTGGTGGGCAGCTCGCTGGGGGGCTTCGTGGCCACGGCGGTGGCCCAGCGGGGGACGCCCCTGCGGTCCATGATCCTGCTGGCCCCGGCCATCCACTTCGCCGCGCGCCGCATGGCCCATCCCGCCTGGGCCGCCTACCGCGAGCGCGGGGAGATGGAGGTCTTCCATTACGGCCAGGGCCGGCCCCTGCGCCTGGGCCCGGACCTGTTCCGGGACCTTCCGCGCTGGCAGGACGATGCGACCTGGCGCATCCCCGTGCCGACCCGAATTCTCCACGGCCGCCTGGACGAGGCGGTGCCCGTGGCGGAGAGCGAGGCCTACACGGCCCGCAATCCCGGCGCGATCCTGGAGGTCCTCGAGGACGACCACGGCCTGCTGGCGCTGCCTTCGCTGGCGCGCCTTCGGGCCGCGCTGGAGGCCGCCTTCCCGGAGTTCAGCTCATGACCCGAACTCCTCGGGGCTGAGGGACTGGAGGTAGCGCGTGAGGAGGCGCTGCTTCTCCTGGCCGGCCTTCACCTTCTTCTGGTAGATGGAGAAGCGGTCCTCGGCGGGGCGGATGGCGGGAAAGAGGGCCACGAGATCGCCCCGCTCCAGCTCCTCCAGCACCGCGTAGCGCGGGGCGAGCAAGGCGCCCATGCCCTCCACGGCCGCATGGATCATGGCCCGGACGTGGTTCACGGCGATGAAGCGGTCCAGGTGCGGCTGGTCCCGGTCCGGCACCGCCACGAGAAAGCGGTTCCACCAGGCGCCGCCCTTGTCCAGGGACAGGACGGGGCAGCGGGAGAGGTCCGCAGGCACGCGCAGGCGGTGGGCCTTGCGGAAGGCGGGGGCGCAGGCCACCACGTAGGTCTCGCGGAAGAGCGGCGACTTCTTCAGGGCGGGCAGGGGGTGGTCCACGCAGTCGATGACGAGGTCGAGGTCGTCCCTCAGCAGGGGACCCACCAGGTCATGGCTGAGGGTGAAGTCGATCTCCAGGTCGGGGTTCGCCGCCAGGAAGGGCTGCATATGGCGCATGAGGATGCTGCTGCCGAACTCCACCGTGGCCCCCACCCGGAGCCGGCCCCGGGCCTGGGTCTGGTGGCGCTTCAGGTCCTCCGCCGCCGCGTCGAGGGTGGCGAAGGCCTGCTCGCAGGCCTGGTAGAGGCGCCGGCCCTCCTCCGTGAGGCGGAGGCCCCGACCCCGGCGGTCCAGGAGGGGGACGCCGGTCAGGTCCTCCAGCTTGGCCATGGCGTGGCTCACGGCCGACTGCGTGCGGCCCAGGCGCCGGGCGCAGGCGGTGAAGCTGCCCACCTGGGCGAGGGTGTAGAAGGTGCGGAGCTGGGGCAGGTCGAGGAGGGGGTCCATGCCATGAATCGTACTCATGAAGCATGTGAATCGAATGAATTTCGTCATTGATCAATAAAAATGTACTAATGGACCATCGGAGGTGGGCCATGCAGGAGATCCTGAAGTCGCTGGGCATTGCGGATGTGAACCCGGGCGGATTCTCGGGTGAGTGGACGGGCAGCGGGAAGGCCCAGAAGGTTGTCTCTCCCATCCAGGGCGAGGCCCTGGCCACCGTCGCCAACGTCACCCCCCAGGAGTTCGAGGCCATCCTGGCCAAGGCCCATGCGGCCTTCGCTTCCTGGAGGCTCGTGCCCGCGCCCAAGCGCGGCGAGGTGGTGAAGGCATTGGGCGATGAGCTGCGCCGGAACAAGGCGGCCCTGGCTGAGCTGGTCACCCTGGAGATGGGCAAGACCCTGCGCGAGGGTCTGGGCGAAGTCCAGGAGATGATCGATGTCTGCGACCTCGCCGTGGGCCTCTCCCGGCAGCTCTACGGCCTCACCATGCCCAGCGAGCGGAGGCAGCACCGCCTGCAGGAGCAGTGGCACCCCCTCGGCGTGGTGGGCGTCATCACGGCCTTCAACTTCCCCGTGGCGGTGTGGAGCTGGAACACGGCCCTGGCCCTGGTCTGCGGCGACACGGTGCTGTGGAAGCCCTCCTCCAAGACGCCCCTCACGGCCATCGCCTGCACGAAGATCGCCGAGAACGTGCTCCGGAGCTTCGGCTACGACCCCGCCATCTGCAGCCTGGCCATCGGCAAGGGCAGCGAGATCGGCGACCTCATCAACACGGATCCCCGGGTGGCGCTGGTGTCCTACACGGGTTCCGTGCCCGGCGGGCGGCACGTGGGCAAGCTGGTGCAGGAGCGCTTCGGCCGCCACATCCTGGAGCTGGGCGGCAACGGTGCCGTGATCGTCAGCGAGAAGGGCGACCTGGATATCGCGCTGCGCTCCATCTACTTCGGCGCCATCGGGACCTCGGGCCAGCGCTGCACCTCCACCCGCCGCGTCATTGTCCACGAGTCCATCTACGGGACCTTCCGCGACCGGTTGCTGGAACTCTACGGGAAGACGCCCATCGGCGACCCCCGCCGGGACGAGATCCTCATGGGCCCCCTGGTGGACGCCGGCGCGGTGGAGACCATGCTGGCCGCCATCGGGACCGTGAAGGCCCAGGGGGGCCGGATCCTCACGGGCGGCGAGAAGCTGCCCATCTCCGGCGGCTGCTACATCACGCCCTGCATCGCGGAAGTGCCCGGGAACCTGCCCATCGTGAAGGAGGAGACCTTCGCCCCGGTGCTCTACCTCATGCCCTACCGCACCATCGAGGAGGCCATTGCCCTCCAGAATGGCGTGCCCCAGGGGCTTTCGAGCGCCATCATCACCAATGACCAGCGGGAGAGCGAGCTGTTCCTCTCGGTGGCGGGGAGCGACTGCGGCCTGGCGAACGTGAACACGGGCACCAGCGGCGCGGAGATCGGCGGCGCCTTCGGGGGCGAGAAGGAGACCGGCGGCGGCCGGGAGAGCGGCTCCGACGCCTGGAAGGCCTACATGCGCCGCCAGACCAGCGCCATCAACTTCAGCGGCAAGGTAGAGCTGGCCCAGGGCATCACCCTCGAGCTCTGAGGGATCCGCCTCGGGACCGGGATCCGCTAAGCTTTGGGGACCCACCACGAGGCACACTTGCCCGGGCAACTCCTTCCCGTTTCCCGCCGGGGCGATCCGGCGGCCTCCCAGCCCCTGCCGATGACCGCCCGGACGGTCCTGGTGGCCGTCTGGATCGGCGTCGCCGCCGTCCATGCGGCCCTCGCCCCCGGGGGACGGATGGCGGTCTGGCCCCTGAGCTACGCGCTCCTGGAGCTCCTGGCCACGGCAAGTCTGGCCCGCCGGGCCTGGGCCGAGCCCGGCCCGAGCCGCCCGGCCTGGTGGCTGCTGGCGGCCTCCACGGCGCTGGAGGTCCCGAACCTGGCCATCACCCATGCGCTGAGCCGGGGCTGGGACGTCCCTCGGGCGGCGGGGCTGCCGGGCCTGCTCAGCCTGGCGACCGGCATCCTGGTGCTGGCGGGGGTCCTGGCCTTCCCCCGGGCCCAGGAGTCCCGCGGCTTCCTCTGGCGGCGGCTTCAGGATGGCCTCATCTTCGCCGTGGCCGTGCTCTTCCTGCTCTGGGTGCTGGGCGTCCAGGGCAGCCTCCGCGCCGCGGACCGGGGCATGGGGTTCCGGGTCTTCGTGGCCTACCTCAATGCGGCCCTGCTGGGGGGCGGGATCGTCTTCATGACGTCCTACGATCCGGGGCGCATCCGGGGGCCCCTCGGATGGCTCGGAGCCTCGGCCCTGGCCTGGCTCGCCGCGCTGTCCTGCTGGGCCCTGGCGGGCCTGCCTTCCGTGGTGGCCACCCAGGGCTGGATCGTCCTGGCCGGCGCCATCCCGCTCTTCCAGGGCCTGGCGGCCTGGTCCCCCCGGCCGGTGGAGGAGGCCCTGGCGGCGCCGGGCTCCGAGCGGCGGGCCGTGCGGCTGCTTCCCTACCTGCCCGTGGCCATCGCCATCGGCGTCCTGGCCGGGCTGCTCGCCCTGGCGCCGGGGAACGCCACCCGGGGCGCCTTTGCCATCTTCCTGGCCATGGTGGCGCTCCTCCTGCTCCGCCAGTTTCAGTCCATCCAGGACCTGCAGGCGGCGCGACGCACGCTGGAGGACCGCGTCCGGCACCGGACCCGGGCCCTGGAACAGGCCCAGGCCACCCTGCTCAGGACGGAGCGCATGAACACCGTCGCCCTCATGGGGGCGGGCCTGGCCCACGACCTCAACAACCTGCTCTGCTCCGTGAAGAGCTCGGCGGAGCTGGCCGTCCTGAAGCTGGGAGAGGGCGGCCATCCGGGGCCCGAGGAACTCCACCGCATCGCGGGGGCGGCGGACCGGGCCGCGCGCCTCACAAGCCGTCTCATGGGCTTCGTCCGGCGGGAGGAGGAGGATCTGTCCTCCCTGGATCTGGGCGCGGCGGTGAAGGGGCTGGAGACGACCCTGCGGCTCATCCTGCCGCGCTCCGTGGAGCTGCGCATCGACGCCGCCGACGGTACGGGCCTGGTGGTCCAGAGCTCGCGGCTCCGCGTCGAGCAGATGGTGGTGAACCTCGTGGCCAATGCCCGGGATGCCATGCCCGATGGAGGCGTCCTGACAGTCCGGGCCGGTGTGGGCATGGAGGACAGGCCGATGGTCATGCTGGAAGTTGCGGACACCGGCATCGGCATGACCCCGGAGACCCTCGACTGCATCTTCGACCCCTTCTTCACCACCAAGGCACCTGGGAAGGGCACAGGCATTGGGCTTCCCTCCCTCAAGGCGCTGGTGGAGGAGGATGGAGGGCGCATGGAGGTGACCAGCGAGCTGGGTCGGGGATCGCGGTTCAGCATCTTCCTGCCACGGGTGTCCGTGGCCTGATGCGGAGGCCCTTCGGAGCCCCCCGGGGCTCGGTTCTGGGGGCTGTGCCGAAGATCACCATCCGCCGGGCGGGCTCCGGAGGCCTTCCTTCGGGGCCGGGACTTCCTGCTACCCTCAGCCCAAATCCAGACGAGGTTCCCTTGCCCAAGCCCGCGACCCAGCCTCTGGGGCGCCTTCCGGTCCTCACGCCCAGCCTTACGGACGGCTTTCCCCCTGGATGGGCGACCGTGGCTCGGGCGGTGATGCTGGGCACATGGGCGGTCGCGACTCTGGCGCACCTGAGCGTTCCGCCCGGCACTCGGGGGCGCCTCTGGCCTTTGGCCTACCTCGGTTTGGCGGCGATGGCCGGCGCAAGCCTCGCCTACCGTGCCTGGAAGGCCCGCCAGGACGAGCGCCTTGCCTGGGGGTTGCTTGCGGCCTCTGCGCTTCTGGAAGTCCCCAACCTCCTGATCAACTTTCTGCAGATCCTGGGGCGGCTTCCCCAGGGAGCCTCGACCGCCTGTGATCTGCTGACCCTGGGAACGGGGGCCTTGGTCCTGGCAGGGGTCCTGAGTCTCCCGACGGGAGTCTCCCAGGGGCCGATTCTCCGCCGCCGCCTCCTGGATGGCCTGCTCTTCGCGGTTTCTGTGCTCTTCCTGCTCTGGATGCTGGATGCCCACGGGACGCTGCGGTCCGGCCTCCGGCAGCTGAGTGCGCGGGTCATGGTGGACTACATGAACCTGGCCCTGCTTGGCGGCGGCCTGGTGTTCAAGGCCTCCTATCCGTCAAACCGTTTCCGCCCCGTCCTGGGGTGGCTGGGGGCCTCGACCCTCATGTGGGTGGCCGCCATCTCCTGTTGGACCCTCATGGGCCTGCCGCCGGAACCTGCTTTCGAGCGATGGGCCCCTCTGGCCGGCGGGATTCCGGTTTTCCAGGGACTCGCCGCATGGTCGAGTCTGGAGACGCGGACTGATGGGCGAGAGGAACTGATGGGAGCGCGGCTGGGGAGGTTCCTGCCTTACCTGCCGGTTGCGGGCGCCGTGGCGGTTCTGGGGTTCTTGCTGATTTGGACCCCCCGCGCCGCAAGTCGGGAGGGCATCGTGATCTTCCTGGCGATGGTCTCGCTCCTGCTGTTGCGGCAGATTCAGGCCATTGAGGATCTCGAAGCCGCGCGAAGGTCCCTCGAGGCACGCGTCCAAAGCCGCACTCAGGCCCTGAAACGGGCCCAGGACACGATGCTTAGGGCGGAGCGCATGAACACCCTTGCCATGATCGGAGCCGGGCTGGCCCATGACCTCAACAACCTGATCTGCACGGTGAAGCAATCGGCTGAACTCGCGGCCCTCAAACTGGAGAATGGGGCTGGGGGGCCGGAAGACCTGGATCGCATCACCATGGCGGCCGACCGGGCCGCGCGCCTGACGACCCGCCTGATGGGATTCGCCCGCCGGGAGGAAGAGCACCTCTGCTTCCTGGATCTGAGTACCGTGATCAAGGGCATGGAGGGGACCTTGCGGCTCCTCCTCCCCCGGTCTGTCGATCTCTGCATCGAAGCCGCGCCGGGGGTGGGGATGACCGTCCAGAGCTCCATGCTCCGGGTCGAGCAGATGGTGGTGAACCTCGTAGTCAATGCCCGGGATGCCATGCCCGATGGAGGCGTCCTGACAGTCCGGACCGGCGTGGGCATGGAGGACACGCCCATGGCCCTGCTGGAGGTGACGGATACGGGCATCGGCATGGCCCCGGACACCCTGGCGCGGATCTTCGATCCCTTCTTCACCACCAAGCCCGCCGGGCAGGGGACGGGCCTGGGCCTCTCCTCCCTGAAGGCCATGGTGGAAGAGGGAGACGGCCGCATGGAGGTGGCGAGCGAGCCCGGGCGGGGCGCCCGGTTCCGGATCTACCTGCCCCTGATGCCCAGCGCGGGAGTCAGCCCCCGCTGATGAGGTGGATGACCTTCACCACGGCGCCGTCGGGCACCGTGGTGGTGTCGTAGTCCCCCTTCGCCACCAGCGCGTCGTTCACGTGGATGACGAGCAGAGGGAAGCGGTAGTTCCGGGCGCGGAGGATGTCCCGCACGGTCATGCCCTCGTGCCAGGCCAGGGGCTCTTCATTGACCATGATCATCGCAGCGCCTCGATCCTGCATCGTATCGGAAGCAAAAGGAAACGGATCACCACCAAGACACCAAGGCACCAAGAAAGGCTTTATTGAAGTTCTTGGTGTCTTGGTGTCTTGGTGGTGAATCTTCCTCTTTTTCTAGAGGTGCTGCTTCACGACTTCGACGACCTCCGGGAAGGCGTCGAGACCCAGCTCCTTGAGACGCGCCAGGGTGGGCACGCCGTTGGACGTCCAGCCGCGACGGGCATAGACACTGTCCATGAGCTTGGAGAAACGGTCCGTGCGCCACGTGCGGTGGAGGGCCATCTTCTCTTCGGTGCTCTTGCCCGCGGGGTCGAGGCCCATCTCGGTGATGATCTGCTGGTCGTAGCGCTCGGCCCGGGACTCGTACTCCTCCTTCGTCACGGGGCCCAGGGAGCGGTAGGGCGCCGCGTCGTGCTCGCGCAGGCCCTTGCCCATGCGGATGTTGAACACGCGCTGGAAGTTGTAGACCTTGGCGGACTGGACGATCAGCTCCTCCTTGTCGATCTTCACGCCCGTGGTGGCGCTGAAGAGGTCCACGTAGTTCTGCACGTGCTCGGGCACCTTGTGGGCCTCGGGCTGAGAGCTGTTGTCCGCGGGCACCACGTCGTTCCAGGGCAGCTTGCAGAAGCCGTTGAGGCCGAACCAGGTGCGGAAGAGGGGGAAGTAGTAGAGCGCCTCGGCCTTGTCCTCGAAGGTGGGGATCTGCTTGTTCACCATATCCATGAAGATCAGCCAGGCCTCGTCGTGCTGGGGGCCCTTGTTGGTGAGCGCGTAGCCGCCCTGCTGGGCCAGGGACTCCTTGGACATGTACTGGGAGTATTCGAGGCCCTTGTTCTCCATGCCGATGTCGTTGATGAGCTGCGGGTCGCCCCAGCCCTGCTTGATGAGGTACTCCTTCATCTTCTTCACGCCCATGCCGGCGATCTTGCCGAAGCCCTCGCCGCGGGCCAGCTGGTGCATCATCTCGAGGTCGGCCTCGGCGTTGCCCCAGGTCATCTCCAGGCCGCCGGTGCGCTCCTTGTTGAGGATGCCGCGCTGGTAGCACTCCATCACGAAGGCCGTGAGCGTGCCCCAGGTGATGGTGCAGATGCCGTAGGTGTCGCAGTAGAAGTTCAGCTCCAGCAGGTAGTCGGGGTCGAAGACGCCGCAGTTGGAACCCAGGCCCGCCGCGTTCTCGTACTCGGGGCCGTCCACCGTCACCATGTCCCCCTGGTAGGGGCCGGTCCTGAGCACGAGGCCGTCGGCGCCCTTGGCGCAGGCCATGGAGCAGCCGTACCAGCAGCCGTCCACGGTGGCCTGCGTGCAGCGCTGCTGCCAGTAGGCGGAGTCGATCTTGTGCGTGTCGGCGTGGGAGCCGTACTGGAAGTTGTGGACGGGCAGCAGGTCGTAGGCGTCCATGATCTCCACGATGTGGGCCGTGCCGTTGCGGCGCATCATGCACTGGCTGCCGTCGTTCTCGCGTATCTCCTTGTGGTACTTGATGCCGGTCTTGGCGATGGTCTCGGGGTCCACCGGGTGGTTCATGTCGCCCGCGACCTTGGGGCCGCGCACCACCAGGGCGCGGATGCGCTTGTCCCGGAACACGGTGCCGATGCCGCCCCGGCCCGCCTGCTTGAAGCGCACGCACTTGCGGCGGCGGTCGTAGAAGGAGAAGTTCAGCATGCCGATGAGGCTGTGCTTCGCCGCCGCACCGGTGGAGACCACGGAGACGTTGGGCAGGTCCTTCTCGCCCTCGGCGTAGAGGTGCGTGAGCAGTTCCGCCAGCACGTGGCTGTCCTCGGGCCCGCCCTCGATCTCCTCGAGGCGGATGATCCCCTTCACGCCGTCCACGAAGAGGATGACGTCCTTGGCGGCCTTGCCCTGGAGTTCCAGGCCGTCGAAGCCCGAGAACTTCAGCAGGGGGCCGTAGAAGCCGCCCACGTTGGAGTCGATGGGGATGTCCGTCTGGGGCGAGAGGCTCACCACCAGCGACTTGCCGGTGCCTGCGTACTGGGTCATGCCGGCCACGGGCCCGGGGCTGATGACGATCTCGTTCTCGGGATCGTTCCAGCGGGTGGTGGGCTTCACCGCGTTCCAGAGCTGGTAGAGGCCGAACCCGCGCCCGCCGATGAAGACATCCTTCATCTGCTGGGTGACGGGCTTCTCCTTCACCTCCAGGGAGTCCACGTTCACGTAGAGCGTGCGGTTGGTGTAGCCCTTGTCCGGCAGGCTGGGGTGGAAGGGCACCTCCTTGAGGGTGCGCATCCCGGCCCGGAGGGCCTCGAGCCGGTCGAGGTACTCCGTGCGCTTCGTGTAGTCGATGTCCATCACCTTGCTGGGGTCGAAGACGAGCTGGCTCATGAGGGTTCCTCTTTTTGGAAGGGATTCACCACGGAGGCACGGAGAACACGGAGGTTTCACGGAGAAGAACCTGTTTTGAATGCCTTTCTCCGTGTGCCTTTCTCAGTGCCCTCCGTGTCTCCGTGGTGGATATTTGGCGCTCAGATGATCCGGACGGCCGGCTCGGGGACATCCACGATGGACAGGGCGCCGTGGGGGCAGACCTTCACGCAGACGCCGCAGGACGTGCACTTGTGGGGGACGATCCAGTCCGGGTTCCGCATGAAGGCGTCCTTCTCGCAGAAGCCGATGCACATGTAGCAGCCCACGCAGAGCTGCTTGTCGATCATCACCACGCCCAGCTTGTTGCGCTTGAGGGCCTCGGAGGGGCAGACCACCACGCAGTCTCCGCACTGGTCGCAGAGCACGGCCTTGCCGCCGCCGTCCTCGTAGGCCTTGATCTGGAGGGCCGCCTGGGCGGGATCGTCCACCTTGAAGACCTTGATGGCGCACTCCAGCTCGCACTCGTGGTTGCAGTTGCGCCCTGCATCGCACTTCTGGAAATCGATCACCAGCTGTTTCATGGCTCGGAGGCCTCCGGGAACGGACCTTTGACGACACGCCAATCCGAAGTGGTCGAAACCACCCCAGATGCGAGGCTAGTCCGGGCCCAGGCCCCCGGCAAGGAACGCGGTCACACTTCGGCGTCGAGGCCCTCCCGCCGGATGAGGTGGGCCGCCGTGGCCTTGAAGGAGGCCACGATGGCGGCGCCGGGTTCAAGCTCCAGTTCTGCCAGGGATTGGGCGGTCACGTAGGCCGCCAGGAAGAAGCCGCAATCCAGCTCGACCTTGAAGAAGGGCCCCCGGGGAAGCACCCGGACGACCCTTCCCGGGAAGGTGTTCCGGGCGCTGCTGGATTTGTCGGAGTGTAAAGCCAGGGTGACGTGCTCCGGGCGGATGCCCACCAGGACGGTCTGTCCGGGTTCCGCCTCGCCCAGGGCCACCACCTCGGGGGCGTCACCCCCGCGGCCGGGCCTCAGCGTCAGGAGGCCGTCCCCGCTGGCCGTCGCCGGGCCCCGGAGGAGGGTCTCCATGCCCACGAACGCCGCCACGAAGGGATCCCAGGGGTGGTTCATGACCTCACGCAGGCCGCCTGTCTGGAGGAGGCGTCCCTCTTTCATCACGGCCAGGCGGTGGGCGAGCCGCGCGGCCTCGCCCTGGTCGTGGGTGGAGAGGACGGCTGTGCTGCCGGTCTCCGCGAGGATGCGGCCCAGGTCGTCGAGGAGCCCCTCCCGGGCCGGGGCGTCCAGGGCGCCGAAGGGCTCGTCCAGGAAGAGGATCTCGGGCCCCAGGACGAAGGCCCTGGCCAGGGCCGTGCGCTGGGCCTCGCCCCCGGACAGCTGCCGGGCCGGGCGCCCCAGCAGGTGCCCGATGCCCAGGCGCTCGGCCCAGGCCTGCACCGCCGGTTTCCGCAGGGCCGCAGAAACGCCCCTGAGCTTCGGGCCGGTGGCGATGTTCTGGGCCACGGTGGCGTCGAAGAGGAGGGGGTCCTGGAAGACCATGGTCATGCGGCGGCGGTAGGCCTCGCGCTCGCTCCGCCCGTCCAAGGTCGCGCCCTTGAAGCGGAGGCTCCCGCCGGAGAGGGGCAGGAGGCCCGCGAGGGCCAGCATGAGCGTGCTCTTCCCGGCGCCGTTGGGCCCCATCAAGGCCAGCACCTCCCCGGTCCGGAGGTCCAGGGCGGGAATGTCGAGGACCTGGGCGCCGCCGCGATGGGCGCGCAGGTTCCGGGCCTCCAGCAGGATCGGGCGGCTCATCGGGGGCGGTTCCGCTGCTGCAGGTGCGTGAGCACGGCGTTCACGGTGAAGGCGAGGACCAGCAGGAGGAGGCTGAGGGCGAAGGCCACCTCGAAGTTGCCCTTGCTGGTCTCCATGACCGTGGCCGTGGTGAGCACCCGAGTCTGCCCCTTGATGTTGCCGCCCACCATGATGGAGGCGCCCACCTCGGAGATGACGCCGCCGAAGCCCGCCATCACGGCGGCCAGCAGGGGCAGGCGGGCCTCCTTCAGCAGCAGCCACACCATCTGGGGCCGCGAGGCGCCCAGGGCCAGGATCTGCAGCCGCAGGCCCGGCGGCAGGTGCTGGAGGGCCGAGAGGCTGATGCCCGCGATGATGGGCGACGCGATGACGGCCTGGGCCAGGATCATGGCCGTGGGCGTGTAGAGGATCTCCAGGAAGCCGAGGGGTCCGTTGCGCCAGAGCAGGACGGTGACGAAGAGGCCCACCACCACCGGCGGCAGACCCATGCCCGTGTTGAGCAGGGCGATGACCAGCCGCTTGCCGGGGAACTCATTGAGGGCCACGGGGATGGCCACGCCCAGGCCGATCACCAGGCTGATGAGGGTGGCGGCCCCGGAGACTTCGAGGGAGAGCAGGGTGATCCGGAGGACCTCGGGATCCAGCGTGAGCAGCAGCTCCAGCGCCTTCCGCAGGCCCTCCCAGATCAGGTCCATTTAGCAGCCATTCAAAAAAGAACTCACCACGGAGGCACGGAGGCCACTGAGATGACACGGAGAGGAGAACACGGAGCAATGCCGTGTCCTAACGTATCTTCCTCCACGGTCTCCTCCGTGTAGTCCTCTGTGCACTCCGTGTCTCCGTGGTGGATTAGTCTTGGTCATTCCGCTTCGAGGAAGGGGAACTTGAGGTCCCGGGGCGGCGTGAAGCTCTCCTTGATGGTGCGGGGAGAGGTCCAGCGGATCAGGTTCAGGAAGCTGCCGGCCTTGTCGTTGGTGCCCGAGGCGCGGGCCCCGCCGAAGGGCTGGTGGCCCACCACGGCGCCGGTGGGCTTGTCGTTGATGTAGAAGTTGCCGGCGGTGTTGGCCAGGGCGTCCGTGAGGTGGTTGATCACGTAGCGGTCGCGGGCGAAGATCGCGCCGGTCAGCGCGTAGGGCGAGGTCCCGTCCAGCAGGCGCAGGGTCTCGTCCAGCTTGGCGTCGTCGTAGACGTAGAGGGTGACCACGGGCGCGAAGATCTCCTCCTGCATGGTCACGAACTTGGGGTCCGTGGTGAGGATGATGGTGGGCTCCACGAACCAGCCCTTGGCCTTGTCGCCCTTGCCGCCCACGAGGATCTCCGCGTCCTTGGAGGCCTTCGCCAGCCCGATGTACTTCATGGCGTTGTCGAAGGAGGCCTCGTCGATCACCGCGTTGAAGAAGTTGCGGAAGTCGCGCACGTCGCCCATGCGGATCTCGCCCATCAGCTCGAGGAGCTTGGCCTTGAGCTCGGCCCAGCGGGAGGCGGGCGCGTAGACGCGGGAGCAGGCCGAGCACTTCTGGCCCTGGTACTCGAAGCCGGCGCGCACGATGGCCGCGGCGGTCTCGTCCACATCGGCAGAGGCGTGCATGAACACGTAGTCCTTGCCGCCGGTCTCGCCCACGATGCGCGGATAGCTCCGGTAGCGCTCCAGGTTGGCGCTGATGGTCTTCCACATGCCGTTGAAGACGCCCGTGGAGCCCGTGAAGTGGAGGCCCGCGAAGTTGGGATCCTCCAGCGCGATCTTGCCGATCATGGAGCCGCGGCCGGGGATGAAGTTGATGACGCCATCCGGCAGGCCGGCCTCCTGGTAGAGCTGCATGAGGTAGTAGTTCGCCACCACGGAGGTGGAGGCGGGCTTCCAGACCACGGTGTTGCCCATGACGGCCGGGGCCGTGGGCAGGTTGGCGGCGATGGCCGTGAAGTTGAAGGGCGTCACGGCGAAGACGAAGCCCTCCAGAGCCCGGTAGTGCACGCGGTTCCACACGTGGGGGTCGGAGATCGGCTGCTGCTTGTAGATCTCCTCCATGAACTTCGCGTTGTAGCGGAAGAAGTCCGCGGTTTCGCAGGTGCTGTCGATCTCCGCCTGGTAGGCGCTCTTGGACTGGCCCAGCATGGTGGCGGCGTTGAGGATGTATCGGTACTTCGAGGAGATGAGGCTGGCCACCTTGTGGAAGATGGCGGCGCGGTCCTCCCAGGGCGTGGCCTCCCACTGCTTCTTGGCGGCCATAGCCGCGTCGATGGCCAGACGCACCTCGGCTTCGCCGGCCTCGTGGTATCGGGCCAACACATGCTGGTGGTCATGGGGGCAGACGGCCTTCTGGGTCTTCCCGGTGCGCACTTCCTTTCCGCCGATGATGAGCGGGATGTCCAGCTCCAGGGCGTACTGGCGCTCCAGCTCGGCCTTCAGGAGGGCGCGCTCCTTCGAGCCGGGCGCGTAGGGGAGGATGGGCTCATTGTGGGATTCGGGCAGGCTGAAGATGGCGTTGGACATGGGGTTCCCTCCGTCCGGCCCGCCTATTCCGGCCGACCGGCATCAGGAAAGAATAACGGCGAGCCATAGAGTGAAATTCCGAAATCTTTGATGGTGGTCTGCACATCTTTCGACACCATGAAGTCAGCAAAGGCGCGGGCTCCGGGGGTGTTCACCTTGGGATGCCGCGCCGGGTTGACCTCGATGACGTGGTAGACATTCAGGAGGGCCGCATCGCCTTCGCTGAGGATCTCCAGGCCGAGTTTTTTGCGCAGGGCCAGGTAGGTGCCCCGATCTGACAATGTGTAAGCCCGCTTCTCGGCGGCCACGGCCAGGGTCTGGCCCATGCCGAGGCCCGTCTGCTGGTACCAGGCCTGGCCTTCGGGTTTGAGGCCCGCCGCGGCCCAGAGCTTCTTCTCCTGGGCATGGGTGCCGGAGTTGTCGCCCCGGGAGATGAAGACGGCATGCCCGGCCGCGAGAGCCTGGAGAGCGGCCGGGGCGGCTTTGCCGCGGACCTTTGCGGGGTCCGCGGCGGGGCCCAGGAGCACGAAATCGTTGTGCATGACGATGCGGCGGTTCACGCCGGAGCCCTCGGCCATGAGGGCCTTCTCGGCGTCGGGCGAATGCACGAGCAGCACGTCCGCCTCGCCCTTCCTGCCCATGGCCAGCGCCTGGCCCGAGCCCACGGCGATGGTCTTCACCACATAACCCGTCTGCTTCTCGAAGCGGGGGATGAGTTCGTCCAGCAGGCCCGAGTCCTGGGTGCTGGTGGTGGTGGCGAGGATGACGGTCTTCGCCACGGGCGGGCCCGCCTGGAGGCCCGCGCAGGCGAGGGACGCCGAGAGCAGCCAGGTCCAGCCAGGGAGTCTCGGGGTCCGCATGGTCGCCTCCGGTGCGATGGGTTTCACAGGATACAACGGTGGGGGGAGGCCAGCCCGGCCGCATGTCCAGGTTGTGATTTCAGTCCAGCAGCCGTTTCCGGAAAGCACGGACGTCGGCGGCGATGGCGGCGGCGGCCTTGGCCTGGATCTCCCGGAAGCGGGTCAGGGCCTCCCGGCCGGTGGGGGTCAGGGTGGCGCCCCCGCCCTGGTGGCCGCCCTTGGCCGCCACCACCACGGGGAGGCGGAAGCACTGGTTCATCTCGTCCACCAGCAGCCAGGCCTTGCGGTAGCTCATTTCCAGCTGCCGGGCGGCGGCGGAGATGGAACCTGTCTGCCCGATGGCCTCCAGGAGGTCGGCCTTGCCCTGGCCGATGGCGATGTCCGTGCCGTAGGCGATGCGGATGCGGATGGAGGCGGCGGGGGAGGCGGGCTTGGCCATGGGGACCTCGGGCGGACCCATTTCAGCACGGGCGGGAAGGGGGAATCTGCTAGAAGGGAAGCATGGATACGCCGACCACGCCCAGGGCGCTGCTCTTTCCGGAGCGGCCCCGGCATTTCCCCTGGGCGCGGCCGGTCCAGCTGGTCCTCCGCAGCGTGCACATCGCCGCCATGGCCCTGGTGGTGGGAGCGCTCCCCTTCGGTGCCGGCCACGAGGCCCTGCGCCTCCCCATCCTGCTCACGGTGGCCAGCGGCCTCCTGCTCTTCGCCATCGACCTGGCGCGGGACATGGGCATCCTCGTCCAGGGCAGCGGCGTGGCCGTGCTGCTGAAGCTGGCCCTGCTGGGCGCGGGCCTCCTGCAGCCCGCCCACCGCCTGCCCTGGTATCTGGCCGCCACCCTCGTGGCCTCGGTGGGGTCGCACATGACGGGGAGCTGGCGGCACTTCTCCTTCGTCCAGTGGAAGGTCCTGAGGTACCCCGACTGATGCCCACGCCCGCCGAAGCCCTGGCCCTGATCCTGGACCGCCTGGCGCCCCTGCCGCCCGTGACGGCGCCCCTGGGCGCGGCCCTGGGCCTGGCCGCCGCCAGGGCCCTCGTCTCCGCCGAGCAGGTGCCCCCCTTCACCAATTCGGCCATGGACGGCTACGCGGTGCGGGCCGGGGACCTGGCGGCGGCCTCACCGGAGCATCCGGTCCGGCTGCAGGTCCTGGGGGATCTGGCGGCCGGGGCCGTGCCGGACCGGCCCGTGGCGCCCGGCACCGCCTGGCGCATCATGACCGGCGCTCCGCTGCCCGACGGGGCCGACACGGTGGTGCCCGTGGAGCACACCGTCCGCGGCGCGGACTGGGTGGAGGTCCGCGGCCCCCTGCGGAAAGGTATCCACGTGCGCCACGCGGGGGAGGACATCCGGGCGGGGCTCGCCCTGGTTCCGGCGGGACACGCCCTGCGCCCCGGCGACCTGGGCGTGCTGGCCGCCGTGGGGATGCCCGCCGTGCCCGTCCACCCGCGGGCCCGGGTGGCCGTGCTCACCACCGGAGATGAGCTGGTGGACGTCTCGGAGAAGCCCGGCCCGGGCCGGATCCGCGATGCCAATATCCATGCGGTCTGCGCCCAGGTGGCCGCCTGCGGGGCCATCCCCATCCCCTTCCCGCGGGTGAAGGACGACCGCGCCACGCTGAGCGCCGCGCTCCGGGAGGCCCTGCAGGCGGACGCGATCCTCACCACCGGCGGCATCTCCGTGGGCGACTACGACTTTGTGAAGCCCATCCTGGAGGAGCTGGGGGCCGAGCGTGTCTTCTGGAAGGTGGCGCAGAAGCCCGGCGGCCCGCTGGGGTTCTGGATGGCGGGGTCCAAACCCGTCTTCGGCATCCCGGGCAACCCCGTGGCCGCCATGCTCATGGTGGAGGAGTACGTCCGGCCCGCCCTGCGGCGCCTCATGGGCTTCTCCGCGCTGCACCGCCCCGTGGCGGAAGCGGTACTGGAGGACGGCTGGACCGGCAAGGCCGGCGACCGCCGCACCACCTTCCTGCGGGTGGTGGCGCGCACGGAGGGCGGGCGGCTGCGGGCCCGGCTCACGGGGCCCCAGGGCTCCGCCATCCTGTCCTCCATGCTCCACGCCAATGCCCTGGCCGTGATCCCGGCGGGCACCGACCGGGTGGAACCGGGTGGCGCCATCACGCTCCACCTCACGGAGCTGGCGGAAGACCACTGAGGCCGTTGGTGCTACAACTGCGCGGGGAGGACGCCATGGCCATCCGTGTGGTGCGACTGGGAACGCCGAGGCTGCCGAATGAAGGACTCCGCATCGGCACGGTGCGCCGGCCACCCCGGGGCGTACCCAAGGCCGAGTTCGCCGCCCGCGATTTCTACGACGTGTGGATGCCCGAGGCCGCGCCCAGCGACGAGCTGGTGAAGCAGGCCCAGGCCGCCGCCAGCGACAAGGACTGGGCGGCCTTCAAGAAGAAGTACCGGTCGGAGATGGGGCACCCTGAGAAGGCGCGGCTCCTGGACCTGCTGGCGGCCCTGTCCCACCGGACGGACCTGGCGGTGGGCTGTTACTGCGAGGACGAGGCCCACTGCCACCGCTCCGTCCTCCGCGAGCTGCTGGCGGAGCGGGGCGCGGTCATCCGCTGAGGGCGGCCAGATCCCGCTGGAAGACGCTTGCCGCAAACCGCCGGCCGGTGCGGGGATCCCGCAGGGTGCGCTTGAGCACGAAGTCGAAGAGCAGCGGGTTGGCCTTCCAGACCTCGTTCAGGGCCTTCCGCTCGGCGGGGGTGATGAGCTTCATCTGCACGAGGCGCCGGGTCCACACGACGAGGTCCACGCCGGGCAGGGGGTAGTCGCTCCCGTTGAGCAGGCGGGCGTCCAGGTCGCGGGCGAGCAGCGTCTGGAGGGGACGGGGCAGGCGGTTGACCTGGGTGATGGCGGAGAGGTCGCCGTAGAGGCGGCCCTGGTACTTCGGCTCGTCCATGAGCCGCAGGAAGAGGTCGAAGTTGGCGGCCGTCCTCCCGGGGTGGTCCAGGTCGTCGTTGCGGCCCAGGCTGGCGCAGTGGGCCACGATCACCGTGACGCCCAGGTCCAGCGGCCGGCGCAGGCGCAGCGGATTGCCGAGGGCCTGGGCGCCCTTCACGGCCACGGCCTTCTCCTCCCCGGCATGGGTGAGCAGGACCACGCCCAGCTCCCGCATGCGTCGGTAGAAGGCGTCGTAGCGGGGATCGGCGGGATCGATGGCCTGGGCGTTGGGCAGCCACTTGAGCAGCCGGACGCCCTTTGCCGCGCAGGCCTCCAGTTCCCGGATGGCGTCCGCGCGCGCCGGGTGGATGGAGGCCGCGGGCACGAAGACATCCGGGTATTTCGCGGCGGCCTCCAGCACGTAGGCGTTGGGCACGTGGAACTCGGTGCGGGCCGGATCCGGCGTGCCGTCGGCGCGGTAGGCCCGGTCCATGGCCAGGAGCTGGACCTTCACGGGATGGGGGAAGGCCCGGGCCCGGGCGGCCAGGATGTCCAGGTAGTCCCGATCGAAGTGCGCCAGCCCCTTCACCCCGGTGGCCTTCAGGTAGAGGTTGGTCTCCAGGCGCTTCACCGGGTGCCGGGGGCTCAGCTTTTCCGGATTCACGAAGGTGCCATCGCCGTCCTGGCCCAGGCCGATGGCATGGACGTGGACGTCCACCATGGGGCGAGCGGGATCCAGGTCCGCGAAGGCGCGGTCCACGAGGGCCTGGGCGGCCGGGGACAGGGGCGCCGGGGCGGGGGGTGGGCGGCGGCCAGGAAGGCCACACCCAGGGCCAAGGCGAGGCAGGAGCGGAACCAGCGGAAAGGGCGGGGGGACATCCGCCAGAGATACCAGAATCCGGGGAACGGGGACACCTCGCCATGCGAGACTAGTCCGACCCTGAGGTATCCATGAGCGCCGAACCTACCTTCCGCGAGAAGTACTCCTTCCCTGCCAGCTACTGGAACGCCAACCTCACGGAGCTGTTCGAGCGGGCGGCCTACTACTCCATGGCGAGCTTCATCGTCATCTACCTGGGGCGGCTGGGCCTCGGCGACTACTGGCCCAGCACGCTGAACGGCGTGCTCTGGTTCCTGGTCTACTTCCTGCCCATCCTCAGCGGCACCATCGCGGACCAGATCGGCTTCCGGCGCAGCCTGCTGCTGGCCTGCGTGCTGCTGGTGGGCGGCTACTTCCTCATGGGCTACCCGGTCTGGTTCGGGGGCCACACGCTGGCCCTCCAGGTGGGCCATGAGGTGACGGCGGGCGCGGGCGTGGTGGTGCCGGTCTCCCTGGCCATCCTCCTCGTGGGCATCGGCGGCTCCTTCGTGAAGCCCTGCATCGCGGGCACCGTGCAGCGCACCCACATGGGCAAGGCCACGCTGGCCTTCGCCATCTTCTACATGGTCATCAACATCGGCAGCGTGGTGGGCCGCATCACAGCCTTCTTCGTGCGCACCAAGCTCGGCAAGCTCGACACCATCTTCCTGGTGGCCATGGCGGCTTCCGTGATGGCCTTCCTCGTGGTGACTCTGCTCTACCGCGATCCTGAATCTGCCGTGGACCCGGCGAAGCCCAGGCGCACCATCCCCGAGGTGCTTCTCGGCATCTTCAAGGTGCTCCGCAGCGGCCGCTTCACGATGTTCATGCTGGTGAGCAGCGGCTTCTACTTCATCTATAACCAGGTCTACAACGTGCTGCCGCTCTACGTGAAGAAGACCGTGGAGCTGAGCCCGGCCATGGACCTCTACACCATGGCCAACCCCGTCACCATCGTGCTGTTCCAGCTGCTCATCACCAAGCTCTTCGGCAAGCTGCCGCCCATCAAGTCCATCATCGTGGGCACGGTGATCATCGGTCTCTCCATGCTCATCAACGTGGCGCCCCTCTTCATGGCGGGGGGCGTGACGGCCAAGGCGTTGCTGCCGATGGGCAGCCTCTTCATCGTGCTGACCGTGGCCCTCATCGCCTTCGGCGAGCTTTTCGCCTCCAGCCGTCTCTACGAGTACATCGGCTCCCTGGCGCCCAAGGGCCAGGAGGGCCTCTTCCTGGGCTACGCCAACCTGCCCATGGCCATCGGCAGCCTGGTGGGCGGCCCCGCGGGCGCCTGGCTCTTCAACCAGGTGATGTGCGCCGGGGCCGTGAAGCAGGCGGATGGCCTGCTGAAGCTCGATTCCAAGGCCGCCGCCACGGGCTGGATCATCCTCACCCTCTTCGGTCTGGGCAGCGCCCTCAGCTTGTGGGTCTATAACCGGTGGCTGCAGAAACAGGCCTGATCAGCGTCCCGGGAGGACCGCCGCGAAGGTTGCCTGGAGCTCCCGAAAGCTGAAGGGTTTGGCCAGGATGGTGACGCCGGGGTGGGCGTGGGCCAGGTCGATGGCCTGCTGGTCGGCCCGTCCGGTGCACAGCAGGATGGGGATTCCAGGCAGGGTGGCCCGCAGCATGGGGAGGGTGCGGGCACCGCCCCATCCCGGCATGTTCATGTCCAGGAGGACCACCGAGGGCCGGAGGCCCCGCTCCACCTGGTCCATGGCCTCCTCTCCGGAGGCCGCCTGGGCGGTGGTGTGCCCCATGGCTTCCAGCTGGGCGGAGATGGCGGAGCGGATGAGCTCGTCATCGTCCACCAGCAGGACGGCCAGAGAGGCCGGAACCGCGGCTGCCTCACGCGCTTTCGCGTGGGCCTGGCTGGGTTCAGGACCCGTGGAGGGGAAGCGCATCGTGAAGGTGGTTCCCTGGCCGGGCCGGCTGTGGACCTCCAGCTCGCCGTGATGGGCCTTGACCGTGTTGTACACCAGGGAAAGTCCCAGGCCGGTGCCCTTTCCGTGCGGCTTGGTGGTGTAGAAGGGTTCGAAGGCATGTTCGAGCACCTCCGGCGGCATGCCGGTGCCGGTATCCGAGACCTCCAGGAGCGCCAGGCCCTGGGCCGGGGGCCGGGTGCGCAGGGAGAGGATGCCGCCCCCGGGCATGGCGTCGATGGCGTTCACGCAGAGGTTCATGAGCATGAGGCTGAGGGCGTCCGGATCGCCCAGGATCGTTCCCGCCGCGGGATCCAGATCCAGGCGGATCTCGATGTTCGCCGGGATGGTCGGTTCCAGCAGGCGGGCTTCATCACGGAGGAGCGAGTTGAGGGCCACGGAGCGCTCCCCCGCGACGTCCTTGCGCGAGAAGTCCAGGAGCCGCTTCACCATGTTCCGCCCCCTCAGGCAGGCCTTGGTGATGGTCTTGAACGCGGCGTGACGGGCGGACCCCTCGGGTTCGAGATCGAGGTGGATGGTGGCCAGGCCCAGGATGGCTCCCAGGATGTTGTTCATGTCGTGGGCCACGCCGCCCGCCAGGTTGCCGAGGCTCTCCATCTTCTGGGACAGGCGGAGGGCCTCCTGGGTCTGGAGTTCATCCGTGATGTCCCGGAGGACGGCGAGGCTGCCGGTGAACCGCCCGCCGGCGTCGCGCTGGGGGGTGGCGGTGAGCTGCAGGGTGCGCGCCTCTCCGTCCGCCCGGCGGATGCGGATCTGGTAGGTGTCCCGCAGGCCCTCCTGCCGCCGCCGGGTGTGCTCCACCACCCGCTGCCATTCGGCGTCATCCAGGAAGGCCCGGAGGTTCTTCCCGACGAGCCTGCCTTGGGAGAGGCCGAAGATCCGCTCGGCCTCCCGGTTCGCCATGCAGATGGTCTCCTCCTCGTCCGTGGCGGCGATGCCCTCGCCCAGGATCTCCACCAGCTCCCGGTGGTGGGCCTCGCTTTCGCGAAGGGCGGTCTCGGAGGCCAGACGCTCGGTGAGATCCCGGATGAAGCCGATGGCGTGGCCCTGGCTGGGGACGTAGGTGGCGGAGATCTCCACCGGATACGTGGTCCCGTCCTTGCGCCGGTGCCGGGAGGTGAACCGGTCCGACCCCTGTGCCATGATCTGCGCGATATGGCGAGCGGCCGCCTCGAGGGTCTCGGATGCGTCCAGGTCGGTGACGCGCAGCGCCTGCATCTCCTCCGCCCGGTAGCCCGACATCCGGAGGTAGGCATCGTTGGCGGCGAGGATCCGCGCGTCCCTGCCCACCACCAGGTACCCATCCAGGTTCGTCTGGAGCAGGGCCTCGTAGTCCTCGGCCTTCGCGAGGGCCCTGGCCTCCTGGGACTGGAAGTGGAGCGTGTTCCGGAGGATGAGGGCCAGCACCGGCGAGAGGACGCTCAGGAGGCGCGCCATGTCCTCGGACCGGTGGGTTTCGACGTGATCCAGGGCGAGGAGGGTGCCCACCCGCAGTCCCCCCACGCGAAGGGGCGTTCTGCTGAAGGAGGAGAGGCCCAGGCCGTCCATCGTGGCTGCGATGCCGGGAGGGACGGATGAGCGCGCGAAGAAGGCCGCGTCCTTTACATCCTCATGGAAGAAGGCCAGCGGTTCCACTCCCGCGAGGAGGCTTGAGCAGCGGGCCCGTTCCGGCTCCACGGCTACGATCTGGGCCTGGCCGAGCTCCGGTCCGGGGCCGTGCTGGAGGAGCAGGACCGTCCGGGCGCCGATCACCTCGCGCAGCCGGCGGGTCAGGAAGTGCCCCATCTCACCCGGGTTGTCCGAGAACTCCAGGATCTCCTCGAGCAGATCGAGGATCATGAACTGGACGGCCGCGCTGTCGGGCGCGCGCCTGGGGTCAGTCCCTGGCATGGGGCCTCGCAGCATGGGTCGCCTGGAGCAGGCTGTGGAGCAGGGCATCCAGGGAGACGGGCACGATCTCCACCGGAAGGCCCAGGAACGCGCTGGCCTCTGCCAGCGTAGCGTGGGGCACGGGCAAGATGCCCGTGTCGAGGTAGACGAGCCGGGTGTGCATCTCCTGCATGAATTCCTTCGCGCAGGGGCCCAGCAGGCCGAGGTGGCCGATGAAGACCTTCTTCCAAGAGAGGGCCCACTCGGGCATGAGGAAGAAGGCGCCTTCCCGCCGCAGGCGGCGGTAGGCCTCGCGGCCCAGGATGATCTCGCAGCAGTTGATGCCCTCGGTCCGGCGGGTGCCGGGTTCCGTTTCAAAGGCCTCCATGTGGCTGCAGCAATCCCCGAAGGCCAGAACCACATCCTGATCCGCCTGGCGCTCGCGGGCTTCCGTCAGGGCTTCTCCCAGGCGGGCCTCCAGCCTGGCGGGCGCCATGTGGAGCATGGAGTTGAGGTAGTCCACGGAAAGGTCCAGCCTTCCCGAGGACTGGAGGGCCTCGATCTCCCTCCGGAAGATCGAGCAGGAGATGCACCTGGGGGGCCGGCCGTCCTTCATGCTTCGACCCTTCCCGCCCGGTGGACGCGATCTGCGATGGCCTCGAGGCGATCCGCTGGCGTGTCCAGGGGGATGTCGGCGCCGCAGGTGGCGAGGATGAACTGGAGGTCTGCGGCCCGCCGGGACAGGGCCCGGTCGCAGAGGGCGCCGATGTCCTCCGGGGAGAGGTCCCCCAGGGTCGGGCCGGGGAGGTTCCCCAGCAGCAGGGGGCCCGGGCCGAGGGCCGCTCGTGCCGCCGCCAGATCCTCCCCCGCATCCACCACGTAGCCCACGGTGTTCGGCAGCCCCTTGAAGTCGGCCAGGTGGGGCAGCAGCGGGCAGCCGCCGTGGTGCAGGATGACGGGCCCCGGAATCTCCGCCAGGGCCTGCTCCAGCGACGGACGCCCCAGGCGCTCCACCACCGGCGCGGGCAGGATGGACCGATTCGCCAGGTTGGCGGTGAGGGCGAGGGCGGTGGCGCCATCGTGCAGCATGGCCCTGCCCAGCGCCACGAAGAAGGGGGTGAGGTGGTCCAGGAGGGCGCGGGCCGTCTCAGGCTGGAAGAGGAGGGCATCGAACCAGGCCTCCAGCCCGATGATGAGGGGCGGGAGGTCCAGGGGGCTCGCCAGGAGGCCGATGACGGGCACTTCTCCCGCGTACCGCTTGGCCAGGATGCGGATGCTGTCCCGCAGATAGCCCACCTGGGGATGGCTGTCCACGTCGGGGAGGGGGAGCCGGAGGGCCGCTTCGGCGGAGTCCGCGGCGAAGGCCGCCACGTTGGGAGGCCGCCGGCTGGATTCGCTCAGCCTGCTTCCGAAGGCCGCCCCGAGTCCGGCCAGCGCGAAGGGGCTGACCAGCAGGTCGGGCTGGAAGGCCTCCCGCACCGCGATCTGGCCTTCGGCGAAGACCTCGGGATCCCGGTAGTGGTCCTTCAGCGCCGCGCCGGTGAGCCGCGCGCCGTAGAGTCCGGCATTGAGGAGGAGGGCCGGCCGGTCGGAGGACCGGTTCTGGAGGGCGGCGAGGACACGCTCGAGACTGTTCATGCCGGGACCTCGCCCCTGGCCTCGGAGGCGCGCCGCGCCAACCGCGCGAACAGGGCCGAGGCCTCCAGCGCGCTGGCCGCGGTGCCATCGCCCCCGAAGGCCGCCACCAGTTCGGGCCTCAGCTTGAAGACGGCGCCTCCCACAGCCAGTTGCACGCGGTTGCCCAGACCCCGGCGGTCGATCTCCTCCCTGAGCTTCGCCACGTTCTTGGCCGTGGTGAACATCATGGCCGAGGCGCCGATGACCCGGGCGCCGGTCTCTTCGGCCCTGTCGACGAACTGCGCGGGGCCCACGTCCACGCCCAGGTCATGCACCTCCCAGCCATCCGCCCGGAGGAAGGCCGCGACCATCTTCCGCCCAAGGGGATGGAAATCATCCTCCACGTTCCCCACGAGGACGGGGCCCTTGGAGGAAGGCCTCGGGGTTCCATCGCCGGAGGCGTCGAGCAGCACCCTGGACAGGACATCCTCGGCGACCTTGGCGGCCACGTAGCCCTCCGCCAGCGAGACGCCGTCCTTGCCGCTGGCCCATAGCCTGCCGAAGGTCTCCAGGGTCGGGGAGAGCAGCTCGGGGATCACCCGGTGGAAGGGTCGCCCCACGGCCCAGGCATCGATCACCGCCTGGGCGCCCGCACGGTCCGCCTTCTGGATGGTCTCCAGAAGCTCCTGAGGGAAGTTCCGGTCCATGGCGCTTCCTGGAAAAGTATGAGTAAATCGATGTAATTCTAATTACGCAGACGAAAAATAACCATCGCTTGCAACCCTACGTATCGTCCTGATCGGACGGTCCTTGAATTCGCCACCGGGGACCTGTCCCGTGTTCCGAGTGCATTGATTCAAAAGATAGATATTTGTGGTCATTGCCGCATTTGGCGAAACCTGTAATTACAGATTCCCGCGATAATGGAGCATCGTCCCGAGGTTGCCATGTCCAAGAAGGAAACGTCGCTCTTCCCCTTGCGCAAGGGGCTCCACACGCGCCAGGCGCATGTGGACCTGCCCGCGGGCACCTTCGAGGAGGAGCATGCGCGGCAGGGCTTCTTCGGCCGCACCACGCACCTCTACCGGCTGCACCCGGTGACGGACTGGACGCGCATCGAGGGGCCGCTGCGGCCCCACAGCTACGACCTGAACGGGCTGGAGCCTTCGACGGACGAGGCGATCCAGGCTTCGATGTTCGGGTCGCGCGAGCCCGCCTTCGCGCCCATCTGCATCCTCCACAACGCGGATGTGGCCCTCCACTGGGTGGCGCCTGCCGCCATGGACTTCTTCTACCGCAACGCCGACGGCGACGACGTCTACTACATCCACGCCGGCGGCGGGAAGCTGGAGACCACCTTCGGCGTGATCCACTACGCCACGGGCGACTACCTGGTGATCCCGCGCGGCACCACCTACCGCTTCCTTCCGGATGCTTCCGATCAGCGCTACCTGCTCATCGAGGGCTTCAGCGAGGTCACCATCCCCGACCGCAATCAGCTGGGACCCAACGCCATCTTCGACCCGGCCATGGTGGACACGCCGGAGCTGGAGCCCTACGAAGAGGGGAAGGGGCGCGAGTGGGCCGTCCACATCAAGCGGCAGAACGAGATCACGAAGGTGTTCTACCCCTTCAACCCGCTGGATGTCGTCGGCTGGAAGGGCGACCTCACGGTCTGGCGCATCAACGTGAAGGACATCCGGCCCGTGCTGAGCGCCCGCTACCACCTGCCGCCCAGCGCCCACAGCACGTTCATCGCGAACAACTTCGTCATCTGCTCCTTCCTGCCCCGGCCCTTCGAGGAAGAAGAAGGCGCCATGCGCGTGCCCTTCTTCCACAGCAACATCGACTACGACGAGGTGCTGTTCTACTCGGCGGGCCACTTCTTCTCGCGGGATGGCATCGGCGCGGGCATGGTGACCTGGCATCCGCAGGGCATCCACCACGGACCCCACCCCAAGGCCATCCCCCTCAGCCGCACCAAGGAGCGCACGGACGAGGTGGCCGTCATGGTGGACGCCTACCGCCCCCTCAAGGCCACGCCGGCGGCGGGGCTGGTGGAGAACATGAACTATTGGGCGTCCTGGAAGTAGTCGTCCTCTCGGCTTCGACCTTCGTGATCCGCGACCCGCATGGTCGCGAGG
Source organism: Geothrix fermentans DSM 14018 (assembly GCF_000428885.1). Taxonomy (GTDB): domain Bacteria; phylum Acidobacteriota; class Holophagae; order Holophagales; family Holophagaceae; genus Geothrix; species Geothrix fermentans. The sequence goes on along the minus strand of NZ_AUAU01000011.1, from coordinate 97,189 downwards.
GCCTCCTGGAAGTAGACTGGACGGGTGATGCTCCTGACGATCCAGCCCCTTCTCAAGACCGAAGTCCGCCGCTTCGACCACTTCCTGGCATGGATGGATCGCACGGGCTGGTCCCGGCTGGAGCACCTCCTCATGGCGGCCCTGGCCTGCCTGGCCATCCTGTGGGGCGTGAAGCTGGTGTCCCGGGCCGTGCGCAGGGCCGTGGACGACGGGAACGCGGAGGTGACCTCGGACGCCGAGCGCCGGGCGGAGACCCTGGGCTCCGTGCTCAACAACACGGCCCGCGTCCTGGCGATGGTCTTCTTCCTGCTCATGACGCTCCAGGAGTTCGGCGTGAACATCGGGCCCCTGGTGGCCGGCGCCGGCATCGCGGGTGTGGCCCTGGGCTTCGGGGCCCAGAGCCTGGTGAAGGACGTCATCAGCGGCTTCTTCCTCCTGATGGAGAACCAGTTCGGCGTGGGTGACATCATCAGCGTGGACGAGAAGCACACGGGCACCGTGGAGCGCATGACCCTGCGGGTGACCCAGATCCGCGACTCCGAGGGCAAGGCCCACTTCATCCCCAATGGCTCCGTGGTCCGCGTGGTGGTGCTCTCCAAGGAGTTCTCCCGGGCCAAGGTGGATGTGGGTGTGGGCTACGACACAGACATCGACGCGGCCATCGAGCTGCTGACGCGCATCGGGAAGGAGCTGGCCGAGGCCTGGCCGGACCGCGTCCTGGAGCCCACCCAGGTACTGGGCGTGGAGGACCTGGGGGAGAGCGCCGTGACGCTGCGGACCCTCACCAAGACCGCCCCCGCCAAGCAGTGGGAGGTGGCCCGGGAACTGCGCCGCCGCATCCTCATGGCCTTCCGCGAGGCCGGCATCGACATCCCTTACCCGCAGCGCGTGGTCCATCACCGCGGCGCAGTGGGAGCCGACCTCGAGGGTTAGCCCCGCAGCCGGATCGCCGCCAGCCGCCAGGCCTCGTCCAGGTCGTTGCGGCCGAGGGCGGCCTGGAGGGCACGCTCCAGGGCCTCGGGGCCTTCGGGGTCGCCGGGGCGGCGGGTCGGGGCGTCCAGGTCCGGCAGGCCGGGGCTGTTGGCCAGCTGGCCCAGGTCGTTGGCCGTGAGGATGCGGCTCTGCCGGAGCGCCTCGGGCAGGGCGTCGTAGCCCAGGGGCTTCCCGGCAGGCTTGGGGACCTGGAACACCGCCGTCCCGCTGGCCCGGGTGTAGAAGGCTCCGCCGTTGCGGCCGATGAGGTCCAGGGCGTCGGGGTGGAGGAGGCCGTCCACAAAGCAGTCCTCCCGCACGTGGAAGGCCAGCACCTCGCCGAGGAGCATGAGGCCGGACCCCGGACCCGTGCCCAGCTCCACCACCTGCCGCAGCCGGCACTCCATCTGGAAGGGGCTCTCGGCCACGAGGGCGGGCTTCACGAGCTGCGCGGGCAGCGGGGTGAGGCCGCTCTTGGGGAACTCGTCCACCCCATCCGGCCACTCGGCGCTGGCCACGTTCATGGGGTGCAGCATGGCGTGGCTCACCGCGGCGATGACGAACTCCCCCGTGGCCACGGCGTTCAGGTAGGTGTGCTTCACCGTGCCGTCCCGGCCTCGGCGGTTGGGCGCGAAGGCCACCGTGGGCGGGTTGGAACCGAAGGCGTTGAAGAAGCTGAAGGGCGAGAGGTTGCGGATGCCGTCCTTCGACACGGTGCTGGCCAGCGCGATGGGCCGGGGCGCCACGCCGCCGCAGAGCAGGGTGTTGGCCTCGATGGCCGTGAGGTCGCCCGGGAGGATCGTGCGCAGGCTCATGACTTCCCGAACCGCACCGTCTTCCGGCCCGCGTCCGTCTCATTCAGGAAGCGGATGAGGCCTTCGCAGTAGGTCTTCTGGTCATCCCACATGGACATGTGGCTGCCCTTGGGGCAGAGCAGGAAGCTGCCGCGCTGCACCCGGCCAGCCACCCACTTCATGTGGGCGGGGTCCATGGTGTCGTAGGTGCCGCCGATGACCAGCGTGGGCATGGCCAGCTTCGGCAGGTCGGCCTTGCGGTCCCACTTCTCCAGCCGGCCTGAGGCGCCGAACTCGCTGGGGCCCTGCATGAGCACGTAGATGTCGTTGTTCGAGTGCGCCGAGGATCGCTTGAAGGCGTCCGGCCACTCCGGCAGACGGCAGAGGTGCTGGTTGTAGAAATTCGGGATCAGCAGCTCCATGTAGCGCGGATTCTCGTACTGGCCTTTGGCCTCGAGCTCCTTCACCTCCTTCACCACGGCCGGATCCATCTGCTTCGCCAGCACCTCGGCGGCGTAGCGGTTGTAGTCGGGGATGCTCATCATCATGTTCGAGATGATCAGCCCCTTGAGGTTGGCGCCGTACTTCAGCGCGTACTCCGCGGCCAGGATGCCGCCCCAGGAGTGGCCCAGCAGGTAGAAGTTGGAGCGATCCAGGCCCAGGGCCCTGCGCACCTGCTCGACCTCCTCCACGAACCGCTCCGTGGTCCACAGGTCGCGGTCCTTGGGCTGGTCCGAGTAGGCCGACCCGAGCTGGTCGTAGTAGATGAACTCGATGCCCTCCGCGGGCAGGTAGCCCTCCAGCGACTCGAAGTACTCGTGGGTGGAGCCGGGTCCGCCGTGGAGCAGCAGCAGCTTGATGCGCGGGTTGTTCCCGAAGCGCTTGGTCCAGACCTTGAACGTGCCCTTGGGCGTCTGGATGGGGATGAGCTTCACGCCGCCTTCGCGAAGGGGCGAAGTAGGCCTTCAAGGTGGGCCTCTGCGCGAGGACGGGGCTCGCGGCAGCCAGCAGGCCGAGGAGGAGGGCGAGGGCGCGGCGCATCATGGCTCCCGGGGAGATGTCCCAGTCTAGTCCCCGGCCTCGCCGGAGGGCGTGCCGGCGTAGAGATCGGGCAGCGTTCCGCCCACCAAGTGGGTCGGCATGTCCACCAGCCGCTCCGGCACATGGGTGATGGTGTTCACCAGGCGGCCCAGGCCCTCGATCTCCAGCACCACCTCGTCGCCGGCCTTGAGCCAGAGGTTGTCGGTGACCTTCGATCCGTTCAGCTCCAGCAGGCAGCCGGTTCCCACGGTGCCGCTGCCGATGACCTCGCCGGGGTGCATCTGGATGCCGTAGCTGGTGCGCTGGAGGATCTGGGCGAAGGTCCAGTTCATGCTGTCAGCGTTACCGTCGGACAGGCGGTGGCCGTTCACCTCGCAGGTCATCCGGGCGTGGAGCAGCTCGCCGGTGGCGGTCCGCTCCAGCTTCAGCTCGTCCTTGGTCACCAGCCACGGCCCCAGGCTGGTGGCGAAGTCCTTGCCCTTGCAGGGGCCCAGGGAGAGCTTCATCTCCTCCATCTGGAGCATGCGGGCGCTCCAGTCGTTCATCACCAGGTAGCCGAAGATGGCCGCGTCCGCCTCCTCCAGCGTGGCGTTCTTCAGGGGGCGGCCCGTGACGACAGCCACCTCCAGCTCGAAGTCCAGGCGGGTGAGGTGGTGGTCCTGCACGAGCACTTCGCCCGGGCCCGTGACGGCCAGGTGGTTGGTGAAGTAGGTGACGGGGAAGAGGTCGAACTCGGGAATCATGTCCAGGCCGCGGTTGCGCCGGGCCGTGGCCACGTGCTGGCGGAAGGCGTAGCCGTCGCGCATGGAGACAGGCCGGGTCACGGGGGCCAGCAGGCGCACGGCGCCGGGATCGACCAGGGCGGTGGCCGGCGGGGCCGCGGCGAGGCTCCGGGCCAGGGGCATGAGCGCGTCCTGGCGGCGGATGAGGGTCAGCATGTCCACGGCCAAGCGGGGCTCGGCGGCGGCGAAGTCGAGGATGCGGCCGTCCGCCATGACGGCGCCGATCTTCTCCGCCTCGGCCTTCAGGAACGTCACCAGCTTCATCGGATTCTCCGCAAAACCCCAGTGTAATGCCGGAAAAACACGACCCCCGCATCGTCATTCGCGGCCGGTGGAACGGGGTACACTCGGCCCATGCGCGCCCTCCTCCTCGCCACGATCCTCCTGCTCCCGGTAGCCGCCATGACGCCTCCCGCCCCGACGACCGCCTCCCGCCCTGAGCCCTTGCGCCTGGGCCAGATGCAGGTCTGGATGCTGACGGACGGGCGGATCCCCCTCGCCGCCTCGCTCCTCAAGGGCCTCGACGCCGCGGAGGCGCGGCGGATGCTGGGCGGGAAGGACACGGCCGATACGCCGGTGAACGCCTTCCTCGTGCGCATGCCCGGCCGCACCGTCCTCGTGGATACGGGCATGGGCAAGGACCCCGAGGAGGACTCGGGACACCTGATGGCGCAGTTGGCCGCGGCGGGCGTGGCGCCCTCGGACGTGGACCTCATCCTCATCACCCACGACCACTTCGACCACATCGGCGGCCTGCTGAAGGCCGATGGCACGCGCGCCTTCCCCAAGGCGGTCCTGCGGGTGGCCCGCCGCGAGCACGCCTTCTGGACGGAGGATCCCTCGCGCCTGCCCGAGCGCCTTCGGGACCGGGCGCCGAAGCTGAAGGCCCTCTTCGCGGTCTACGAGCAGGCCGGGGCCTTCCGCCCCTTCGAGGACGGCGAGGAGCTGGCCCCGGGCCTCCGCGCCATCCCGGCCCACGGCCACACGGGCGGCCACACGGTCTACGCCTTCACCTCCGAAGGGCGGGATCTCTGGTGCATCGGCGACCTCATCCACTTCGGCGCCGTGCAGTTCGAGCGCCCTGGCGTGGGCGTCGCCTTCGACGTGGACGGCGATCGCGCCGTGAAGGTCCGGCAGGACCTGTTCCGCGAGGCGGCGCGCCGGAAGGTGGTTCTGGCCGGCGCCCACCTGCCGAAGGTCATCCGAATCGAGGCGAAGGGCGAGGGTTACGAGGCAGTGCCGGTGCCCTGAAGCGGATGTTCCCAAAAGACATCTGGTGTCTTGGTGGTGAAAAGTTTTTCGTTGCTTAAAACTTTCCTCATGATCGGCGAACCTCAGCCTGATCAAAAGATTCAAAAGCCTCCACGAAGAACACGAAGAAGAAAAAGGCCACGAAGACAGGTGCCAGCGTTCCGGCTTAGGACATCCGGGCCTCTGGCCCCCGGTCGCGCATGGCGCAACCGGCTTCGCGGGCGGCGGCTCCGGGCGGCTTCCAAAGGCCGCCGTGGCCGCCGCCCGCGAAGGGATGTCCACGGTGGTCGAGGCCCCTTCGCGCCCTTCATGCGCCCGCAGGGCGCCTTCGTGTTCTTCGTGGAGATCTTTTTGAGGCTGAGGTTCGCCGATAATCGGGAAACCTTTTGGATCAGAGCAGCTCCATCAGGGTCTCCGCGGCCTCGAGGATCCTCTTCGGCGGCGTGCTGAGGGGCGGCAGCAGGTAGAGGCAGTCGCCCATGGGGCGCACCAGGAGGCCGCGGTCCAGGGCCCGGCGGTGGAGCCTCCAGCCGAAGCGGTCCTCGGCGTCGTGGGCCTGGCCGGTGGCGGGATCCACGAGGCGGCAGGCGCCGATGGCGCCCAGCACGCGGGCCTGGCGCACGGCGGGGTGGGCGGAGAGGGCGGTGAAGGCCGCTGTCATGGCCTCGTTCAGGGCGGCGGCGTTGGCCAGCACGGGCTCGTCGTCGAAGAGGGCGAGGCTCGCGCAGGCCACGGCGCACGCGATGGGGTTGCCCGTGTAGCTGTGGCCGTGGAGAAAGGCCCGGCCCGAGGCGGGCGTGCCCCAGAAGTGGCCGTAGAGCTCCTCCGTGGCCCAGGTCATGGAGAGCGGCAGGGTGCCGCCCGTGAGGCCCTTGGAGAGGCAGAGCAGGTCCGGTGCCACACCGGCCTGTTCGCAGGCCAGGAAGGTGCCGGTGCGGCCGAAGCCCGTGGCCACTTCGTCGAGGATGAGGTAGACGCCGTGGGCGTCGCACTGGGCGCGCAGCTCCTGCAGCAGCTCCGGCGGCCACATGCGCATGCCGCCGGCGCACTGGATGAGGGGCTCGGCGATGAAGGCGGCGAGGCGCTCCCCGTGGGCCGCGAAGAAGGCACGCATCGCTTCCCGCGCGGCGTCCAGGCGCGCGGGCCAGCCCGCGGGATCGGCCTGAAGCTCGCGCCTGGGATCCTCGGGTACTTCCAGCCGCTCGCAGGCCAGGAGGAGGGGCCGGAAGAGGCCGGTCATGAAGTTCTCCAGCTCGCCCACGCCCACGGCGCCCAGGGTGTCGCCGTGGTAGCCGCCCCGCAGGGCGCCGAAGCGGTCGCGGCCCTGCTCGCCCCGCTGGAGCTGGGCCTGGAAGGCCATCTTGAGGGCCACCTCCACGGCGGTGCTGCCGTCGTCGGAGAAGAAGGCCCGGGTGAGGTTCGGAGGCAGCTTGGGCCGCAGCCGCGCCACCAGCTCCAGGGCGGGCTCGTGGGTGAAGCCGGCGAACATCACGTGGTCGAGCTTCGCGGCCTGGCGCTCCAGGGCGCTCACCAGCCTCGGATGGCCGTGGCCGTGGAGGCAGGTCCACCAGCTGGAGACGCCGTCCAGCACCCGCTCGCCGTTGGCCAGCAGCAGGTCGCAGCCCTCGCCGCCGATCACGGGCACCGGCGGATCGGCCTCATGCACCTGCATCTGCGTGAAGGGGTGCCAGACGTGGGCGCGGTCGAGGGTGAGGCGGTCCGTCCAGTCGGGGGGCAGGGGGCTCGGCATGACCTCAGTCTAGGACGTGCACGGGCACCGGCAGGAATTCCCGCAGGAGCGCGGCGTTCTCCGCGGCGGCCTCGGGCCGGGCTCCGTCGGCGCCGGGGTTGAGCAGCACGGCCTCGATGCGCCAGCCGCGCAGCATGAGGGCCTCGGCGGAGAGCAGCGTGTGGTTCAGGGTGCCCAGGCCACCCTGGGCCACCAGCACGCAGGGGATGTGCAGCTCCGTGGCCCAGGCCAGGAAGTGCACCTTGGGCGCCAGGGGCACCATGAGGCCGCCCACGCCTTCCAGCAGGATCCGTCCCTTCCCGGAGTGGGGGGGGCGGCGGCACCAGGCGGCGGTGGCTTCCAGGTCCAGGACGCGGCCTTCCCTCCGGGCGGCCGCCAGGGGCGACAGGGGCGCTTCCAGGAGGACGTGGCTCTCGGCGGTGATGCCCGGGCCCGCCACGGCGGTGGCGTCAGCCTCGGGGTGGTCCGGTCGGTCCACGCCGGTCTGGAAGGGCTTGCGGTAGCTCACAGGGCCCGCGGCGGCCCAGGCGCGGGCGATGCGGGCGGAGACGTGGGTCTTCCCCACGCCCGTTCCGGTGCCGAGCACCCAGAGCGGGCTGGGGAGGGTGTCCAGGTTCAGCATGGAGGGCGGAACCCTCAGCGGGGCATGCCGCCCTGGTTGAGCTGGGCCAGCAGCTGCCGGGCCTGGGCGGCCTGGGGGCTGTTCGGGGCCATGACCAGCACCTTGTTCCAGGCCTTGGCCGCCTCGTCGGGCTTGTTGAGGTCGGCGGCGTACACGATCCCGAGGTTGAAGACGCTGGGCACGTGGGAGGGGCTGATCTTGCCCGCCTTCTGGAAGTTGGCGATGGCCTTGTCGAACTGGTTGAGCTGGCGGTACATCACGCCCTGGTCCGTGAGGATGTCGGGATCGTCGGGCTTCAGGGCCAGGGCCTTGGCGTAGGCGTCCACGGCCTTCTGGGGCTGGTGGGTGTCGAAGTAGTCGTTGCCGAGGCCCACCCACGCATCGTGGTTCTTGGGATCGGACTTCACCAGGGCCTCCAGCTTGATGATGCGGGCCTGCATCTCCGCGTTGGGGAGGCCCATGCCCGGCGGAATCTGGCCCGGCGCCGGGGCCCCCGCAGGCATGCCGCCGCCCAGGGAGGGGGCCGGGAGGACCACGCCAGCCGAAGGCGCGGCGGGGGTGGCGGCACCCTGCTCATGGGCGCTCCTGCCACCGACGAAATAACCGGCCAGGAATCCCGCGAGGAGCCCTCCAGCCAGGGTGAACATGGTGTTCCGGTCCAAGAAGCACCTCCTGAAGACCTTCCGGTCGTCTGTCATTCTCCCACAGGTCATGTCCGGGAGCAGGCCGCCGATGAAAAAGAGCTGGAGGTTCCCTGGAGGGACGCCCCCATGCCAGGATAATTCCGACCCCCACCCCTGATCGAGGTATCCGTGGCCGCCCCCCCGCCCAGCCCTTCCGCTCCGGGTCGATTCCGTGCCGCCATCCTGCTCGTGGCCGGTGTGGGGGTGTCGCTCGGGGGGTTCTTCCTCGCGAGGGATACCCATCTCCGGCAGGTGGAGGCGCAGTTCCGCGAGGCTGCCCGCGACCGCGCCGAAAGCGTGGCCCAGGGGCTCCGCCACAGCTTCGAAGACGTGCTCGTGGTCCGGAACTATTTTGAATCCAGCGCGGCTGTGAGCCGGTCCGACTTCGATGCGTTCACTTCGCCCATCCTGGCCATGCATCCCTACATCCAGGCCTTCCAATGGCTGCCGGAGGTGGGGCCGGAGAACCGGGCGGCCCTGGAGGCCGAGGGCCGCGCCTTCCGGCCGGACTTCCGCTTCTTCCGGCAGGACGGAGAGGGCCGCAGGGTGCCCCTCCCCGCGGAGGCCCGCTTCCATGCCATCCAGTACGTGACCCCCTTCCGGGGCAACGAGGTCACCCTCGGCTATTCGGCGGAGCATCTGCCGGCCCGGCAGGAGATGCTGACCAGGGCCCTGCGCGGCGAGGAGGTCGCCGCCAGCGGTCGGATCCGCCTGATCCAGGAGACGGGCTCCCAGTCGGGCTTCCTGGCCATGGCCGCCGTCCGCAACGCCCAGGGCCGGCCTCGGGGCGTGGTCCAGGGCGTCTTCCGCGCCGGGGATCTGATCCAGAAATCCATCGGCATCCTGGAGCCCCGCGGCGTGGATCTCAGCCTGATGGATGACGGCGCCCCGGAAGGCGAGGCCCTGCTCCACCGCGAGCCCTCGCCGCTTCCGTCCCTGGGCGTGGAGCGGCCCTCTCGGCTCCGGTACACCGTGGCCTTCGACCTGGCGGGGCGGCGCTGGGACCTGGTGGTGACGCCCACGCCGGGCTACTACGAGCTGGCTGCCGGGTGGCGGGCCTGGGGCCTCCTGGCGGGAGGGCTCGCCTTCAGCCTGCTCCTGGCGGCCTACGTGAAGGGCCTGCTGGAGGGTCAGGCCCAGATCCGGACGCAGGTGGAAGCCCGGACCCGCGAGCTGGCGCTGGAGACCGAGAGCCATCGCCGCGACGCCCAGGCCCTGAGGGAGAGCGAGGCGCGGTTCCGCCACCTGGTGGAGGTCATGGGCGAGGGCATGTGGGTGGTGGATCCCGGGGGGCTGACCACCTTCGTGAACCGCCGCATGGCGGAGATGCTGGGCTACGCCGCGGAGGAGATGGTGGGCAGGCCGCTGTCCGACTTCATGTTCGAGGAGGATGTCGCCACCTCCGACCGCAACATGGCCCGGCGCAGGGAGGGGATCAGCGCCCAGCACGACTTCCGCTTCCGGAAGAAGGACGGGTCGGAGGTCTGGACCATCGTGACCGGCAACCCCGTGCTCGACGAAGACCGGAAGGTGGTGAGCGTGCTGGGCATCATCACGGACATCACGGAGCGCCGGCGCGCCGAGCTCGCGCAGCTCCAGAGCCAGAAGCTGGAGAGCCTGGGCGTGCTGGCGGGGGGCATCGCCCATGACTTCAACAACCTCCTCACGGCCATCCTGGGGAACATCAACCTGGTGCAGATGTGCACCCCGCCCCTCTCCCCGGCGCAGCCCTACCTGGACAACCTGGAGAAGTCGGTCCACCGCGCCACGGGCCTCACGCGGCAGATGCTGGCCTACTCCGGCAAGGGCCGCTTCATGGTGGGCCCCCTGGACCTGAACCAGGCCGTGGAGGAGATGTCCCACCTGCTGGAGGTCTCCATCCCCAAGAAGGTCGCCCTGAGGTACCAGTTCCAGGCGGGCCTTCCCGTCCTCATGGCCGAGGCCTCCCAGATCCAGCAGGTGGTCATGAACCTCGTCACCAACGCCGCCGAGGCCATCGGCGACCGGGAGGGCATCGTCTCCATCCGCACCGGGACGCGGGAGTACCAGGAACCGGAGCTGGTGCGGGACTTCCAGGGCCAGGACATCGCGCCCGGGACCTTCCTCACCCTGGAGGTGTCCGACACGGGTCAGGGCATGACCCCCGAGGTGCAGGCGCGCATCTTCGAGCCCTTCTTCACCACCAAGTTCACGGGGCGGGGGCTTGGCCTGTCGGCCATGCAGGGCATCATCCGGGGCCACAAGGGCGGCATCCGGGTCTACAGCGAAGTGGGGAAGGGCACCACCTTCAAGCTCATCTTCCCGGCGGGCCTGCCCGACGCCGCGCCCGCCCCGGTGGTGGAGGAGGCCTCCCCGGGCTGGACCGGCTCGGGCACGGTCCTGGTGGTGGACGACGAGGAGGGCGTGCGCAGCGTGGCCGAGGCCCTCCTCCGCTCCATGGGCTTCGAGGTGATCCTGGCGCAGGACGGCCTGGAGGCCCTGACGCGGTTCAAGGAGGGACAGGGGCGCATCCGGGTGGTGCTCATGGACCTCACCATGCCGCACATGGATGGGACCGAGACCTTCCGGGAGCTGCGGCGCCTGGATCCCCAGTGCCGGGTGGTGCTCACCAGCGGCTACAACGAGCAGGACGCCATCCAGGACTTCCTGGGCAAGGGCCTGGTGGCCTTCGTGCAGAAGCCCTTCCAGCGCGGGGACCTGATGCTGGCCATGCGCAAGGCCCTGGGGAGCTGAATCAGCGGAGCCCGGCGCTCCGCAGGGCCTTCGCCAGCGCGTCCACCTGAGTCTCCTGCAGGTGGGCGCCGAGGGTGATCCGCAGGCGCGCGGAGCCCTCGGGCACCGTGGGGGGGCGCACGGCGCGCACGTCGAAGCCCCGGGCCTGGAGCTCCTCCGCCAGGCGCACCGCCTCCGCATCCGGACCCACGGGCACGGGGACGATGGCGGAGGGCATCGCGGGCTGTCCCAGGCCGGCCCGGAGGCGGTCCGCGAAGGCCAGGGCCCTGGCCCGGCGCCAGGGCTCGGCGCGGGCAAGGCGGACGCCCTCCAGGGCCGCGCCCACCACCGGCGGAGGCAGGGCCGTGGAGAAGATGAAGCCCCGGGCGGTGTTCAGCAAGTGCTCGCGCAGCAGGCCATCGCAGCAGACGAAGGCCCCGAAGGCGCCCAGGGCCTTCCCAAGGGTGCCCATGACGAGGGGCACCCGCCCGTGGACGCCCTGGAGCTGGGCCAGGCCGGCGCCGTCCGCGCCCAGCAGGCCCGTGGCGTGGGCCTCGTCGATGAGGAGCAGGGCGCCGTGGCGTCCGCAGAGGTCCAGCAGGGCCGGCAGGTCCGCCGCATCGCCATCCATGCTGAACACGGCGTCCGTGGCCACCAGGGCCAGGCCCTCCGCGGGCGCCGAAGCCCGCCAGGCGGCCAGCTGCGCCTCCAGGTCCGCCAGGTCGAGGTGCCGGTAGATGCCCAGATGGGCCCCCCCGGCCCGGGCCAGGCGGCAGCCGTCCACCAGCGACGCGTGGTTGAGGGCATCGGAGAAGACGGCGTCGCCGGTGCCCACCAGCGCGGGAAGAAGCGTGGCGTTGGCCTGGAACCCGGTGTTAAAGAGGAGGCAGGCCTCAGCGCCCTTCCAGGCGGCGAGGGCGGCTTCCAGCTCGCCGTGGAGGGGCGTGGTGCCCCGCAGCAGGCGCGCCCCTCCGGTCCCTGCGCCCCACTCGCGGGCGGCGGCGGCGGCGGCCTCCGCCAGGCGCGGGTCCCGGCGCAGGCCCAGGTAGTCGTTGGAGCAGAAGTCCACCCCCGCCGCCGGGTGGATGGCCCGGTCCCGGCCCAGGGCCCGGCGCCGATCCGACTGGTCTTGAAGGCGTTGCCGCCAGGGCGGGGGGATCATGGAACCTCGGGGTCCTTGGAGGCAGGGTAAGGGTGGGGGAATGTTAGGATCTGAGGGGGATCCACGCGGATCCCCCTTGGAGCGTGGCATGGATTACCAGCAGTCGTGGCAGGGGGCTTCCACCGGAACGCAATCCCGCGTCGATTTTGTCCGAAGCGTCTACTTGTGGCTCATGGGTGGGTTCGCCGTGGCGGCGCTGGGCACCTTCAGCGCCCCCCTGGTGGGGAACGCCCTCATCTCCGTGGCCGGCCGCTTCTGGTTCTGGGTCCTCTTCGGGATCCAGTTCGGGTCGCTGATGTTCGCCTCGCGGGTGAGCCGGCGGAAGCCCCTCAACCGGGTGGCCTACGTCCTGTTCACGTTCCTCTCGGGCGTCATCGCGGGAATCGTGGCCCTGGCGCTGGCCTCGGGCGCCGGGTTCATGCCGGTCTTCACCGCCTTCGGCCTCACGGGTGTGGTGTTCCTCACCCTGACGGTGACGGCCTTCGTCTCCAAGAAGGACTTCAGCTTCCTGCGGAACTTCGTCATCGTCGGCATCGCGGTGATGTTCTTCGGCAGCCTGGCGGCGGCCATCTTCCACCTGGAGACCTTCAGCCTGATCATCTCCGGCGTGGCGGTCATCGCCTGCTCGGCCAAGCTGCTCTGGGACACCTCCGCCATGCTCCGCACGAACGACTTCGGCGATCCCGCCGGCTTCGCCCTGGCCCTGTTCGTGAGCCTCTACAACATCCTCATCTCCCTGATGAACCTTCTCGGCGGTCGGCGCCGCTAGGCGCCTTCCCGGCATCCAAGGATCCACATGCTCCGTGCCTCCCTGATCTCCCTGATCGCCCTCGGTGTCGTCGCGCAGGAGCCCCCCAAGGCGCCCGCGGCCCCGGCGCCTGCTGCGCAGGTCCCCGCCCCGGCCCAGCCCGCGGCCCCCAAGCCCGAGGACGTCCTCCTGGCCAAGGTGGGCGGCGAGCCCATCACCGAGGCCGACTTCCAGGCCGCCTTCCGCCTGCTGGGCCAGCAGGAGCAGATGCAGATCCTCATGGTCCAGGGGGGCAAGGAGGAGTTCGTCAAGCGCATGGCCGAGAGCAAGCTCCTGGCGGTGAAGGCCCAGCGCATGGGCCTGGACAAGACCCCCGCCTTCCAGCGGGCCCTGGACCGCACCAAGGACGACCTGCTGGCCCGCGAGTTCCTGGCCAAGGAGGGCGAGGCCCTCCAGAAGCGGCTGATGGTCTCCGAGGACGACGTGAAGGCCTTCTACGAGAAGAACAAGGACCGCTTCAAGCAGCCGGAGCTGGCCACCGTGCGCCACATCCTGGTCTCCGTGAAGCGCGAGGGGGAGGAGAAGGGGCTCAGCGACGCCGAGGCCAAGGCCAAGGTGGCGAAGATCCAGGCCGAGCTGAAGAAGGGTGCCAAGTTCGAAGCCCTGGCGAAGAAGTACAGCGACGATCCTGGCAGCAAGGAGAACGGCGGCCTCTACGAGGATGCCGACCCCTCCACCTGGGTGCCCGAGTTCGGCGCCGCCGCCCGCACCCAGCCCATCGGCAAGGTGGGGGCCCCGGTGAAGACCCAGTACGGCTACCACCTGATGAAGGTCGAGAGCCGCAAGGCCGCCCGCCAGGTGCCTTTCGAGGAGGCCAAGCAGGTCGCCGAGCAGGGGGCTCAGCGCGAGCGCCAGGCCGTCGTCTGGAACGAGCTGATGACCGATCTCCGCAAGGAGATCCCCTTCGAGCTGACCAAGCCTTCGCCCACGGACAAGCCAGAGTCCAAGCCTGCGCCCAAGGCTGAACCCAAGGCTGAACCCAAGGCTGAACCCAAGGCTGAACCCAAGGCCGAGCCCAAGGCTGACGCCAAGGGAGGTGCCCAGTGAGGGCGCTGGCCCCCGTCCTGGCCCTGGCGCTCCTGGCGCCCGCGGGCCTCCGCGCCGAGGTGCGCGAGGAGATCCTCGTCATCGTCAACAGCCACATCATCACCCGCCGCGACCTGACCCAGGCCGTGGAGCAGCAGCACGCGGCCCTCTACCGCCAGTTCTCCGGCAAGGAGCTGGACGAGAAGCTCAAGGAGGCCCGGGAGAAGACGCTGCAGGGCATGGTGGACGCCTACCTGCTGGAGGACAAGGGCGCCGAGCTGGGCTCGCCTGTCACGGACGAGTACGTGCGGTCCAGCATCGACGGCATCAAGAAGGAGAACAACTTCGCCACGGACGCGGACCTGGAGCGGGCCCTGCGCGGCAGCCTGGGCATCGGCCTCCCCGAGTTCATGAAGCGCCAGAAGCAGCAGGCCACCCAGCAGTTCGTGCTCCAGCGCGAGGTGTTCTCCAAGGTGGCCGTGGAGGACAACGAGCTGCGCGCCTACTACGAGGACCACAAGGAGGAGTACCGCCTCCCCTTCCGCTTCCGCATCCGCGAGCTGGTGCTGGCCAAGGGCGCCACGCCCGAGGAGCAGGCCGAGGCCCGGAAGAAGCTGGATGCCATCCAGGCCGAGCTCAAGGCCGGCAAGTCCTTCGAGGAGCTGGCCCGGCAGTACTCCACCAGCCCCAGCAAGGCCACGGGCGGCGACCTGGGCTGGATGAACAAGGGCTTCCTGCGCGCCAGCATCGAGGACGCTGCCGTGAAGCTCAAGCCCGACCAGGTCTCGGCCCCCATCGAGACGGACAAGGACTTCTACCTCATCCAGCTCATCTCCCTGGAGGACGCGCCGGTCAAGGATTTCAGCGAGGTGAAGGCCAAGATCCTGGAGAAGCTCCAGGAACCCAAAGCCCAGAATGCCATCGAGCAGTACCTCTCCGGCCTGCGGATGCGGGCCAACATCCGCTACCTGGTGCCCAAAGAGACGATCCTCAAAGGCTGATGCGGTGAGACTCGACGCGTTCCTCAAGAAGAGCCTGCTCATCAAGCGGCGCGAGCTGGCCAACCAGCTCTGCGACGAGGGGATGGTGCGCGTGAACGGCGTGCCGCGGAAGGCGAGCCACGACCTGAAGGTCCAGGACGAGATCGAGTTCCCCCTCTACAACCGGGTGCTGAAGGTGCGGGTGCTCAGCCTCCCCGAGGGCAACGTGAAGAAGGCCGACCAGTGGTCGCTCTTCGAGGTGCTGGAGGACAAGCGCCTCCCCCTGGACCTGGGCTATGGCGACGAGGATCCCTTCGCGGCGCCGTCCAAGCCCCCCCGCAATCATTGACAGCCGCTGTCGCATCGCCCGCCCCAGGCTGATGGGACGCAGGGAGCCTCCATGTCCGACCAGCCCCTCCTCCGGAACCTGAAGGAAGGCGGCGCCTTCCAGGGCTTCCTCCTGGCCCAGGAGGCGGCCTACAAGGTCAGCGCCAAGGGCAGCGAGTACCTGGAGCTGAAGCTGTCGGACGCCTCCGGCGACCTCAAGGCCTTCCTCTGGGACGTGCGGGCCATCGAGGGGGACCTGGACGCCGTCCGGGCGGATGCCTTCCTCTGGGTGAAGGGCTCCGTCACCAGCTACAACGGGCGCCTCCAGATGAAGCTGGACAAGGTGCGCTTCGCGGCGGACGCCGAGGTGGGCGACCTCTCCCGGTTCTTCCCCGTGAGCGTCCGGCCCGTGGCGGAGATGCTGGCGGAGCTGGACGGGCTCGTCGCCTCCGTGGAGGATCCCTGGATCCGCCGCCTGCTGGAGTCCCTGTTCCTGGAGGATGCGGACCTGCGCGCGGCCTTCGCCCAGGCGCCGGCGGCCAAGTCCATGCACCACGTCTACCTGGGGGGACTGCTGGAGCACACCCTGTCCGTGGCGGGCATGGCGGACCGGGCCTGCGGGCACTACGGGGACCTGAACCGCGACCTGGTGCTGGCGGGGGTCTTCCTGCACGACGTGGGCAAGACCGCCGAGCTGAGCTACCAGCGCAGCTTCGGCTACACGGACGCCGGCAACCTCCTGGGCCACATCGCCCTGGAGGCCGACCGGGTCAACCGCGCAGTGGGCAAGATCCCCGGATTCCCGGAGGAGCTCCGCCTGCAGATCCTGCACATCGTCCTCAGCCACCACGGCCGGCTGGAGTTCGGATCCCCGGTGCTGCCCAAGACCCCCGAGGCCCTGCTGGTCCACTACCTGGACGACCTGGACGGCAAGCTGGAGGTGATGTTCCGGGCGGTGAAGGATGAGTCGGACAGCGGATCCTGGAGCCCCTACAGCCGCGCCCTGGACCGCTCGATCTACCGCCGGCGCTGGCCCCGGAGCGGCGCTGTCCAAAAGTGAACAATATGAAAGACGGCATGGCCACTTGTGGTCATGTTTAAGGGGATTCTGCTTCATCTGGGCAGGTCCGGCTCGGCAGAAGAGGGAAAGAAGTCCTGATAATTCAGGCGATGTGCCAAACGTGCCCTGAGGGAGTCGCTCTGGCACGCCTCTGGCCCTTAGGGGGGTGTCCCACCCTTCCGAGGTGCACCATGAAACTCTCCCGCAAGGCCAAGCGCTACGACGACTCCTCCGTACTCCCCGGCGAGTTCCAGGGCTTCGAGCCCTTCCACCGGGCGGATGCGGAGCGGGACAGCACCCTGGAAGGCTTCCTCCGGCGCGGGGATGGCGGCGTACAGCTGGGCGAGGTGGTCCTGGAGTGCCACGCCCCCAAGCGGCTCAGCTTCGCCAAGCTCAAGACCAAGGCTGAGATGCTCTCCGAGAAGGTGAACTACCTGAAGGAGCGCCTGGAGATCGTGGACCACGACCGCCGGGGGATGTACATCCAGCTCCGCAGCCTCCCCCCCTACAAGGACGACACCCAGATCCAGTTCAACGAGATCAGCCTGGGCAAGAACAAGGTGGTGGTGAAGCGCATCGCCTTCTTCCGCAAGGAGGAAGTGAAGCAGCAGGTGCCCCTCAACCTCACCGAGCTGGAGCTGAAACGGCTCCTGTTCGATATTCGACAGGCGATCGCCTAGGGGCTATCAGCTGTCAGCTCTCAGCTTTCAGCTAAAGCAGCGGGGGCGCCATTTGGCGCCCCCGTTCACTGACAGCTGACAGCTGATGGCTGAGAGCCAATCGCATTGGTCAACCTGGGTGTGATGCTCTGCTGGACGGGTGCCGGCTCGGAACGCGGCACTGCCGCGTCCCTCGCCACCCGTCACAGCATCGCCATCCAACTCCCCGACTCCGCCCCCCGGATGGGTCCATCCGGCAGGTCACTCTCCTTGAAGAGGAAGTGGCTGCTGTTCCAGCTGCCGCAGCTGTCGCAGCGGTCCGTGTAGTCCTGGCTCTTGTGGCCGCAGACAGCGCACTCGAAGCGGAGCTTGAGGACGCCCAGGTTGCGGAGCAGCTGGCGGTACTCGTTGAGGGCCGCGTCCAGGCGGCCGCGGCGGCTGTGGATCTTGGCCATGAAGAAGAACAGGATGGGGCTGTAGACCACCTGGGCGCGCACCTCCTGGAACAGGTCCAGGGCCTCGTCCAGGATCTCCAGGCGGTAGAGCATCTTGCCCAGGAAGAACTTGGCGGTGGTGGCGTGCTTGGAGGTGGCGGCCACGCGGCGCATGAGGGCCAGCCCGTCCTCAGGGCGGCCCAGCTGGATGAAGTAGTCCTCGATCTCCTGGAGGAAGGTGCCCTCGCCGGTCTTGCGGAAGCCCTCCAGCCAGATCTCCAGGCCCTGGGCCTCCTGGTCCTGGAGGATCATGCAGCGGCCCAGGCTGAGGTAGGCGGGCACGAAGTCCAGCTCGTCCTTGATGACCTGCTGGAAGATCTGGGCGGCATCCTTGAACTGGTCCGCTTCCACCTTGGCGATGCCCACCTGGTAGGCCAGGGCCGCGCCCTGGGCTTTCTCGCCCTGGGTGAGCTCCGCGGCGAAGAGGCTCTGCAGCTTCTTGTGGGCCTCGAGGGCCTCCTCCCAGCGCTGGGCGTCCACATGGATGGCCCGCAGGCGCCGCCAGGCGCGGAGGGCCTTCTTGGGGTGGGCGGCGGCCAGCTTGGCCAGCACCGCGGCGGAAGCCTCGGGGTTGCGCGCGGCCACGAGGGCCTCGGCCAGCTGGTAGGCGGCCTCCACCAGCTCCGGCTCGTCGTCGCACAGGGCCTGGAAGAGCTTCACCGCCTCGTCGGGGCTACCGGTCTTCACGAGGACCTCGCCCATGAGCATGCGGGCGGGCACGTGCTCCTTGCGCTGGTCGAGGATGCTCTCCAGGATCTCCTTGGCTTCCCGGGGCAGGCCATGGGCCACGAGGTCGCGGGCGTCCTGCATGCGCTCGGAGATCCGCTTCACCAGCCGCGTGTCGGCGGAGGCATTCAGCCCCTTCACCAGGCGGACCAGCTCCATGATGCCGGTGTAGAGGACGTTCAGCAGGAAGCCCAGGAGGAAGGCCAGGAGGATGACGCTCTGGATCTTGATGTCCTCGCCGAAGATGACGACTTCGCGCACCAGCAGGTCGTGGTTGGTCAGGTACAGGTTGCCCAGCACGAAGAGCACGAAGGCCAGGAGCACGAAGAAAAAGACGTTCACAAGACGCATGGGCCGACCTCGAAAGCTGGGCCTAGCATGACACAGGTGGGGATGGGCTCTCAGCTATCGGCTGTCAGCTGTCAGCGCGGTCGACCCACTCTTTCGCTGCCTTCTTCGCCCTGCGGGCTCAGACCTCTCCCGTTCAGGGGTTGGCGAACCGGATGGCTACGCTCCTGCGGCCTTGTCGACCCACTCTTTCGCCGCCTTCAGGTCCTCCCACACGGCGCGGCGGACGTCCTGGGTGTACTGGCGCAGCACGTAGGCGGGGTGGAAGGTGGGCATGACGGGGATCTCGCGGCCGCCCACCGTCACGCGCTTCCACTGGCCGCGCACGCGCGTGATGCCCTCGCTGACGCCCACCAGCTCACGCAGGGGGGTGGCGCCCAGGGTGACGATGACGGCGGGCCGGATCAGCTCGATCTGGCGGCGCACATAGCCCAGGCAGGCCCGGGCCTCGTCGGGGGTGGGGGTCCGGTTGTCGGGGGGGCGGCAATTGTGGACCACGCCCGCGGAGGTCACGAAGTTCTGGGTTTCCTCAACGTCCAGGCAGAACACGCTGCGGTCCGTGCCCCTGAAGGCCTCCCGGTCCACCCGGACCGGAGTGAAGGCCGTGGAAACGGGGCCCGCCGTGTAGCGATCCGGTTCAAAAGGACAGGTTGCCTCCACGTGCGGATGGAGCTTGTGGCGCATCCCCGGCGGAACGAAGGGGGCGATCAGGGCCGACAGGCCCAGGGTGGCCTCGACTCCGAAGTGGATCCGGCCCGGGTGGGCGGGGCGCTGGTAGGCTTCCACCCCACAGTCTTCGGCCAGGCGGATGATGAGCCGCTCCCGGTCCTCCTGGGTGAAGCCGTGGGCTGCGATCTCCGCCAGGGGCGCCTTTCCGGGGCGCACCCGAAGGTGCCCGTCGTCCAGGAACCAGACCGCCAGGGCCATGGGTGAGAGGCGGAAGGAAGCCGGGATCCGCTTCCGGCCTTCGGGGTACCAGCGTTTCCTGACGTCCTGAAGGGCCCGGGCGGCCAAGGTCCGAAGGCGGATGGTGGGGTGGGCCTTGCCTGCTGCACGGCTGGATCCCGACTGGATCACGGGGGCGAGTTCCTCCAGGGCCCGGCCCTTCCAGCGGGCCCAGGATTCCTGTCCAGCCGCGTGGACGATGGAGAGGTGGGCACTGCGCGCATCGAGGTGTCCATCACCCAACAGGGCTCCTTCCAGCACCTGGACAGCCGCCTCCGACAAGCCGAACCCGGCGGCGATCGTGTCCTGGTCCGTCAAGTCCTCGGCCTGGACCCATCCGCGGGGCGTGAGCACCTCATGGTCGTGGGTCAGCCAGGTGGTGGCGAGCCCTCCTCCCTTGACTCTGACTTCCGGAAGCCAGAGCCGGAGCATGCGGCGCTCGCCGAGGGGGGTCCGGTGCCATCCGGTGACCCTCCGAGGGACGAGGTGTCCCTCGGCGTCCACGGACATCACCCGACCGGAGTACCGCTGGGTTACGAGCCGCCCGATCCGCTCCCATCGCCCGTCTTCCAGGAGGACCTGGGCGTTGTACCTCAGACACTTCACCACATTCGCGATGTAGGTCTCCTCCCGCTTCAGGCCGATGGCGCCGATCATCTTGTCCAGCAGCTCGCCAGCCTTGCCCACGAAGGGGCGGCCCTGCTGGTCCTCGTCCCGGCCCGGGCCCTCGCCCACGAACATGAGCCGGGCCCCGGGATCCCCCTCCCCGAACACGAACTTCAGGCGGCCGGGGCCCAGGGGGCAGGCCAGGCAGCCCCGGATGGCCTGTTCCAGATCGGACAGGGTGGCGGCGGCGGCCACGGCCTCCGGCGGCGGGCAGCCCACGGGGTCCGAGGGGGGGAGGTAGGCTGCGGCGGCCGGCCGGGGCTGGGGGGCCGGCCGCGCCGGGGCGGGCCGGGCTGCCGGGCGGGCGGGCACCGGTTCCGGGACAGGCGCCTGGGCGGCCACCGGCTCGCGGACGAGGCCCATCACCCCCAGTTCCTCCAGGGTGTCGCGCCAAGCTTGAAGCGGCGAATCCATAGCTTCCAGCCTAGCCGGAACCTCGCCCCCGGTTCGGGCATCCTAGGTTGTCGGAGCCCCGCATGGAGCAGTCCCCCCAGGAAACCCCGTTCGGCAGCGAGGAGGCCTTTCACGGAGCCTTCGCGGAGCTCTATCCCCGGCTGGTGAGCTATGCCCGCCGCTATGGGGCCACCTTCCCGGAAGACATTGCCCAGGAGGCCTTCGTCATCCTCATGCAGCGGGATGTGCGGGTGGAGCACCCCACCGCCTTCCTCTACGGCACCGTCCGCACCCTGTCCCTCACCGAGCGCCGCCCCATGAAGAACCAGAACCTCAGCCTCGAAGCCGTCTCCGAGCCCGGCTTGGCCGGAGGAGCCGACGACCAGGTGCTGAACCAGGAGGTCCGGGAGCGCATGCGGCTGCTGTCGCCCACCTTCCGCGAGGCCCTCTGGCTCTTCGTGGTGGAGGGGCTGTCCATCCGGGAGATCGCGGACATCCTCGGCATTCCCGAGGCCACCGTGAAGACCCGCATCCACCGGGCCAAGGCCCAGCTCAAAGATCAGCTCAATCCCTCTGGAGGCGTGCATGTCCTGGTCTGATCCCGCCCGGCGTTTCGAACCCGCCGAGGATGTCCAGTTGCGGGCGGAGCTCCGCGACCTCCTGGGCCTCGGGCCCGTGGCCGTCGCCAGCACCCCCGCCGCCCCCAGCGCCGAGCTGGCCGCCCTGGCGGACGACCTGCGCCGGGAGGCCCAGCGGCGCCGCCGCACCGAGCGCAAGCGGCCCACCTGGGGCCTGCTGGCCGCCGCGGCCCTGCCCCTGCTGGCGGCCCTGGCCGGCCTGGGCACCTGGGGCTTCCAGCAGAAGCACCGGGCCGACGGGCTGGCCCTCCAGGCCCAGCGCCAGGAGCAGGAGCTCACCCGCATGGCCGCCGCTCACGCCGCCGAAGTGGCCCAGGAGCGCCAGGCGAAGGAAGAAGCCCAGCAGCAGCTTCAGTTGGCCTCGAAGCAGGGGGGGCGGAAGGCCGAGCCCTACTTGGTCATTCCCGTGGAGAAGCCCCTGAAGTTCCAGGGTGACGACTACCAGCGGGTGAAGGGGAAGCCCTAGTCCAGGATCCGTTCAACCCGGGGGGGTGGAGGAGGGGCCGCGGAAGCGGCCCTTTCTCATCCCGCCTGGCTGTGATTCGCGGGCGTCCAGCCGCGCTCGTTGAGGAGCTTCACGCCCTGGATGCGGGTGAGCCGGAAGGCCATCTCCTCCTGGTGGAGGTGGCAGAAGGCCAGCAGGTGGTCCTCCTGGATGGTGCGGGGCGAGACGCGGCGCAGCTGGGTGCGGTGGGCGGCCGGGGGCAGGTAGGTGAGCTCCACCATGAGCGTGTGGCCGGCGGCGTATTCCAGAATGCGCTGCACCTCCTCGGCCAGCTGGTCCTCGCCGCCCAGGTGGAGCATGGGGATGCGCCGCTGGACCTCCTGGTAGAGGGCCGGGTCCTCGTCGTGGAGCTTCTGGAGGGCGGATCGCACCATCTGCTGCACGGGCTCCAGGTGGTGGTTCATGCCCTTCTCGTCCACGAAGGCCAGGGCCGCCAGGGCCCACAGGTAGAACTTCTCGTCCGAGTCCACGCTCAGGGCCAGGAAGCGGCCGGGCTTGGGCATGAAGCCGGCCTGCTTGAGCAGGGCATGGGCGTTGCCGTCGCCGCGCACCTCGAGGACCGTGTCCGAGAGTGAGGCCAGCTTCAGGGGCGCCAGCTCGGGACGCAGCTTCAGCTCATCCGCCAGGTGGCTCGTGCGGGCGCGCACGAGGCGCACGCCCTGGTGCACCTCCACCTCGCCCACGCGGCGCGAGAGGTCCTCCAGCAGCTGGAGCAGGGGCTGGGGCAGGGTCTGGGTGGAGGCCCCCAGGCGGCGGCCCAGCTCCTCCAGGGGCACGCCCGCATCCAGGGCGCGCACCAGGGTGGCGTGGGCCACGCGGAAGGTGCCCATGGCGTCCAGGGCCTCCACGTCCGCCAGCTGGGCCAGCTGGAGCAGGCGATGGGGATTCTGGAGCAGGGGCGTCAGCAGCTCCAGCGTGGGCTGGAGGATCATGGGCTGGTCCAGCTCCAGCGGCTGCCAGTGGGCGGCGGTGCCCTTCAGGTCGCGCAGCAGGTACTCGTGGGCCAGGGCCTCGCCGTGCTCTGTGAGCTTGAGATGCGCGAAGCCCTCGTCGCCCTGGATGATGCCCATGCGCCCCAGGAAGGGCAGGAACACCGTGCGGGTGCGCTCCTCGTCCAGGGGATGGAGGGTCTTGAGAAAGGCGAGGAAGGGCTGGACGGCCAGGGCCTGGCCCCGGCGCTCCAGCAGGTGCTGCATGAGGAAGTGCCGGTCCTCGGCGGGTGGCATGCCCCAGGCTTTGAGGTCGTGCTCCAGCAGGCTGGCGAAGGCGCGCTCCGCCACCCAGCGGGGGGGATGGCTCGTGACCGCGGGCAGCAGCGTCTCCACGCGGCCCTCGCGGCTCCACAGCAGGCCCAGGCGGTGCAGCAGGGTGAAGAGCAACGTGGCGTCCTGCTCCTCCTGGAGCATGGCGTTGCGCTGCATGAGCTGGCCCAGCTCCTTCTTGGCGGGCAGGCCGCCCTTGAGCACCCGCAGGCCCGCCACGCAGCGGAGCAGCACGCTCGTGAGCGCCAGGGAGAAGCGGAAGGGCTCGGCGGGCCGCAGCTTCACGGCCTCCGGCGCCTGGAAGTTCAGGGCCCCGTCGTCGAAGTCGTCCAGGGCGTCGGCCACGCGCTCGGCCACGGCCCAGCCATCGCTGTCCGGGAAGATCAGCCCCAGGGCGCGCAGGGCCTCGATGACCGGCGGCGGCGGCAGCGTGCCTTCGCCCGCGAGGTGCTTGAGGGCCACCAGGGAGGCGCTGTCCAGATCCGCCAGGGTGTCCGACAGCCGCTTGTGGTCCTCCAGGTGGAAGACCATGGTCTTGAGCAGGCGCACGCGGCCCTCGGCCTCGTCCTCCCAGCGGAGGGGGATGGGCAGGCGGCGCCGCTCACAGATGGTCCTGAGCTGCTCATCCGAGCAGTTCGACAGGAGCTGGTAGTGGGTGAGCGCCATGGACACCTGGGTACAGATGATCCTCCAGTGTCCCACGGAACCCCGGAACGCTCACGCGGAAAAAACGACCGCTGCGCTGGATGGTTCTACCTGCGCGGGCGCGCCTATTCGGGGGCCTTGAGGCGCAGGGTCCGTCCTCCGCCGCCGTCGCCGAAGGCGAGTTCGAACCGCCTCGCTCTGGCCGTGAAGGCCTGACGGCCGCCGGAGAGGATGGCGAGGACCTCCCCGGAATCGGCGTCGCGCACCAGGACGGCGGGGTGGACCGAGACATCCCAGGTGAGCTGGACCTTCCCGTTCTGCAGGCGCTGGACCTCAGGAGGCGCGGCCTCCGCGGCCGAGCCGCGGAGGCTCGCGACCGGCCGGCCCGCCCGGAGCATCCGCAGTCCGGTGACGGCGTCCAGGACGGCGGCTTCGAGGGGCAGCGCCATCACGAAATGGCGCTCCCGGCCCTTGGGCCAGCAGCCCAGGTCCATGAGCGCGACGGGCGTGCTGAAGACGGTGAGGTTCTTCTGGTCCACGCCTTCCAGCGTGTAGTCCCCCGGCTCCGGCGCGGAGGTGGGCAGCGACCGGGTGCGGAAGGACGGGAGCAGTTCCACCTGGCCGTCCGCATGGACGATCCCGCGGACGATCAGGCACTCCCGGGCCGTGGACTGGTCCTGGGGGAGCGGGGCATCCTCATCCGTCACCTTGATGAGACCCGTGGGCCCGCTCCGGAAATCGAGGATCTTCTTGTAGACGTAGTCGCTCACCCAGTTGGGGGAGCAGTAGCCCATGATGTCCTTGTCCGTGGCTGGCGATTTCAGCTGGCCGGTGGTGGTGTCGTAGCCCCAGACGCCGATGCTGCCGCCGGGGTAGGGATAGGCCGGATCGGGGCTGGCTGCGGTGCCGCAGGGGCTGTGCGGGCGGCCCATGTTGTGGCCGGTCTCGTGGGCGAACACCTCGGGGAAGTTGCCTCCGTCCTGATAGCCGGTCTTGTCCCATCCGATGGCGGTGCGGTAATGGAAGGGGCTGCTCGCGTAGGGCGCCCACCCCACGCCGGCGACGCCCGAACTGTAGGGGACGTTCATGGCGCCGAAATAGTAGCGTCCGCTGGCGCCATCGGCCAGGTGCTTGGCCGTGAGCTCGTTCAGGAGGGTGTCCCAGCCGGTGCCGTCAGTCTTGAGAGTCACGGAGGAGGTGAAGGTGGCGCCCACGGCCACCTCGGTGCTGGCCACGGGGAACATCTTCGCGAGGCGGGCGACCCAGGCGCCCTTGTTGGCCTCGGTGATGTTGCCGGTGCCGTTGGCCAGCGCCACCGGGAAGATGGTGGTCCGGAAGACGGGAACGGCGATCCCGCTGTAGCTTCGCACCAGCGTGTTGTTGGACTTGTCGGCCTCGGGGATGCCGCCGGCCGGGTCCACCTCGGCGCTGACCAGGTAGACCCCGTTGAGCCCCATGGTGAGGTCCGTTCCGGGAACGGCCAGGTTCCAGCTGGAGGCGAGGCTGGACTCGTCCAGCGAGGTGGGGACGTTGGACCGCGCGGGTGCGACGATCTTCGGATAGCCCGGGACGGCCACCGCGTTCTGGTCCATGAGCGTGATCTTCACGGAGGGAGTGGCGGCATTGGCCTGGTTGGCCAGCACGAAGACCCGGATGAAGGCGTCCTTTCCGGCCACGAGGGGCACGGACCCGTTCAGATCCTGGGTGCTCTGGGTGACCTGCACGTTTTCCACGTGGAGATCGAGGGTGGTGCCGGCGGTGTTGACCGTGAAGGGCCGGGTGGCCGATCCGCCGGGCGTGCTGATGACCAGGTTGCCGCTCGTGGCCCCCGCGGGCACGGTGAAGGTGATCCGGGAGGGGCTGAGGGTGGCGGGCGTGATGCCCAGTCCGTTCAGGGTCAGGGTGGTGGCCGGATAGCCCAGGTAGCTGCCCGTGATGACCACGGGGGTTCCCACCGGCCCCTGGGTCGGGTTCACGCCGGTGACGACGGGCACGCCGTAGATCACGGAGAAGGGCTGGGCGGAGGTGCCCGTGCCCATGGCGTTGGTGATCTGGATGGGAGCGCTTCCGACCGACGCGCTGGCGGGGACCGCGGCGGCCAGGCTCGTCCCGTCCGTGAGGGTCGGGGTCACGATGGCGCCTCCGATGGCCACGCCGGTCACGCCGAAGAAGTTTCCGCCGGAGATCTGGAGGGTCGTCTCCCCCGCGACGCCGGAACTGGGCGTGAAGCTGGTGATGAGGGGCGCCAGATCGCCCGCGGGCGCCTGGATGTTGGCCAGGACATCGTCCAGGAGGAAGCTGGTGGCCCTCTGGGCATCCTCCACGCTCTTGAACGAGAGGCGGACCACGCGGCCCCGGTACGGCCGCAGGTCCACGGAGCGCGCCTTGTAGTCCGAGGCGTCCAGGTTGGTCAGCGTGAGCAAGGTTCCGAGGGAGGCGCCGCTGGTGTCCAGCGCTTCGATGAGGACGGAGTCCCTGGCGCCGCCCGAGGCTGGCTCCGCGGTGACGATCTTCATGTAGAACGTGGCCGTGGCGCTCGTGGCCGTCGCCGGAACGTAGAGGTCCTGGGTGATCTGGTCCGATTGCGTGGACCCGTATCCACCCAGCCAGGAGAACTGGGTCCCGCCGTGCGGCACCACCTCCGGCTGGGTGCCGGAGGCGCCCTGGATGGTGCCGACGTCCCCTCTCCAGATGATGGGCGAGGTCTGCTCGAAGCCGGTGTTCAGCAGCACCTGCGCCGAGGTGGCCACGGTGTAGGTCGTGGCGGAGGTCGCGATGCCGCCGGGGGTGGTCACGGCCAGGGTGCCCGCCGTCAGCCCCGAGGGCGCCGTGGCCTGGAGGCTCGTGTCGCTGAGGACCGTGAACGAGGCCGCGTCGAGACCGTTGAACTGCACCCGGGTGGTTCCCACGAAGTGCGTGCCCGTCAGCGTCACCGTGGCTCCGGCCTGGAGGCTGGCCGGAGCGAAGGAGGTGAGGGTCGGGACCTGGAACGGGTCGACGGTGAAGGCGGGCGAGGTGGCGGAGCCCGCGGTGGTGGTGACCCGGACGGGGCCCGTGGTCGCGCCGCCCGGCACCACGGCGTCGATCTCGGAGGCGCTCACGACCTGGTAGGAGAACGCGGGGCTTCCGTTGAACGAGACGGCCGAGGCGCCCAGGAGGTTCGTCCCCGTGAGGACCACCGCGGTCCCCGGACTCCCGTGGCCGGGATTCACGGCGCTGATGGCCGGGCCCACGGGGGCCGGCGGGGTGGAACCGCCCCCGCCGCCCCCGCAGGCCAGGAACGCGGCCAGGGCCACGAAGGGGAGGCATCGGGTCGGGAAGGCGTGCATGGCGGCTCCTGGGCCGGAATCCGTGGATCCGGTCTAGGGATCTGGACGGGCCGGCATCTGGGGATTGCTTCGCCTATTGATGCATGAAGCGTCCCCGACGCCTAGGCCACATCGGGTCACTGGGCCGCGAGGGTGCCCACGGTCACGGGGATGGGGGAGACGATGGTCCCGGTGCCGTCGAGCACCTGGCAGCGGGTGGCATCGGCGCTGAGGCTGACGGCGCCCGGAAGCTGGGAGGGGCGGAGGTCCAGCGCCACCCGGAGCAGGGGAGCGCCCAGGGAGACGGGGCTGCCGGTGCCCTTCTGCGCCACCGTCACCTGGAGGGTGCCTCCGCTGGCCTTGCCCTTGAGGATCAGGGGATCGGTGCCCAGGGAGAAGGCCGTGCCGTTCTGGACGAAGGTGCCCGTGGGATCGGAGGCGGCGACATTGGACCAGGCCACCCGGGCGGTGTCCGCGCTGAAGGTGGCGGTGACGCCGCTGCCCGTGCCGGAGGCGGGCCCCACCAGGTCAAGGACCAGGTGGGTGGCGGTGGAGAGGGCCGCGTTCTTCTTGAGCTGGTAGGTGCCGGAGGTGGGATCCGTGTAGCCCAGACTCGTGGCCGTGGGCACCGGCGGGGGCGCCGAGGAGCCTCCGCCTCCGCCGCCGCACGCCAGCATGGCCGCCAGGCCCAGCGCCGCGGAACCGGTGAGGAGGGTCTTCAGGTGGGTCATGGTCGTTCTCCTCACAGGCCGGC
Organism: Geothrix fermentans DSM 14018; assembly: GCF_000428885.1. Lineage (GTDB taxonomy): Bacteria > Acidobacteriota > Holophagae > Holophagales > Holophagaceae > Geothrix > Geothrix fermentans. The sequence continues at coordinate 69,876 of NZ_AUAU01000011.1, read as the reverse complement.
CAGCAGGAGCTTGAGGTCCTGGTCGTCCACCACGCCGTTCCCGTCCAGGTCGCAGGTGGCATTGGCGGTGCCGTAGTACTTGGCGAAGAAGAGCAGGTCGCGGAGGTCCACGACGCCGTCCCCGTTCAGATCGAGGTTGAGGGCGGTGCGGATCTCCCACACGCCGCGCCCGTAGGTGGCGGCGCGGACGAAGGTGCCATCCGGGGCGATGTACAGGTCCCGCACGGCCACCAGGGGCAGGTTGCTGCCGAAGCGGTTCCAGGTGGTGCCGCCGTCGCTGCTCACGTAGACGCCGAAGTCCGTGCCTGCATAGACCTTCTGGGGCGTGACGGGATCGGGCCTCACCACGTGGACGGGGATGCCGAAGGGGAAGCCGGTGCCCGTGTCGATGGCGGACCAGGTGGCACCGCCGTTGGTGCTCTTCCAGAGGTGGTTGGCCGTGGCGCTGGTGGCCACGGAGCCCACGTACACGGTGGAAGTGGAGGCTGGGTCGAAGGCGATGCTGCTCAGGGAGGCCCCGGTCCCGGGCAGGGATCCCGCCTTGGTCCAGGAGGAACCGCCGTTGGCGGTCAGGTAGACCCGCGACTGGTTGGCCGCGATGCCGAGGGTGCCCTGGCTGCCGGGGGCGGCCGCGAGGTTCCGGATGAACAGCTCCGTGGTCGTGTTGGTGGAGGACATGTCGAGGGGAGCCGGGAGGCCGCTGGTGCCCAGGGCCGTCCAGCTCGCGCCGAAGGTCGTGCTCTGGTAGACCTTCCCGTTGGTGGAGGTGTAGACCACGGCGGGCCGCGCGGTGTCGCCGGGGGCGAGCTTGGGCGCGAAGGGGGCGAGGTTCTGGTTGTTCGCCTCGGCGATGCCCGAGATGGATTCGTTGAAGGTGCCGCCGCCGTCGGTGCTGCGGTAGATGTCCGTGTAGTAGATGCTCCCGAGCGCCTGGTTTCCGTCCGCGGGGTGGAAGAGGGTGGCGAAGCCGTCGCCGCCGATCCTGTCCTCGAAGACGCCTTCGGTGCCCGTGAGGGCGCCGCCGGATGAGGCGGGCTGGCGCAGGCGGGTGCCGTTGTCCTGGAGGCCGAGGGAGACCCGCCACCGGGAATCCGAGGGGCTGACGGCCGTCGTGGAGCCCACGTTGTAGGCCATGTGCGAAGCCAAGCCCTTGTTGCGGCGGTTGTCGAGGAACGACAGGTCGTAGGCGGCGGTGGGGATCGTGGCCCGGAAGGGATCCCGGAACACGGCCAGGCCGCCGTCGTTGGCGAAGTAGAGGGTGGCGCCGCTGGCGGACCAGGCCGAGCCGTGGAAGTCCGCGTGGGCGTAGACGTGCCCGCTGCCGTACCAGTGCGTGAGCTGGACCCAGCTGAGGCCGCCGTCCATGGAGCGGTAGAGGGCGAGGTTGGCGCCCACGAAGAGCCGTGACGGGTTGTTGGGATCCACCGCGAGGCCGTGGTTGTACCAGCCCTGCCCGCCGTCGCTGGACATGGTGGGGCCCGTGCCCTGGAAGAGGCCGCCGCTCACCGTGGGCGCCGCCTGCCAGACCCAGGTCACGCCCTTGTCGGTGCTCTTGAGGACGCCCCGCGCGACCTTGGTGCTGCTGGCGTTGGTGGTGTCCTCCAGGATGGCGTAGACGGTGGCTCCGTCCCCGGCGGCCCGGGTGGTGATGCGGCCGGGCGTGAAGCCCAGGGTGGCGGCGCTGGGCAGGGTGGCCAGGGTCCAGGCGGCGCCGGCGTTGCTGGAGTAGTAGATGGACCCGACGCTGGTGTTCCCGCTGGTGGCCTCGACGGAGCACACGAGATCCGAGGCGGTGACCTTCTGCAGGGACCAGACCTGCCCGGTGGCGGGCCCGCCGGTGGCGCCGGCGAAGGTGGCACCGCCGTCCGTGGAGATCCGGAGGCCGTCGTTGGTGGCCCAGAGGATGCGGCTGGCGTCCAGGGGGAGGATGGCGTAGGAGCGGGTGGCGTTCCCGAGGCTGCTCGCCGGCGCGGCGGTCCAGGTGGAGCCTCCGTCCGTGGTCCTGAAGAAGCCGCGGCCCTCGGCGTCGAAGAAGTCGCCGGCGCCGAGGTAGAGGACCTTCGGATCCAGGGGGCTCATGGCCAGGGCCCCCACGGAGACATTGCCGCCGCTGCTGCTGGTGGGCAGGGCGTCGGTGACGGAGTACCAGGTCCAGTCCGTGGAGCTGGCCGGATCCGCGTTGTCGCAGCGGAACACGCCGCCGCCGCTGGTGGCCAGGTAGAGGGTGGGGGCCGTGGGATGGGCCACGATGGCCACGGGCCGGCCGCTGTCGATGTCCGGCGTGGTGCTGGTGAGCTGGGAGAAGGGCCCCAGGTTGGTCCAGGTGCCGCCCACGCCCGAGGGGCCGGTGGCCGCAGGGAGGGCGCCGCCGGCGAGCGGGAGACGGTGGGGCGCCCAGGCGCGGGCTTCGCGCATGGCCGCCTGGTTCTTGAAGTCCAGGTAGGCGGGGCTGGCCTTGCCTCCGAACCAGAAGAGGTTCCAGTCCCGCCGCAGGTCCGCACGGTCATGGCCGCCCAGGGCGTGGGGGCTCCTGCGGTAGGGCAACTCCCGGCGGCGCTCCCCGGGGTTCCCCTCCTGGGCGGCCAGGCCCGAGAGGGCAGCCGACAACAGCAGCAGGGATAGGCATTTGGTCGCCCGGGGGTTCATGGCGTCTCCAGGAGAAGATGCGGCCCGGAAGGGTTCGGACCGGGGCCGTGGGTTCCAAACTATACGACGGCGAAACCCCCGCGCCAGCTTGGTTTTATGAGGCCGGACCCCGCCCCCTGGGAGAGCCTTGCGTTGACCCTGCCGGCGCCCCCCCCTAGGCTGGAGGTTTGGGTCTGCCGCCACCGTGATCGCCCTCCGCCCCGATAACCCGCTGATCGTCCAGAGCGACCGCACGCTGCTGCTCGAAGTGGCGCACCCGGTCTTCGAGCAGGTGCGCGACGAGCTGGCGCGCTTCGCAGAGCTGGTGAAGAGCCCCGAGCACATCCACACCTACCGCATCACGCCCCTGAGCCTGTGGAATGCCTCGGCCTCGGGCGTCAGCTGCGCCGAGATGATCGAGACCCTCAACACCTGGTCCAAGTACCCGGTGCCCCAGAACCTGCTGCAGGAGATCGAGGACCACGGCACCCGCTACGGCAAGCTGCGCCTGGTGGCCAAGGGCGACCGGCTGGCTCTGGAGATGGACGACCGGGGTCTGTTCTGGGAGCTGGAGAACCAGAAGTCCCTCCAGGGCCTGCTGGCGGAACCCTACCCGGACGAGAAGGGCATCTACCTCCAGACGGGCATGCGGGGCGAGGCCAAGCTCCAGCTCATCCGCCTGGGCCATCCGGTGCAGGACATGGCGGGCTACAAGCCCGGCGATCCGCTGCCCTTCGAACTGTCCCCCATCACCAAGCAGAACGGCAGGCCCTTCGGCCTGCGCCACTACCAGCAGGCGGCCGTGGATGTCTTCCACGCCGGCGGCGGGCCCGACGGCGGCGCCGGCGTGCTGGTGCTGCCCTGCGGAGCGGGCAAGACCGTCATCGGCATCGGCTGCATGGGCAGCCTTCAGACCCACACCCTGGTGCTCACCACCAACGGCACCGCCGTGAAGCAGTGGAAGCAGGAGCTGCTGGACAAGACCTCGCTCACCGAGGACCAGGTGGGCCTCTACACGGGCGACACCAAGGAGATCAAGCCCGTCACCATCGCCACCTACCAGATCCTCACCTACCGCCGCAGCAAGACCGGCCCCTTCGAGCACTTCAAGCTCTTCGAGGCGGCCAACTGGGGCCTGGTGATCTACGACGAGGTGCACATGCTGCCCGCGCCGGTATTCCGGGCCGTGGCCGAGCTCCAGGCCAAGCGGCGGCTGGGACTGACGGCCACGCTGGTGCGCGAGGATGGCAAGGAGGAGGACGTCTTCAGCCTCATCGGCCCCAAGCGCGTGGATGTGCCCTGGAAGATGCTGGAGAAGGATGGCTTCATCGCCACCGCCCACTGCCTGGAGATCCGCGTGCCGCTGCCCACGGACGAGCGCATGGAGTACGCCGTGGCGGACCAGCGCCAGCGCTTCCGCATCGCCTCCGAGAACAGCCTCAAGCTGGTGGTGATGGACGAGCTGCTGGCGGGCCATCCCAACGACAACATCCTCATCATCGGCCAGTACCTGGAGCAGCTCCGCATCATCGGCGAGCGGCTCGGCGCGCCGGTGCTCACGGGCCAGACGCCGGAGAAGGAGCGCGAGGTGCTCTTCCGGCAGTTCCGGGAAGGCCAGCTCCGGGTGCTCATCGTGAGCAAGGTGGCCAACTTCGCCATCGACCTGCCGGACGCCTCCGTGGCCATCCAGGTGAGCGGCACCTTCGGCTCACGGCAGGAGGAGGCCCAGCGCCTGGGCCGCATCCTGCGCCCCAAGGGCGAGCGCAACGTGAGCTACTTCTACTCGCTCATCAGCCGCGACACCACGGAGCAGGAGTTCGCGCGCAACCGCCAGCTCTTCCTCACCGAGCAGGGCTACCGCTACCTCATCGAGAGCCGCCACTTCGACGAGACCGGCCGCCTCAGCGAGCCCACCGTGTGGAAGCAACTGCTCACGGAAACCGCCGGCTGAACCGCCCGGCACCTCCAGGTGTCGAACCATTTCGTGTCGATAAAATAATAGTCGATGTGAGGACTGGCGTGAGGGTGTACTCTGCCCGATCAAGGCATGGTCTCCGTAGGTGATCCCGGTCTCCCATGAAGCCCCTGGTCCTGCACATCCCCGGCCGGCCCCCCTTCCCCCTGGAAGGCGCCGGGGGCGCCTGGACGGTGGGGCGCTCCTCCCAGAATGACGTGGTCATCGCCGACGCCAGCCTGAGCCGCCACCATGCCCGCATCACCCTGAAGGAGGGCCTGCCCTACCTGGAGGACCTGGGCTCCCTGAACGGGACGTCCATCAACGGGGAGCGGATCAAGTCCATCCACCCCTTGCATGAGGGGGACGAGATCCTGCTGGGGCAGGTGCCCCTGAACCTGGGGCCGCCGCAACACGGACCCCGGGTCCGCATCCACCCGGACGCGGAGGCCTCGTCCTCGGCAGGTTCCCTGGTGCTGCCCCTGGACCGGCTGCGGGCGGCGCCCACCCGCGGCGTGGCGCCCGGAACCTTCCGCCTGCGGGAGGTGGTGCGGGAGATCCAGGGCCTCTCCCTGGAACTCCTGGAGGACAGCCCCCCGGAGCTCCTGCTCTCGCACCTGCTGGACCGGATCTGGACCCTCCTCCGGCCCTGGCGCGCCGCGGTGCTCATCCAGGACGCGAAGGCCGGCCTCCTCACCGTGGCCTCCCGCGGCCCCGAGGGGCATCAGCCCATCCTGCTGGCCCAGAGCCTCGTGGAGGCGGCCCTCAAGCGCAAGGAGTCCGTGCTGTTCAACGATGCGGGCGACGACCCGGGGCTGGCCTCGCCCTCGCTGGTGAGCAGCGGCATCACCTCGGCCATGGTCACGCCCCTGGAGCACCGGGGGGTGGTGAAGGGCCTGCTCTACCTGGACTGCCGCCCCCCGCGCCCCCCCTTCGACGAGGAGGACCTGCGCCTGGCGAGCACCCTCGCCCACCTGGCCACGGCGAAGCTGGAGCAGGCTCGCATGCGGGAGGAGGCCCTGGCCCGGAAGAAGGTGGACCAGGAGCTGGACCTGGCCCGCCACATCCAGCAGGGCCTCCTGCCGGGCTTCCCGCCGGAGCTGGAGGGCTTCGAGGTGCACGGCAACAACCTGCCCAGCCGCCAGGTGTCCGGGGACCTCTTCGGCTGGTGGCCCCGCCAGGATGGGCAGTGGCTCCTCTGCCTGGCGGACGTCAGCGGCAAGGGCCTGGGGCCGGGCCTTCTGATGGCCTCCATGCAGGCCACGCTGGAAGCCTGGACGGAACGGGACCTGGCCGTGGATGACCTGGCCTTCCGCCTTTCGCGGGCCGTGGCCCGGCACACGGACGGCCGCCGCTTCATCACGGCCTTCCTGGCCCTGCTGGATCCATCCACGGGCGTGCTGACGTACACCAACGCGGGGCACAACCCCGGCCTCTTCATCCACCGCGGCGGGGAGGTGGACCTCCTGGAATCCCAGGGGCTCCCCATCGGCATGCTGCCGGGCAACCCCTACGGGGCCGCCTCCCTGCAGATGTGGTCCGGGGACCTGCTGGCCCTGTACACGGACGGCCTCACGGAAAGCGCCTCCCCCGCCGGAGAGGAGTTCGGAGAGGCCGCCCTGGCGGCCTTCCTCGCGGAACGCCGCGCGGAGCCCCTGCTGGCCATCGACGCCCACCTCATGGACGAGCTGGACCGCCACACCCGCGGCGCGCCCTACCTCGACGACCGGACCATCCTGCTGGTGCGGAGGACCTAGCGCCACAGCTCCGGGTGCAGCAGCGACTGGGCGCCCAGCCAGCGGTCCAGGGGCCAGACGATGAGGGCCGCGAGCAGGCCCGCCAGCACGTCGTCCATCACCACGCCCCAGCCACCTGCCAGGCGCTGGGAGCGGTCCACCACGCCCGGCTTCCAGATGTCGAAGAGGCGGAAGAGCAGGAAGGGGGCCACCAGGCGGGCGGCCCAGAGGGTCCAGGGCTGGGGCTGGACCGTCATCGTGAAGAGCAGGGGGGTGAGGGCGAACCACATGCCGGCCCACTCGTCGGCCACCACGAAGGAGGGGTCCTCCTGGCCGGCCTCCTTCACCACGGCGTCCGCGGCCCACACGGCCATGAGGGCGAGGGCCGGCGGCGCCGCCAGGAGGATCCAGGCCGGAAGGGCCCAGCCGCGGACCACCCACACCAGCAGGAGCCAGGCGGCGAGCCCTGCCAGGCTGCCCCAGGTGCCCGGGGCGGGTTTCAGGTAGCCACTGCCGAAGCCCGTGGCCAGCCACCAGGCGGGGCGAGGTGCCTTAGACATGGTGGGGTGCCTTAAACATGTCGCAATGCCTCCACGATGCGGAGCTTGGCGGCCTTGAGGCCCGGGAAGAGGGCGCTCACCTGGAGCGTGGCCTGGAGGCCCAGGGCCACCGCGAGATAGACGGCGGGAACGAGGTGGATGTCCAGCTCGTAGCCGTGGCTGGTGCCCGGCGGGGCGGGCATCTGGAGGTGCAGGGCGTTGAGGCCCGCCCGCAGCAGCAGGGTGGCCGCCAGGCCCAGGAGGCTCCCGGCCAGGCCCAGGAAGGCGCCCTCCCACTGGAGGAGCGACAGCAGCTGCCGGGCCTGGAGGCCCATGGCCCGCAGCACGCCGAACTCACGGACGCGCTCCATGACGGACATGAGCAGCGTGTTGGCCGTGGCCAGCAGCACCACCAGGAAGAGCACCAGGCCCATGAAACCGAAGATGGCGAAGTAGAGCAGCTTCACCTGCCGGTAGAAGGAGGCCAGCTCGAACCAGGGCTTCACGATGGTGTCCGGGAGCAGGGCCTGGAGCCGCGCCTGCTCGGCGGCCGTATCGCCAGGACGCTTCAACACCACCGAGAGGCGCGAACGGGCCGGCCCCGCGTCCAGCAGCTGGGCGGCGGTGGCCAGGCTCACGGTGAGCACACGGTCGTTCAGCTCCCTGAGCCCCTGGTCCTGGAGGCCGACGACCTCCACGTCCACGGCGTTCAGGGCGCCGTCCCGGGTGGTGGACATGAGGGTGAGCAGGCTGCCCACGGAGGCGCCCAGGCTGCGGGCCAGGCCGGTGCCCAGGATGACCTCGCGGGCCGACGGGTCCGCGGAAAGCCAGCGGGAGCCCGCGCCGCCGGGGGCCTTGGCGCCGTCCTTGAGCGAATCGAGACAGGCCATGTGCTTCGGCTCCAGGGCCGGGTCCACGGCGGTGCCCAGGAAGGCCACGCTCTTGGGTCCGCTGCTGAGCAGGCCCATGAACTGGATGCGGGGCAGCACCTCGGCCACGGCGGGATCCTGCCGGAGCCGCACGGCGAGTGCCTCGCCGTCGGGCAGGGACCTCTCCAGGGTCTGGGCCTCGTCGCCCTCCAGGCCGCCCGGGGCCATGACCTGGAGGTGGCCCAGGCCGCCGCGGATGGCGCCGTCCGAGAGGCCCTGGAAGGTCTGGGCCATGAAGCCCCCGGCGAGGCTGAGAGCCAGGAAGCCCGCCACCACCACCATCAGCGTGAGCGCCGTGCGCCGTCGCTGGCGCAGCAGGTTGCGGAGGGCGAGGCGCGGGAGGATCACGGAGCCTCCACCAGCCGCCCGTCGGCCAGCCGGAAGACGCGGTGGGCCCGGGCGATGACGGCGGGGTCGTGGCTGGCCACCAGGAAGGTGGTGCCGCGCTCGGCGGCCAGCTCGGCCATGAGGTCCATGAGGGGGCCCCCGTGAGCGTGGTCCAGGCTGGCGGTGGGCTCGTCCGCCAGCACCAGCAGGGGGTCCGGGGCCAGTGCCCGGGCGATGGCGGCGCGCTGCTGCTGCCCTCCGCTCAGCTGGCCGGGACGGTGGTGCAGGCGGTCCGAGAGGCCCACGCGGTCCAGCGCGGCCCCGGCCCGGCGGCGGGCCTCGCCTTCGGCCAGGCCCTGGAGCTGCAGGGGCAGCATGGCGTTCTCCAGGGCCGTGAGCACAGGCACGAGGTTGAAGGCCTGGAACACGAAGCCCAGACGGCGGAGGCGCAGGCCGCACCGGGCGGGCTCGGGAAGGCTGGACACAGACTGTCCATCCAGCCGCACCTCGCCCTCGTCCGGGGAATCCAGCAGGCCCGCCAGCTGGAGCAGGGTGGTCTTGCCGCTGCCGCTGGGGCCGGCCAGCACGGCCAGGCAGCCCCGCGGGACCTCCAGCGACACGCCGAACACGCCGGCGCGCTCGCCGCCGAGTTCGTAGGCGCGTGTGATGGCGCGGAGTTCCAGCATGGCCCCAGTGTAGCGGGGCGCCGCTTCAGAACTGCATGGCGTAGGCCAGCTTGGCGAACACCCCCCGCTCCACCATGCGCTCCGAGGGGACGATGGCGAGGGGATCCCGCCGCCGCTGGCCCGACCAGCCCACGTAGGCGTTGGTGAAGGCGTTGGGCTGCCAGCCCAGGAAGGCCTTGAGGAACTTGTCCACGCCCTCGGCGAGGGTGCCGTCGTAGCGGACCACGAAGGCCTGGGTCTTCACGTAGAAGGAGGCGGGCAGCTGCCAGCTTCCCGTGGCCGTCAGCTCCCGGGCGCGGATGAGGCGCGCCCCGTCCTCCTCCCGGTCCAGGTTCGCCTGGAGGGCCGTGAGGTTGTAGGACACGGAGGCCACGGTGCCGTAGAGGAAGAGCTGGGCGGAGGTGGCCTTGGCCGGATCTCCCGTGGCCAGATCGAGGGTGCGGCCCCGGGTGGCGTTCCACCCGAAGCGCACGGCGGAGAGCCGCCGCCAGTTGCCGCCCAGGGTGAGGGAGCGGGCGGCCACGGAGCGGACGCGGTCCTCGGCCCAGGTGCGGCCCGCCGCATCCCAGTTGAGGAAGAAGCTGTGGCGTCCCGAGGTCTCCACCCAGAGGTCGAGCCCCAGGGCGCGGTCCATGGGATCGCCGTTCCACCAGGTCAGGCGCCGCCAGCGCAGGGTGGCATTGGCGGAGGAGAGCCGCCCGTCGTTCCAGTTGCCCCGCCAGCCGAAGCCGGCGTTGTCACGGCGGTAGCCCTGGAGGTCCGTGAAGCCCGAGAGGAGCGTCAGGTCCGGGCTGGTGGCCTGGGTCAGGGCCCATGCCGTCCAGCTTCGCGTGTTCCAGTCCAGCTCGGCGGAGGTGGTGGTGCCCCGGCGGGAGGCCACCGTCCCGTCCGCCTGGGGCAGGCGGGAGGTCGCCCCCACGGCGCTCCCGATGAAGTGGAACTCGGAACCCAGGTACTGGTCCAGGTAGATGCCGCCGCTCTGGCCGCCGGTGCGGTCGGGCCCGCCCTGCAGGCGCTTGTCCGTGCCCAGGAGCGAGAACCCCGAGCCGCGGCTGTCCGTCTGGAACTTCACGGAGGCGGCGGTGTCTCGGGTGGCGAGGCCCTCCAGGCCCGAGGCCCCGTTGGCGCCCAGCATGAGGCCGCCGTCCTCGTCCTTGGCGTGGAGCAGGGTCCAGCTGGCCAGCGAGCTCTGCCCCGAGGCCTTCAGGCCGTAGAGCGGGCTCTGGATGGAGCGGCTGAAGAACTGGCGCTGGGCCCCCTGCACGCCCAGCAGGTCCATGCCCTCCAGGAAGAAGGGGCGGCGCTCGGGGTAGAACACCTTGAAGCGGCTGTTGATCTGGAGCGGGTCCACGTCCGCGTCCGCCGTGGCGAAGTCGGGCCGGTACGTGCCTTCGAAGGTCAGGGCCGTGGTGGCGTAGCGGACGTCCATGCCCAGGCGGGCCTTGGACTCCGGCCGCGCGGCCGGATCAGCCTCCAGGGACTGGGTGCGGTTGTAGGTCGCGAAGGGGATGATGAGGAAGGGCGAGCCAGGCTTGTCCACCGGGGCCCCGGAGACGCGGGCCATCTGGCAGATGTCGCACTGCACGTCCTTGCTCATGCGGGGCCAGGAGATGCCGTAGCGCCGCTCCCGGGGAATGATGCGCAGGATGCGGAAGGCCCAGTCGCCGGGCCGCCGGCGCAGGCTGCTGTAGGGGATGCGCATCTTCACGACGTAGCCGTCCGGCGTCAGCACCCCCGTGGAATCCCAGAGGCAGTCGTAGGAGGCGTTCTCCCCGGCGCTGTCCGTCATGATCTCGTCGATCTGCCCGCCCAGCGGCGTCACGAAGAAGCGGACGATGCTCTGGCCCTTGCCGGACGAGTCCAGGTCCACGCCCACGAAGTCGAAGTCGCCCTGGTTGGTGTCCCGCATGTGGCGCGCCGCGTGGATCTTCGATGGCTCGGGGTCCTTGGCCTCGATGGCGACGTAGAGGGCGTCGGGGCCCCAGCCCGCGTGGACGATGGTGGGCCAGCGGTTCACCCCCTGGTCGTCCGGCATGATCATGCCGAACTCGGTGATCACCAGGGCGTCCTTCCAGGTGGAGAGGTCCGCGTCCCGGGCCATGGAGGGCGCCTGGGCCAGCCGGGGGATGGCCAGGTGCGGCGGGTTGGGCGCCTGGGAGGCCAGGACGGGCAGAGACAGGAGGGCCAGGGCCGGAAGGCGCATGCGGAGATCCCCAAATCGGAAGGATTCGGGGTAGCTACGAGGACCTTCGCAGGCCCGTTTAGCCCTTCCGGTTCCGGAAGGCCGCCTCGTAGGCCGCCGTGCTGGCCTCGAGCCCGCCCTCCTCCACTTCGCCGATGAGGTCGTAGGCGTGGGCTTTCACGATGCGCACCTTCTGGATGGTGTTCGGCTGCGGCGCCCCGTCCACCAGCAGCACGTTGCCGTCGATGTCCGGGGCCTGGCCCTGGTGGCGGCCCTTCACGATCAGGTCGGTCTCCTCGTGGGCGCCCTCCACCAGCACGTCGATCACCTGGCCCACCTTCTCCTGGTTCCTCTCCCGGGCGACCTTCTGCTGCAGCTCGAGGATGCGGCGCTTGCGGGCCTCCTTGGTGCGCTTGGGGATGGGGTCGCCCAGGCCGTGGGCGGTGGTGCCCTCCTCGGGGCTGTAGGTGAAGACGCCCACATGGTCGAAGCGGGCCTCCTTCACGAAGGCCTTCAGCTCCTCGAAGGCCGCCTCGTCCTCGCCGGGGAAGCCCACGATGAAGTTGGACCGGATGGCGATGCCCGGTACGATGCGGCGCACTTTCTCGATGAGCTTCAGGAAGGACTCGCGGCTGCCGCCCCGGGCCATGGCCTTGAGGATCCCGGCATCCGCGTGCTGGAGGGGCATGTCCAGGTATTTGGCGCAGTTCGGGGTCTCCGCCATGGCGCGCAGAAGGCCGTCCGTGAGGCGGTTGGGATAGGCGTAGTGGATGCGGAACCAGCGCAGGCCCTCCACCCGGCCCAGGGCCCGCACCAGCTTCTCGAGGGCATCGGGATCGCCGAAGTCGCGGCCGTAGTCCGTGGTGTCCTGACCCACGAGGCTGATCTCCAGCACGCCCTGGGCCACCAGGTTCCTCGCCTCGGCCACCACGCTCTCGATGCTGCGGCTGCGCTGGGCGCCCCGCAGCTGGGGGATGACGCAGAAGGCGCAGGCGTGGTCGCAGCCCTCGCTGATCTTCAGGTAGGCGCTGGCCTTGGGGGTGGTGAGCATCCGGGGGCTGGCCTCGGTGTAGAGGTAGTCGGGGTTGGGATCCAGCTCGTAGGCCGCGCCGGCGCCGATGACCTCGGCGATCTGCTCGATGTCCCGGGTGCCAAGGCAGGCGTCGATCTCGGGCATCTCGCTCATGAGCTCGTCGCGGTAGCGCTCCACCAGGCAGCCGGCCACGATGAGCTTCTCGCAGGCCCCCTGCTGCTTCATGGACGCGGCCTGGAGGATGGCTTCCACGCTCTCCTGCTTGGCGGCGTCGATGAAGCCGCAGGTGTTCACCACCAGTACCTGGGCCTCCTCCAGCACGGGGGTGATCTGGTAGCCCTTGAGGCGCAGGTGCCCCAGCATGACCTCCGAATCCACCAGGTTCTTGGGGCAGCCCAGGGACATGAAACCGACTTTGGTCAACGGACCTCCGCACCCCGTCCGGGATGAACCTCATAGAATACCGCGCCCGGCCGATGAGGTCAGCAGCGCGTGCTAAACTCAACGCCCCCTCCGGATTGGCCATGAAGCTCACCCTCCAGGTTGACGGCGCCCTGCACCCCGTGACCCTCACGGAAGATGGTGTGACCATCGGGCGGGGGGACCAGGCCACCATCCGCATCCAGGCCAATGCCGTGAGCCGGATCCATGCCCGGGTCTTCCTCAAGGACGGCCAGCCCCATGTCATGGACATGAAGTCCCTCAACGGGACGTCGCTGAACGGCCACACCCTCTCCGAGCCCGCGCCCCTCCACCCCGGCGACACGGTGCTGCTGGGCGAGGCCATGGTGCGGTGGATCCCGGACCAGGACGCCGCCTCCGGGGCGGGTCCCGCCATGGCGCTCCGGCCGGGCACCTCCCGCATCTCCCTGGAGGACCGGGCCTTCGATGCCTCGGGTTCCATCCTCGTGCCCCACGCCAGCCTGGAGGCCATGCTGGCCCAGGCCGGCGGCCAGCACCCGGCGGGCGACGCGGCGAGCCTCTTCCAGCGGCTGGCCACCATGGCCGGCACCCTGCTGCGGGCCGCGGGCCTGGCCGAGCTGCTGGAATCCGTGATGAGCCTGGTGACCTCCCAGATCCCCTGCCAGCGGGGCTTCATCCTCCTGGCGGACACCGGGGGCGAGCTGGTGCCCGAGCTGGTCTGGGAGGAGCAGCCGGGGCTCAATCCCAACCCCATCAGCCGCACCATCGCCCGCACGGCCATGAAGGACCGCGTGGCCATCCTCACCACGGACGCCCGCCTGGATCCCCGCTTCAGCGCCGGCGAGAGCATCAAGATCCACGGCATCACCTCCGCCCTGTGCGCGCCGCTCATCGTGGAGAACCAGGCCCTGGGCGTGATCTACCTGGAGACCAGCCTCAGCAAGGGCAGCTTCAAGCGGGAGGACGAGCACCTGCTCAGCGCCATGGCCAACTTCGCCGCCGTGGGCATCCAGCGCGAACGGGAGGCGAAGTTCCGCCAGCGCCTGGAGCGCTACCACAGCCCCGCCGTGGTGGACCAGATCCTCAAGTCCAGCCAGAGCAAGGAGGCGCCGGCCCTTCAGGCCCAGCGCTGCCAGATCAGCGTGCTCTTCGCCGACATCTCGGGCTTCACCCGCATGAGCGAGGGCATGGAACCCCTGGTGCTGGCGGGCATCCTCAACCGCACCTTCGAGGCCATGACGGACCAGATCTTCAGCCGGGGGGGGACCCTCGACAAGTACATCGGCGACGCCATCATGGCCTTCTTCGGCGCGCCGAACCCCGATCCCGACCACGCGAAGCACGCCGTGGAGGCCGCCGCAGCCATGCAGGAGACCCTGCGCGCCCTGAACGCGGCCCGGCCCGAGGGCTACCCCGAGCTGAGGATGCGCATCGGCATCAACAGCGGGGAGGCCTTCGCCGGGGACATCGGCTGCGAGAAGCGCATGGACTACACCGTCATGGGCAGCACCGTGAACCTGGCCTCCCGCCTGGAGAGCGGCGTGGCCAAGCCCGGCCAGATCGTCATCGGGCCCCGCACGGCGGAACTGGTGGGCACTGCGTGCCTGCGGGCCCTGGAAGGCTCCTTGCTCAAGGGCATCGAGCAGGAGGTGCGGCCCTTCGAGGTGCTGTGGGAAGAGGCGCGGCCGACGGCGGAGGGCTGAACCGGCTTTTCTCCAGGACGCCCCTACCCAAGGCCGCGCACTCTCTCTAGACTGGGCCCATTCCCCCCATATTCCCGGGGCCACGCCCCGGCTTTCCGCTCCCAGGAGCCCCCAATGAACGACTACACGTCCGCCGCGCCGGTGAAGGCCCACCGGGGCGTCATGCTGCTTGTGTTCGGCATCCTCGGCATCGTCTGCTGCATCATCTTCGCCATCCTCGCCTGGGTCATGGGCGGCAACGACCTCAAGGCCATGGCCGAGGGCCGGATGGATCCCAGCGGCGAGGGCCTCACCAAGGCCGCCAAGATCCTCGGGATCATCGGCTGCGTGCTGGGCATCCTGTCGCTCGTGTGGGTGGTCTTCTTCGGCGGCATGGCCGCCCTCGGGGCCATGCGCGGGCACTGAGCCCCAGGTTTGATGAAGGTTTGATGAAGGTCAGATGGGCCTCCGCCCCCCGGCTGCCGCGGCCCCCCCTGTGGGCCGCGGCGCTGGTGGGTTCCTGGCTGCTGCTGGTGGCGGGAGGCGCCTTCCTGGAGCACCGGGGCCACGCCTCCCTGGAGACCTGCCTCTTCCACCGGCTCTCGGGCCACCCCTGTCCCACCTGCGGCAGCACGCGGGTGGTGCTCGCCTTCGCGCGCGGGGACTGGGGCGGGGCGCTCCGCCTGAACCCCCTGGTGGCCCTGGGCCTGGGGCTCGGCGCGCTGTGGCTGCTGCTCCGGGCGGTCTCGGGCCGGACGCTGCGGCTGGACCTCTCCCTCCGCGAGCGCGGGGCCCTGCTGGCCGCCGGGGTAACCCTGCTGCTGGCCAACTGGATCTGGGTGCTCCAGACCCAGTCCTGACTACTCCTTCACGAAGTCCTTCCAGAGCATCGAGGGCTGGATGCCGGAGTTGCGCTGGTACTTGCCGGATTCGTAGCTCTCGTACTCGCCGCTGACCGTGTGGTAGAAGATCTGGCAGATGCCCACGCCGGCATAGATGCGCACGGGTTGGATGCAGCTGATCTCCAGCGTCCAGAAGCCGCAGAAGCCGATGTCGCCGAAACCTGCTGTCACGTGCACGAAGAGGCCCAGGCGCCCCACGCTGCTGCGACCCTCCAGCATGGGCACCATGCCGTGGGTCTCCGTGTACTCCTGGGTGCGGCCCAGGTAGAGGGTTCCCGGCTTCAGCAGCAGGCCCTCGGGGGGGATCTTCATGAACTCGATGCCGTTGGGCTTGGCCATGTCCAGCTCGCGGTCGGTGTAGACCGCCAGGTCGTCCCCCAGGCGCAAGTTGTAGCTGTTGGGATTCAGCTGCTCGTCCCGCCAGGGGTCGATGCGGATGCGGCCCTGGGCCCTGGCCTCGAGGATCTGCCGGCCGGTGAGGATCACCGTCAGCGGTCCACTTTCAGGACTTCGGTCTTCGCCAGCATGTCGCTGAGGCTGATGCGCTCGTCACCCTTGACGGCCAGGACGATGAGGTTCAGGGCCAGGATGTTGCCGATCTGGCGGAGGATGGCGGGCCCGAACTCGATGCGGCCCTGGGGCTGGCCCTCGGGCACCACCCGCAGCTTCATGACCTTCTTCCCGATGCTGGCGCCGTACTTCGAGACGCACCAGGGGATGAAGAGCCAGTAGTAGGCCAGCTGGACGAGGAAGCTGGCCGGCACGAGGGCGCACCCGATCACGGGCAGGTGGGAGAGGAACATGAAGGCGATGGAGATGAGGACCGCCGGCACGGCGTCGATGAGGACCGCCAGCAGGCGTGAGACCAGGTCGCCGCGCTCACCGAGGGTCACGGCGTCGTCCGGGATCGGGGGCAGGAGGGAGCCCAGGAAGGACTGCTCGGGAGCACGGCCGGGCGCGGTGGCCCGGGGCGCCGGGGGCGGGGCCACCGGCGGGATGGGCTGGGCCACGGGCGTGGGCCCGGTGTCTGATTGATGGACGGAGGCGGGGGGCTTCCCGGTGTGGATGGCCGCCAGTTCATCGGCGGACATGCGCACGGTGCCGAGGGGGGGCTGGGCCGCGTCCCGGCTCACGGCCACGGTGGCGCCCACCTCCGCCTGGGGGTCCTGGAAGGTGAGCTGTACCTGGCCCAGGGTGATGCGGTCCCCGTTCCGCAGGGGGGAGGACTGCACCCGGTTGCCGTTCACCAGCACGCCGTTGCTGCTCTGGAGGTCCTGGATCTCGTAGCCCCCGCCCACCTTGCGGAGGACGCAGTGGTGGCGGCTGATGCTCGGGTCCGGCAGCCGGAGGGTGTTGTCCAGCTCGCGGCCCATGTGGACCTCTTCATCCACGATTTCGAACTCGCGGACCCCCGTGCTTTCATGCACCAGCAGCTTGGCCATGGAAATCCTCATGGATGATGGGATGGCGGGAAGTGTACCGCAGACTGGGGGGATTGTGGGTTCCCGCGCGGATCCCGGTTCTTTCTTGACGGGGTGCCGCGGACCCGCCAATCTTCCCGGGAGATCGCGAAGGTGAAGGCATGGTGCTTTTCAATGCTGCCACGAAGGAGCTGACGGCCAAGATCGTCTATTACGGCCCGGGCCTTTGCGGCAAGACGACCAACCTCCAGCATGTCTATGACACCCTGCCCGGAGAGGGCCGGGGGAAGATGCTGTCGCTCGCCACCCAGACGGACCGCACCCTCTTCTTCGATTTCCTGCCCATCGACCTCGGCACCATCCGCGGCATGAAGACCCGCGTCCAGCTCTACACCGTGCCCGGCCAGGTCTTCTACGACGCCACCCGCAAGCTGGTGCTGCGCGGGGCCGACGCCGTCGTGTTCGTGGCGGATTCGCAGGCCCCGGCCCTGGAGAGCAACAAAGAGAGCTTCCAGAACCTCATCGCCAACCTCAAGGAGCAGGGCACGGACCTGGCGAAGATCCCCCACGTGATCCAGTGGAACAAGCGGGACACGCCCAACGCACTGCCCGTGGCCACCCTGGACAAGGAGATCAACCTCTTCGGCGTGCCGACCTTCGAGGCCTGCGCCATGCGGGGCGAGGGTGTCAAGGAGACCCTCACCGGCGTGGCCCGGCTGGTGCTGAAGAGCCTGGCGGAAAAGTACGGCGGCGGCGTGGTCGAAGAACCGCCCCCCACCGTCCTGACGGGCGGGGCGCCCCCTCCGCCACCGCCGCCTCCCCCGGCCATGGAATCCAGCAAGCCCCTCGAGGTGGAGGAGCTGTCCGCCGGCGAGCTGCTGGAGGAGATCGACGAGCTTCCCCTCGACGCCACCACCTCCGCCCACATCCCCGCGCCCGCCCACATGCCCCACCGCAGCGTGGTCGAGGTGCCCATCGTGCTCGACCGCAGCCTCTTCAGCGGGGACTCTCCGGTGGAGATCAAGCTGAAGTTGTATATTAAGTAGGCTCTCAGCTGTCGGCTGTCAGCTCTCAGTCGGGCGCCGATGGCGCCCGATGTTTTGTCTGATAGCTGATAGCTGATAGCCCGGAGTCCCCATGTCCCGCCAGATCGTCACCCGCTTCGCCCCGTCCCCCACCGGCATGCTCCATATCGGAGGGGTGCGTACGGCGCTGTTCTGCTGGCTCTATGCCCGCCGGCACGGGGGACGCTTCATCCTGCGCATCGAGGACACGGACCTCTCCCGCAGCACGGACGACAACATCCGCATCATCGAGGAGGGCATGGCCTGGTGCGGCCTGACTTGGGACGAGGGCCCGGTGGTGGGCGATCCGAGCCAGTGGAAGGGCCCCCACGGCCCCTACCGGCAGATGCAGCGCATGGACCTCTACCGCGCCAAGATCCAGGAGCTGCTGGACAAGGGGCTGGCCTATCGCTGCCGCTGCTCCAAGGAGGCCCTGGACGAGCGCCGCAAGGCCGTGGAGGCCGCCGGCAAGGTCTTCCAGTACAACCGCGGGATGGACGCGGGGAAGGGCTGCGCCGACGCGAACCACGACGCCAGCCAGCCCGCCGCCATCCGCTTCCGCATGCCCGCGACGGGCGACATCGTGGTGCCCGACCTCATCAAGGGCGACACCCGCTTCCCGGCGGAGAGTCTGGACGACTGGATCATCGCCCGCACTGGCGAGGCGCCTGGCGAGATCGGCGTGCCCACCTACAACTTCTGCGTGGTGGTGGACGACACCCACATGGAGGTCACCCACGTCATCCGCGGCGACGACCACCTGAACAACACGCCCAAGCAGATCCCCCTCTTCGCGGCCTTCGGCTACGAGCTGCCGGCCTTCGCCCATGTGCCCATGATCCTGGGGGCCGATGGCGCCAAGCTCAGCAAGCGCCATGGCGCCACCAGCATCACCGAGTACCAGGCCATGGGCCTGCTGCCCTCCGCCGTGCGCCTGGCCCTGGCGCGCCTCTCCTGGACCCCCAAGATCGACGGCCGGGCCGTGGAGAGCGCCGAGGAGGAGCTGCTCACGGACGAGCAGATGATCCAGCTCTTCGACTTGGCGGATTGCCAGAAGAGCGCCGCCCGCTTCGACATGGACAAGCTCCAGTGGCTGAACCAGAAGCTCATCCAGCGGGCCTCCTGGCAGGAGCTGGAGCCGCACCTGCGGCCCTTCGTGCCCGAGGCGTGGAATGCAAAGCCCGAGGCCTGGCGCGCCCAGGCCATCCAGGCGACCCAGAAGGGCAAGTCCCTCACGGACATGGCCGAGGCCCTGCGCTTCGCCTTCGAGCGGCCCGCCGACTTCGACGCCAAGGCCGTGGAGAAGTTCATGACGCCCGCCGTGAAGCCCGCCCTGCGCGAGGTGGCGGCCCTGGCGGATTACAGCCATGGGGGCCTGGAAGCCGCCTTCGCCGCCATCCTGGAGCGCCACGGCCTGAAGACCAAGGACCTGGCCCAGGCGCTACGCGTGGCCCTCTGCGGGAAACCGGTCAGTCCCGGCATCTTCGACACGCTCATGCTGGTGGGCCGAGACGAAGTGGCGGCCCGCCTCGCGCGCTGGTTGTGATGGATCGGCGGCGCTGATGGACCTTCAGGAGTTCACCCACATCACCCTGGCCGTGCTGGAGGATCAGGGTGCCGCCGCCTACGCCCCCACGATCATCGCCGGCGACGCGGTGCAGGTCATCCAGGGCATCCCCGAGGGCATGGACCACCGCGAGGCCCTCCAGGAAACCGCGCTCCGGCTGGGCCTCGAACAATCCGAGTTCTACTTCGGGGTGCGGTCGGGCCCCGGCGAGATCACCACGGGCTTCCATACCCCCGCCTGCACCCGCTTCCAGCGCATCTCGGAGATGCGCCAGGGCTTCGTGGTCTCCGACCTGGTGGACTGCCCCTGGTGGACCCTGGGGCGGGGACGGGACCAGTAGGCGGTTAAGGCGGGCCAGGAAGCGGAAACACCGGCGGAGAGCCGGACGACCGAAGGTTCGCGTTGATGAGTGAATGTCCACTCTTACGCCTCGGCCAGCCGGTGTATGATGGCCAATTCATCGCAACATATAACAATTCGATTGGCATATGGGGGCGCTCACATGAGGTATTCCCTGCAATTGGGCTGGACCCGCTTCTGTGCGGGTTGCCTGGCGGCGTGCCTGGGGCTGTTGGGCTGCGGGGGTGGGGGGGCAGGCTCCTCCCAACCTGCCGCGCCTGCCTGGACACGACCGATTCAGAACGTTCCGGGAGTGGTGATCGGGTCCGCCGCCTATTCCGAAACCCTCTTTCCGATCTTTCGTTCGGGGCCTGGCGGATACCAGATCGGCAGTTGGCGCGAGAACCCGACCGTGGGAAGCCAGTCCCTCTATCGGGTGATGGTGGCGATCGGGAATCAAGGTTCGTGGTCATCTCCGGTCCAGGTGAGCTCGAGCAGCCTCGGGTACGACCTGGCCGTGGGGCCATCCGGAGAGGCGGTCCTGGGGACCTACGAGGTTGATCCATCCAAAGGCTTTGGCTATGCGTTCACCCTCCGGCGTCGGGTCGCGGGCACCTGGGAGGCCGCTGGCCTGTCCATGGAACTGCCCAAATATGGGGAATCCTTCAGCCCTGATCCCATGCCCAAGGTTGCGATGGATGCCAGCGGCAACGCGGTGGCCGTGTGGAGATCCTGGTCGAATCCCTCGCAGGTTCTCGCCACGCGCTGGGTGGCAGGGGCATGGAGTCCGGTGGAGGTGCTGGCGGAGGAGATACCCTCCATCAGCCGCATCCGCGACATCGGGCTCTCCGTATCTCCGATCGGAGACGCGGTCATCTGGTGGATGGAGACCCGCATTGGAGAGGCGGGCGTCCACACGTCCCGGTGGCTCAAGGGCCTTCCTCCGGAAGCTCCGGTCACTGTCGGCGTGCCTGGATTGAATGCGCCGGGGACGGTCCGATATCCAAACCCGGGTATGGAGATCCTCTGGCTGAAGGATGGATCCCCGATCCTTGGGCGATATGGCTACACGGGAACCTTCGACGTTTCGAACTGGGTCGGCGGAGGCTGGTCGGCTCCGGTGTCCCTCCCGGCGCTGGTGGGGCAGGGGCTGGACAACGCTTTCCAACTGGCCGCTCACCGGCTCGTCCTGGACCCCTCCGGCAACCCGCAGGCGGCCTGGGTCGGGTACGCCCCCGACCGGAGCGTGAAGGTCATGGCCGCGGGGTATTCACCTACGGGATGGCAGGCTTCTAGCGTCCTGGGTACGAGCGATGTCCAATTCGGAAGCAACAACGGAGGAGGCCTGCTGGTGGACCGGCAGGGAGATGGCAGTTTGGCCATGGCTTGGCGTTGCGGTGTTCCGGATACCCTCCAGGAACCGATCACACCGATCCGCCTCGGGGAGATGGTGTGGACGACCCGGGGGCCCGGGGCTTTGAATACGCCTGTCGGGCAGAGTCAGGCCATCTATCCGCTCGCGGTGCTCAATCTCGGAGGGGGGAGGGCCCAGGTGATCTGGTGTGTGCTTGGGCCAGGAGGGTTTACCTGGGCCATCACGGTGAGCAGCGTCAGTGGCTGAGAAGGCTGCATCGGCCCCCCACCCGGGCCGGTCGTGACACCGGAACCTCTCCTGGAGCACAACGGGGGCGTGTCCCACCTTCGACCATGCCTTCTGCCGGACCTGGGGTATGCTTACTTGCATGAATTCCATCCTGGCCATCCACCCGCGCCCTAGCACCTCGCGTGCGGGGGGAGTCGCGTGATCGGCTGACCTGGATCCAGGTCCCGCCATCCACCCCCGCCCCCCAAGGCGGGGGTTTTTCGTTCCAGGGAGTCGCCATGAGCCGCCATCCCCAACTCGCCATCCTCGGTTTCGGCACCATGGGCCAGGCCATCAGCGCCGGCCTGGTGGAGGCCTCGGGCTACCCGGCGGGCCGCATCCAGGCCGCCACGCGCCATCCGGGCGCGGCCCAGGCCCGGGCCGAGGGTCTGGGCATCGCCCTCTCGAGCGATGCCAATGGCGCAGTGCGGAAGGCGGAGGTGGTGCTGCTCTGTGTGAAGCCGAAGGAGCTGAAGGGCCTGTTGGCGGGCCTGTCCACGTCAGGGGCCCTGGACCACCACCCCCTGGTGGTCTCCATCGCCGCGGGCACGACGCTGGACTTCCTGGCGGCCCACACTCCCGCGGGCACGCCGCTGGTGCGGGCCATGCCCAACACGCCCTGCTCCATCCGCCGGGGCATGACGGTGCTGGCGGCGGGGCAGGGGGTGACCGAGGCCCAGCTGGCCCAGGCCCGGACGCTCTTCGAGCCCCTGGGGCGGGTCATGGACCTGGACGAGCGGCACATGGACGCGGTCACGGGCCTCAGCGCCAGCGGCCCGGCGTTCATGTTCGTCATCCTTGAGGCCCTGGCCGAGGGCGGCGTCCAGTGCGGCCTGCCCCGGGCCGTGGCCGTGGAGCTGGCGGCCCAGATGACCCTGGGCGCCGCCTCCATGGTGCTGGAGACGGGCCGCCATCCCGCCGCCCTCAAGGACGACGTCACCACCCCCGCCGGCTGCACCATCGCCGGCCTGCTGGCCCTGGAGGACGGCCGCATCCGCTCCGTCGTGGCCCGCGGCATCGAGCGCGCCACCCAGGTCGCGGCCGGGCTGGGGTAGGGGATTCAGCCACAGATGAACACGGATGAACACAGATAGGATTTTTATCAATATCCGGGTTCATCCGTGTTTATCCGTGGCTCCAATCGTCTTTTGGAGGTTGATGGGAGGCCTTGGTATCTTGGGGGTTTATGAATCGTGAGCCCCATGCCCGCTGAACAGCCCACCCCCGAACCCAAGCCCGAATCCCGGAGCCTCCACTTCATCGAGGAGATCGTGGAGGCGGACCGCGTCTCGGGGAAGCATGGGGGGCGGGTGCTCACGCGGTTTCCGCCGGAGCCCAATGGCTACCTGCACATCGGCCACGCCAAGAGCATCTGCCTGAACTTCGGGTTGGCGAAGGCCTACGGCGGCGCCACGAACCTGCGCTTCGACGACACGAACCCCGTGAAGGAGGACGTGGAGTACGTGGACTCCATCCGCGATGATGTGCGCTGGCTGGGCTTCGACTGGAAGGGCGAGCACTACGCCTCGGACTACTTCCCCTTCCTCTACGACTACGCCGAGTACCTCATCCAGCAGGGCAAGGCCTACGTCTGCGACCTGTCCGAGGCCGAGATCCGCGAGTACCGGGGCAACTTCCATGCGCCGGGGAAGAACAGCCCCTACCGCGACCGCAGTCCCGAGGAGAACCTGGACCTCTTCCGCCGCATGAAGGCCGGCGAGTTCCCGGACGGCTCGAAGGTCCTGCGCGCCAAGATCGACATGCAGAGCGGCAACATGAACCTGCGCGACCCGCTCATGTACCGCATCCGCCGGGCCCACCACCACCGCACGGGCGACACCTGGTGCATCTATCCCATGTACGACTACGCCCACGGCGTGTCGGATGCCATCGAGACCATCACCCACTCCATCTGCACCCTGGAGTTCGAGGACCACCGTCCCCTCTACGAGTGGTTCCTGGACCAGGACGTGGAGGGCAGGTTCTTCCAGCGGCCCCTGCCGCGCCAGATCGAGTTCGCCCGCCTGAACCTCACCTACACGGTGATGAGCAAGCGGCGCCTGCTCCAGCTGGTGCAGGATGGCATCGTGCGGGGCTGGGACGATCCCCGCATGCCCACCATCTGCGGCCTGCGGCGCCGCGGCTACACCCCCGAGGCCGTGCGGGCCTTCGCGGAGAAGGTGGGCGTGGCCAAGCGCGACATGGTGGCCGATGCGGGCCTGCTGGAGTTCTGCATCCGGGAGGATCTGGAGAAGCGGGCCCCCCGGCGCATGGCCGTGCTCCGCCCCCTGAAGGTGGTCATCACCAACATGGCCGACGCCGAGGCCTTCGAGGTGGAGGTGCCCAATCACCCCGACGATCCTTCCCTCGGCACCCGCAAGCTGCCCTTCACCCGGGAGCTCTTCATCGACCAGGACGACTTCCGGGAAGAGGCTCCCAAGAAGTGGTTCCGCCTGGCGCCCGGCGCCGAGGTGCGCCTCCGGGGGGCATGCCTGGTCACCTGCCGGGAGGTGGTCAAGGACGCCGCCGGGAACGTGGTGGAGCTGCGCTGCGAGTGGGATCCCGCCAGTCGGGGCGGCAACGCGCCGGACGGCCGGAAGGTGAAGGGCACCCTCCACTGGGTGAGCGCCGCCCATGCCGTGCGGGCCGAGGTGCGGCTCTACGAGGCCCTCTTCACCCAGGAAGATCCCATGGACGTGGCCGAGGGGCAGGACTGGAAAAGCCTCCTCAACCCTGGAAGCCTCGAAGTGCTCGCGGAGGCGCGCCTGGAGCCCAGCCTGGCCGAGGCGGCCCCCGGCGAGCGCTTCCAGTTCGAGCGCACGGGCTACTTCGCCGTGGACCCGGATTCCAGGCCCGGCAGTCCGGTTTTCAACCGGACGGTGGGGCTGAAGGACTCGTGGGCGAAGCTCGAGGCCAAGGTGGGCTAAATCGCGGCCTGCGCCCGCGATTTAGCAAGGGCTGCTACGCAGCCCAGACGTTTTCTTGATTCTTTTCCCACTCGGGCCCGGCAGGGCCCGAGCCTGGGGCTGTGACCCAGGTCGCATCGGCGCCCCCGGGGTTCTTTCCCTCCGTGTCATGAAGGGTCCCGCTCTGATAGGCTCGATGGGTTGGGCCTCCCCGCGGGTGGCCCGCCGGGAAGCCGCCCATGGACAAGCTCGCAAGCCTGCTGCACACCACGCCTGCCACCGCTTGGATGGTGGCGAAACTCGTCATCGTCTTCGGCGGCGTCTTCTCGCTGGCGGCCGTCTGGACCTGGGTGGAGCGCCGCGGCGCGGCCATGATCCAGGACCGCATCGGCCCCAACCGGGCGGCCCTCTTCGGCAAAATCAAGATCATCGGCCTGGCCCAGCCCCTGGCGGACGGCATCAAGTTCTTCTTCAAGGAGGACCTGGTTCCCCACGACGCCAACAAGGGTCTCTTCTGGCTGGCCCCCTTCCTGGCCCTGGTGCCGGCCCTCATGGGCTTCGCCGTCATCCCCTTCGGCCGCAGCTTCGTGAGCGGAGGCCAGGAATACCACCTGGCGCTGCTGGATCCCGGCAACGGCATGGGCCTGCTCTATCCCCTGGCCATCGGCGGCATGGCGGTCTACGGCGTGCTGGTGGCGGCCTGGTCCAGCAACAACAAGTGGGCCATCCTCGGCGGCATGCGCTCGTCGGCCACCATGGTGAGCTACGAGATCGGCATGAGCCTGGCCGTGGTGGCCATCTTCATGACCGCCGGCGGCTACGACCCCTCCGAGGTCATCAAGGCGCAGGGCCACCTCCCCTGGGCCTGGAACATCGTGCGCCAGCCCCTCGGCTTCATCGTGTTCTTCGCTTGCATGTTCGCCGAGACGAACCGCCTGCCCTTCGACTTCGCCGAGGGCGAGAGCGAGATCGTGGCAGGCTTCAACACCGAATACGGGAGCATGAAGTTCAGCCTGCTGGCCCTCTCCGAGTACTGCCACATGATGACGGCCTCCGCCCTCATGGCCACGCTCTACTTCGGCGGCTGGCAGGTGCCCTTCGTGCAGGACCCCTCGGTGATGCTGTCCGTGGCCAGCTTCCTGGTGAAGATGCTGTTCTTCGCCTGGGTCTACGTCTGGATCCGGTGGACCCTGCCCCGCTTCCGCTACGACCAGCTCATGCACCTCGGATGGAAGGCGATGCTTCCGATGTCCATGGTCAACCTGGTCTTCCACGCCTGGCGCATGAGCCAGGGCCACTGAGGAGTAGGCGATGGGTGTCGTCGTCAAGAAGGTCGAGCTGAACTGGCTGGACCGCACCTATGTCTGGCCCGTGATGAAGGGGATGGGCATCACCATCCGCCACTTCTTCAGGCAGATCTTCACGCCCAGCGCCAAGCGCTTCACGATCCAGTACCCGGACATGAAGAAGGAGATGCCCGCCGGCTACCGCGGCCTCCACGAGCTGAAGCGGTTCGAGGACGGCGCCATCAAGTGCGTGGCCTGCTTCATGTGCCAGGAGGCCTGCCCGGCCCGCTGCATCAGCATCGAGGCCGAGGAGTTCAGCGACCTCACCTTCACCCAGGGCTTCGAGGAGAAGCGCCCGGCCAAGTTCACCATCGACATGCTGCGCTGCATCTACTGCGGCATGTGCGAGGAGGCCTGCCCCAAGGATGCCATCTGGCTCCGGAAGGACTACGAGGTGGCCGCCTACGACCGGCTGTCCATGCAGTTCGGCAAGTGGGACCTGATGAACACCTACACCGAGGCCGACGGCAAGGAGCGCATCTCCCAGGATCCCACCCCATCCGTGCCGCGCCGCACGATCGCGATGTAAGGGAGCGGCCATGTTCATCACCTTTGCCCTCATCACCCTCCTGGGCGCCCTGGGGATGCTGCTGCAGAAGAACGTCGTCGTGGCGGGCCTCTGCATGGTGGCGGCCTTCTTCGGCGTGGCCGGGCTCTTCGTGCTGCTGGCCAACCCGGTGGCTGCTGCCCTCCAGATCATCGTCTACACCGGCGCCATCATGGTGCTCGTCCTCTTCGTGATCATGATGCTGAACAGCCACCAGGAGGAGGAGGCCCAGGCCTCCCATCCCGTGCAGCGGTGGCTGTCCCTGGCCCTGCTGGCGGTCCTCGCCCTCGGCGGCGTGAAGCTGGTGATGGGCTCGGCCGGGCTGAAGGCCCTGGCGGAGAAGGGGAGCACGATGCCCCAGGCCATGACGCTCGAGAAGGTGGGGACGGCGCTCTTCGCGGACCACCTGCTGGGCTTCGAGGTGGCGGGCCTGGTGCTGTTGGCCGCGATGATCGGCGCCGTGGCGCTGACGAAGCGGAACCTGTGAGGAGCCAGCGATGACCGGCATGGATGCGATCCTCCACGGCGGGCTCCAGGGATACCTGGTGGTGGCCCTGCTGCTCTTCTTCCTGGGGCTGGCCACGGTGCTCCTGCGCCGCACGCTCCTCATGCAGTTCATGGGCGTGGAGCTGATGCTCAACGCCGCCAACGTGGCCCTGCTGGCCTTCGCCCGGTTCCGCGGGGGGGATGCCCAGGCCATGGTGTTCTACCTCTTCATCATCGCCGTGGCCGCCTGCGAGGCGGCCGTCGGCCTGGCGCTGATCATCGGCCTCTACCGCCACCGGGACACCACGGACTCGGACCGGGCCGCCAGCCTGAAGCAGTGAGGATGCGATGAACAAGTACTACTGGCTCATTCCGATCCTCCCCCTGCTGGGCGCGGCCTTCAACGGCCTGCTGGGCAAGCGCGCCGGCAAGGGCGCCGTGACCCTCGTGGGCCTGGGCACAGTGGCGCTCTCTCTCGTGCTGGCCGTGTCCGCCTTCCTCGCCATGAAGGGCATGCCGGACCACCGGCTGGTCCTGAACTACGCCGAGTGGATGGTCACGGGCTCCATGAGCGTGCCCTTCGGCCTGGTGATCGATCCCCTTAGCGGCACCATGATGCTGGTCGTCACGGGCATCGGCTTCCTCATCCACCTCTACTCTGTGGGCTACATGCACGCGGAGAAGGGCTACGCGCGGTTCTTCAGCTACCTGAACCTCTTCGTGTTCTTCATGCTGACCCTGATCCTCGGATCGAGCCTGCCCCTGATGTTCGTGGGCTGGGAGGGCGTGGGCCTCTGCTCCTACCTGCTCATCGGCTACTACTTCGAGACGGACTTCGCCCCCCAGGCGGGCCTCAAGGCCTTCCTCTTCAACCGCGTGGGCGACCTGGGCGTGTCCATCGGCATGCTGGTGCTCTTCGCGTCCTTCGGTACCCTGACCATCGCCGACATCCTCACCCAGGCGGGCCACCTGGCTCCCGAGGCCGGCTTCGGCATCCTCACCTTCGCCACTCTGATGCTCTTCGTGGGCGCCACGGGCAAGAGCGCCCAGCTGCCCCTCTACCTCTGGCTGCCGGATGCCATGGCGGGCCCGACCCCCGTCAGCGCCCTCATCCACGCCGCCACCATGGTGACCAGCGGCATCTACATGATCTGCCGCCTGGCCCCGGTCTACACCCTGACCCCCACCACCATGACTGTAGTGGCCTGGGTGGGCGCGGCCACGGCTCTCTTCGCCGCCACCATCGGCCTCTTCCAGCGCGACATCAAGAAGGTGCTGGCCTACTCCACCATCTCCCAGCTGGGCTACATGTTCCTGGGCCTGGGCGCGGCGGGCTTCGCCGCGGGCTTCTTCCACGTCTTCACCCACGCCTGGTTCAAGGCCCTCCTCTTCCTCGGCGCCGGCAGCGCAATCACCGCCATGCACCACGAGCAGGACCTGTTCAAGATGGGCGGGCTGAAGAACAAGACGAAGATCACCTTCATCACCATGGTGGCCGGCACCGTCGCCATCATGGGCTTCCCCGGCACCTCGGGCTTCTTCAGCAAGGACGAGATCCTCTACCTGGCCTACCTCAAGTCCCCGGCCCTGTGGGTGGTGGGTGTCGTCGCCGCCTGCTGCACCAGCTTCTACATGTGGCGCCTCATGGCCCTGGCCTTCTGGGGCGAACCCCGGGACCACCACGCCTACGAGCACGCCCACGAGAGCCCGCTCTCCATGACGGTCCCCCTCATGGTGCTGGCGGTGGGCTCGCTGCTCTGGGGCTTCTGGGGCGTGCCCGAGGCCTTCGGCGGCCACTTCGCCATCGGCGAGTGGCTGAAGCCGGCCCTGACCTACGGCCAGACCCACGCAGCCCACGGCCACCACGAGGGCCCGGCCGTGCTGCTGGCGGCGATCTCCACCACCCTGGGCCTGGTCTTCGGCTTCCTGGGCTGGTCCAAGTACAAGGCCGGTCCCGCCTGGGAGCTGGCCTTCGCGGAGAAGTTCCCCACGGTCCACCGGGTGCTGCTGAACAAGTACTATGTGGACGAGGGTGTGGAGCTCTACCTCCTCCGGCCCATCCGCTGGTTCGGGAACCTCCTGTGGAAGCTCTTCGACGTCATCATCATCGACGGCGTGGGCGTGAACCTGCCGGGTGCGCTGGCCCGGGTCTTCGGGGACTTCACGGCGCTCTTCCAGACCGGCCGGGTGCGGAACTACGCGCTCAGCATGGCGCTGGGGGCCGCGATCCTCCTCTATGTCTTCCTGAAGTAGGTGGGGCGATGACCTGGCTGAACCTCCATCCCCTCACCTTCCTGGTCTTCGCGCCGACCGTCCTGGGCTTCCTGCTCATGGCCCTGCCGCACGCGCTGGGCAAGCTGGCGCGCCTGCTGGGCTTCCTGGGCGCCCTGGCCATCTTCGTCCTGAGCCTCGCTTGGCTCCTGGGCCACAACCCGGCGGCGGGCGGGACCGTCCTCGCAGAGCGCACGCCCTGGTTCACCCTCGTGGGCCTGCCTGTGGACTACGCCCTGGCCGTGGACGGCCTCAACCTCTGGCTGGTGCTCCTCACCACCTTTCTGGTGCCTCTCACCATGCTGGGCACCTGGAACAGCCTCAAGGACCGCATGGGCACCTTCGCGGCCCTGTTCCTCCTGCTGGAGACGGGCATGCTGGGCGCCCTGGTGGCCCAGGACCTGTTCGTGTTCTACCTGTTCTGGGAGGCCATGCTGATCCCGATGTACTTCATGATCGGGGTCTGGGGTGGAGACGAGCGCCGCTACGCCGCCAACAAGTTCTTCCTCTACACCCTGAGCGGCTCCCTCCTCTGGCTGGTGGCGCTGCTCTACCTGGCCAACAAGGCCGGCGGCTTCAACCCGGCCCTCATGGCCCAGGCGGCCTCGGCGCTGCCCTTCGGCGTCCAGGGCTGGCTCTTCATCGCCTTCGCCGTGGCCTTCGCCATCAAGGTGCCCCTGTTCCCCCTGCACACCTGGCTGCCGGATGCCCACGTGCAGGCGCCCACGGCCGGTTCCGTCATCCTCGCCGGCGTGCTGCTGAAGCTGGGCGGATACGGCTTCATCCGCTTCGCCATCCCCATGTTCCCCCAGGCGGCGATGCACTACGCCAAGCCCATCGCCCTGCTGAGCGTCATCGCCATCGTCTACGGGGCGTTGGTGGCCATGGTGCAGCGCGACATCAAGAAGCTGGTGGCCTACTCCTCCGTGAGCCACATGGGCTTCGTGATGCTGGGACTGGCCTCCATGACCGTCATCGGCACCCAGGGCGCCATGCTCCAGATGCTGAACCACGGCGTAAGCACCGGCGCGCTCTTCCTCCTGGTGGGCATGCTCTACGACCGGGCCCACACACGCATGATCTCGGATTTCGGCGGCGTGGCCGTGAAGATGCCCATCTTCACCACGTTCTTCATGATCGTGACCCTGAGCTCCATCGGCCTG
This sequence comes from Geothrix fermentans DSM 14018, assembly GCF_000428885.1. Lineage (GTDB taxonomy): Bacteria > Acidobacteriota > Holophagae > Holophagales > Holophagaceae > Geothrix > Geothrix fermentans. Next base: position 40,106 of record NZ_AUAU01000011.1, on the reverse strand, counting down.
CCCCTCACCAACGGGTTCGTGGGCGAGTTCTGGATCCTCAACGGCACCTTCCTCTCCGGCTTCACCTGGGGCCGCCTCTACGCAGTCCTCGCCACCTCCGGCGTCCTGCTGGGCGCGGTCTACATGCTGTGGATGTTCATGCGGGTCTTCTGGGGCCCCGAGAACAAGGATGAGGACAGCGGCACCCACCACCTGCACAGCGACCTGAACGCCCGCGAGATCGCGGTGATGCTGCCCATCGTGGTGCTCATCGTCTGGATGGGCGTCCACCCCCGGACCTTCGTGGGCGCCAGCGAGGCCCCCGTGGCCGCCCTCCTCCAGGAGATCAAGGCCCCGGCCCCCCGGCCCTTCATCCTGGCCCCCGCCGTCCGCGAGGCCGCCGCGCCCGGGGAATCCGCCGGGGCGCACGCCTCCGAAGCCCCGGTTTCCGAAGCCCCCGCTGCCCACGAGGTGCACCGATGAGCCTCACCCCCAGCCAGTGGGCGGCCCTGCTGCCGCTGCTCCTCCCGGCCTTCGGCGCCTGCCTGGTCGTCCTGATGTCCCTCGACAAGGACCAGGGCACCACCAAGTGGATCCGCGGCGCCATGTACGGCACGGCCCTCCTGGCGGTGGCCGGCAGCTTCTGGTTCCTGACGAGCCTCTGGAAGACCGGCAGCCAGCCAGCCTTCTTCCAGCTGCACATGGACCGCCTGGCCCAGTTCACGGGCATCTTCGTGGCGGTGGCCGCGGCCCTCACCATCCTCCAGAGCTGGGACCACTTCCACCAGGAAGGGTGGGTGAAGGGCGAGACGCTCTCCCTGCTCCTCTTCTCGGTGACGGGCATGATGCTCTTCGCCTCCACCACGCACTTCGTGGCCCTCTTCCTGGGCCTGGAGCTGTTCAGCATCCCCCTCTACGCCCTGGTCGGCACCGTGCGCGCCCGCTCCGAGAGCGCCGAGGGTGGCATGAAGTACTTCATGACCGGCGCCGTGGCCTCCAGCTGCTTCCTCATGGGCGGCGTGCTCATCTACGGCCTGAGCGGGACCTTCGACCTGGCCGCGGCCGCCGGGGCCCTCAAGGCCCAGGGCGCCCTCCTGGATCCCCTGGTGATGGCGGGCGCGGCCCTCATGCTCCTGGGCTTCCTCTTCAAGGTCTCCGCCGTGCCCTTCCACCAGTGGACGCCGGACGCCTACGAGGCCTCGCCCCATCCCATCGCGGGCTTCATGTCCGTGGCCACCAAGGGCGTGGCCTTCATCGCCCTGCTGAGGGTGTTCCCCGGCAGCTTCGCCCCCATGGGCCCCGTGACCGCGAAGGTGCAGACGGTCCTGGCGGCGCTGGCCGTCGCCACCCTGGTCCTCGGGAACCTCACGGCCCTGGTCCAGTCCAACGTGAAGCGCATGCTGGCCTACTCCAGCATCAGCCACGCGGGCTACCTCATGCTGGGCTTCGTGGCCGGCACCCCGGCCGCCTACACGGGCGTGCTGTTCTACCTGGTCATCTACCTGGCCATGAACATGGGCGCCTTCGGCCTGCTGACCGCCTTCGGCCTGGTGGGCGAGAAGACCACCTTCGACGACCTGCGGGGCCTGGGCTGGAAGCGCCCGGCCATGGGCTTCTCCGCGGCGGTGTTCATGCTGAGCCTGGCGGGCATCCCGCCCCTGGGCGGCTTCTACGGCAAGTACATGATCTTCCGCGAACTCGTGGGCGCAGGCCACGTGGGCCTGGCGATTCTGGGCGTCCTGGCGAGCCTGGTGTCCGCCTACTACTACCTGCGCTTCCTGGTGGCCCTCTTCCTCCAGGCGCCCAGCGCCGAGGCCGAGCGGCTGGCCTCCGACCGCCCCGCGGTCCACGCCCCCCTGGCGGGTGCGGCCGTGCTGGTGTCTGCGGCCATCGTCCTGGCGGGGGGCCTCATCCAGTACGCCCTGGCCGACGGGTTCGCGAAACGGGCCATCGTCGAGGGCCTGGGGCTCATCCGATAGGCTCCGATTCCACGAAATTCCGCCTCAACCGGGAACCTTCCCTGGTGGTCAATACATCGTTATGCGAAGGTACTAGGCCGGGCCCTGCCCGGTCCCTTGAGAAGCGGAGCGCGGCGTCATGAAGCGGAACACCTGGATCGTCCTCGGCATCGGTGTCGCGGTGGTGGGGGGGGTGGCGACCTACGCCCTCACGCGGACCAAGGATGAGGTGAAGTGGCGCCAGGCCAAGGTGGACAAGGGCGCCATCACCCAGCGGATCAACGCCACCGGCGCCGTGAGCCCCGTGGTGCAGGTGGCGGTGGGCACCCAGGTGTCCGGCGTGATCTCGGCCCTGTACGTGGACTACAACAGCATCGTGAAGAAGGGGCAGCTCATCGCCCAGATCGATCCCACGGTCTGGGACACCCAGCTCCAGGATGCCCAGGCCAGCCTCCTCCGGGCCCAGGCCGCCTACGACTTCGCCAAGGCCGACCATGAGCGGAGCAAGCGCCTGGCTGAGAACAAGCTCCTGGCCGACCAGGATCTGGACACCAAGGTGACGGCCCTCAAGAACGCCAAGGGGAACCTCGAATCCGCCAAGGCCAGCCTGGACCGGGCCAAGGCCAACCGCGGCTACTGCGACATCACCGCCCCGGTGGATGGCGTGGTGATCTCCCGGCTGGCGGACGTGGGCCAGACCGTGGCGGCCAGCTTCAGCACGCCCAACCTGTTCCAGATCGCCCAGGACCTCTCGAAGATGAAGGTCCAGGTGTCCATCGGTGAGTCGGACATCGACGAGGTGCAGGTGGGGCAGCGGGCCATGTTCACCGTGGACAGCCTGCCGGACAAGCAGTTCATGGCCACCGTGAGCCTGGTGCGCCAGGAGCCCATCACCACCAGCAACGTGGTGAACTACGTGGTGGAGATGGTGGTGCCCAACGAGCCCCTCTCCGGCCCCGCGCAGCCGCAGAAGGAGGGGCCGCAGGATCCCGAGAAGGCCTGGGAGCGCATGAAGGAACGCATGGAGGCCCAGGGCGTCAGCAAGGAGCAGTTCATCAAGCGCTTCAAGGAGCGCCAGGCCGCTGCCGCCCCCGCCGCCCGCCCGGCCATGAAGGCCGCCGCGGTGCCGGCGGACCGCATGGCCCTGGCCCGGACCCCCGGCGGCGCCAGCCTCCTGGGCGGCCCCAAGTTCACGGGCGACCTGGCCCTCCGCTCCGGCATGACCGCCAACGTCACCATCATCACCAACCAGAAGCGGGACGTGATGCGGGTGCCGAACGCGGCCCTCCGCTTCAATCCCGCCGCCTTCATCAAGGAAGAGAAGAAGACCGAAGGTCCCCGGCTCGGCGGGCCCATGATGATGGGGCCCCAGCGGTCCGGCACCCAGAGCACCGCGGGCAGCAAGGGCGGGGTGGTGGCCAAGCGCGAGGACCGGGTCTGGGTGCTGGAGAACGGCAAGCCCAAGGCGGTGGTCGTGAAGGCCGGCATCACCGACGGCCAGTTCACGGAGGTCACGGGGGAGGGCCTGCAGGAGGGGATGATGATCCTCACCGGCGTGGAGAACGCCAAGCAGGCCAACGGCACTTCCGGCGGGATGGCCGGGGGACGGCGCTAGGGCCTCTATTCAAAGTGAGATGGGGCCGCGCAAGGGGCGTCGCCCAAGCGAGACAAGGAGAGCGACGATGGCCATAGCGGCACTATTGACGAGGCGCTCGACGCAGTATCGCGCCGGGCGCCGCCCCTTGCCCTTCGGGACGTGGCCAGCCGCACCCCTGGCTTCGTTATCGGCCTCGAACGATGTCCCGCATCGCCCTTCGGCCGCTGCCTCGCCATGGGCGCGGCTGGCCGGCGTCGCGGCCCCTTCCCACTCTGAATACAGGCCCTGACCGGGGGGTCGCATGAGATTCCTCGAGTTCCTCAAACTCGCCCTGTTTGCCATCACCCGGAACAAGATGCGGGCCTTCCTCACCATGCTCGGCATCATCGTGGGCGTGGGGGCGGTCATCGCCATGATCGGCATCGGCGAGGGCTCCAAGCGGGCCTCCATCGCCCTCATCCAGAACATGGGCTCCAACATGCTGACCATCTTCCCCGGGGCCGGAGGCAACCGCTTCGGTCCCATGGCCATGGGCAGCGCGGACATCCTCCTGGAGACCGACCCCCCGCTGATCCAGCAAGAGCTCTCGCAGAGCAGCGTGGTGGCCGCCACGGCCCAGGTCCAGACCACGCGGCCCATCATCTACCAGAACACCAACTGCGTGACCCAGGTACAGGGTACCGGCCCCGAGTTCCTCCAGATCCGCGGCTGGGAGGTGGAGAACGGCCGGTTCTTCACGGACACCGAGGTGCGCGGCATGGCCAAGGTCTGCGTCATCGGCCAGACCGTGAAGGACAACCTCTTCCCCAACGGGGAGGACCCCGTGGGCCTCACCATCCGCGTGGGCGCGCTGCCCTTCCAGGTGGTGGGCGTGCTGGAGAAGAAGGGCGCCGGCATGTTCGGCGACCAGGACGACCTCATCGTGGCGCCCTACACCACGGTCATGCGCAAGATCATGGGCCGCGACAAGATCCAACGCATCATGGTGAGCGCCCAGGAAGGCAAGGCCGAGCTGGCGGAGGCCGAGGTGACCGCGCTCCTGCGCCAGCGCATGAAGGTGGCGCCCAAGGACGACAACCCCTTCCAGATCCGCAAGCAGGACGACATCGTGCAGATGCAGACCCAGCAGGCGGGGATCCTCACGGCCCTGCTCGCCGTGGCCGCCAGCATCTCCCTGGTGGTGGGCGGCATCGGCATCTCCAACATCATGCTGGTGAGCGTCACCGAGCGCACCCGCGAGATCGGCATCCGGCGGGCCCTGGGGGCCACCCAGCACAGCATCCTCTGGCAGTTCCTCGTCGAGGCGATGGTGCTGTCCGTGCTGGGCGGCCTCATCGGCATCGCCTTCGCCTACAGCGCGGTGTTCATCCTCCAGAAGTTCCAGGTGCCCGCGGTGACCGAGGGCTGGGCCGTGGCCCTGGGCCTGGGCTTCTCCGGCCTGGTGGGCGTGGCGGCGGGCTTCCTGCCGGCGGTGAAGGCCGCGAAGCTGGATGTCATCGACGCCCTCAGGTATGAGTGAGTCCGCGGCGGCGCACGACCCCTACGCGGCCCTGAGGGACGGGAACTACCGCTGGTTCGTGGCCACCATGGGGCTCGCCACCCTGGGCCTCCAGATGCAGGGCGTGGTGGTGGGCTGGCAGGTCTACGACCGCACGGGAGACCCCCTGGCCCTGGGCCTGGTGGGTCTGTCCGAGGCGCTGCCCTTCCTGGCCACGGCCCTGTTCGGAGGGCACGCGGCGGACCGCGTGAACCGCCTCCGCCTCTGCATGGCCGCCACCGCCGGCCTGGCCGCCTGCTCGGCGCTCCTGTGGGCCTTCAGCTGGCGGTTCCAGGCGGGGCCGCTGGCCCGGGCCGTGTGGCCCATCTACGCCATCATCTTCCTCACGGGCCTCATGCGGGCCGTCTACCGCCCGGCGAACATGGCGCTGGGCACGGACCTGCTGCCCAAGGCCCTCTACGCGAACGGCTCCACCTGGCGCGTGTCCGTCTTCCACGCGGGCATGGTGCTGGGGCCCGCCCTGGGAGGCCTGGTCTACGCCTGGCGGGGCCCGGTCTGGGCCCACTTCCTTGTGATGGCGCTCCTGGTGGGGGCGGCGCTGGGGCTCTTCCTCATCCGCTACACCCCGCGCCCTCCGGCGCCGCGGGCGGGCTCGGTGCTCGAGAGCCTGGGCGAGGGCCTGCGCTTCGTGTTCTCCCAGCGGCTGCTGCTGGGGGCCATCAGCCTCGACCTCTTCGCCGTCCTCTTCGGCGGGGCCGTGGCCGTGCTGCCGGTCTTCGCCCGGGAGGTCCTGCGGGTGGGCCCCCAGGGCCTCGGCGCCCTGCGCGCGGCCCCGGCCGTGGGCTCGGTGCTCATGGGTCTGACCCTGGCCCACCTCCCGCCCCTGCGGCGGGCGGGGCGCACACTGCTGCTCTGCGTGGCAGGTTTCGGCGCGGCCATGATCGCCTTCGCCCTGAGCCGGAGCTTCGCGCTCAGTCTGCTGCTGCTGGCCGCCAGCGGGGCCGTGGACAACGTCAGCGTGGTGCTGAGGGCCACCCTGCTCCAGACCCTCACGCCCGAGCACATGCTGGGCCGGGTGTCCTCGGTCAACCAGGTGTTCATCGGCTCCAGCAACGAGATCGGCGCCTTCGAGAGCGGCCTGGCGGCGCGGTTGCTGGGCCTGGTACCCTCCGTGGTCTTCGGCGGCTGCATGACCCTGCTGGTGGTGGCGGCCACGGCCTGGAAGGTGCCCGGCCTGCGGCGGATGGACCGCATCGCCTGAGGGAGTTGGAGAAACCGGCGCAGCCGGTGATCTTGGTCAAATCACTACCCGATGGTCGTCTGAATGGGGACGGGCCCTCCACACTGATGGGATCCGCCACGACCGGCCCAGGGTGACCCATGTTCTTCGACCTCCTCCACATCCGCGTCCGCACCAAGCTCCTGGGCCTGGTGCTCCTGCCCGTGGTGGGCGGGGGGCTGCTGTCCGGGCTCTACGTGGCCGAGCAGATGCGCCTGCTGGATCGGATGCAGCGGCTGAAGGCGGCTTCGAACCTCTCGGTGGAGGTGGGCAACCTCGTCCACGCCCTCCAGGCCGAATCCTCGGGGACGGCCCTCTTCCTTGGCAGCCAGGGGCTGCTCCAGGCCCCCATGTCGCGGGGCCGGGGGGCGGTGGACCAGGAGCGCGCCGCCCTCAGCGGGCTCCTCTCGGGGACGGAACCGGAGCTCAAGGCCCTGTTCCCGGTCCAGGTCCGGGACGGGGCCCGCATCAAGGAGCTGCGCCGCCGCACCGATCAGCGCGGAGCGGGCCTGGAGATGCTCGACGGCTATGCGCGTGAAGTGGACACGCTGCTCCGGGTGCAGAACCAGCTCATGCTGCCCGCCGCCGGAACGCCGCTGGAAAGCCGCTTCCTGGCCTTCGGCACCCTCATCCGGGCCAAGGAATCCGCCGGTCTTGAGAGCGCGCTGCTCTCCAACGTGTTCTCCCACGGCACCATGGATGTGGCCACCCAGGAGCGCTTCCTGGCCCTGCTGGATGCCCAGAAGGCCCAGGGCGAGGCCTTCCTGTCCGCGGCTCCCGAAGCCTTCCGGGAGGACTACCGGAAGGCCCTGGCGGGCCCCTTCGCCCCGGAGCTCCAGCGCATGCGCGACCTGGTCCAGGCGGGGCGGGTGATCGAGGATCCGGAGGCCTGGACCAAGGTCTCCTCCGAGGGGCTCCTGGCCCTCAAGGGCGTCCAGGACCGCATGAGCCGGGATCTGCTGGCGGACGCCCAGGCCCTGGAGCGCGGGGCCCGCACCCGGGGCTGGCTGCTGGCGGCCGGGTTCAGCCTCTTCGGGCTGGTGGTGCTGCTCTGGACCTGGCGCGCCACGGTGCTCCTCACGGAGCCCATCCACGCCCTCGCGGACGGCATGGCCCGCATGGAGCAGGGGGATCTGCGCATCCAGCTGCCGGTGCGCAGCTACGACGAGACGGGGCGCATGACCGAGGCCTTCAACGCCATGAGCGCCCGCCTGCGCGAGTTGGTTCGGGCGCTGCAGGCCCAGGCCTCGCGCGTCTCCACCGGCGCGGGCGGGCTGTCCGCCAGCGCCGAGCAGGTGTCCGCCGCCACCCAGCAGCTCGCGAACAGCAGCCGGGTCCAGCGCCAGGCCTCTGAGGACGTGGCCTATGCCGTCGCCCAGCTCCAGACCTCCGTCCTGCAGGTGCGGGCGAGCCTGGATGCCATGGTGGACGATGGCCGTGCGGCGGGCCTCGAGGTGAAGTCCGCCCAGAACCGGCTCCGGACCCTGGGGGACCTGCTCCAGGACCTCAAGGGGCGCTCGGAGGCGTCGCTGCAGCCGATGATCAGCCAGGGGGAGGGCCAGGTGGCGGCCATCCAGCAGGCGCTGCAGCGCATGGAGGACACCCTGGGGGCCGTGGAGGCCGTGGCCGCCGAGATCCACCAGGCCGCCGAGGAGCAGTCCAAGGTCAGCGAGGAGGTTAGCCGCCGCATGACCACCAGCCAGGCCTCCGCGGGGGAGGTGCAGCTCGCCGCGGCCCAGCTGGCCAACACCGCCCCCGAGTTGGCCATCACCACCCGGGACCTGGCCGGCGTCGCCCAGTCCCTCAAGTCCGTGGCCGCCTCCTTCCAGGCCGAATGAGAAGCGGCCCCGAAGGGCCGCGCACTGAAGACTGAAGACTGAAGACTGCCTACAGCACCGCCAGCGCGGCGTTGTAGTCGGGCTCCTGCGCGATCTCCGGCACCAGCTCCGTGTGGATCACCTTTCCGGCGCCATCCACGACGACGACGGCGCGGGCCAGCAGGCCCTTCATGGGGCCGTCCACCAGGGTCACGCCGTAGGTCTTGCCGAAATCCGGGGTGCGGAAGGCGGAGGCGGGCACCACGTTGTCCAGGCCCTCGGCGCCGCAGAAGCGCTTCTGGGCGAAGGGCAGGTCCTCGCTCACGCAGAGGATGGTGGTGTTGGGCTTCTCGTTGGCGCGGGCGTTGAACTTGCGCACGCTGGCGGCGCAGGTGGGCGTGTCCAGGCTGGGGAAGATGTTCAGCACCACGCGCTGGCCGGCCAGGTCCTTGTTCGAGACTTCGGAGAGGTCCGTGCGCACCAGGGTGAAGGCCGGAGCCGCGGAGCCCACCTTCGGCAGATCGCCGGCGGTGTTGAGGGGATTGCCTTTGAGGGTGACCTTCGCCATGAGAACTCCTCCTAGAGGACTTCCAGTTTACGCCCCTTGGCGGTTTCCAGGCGTTTCAGGAGCGGTTTTGTCCCAGCAAGGATCTCATCTGGACTCATTCACGGCGGCATTTGAAAGAGGTATCATCCATGGCCCGGCCGGTCTCGAATGGAAAAAACCGGACCAATCCCGCCAAGGAGGAACACCATGGTGATCCAGCTCACCGGAATGGATGGCGGGAAGGTGGACCTGCCGCCCGAGGCGGTCCAGGCCTTCCGCGGCGCCTTCAGCGGGGCCGTGCTGGCGCCCGGGGACGAGGGCTACGAGGAGGCGCGGCGCATCTGGAACGGGATGATCGACCGCCGGCCGGGCCTCATCGCCCGGTGCACGGGCACGGCGGACGCGGCCCAGGCGGTCCGGTTCGCCCGCCGCCACGGGCTCCTCCTCTCCGTGCGGGGCGGCGGCCACAACATCGCGGGCCTGGCGGTCTGCGAAGGCGGGCTCATGATCGACCTCTCGGCGATGCGCGGTGTGTGGGTGGACCCCGCAGCGCGTCTGGCCCGGGCCCAGGCCGGCTGCACCCTGGGCGACCTGGACCGGGAGACCCAGGCGCACGGTCTGGCCACGGTCCTCGGGTTCGTCTCGGCCACGGGCATCGCCGGGCTCACGGTGGGCGGGGGCTTCGGCTACCTCACGCGACGCCACGGCTGGACCTGCGACAACGTGGCCTCCATGGAGGTGGTGACGGCGGACGGGGAGATCCGCCAGGTCTCCGCCGGGTCGCACCCGGACCTCTTCTGGGCCCTCCGTGGCGGAGGGGGCAACTTCGGGCTCGTGACCTCCTTCGAGTACCGGCTGTTCCCCGTGGGGCCCGAGATCCTGGGCGGGGCCCTCGCCTGGCGGGGCGAGGACGCGCGCCAGGCGCTCGAAGCCTACCGGACCTTCAGTGCCGCGGCGCCGCGCGAGCTGACCTGCGTGGCCGCCCTGCGCATCGCCCCCCCGGCGCCCTGGCTGCCCAAGGAGCAGCACGGGAAGCTGGTGGCGCTCATCTTCATCTGCCACACGGGCCGCATCGAGGAGGGCGAGGCCCTGCTGACCGCCCTGCGCCGGGTCGGGAACCCCATCGCCGATACGGTGACCCGCCGGCCCTACACGCAGATGCAGAGCCTGCTGGACGCCACCCAGCCCAAGGGCCGCCGCTACTACTGGAAATCCCACTACCTGCCCGGCATCGGCCCGGAGCTCATCAACCTGGCGGTGGATCATGCCGGGCGCCTGGTGTCGCCCCACTCCGCATTCTTCCTCTTCCACCTCCAGGGGGCCCTGAACGAGCTGCCCGCCGGCCACTCGCCCGCGGGGAACCGGGATGCGGCCTACGTGCTGAACATCGCCAGCGCCTGGGAGCGGCCGGAGGACGACGCCGCCAACATCCAGTGGGCCCGGGACTGCTTCGAGGCCACCCGGGCCAGCTCGACGGGGGGCGCCTACGTCAACTTCCTCACGGAGGAGGAGGGGGCCGACCGCATCGAGGCCGCCTACGGCCGGTCCATCCTGGACCGCCTGGCGGCCATCAAGCGAACCCATGACCCGGACGACCTCTTCCGGCACACGAAGCGGATCTCAGGCTGATCGGGAAGGGGCTACCGGGGCGGGAACTTGGAGAGGATGTCGTGGACCGCCCTTGGCACCACCTCGTCGGCGTCCTCGGGGTTGTCCAGGCCCGTGAGAGCTCCGGCGGCGGCGCCCTGCCAGATCATCTGGTTGGTCTTGAAGTCCACGACCTCGATGACGATGGTGCCTTCCTTGTAGCTGTGCACCTCGCTCATGCTCGTGCCGACGCCGCCGTAGAAGGGGCGGTAGCCCCAGCCCCATCCCCAGCCCATGTGGGTGGTGGTGCGGTAGCGGCGTTCGTGGACCACGGGGTAGTAGGTCACGAGGAAGTCGGGGTCCGCCTTGGTCTCCATGACGAAGCCCTTGGCCTGGAGCTCCTTCTCGAGGGCCGCGCGCACCCGCTTGTCCATGAGGTTGGTGGTGCCGCCGGTGCCCTTCTTGGAGGTGTAGTAGTCGAAGGTCTTGTAGCGGCCGAAGGAGGCGGTCACGTCGTAGTCGTAGGTCACGTGGTAGCCCGTGCAGGCCCCCAGGAGGAGCAGGGGGAGCAGGGCGGCGGTCAGGGTCAGGCGGCGCATGGAACCTCCGGTGCACCATTATGGACGTCCGGGCCAGGCCAGGGTTGAGCCTGGTCTCCGGTCTAGGGTGGTCTGGGAGCAGGCCCGATCTCCACCTACCCCGGGTCACGGTCTGCTCCAGGCTGTGAATTCAGTCGTTTTTTGGGGAAAAATGACCGATCCTGGTGGGGATGGTTCTCGATCCCTCCCTCGACCCGGGCGCCTCGAGCCCCCTGTATCTGCAGCTGCAGAGGCGGCTGCGCGGCCTCATCCAGGAAGGGGAATGGCGGCCCGGCTCCCGGCTGCCGGCGGTGCCGGAGCTGGCCCAGCGCTGGGGCGTCCACCGCTTGACCGTCCTGAAGGCCCTGGCGGGTCTGAAGCGCACGGGCTGGATCCAGACGGTCCAGGGCCGGGGCAGCTTCGTGGCGCCTCGCCTGCCCGAGGCTCCGGGCCTGCGGGCCGCCAGCGAGTTCCCCTTCGAGGGCTCGCCCATGCTGGTCCACGACGGCGAGCTGGGCTCCTGGCTGGGCGAGACCCTTGAGCGGGTGCAGGACCGCCATCTGGTGAGCTTCTCCGCGGGGTTCATCCCCTCGGACCTGCTGCCCGGCGAGCACCTGCGCCGCATCACGGCCCAGGTGCTGAAGGAGATGGGTCCCGAGGTCTGGGTGTACTCGGCCCCGGCGGGCCATCCCCCCTACCTGGAGGCCGTATCCCGCTGGCTGGCCTCCGAGGGCGAGCCCATCGACGAGGGCTGGGGCATACGCTCCACCCCCGGGGCCCAGTCGGGACTCGCCTTGGCCCTGGAGTCCTTCACGGTGCCCGGTGACCGGGTGCTGGTGGAGAGCCCCTGCTACGTGGGCATCCTGGCCATGATCCGCGCCCTGGGCCGGGAGGCCGTGCCGGTGCCCGTGGACCGCCAGGGCCTGGATCCCGACCGCCTGGCTTCGGCCCTCCAGCGCAGCGAGGCCAAGCTGCTCTTCACGGTGCCCAGTTTCCACAACCCCACGGGCATGACCCAGTCCAAGGCCCGCCGCGAGCGGGTGCTGGCGGTGGCCCGGGCCCACGGCGTGATCGTGGTGACGGACTCCGCCTACGGCGACCTGCGCTTCTCCGGCAACTCCCTGCCGCCCTTCCGGCGCCTGGAAGGGGCCGACAACGTCATCCACCTGGGCAGCTTCTCCAAGTCTCTGGCCGCGGGCCTGCGCCTGGGCTACCTCATCGCCCGGGAGGACCTCCTGCGGCGCATGGCCCTCATCCAGGAGGTGCAGACCATCGGCCAGCCGCCCCTCATGCAGGCGGTGGTGGCGCGGTTCCTGGACACGGGCGGCTTCCGGCGCCACCTGGCCCGGCTGCGCCGCGCCCTCAAGGAGCGCCGCGACGCCATGGTGGAGGCCCTGGCGGAGCACTTCCCCCCGGGCACCCAGGTGTCCGAGCCCAAGGGCGGCATGCACCTCTGGGTGGTGATGCCCGAGGGCTTCTCCGCCCTGGATCTGCACCGGGACGCGCTGGCCGCCGGCATCGGCTTCGCGCCGGGGCCCCTCTTCTTCGCCGACGGTCGCGGCACCAACTGCCTCCGCCTCAACTTCTCCACGCACGACCCCGCCACCACCCGGGACGCCATCGCGCGGCTCGGGCACCTGGTCCGCCGGGCCTGATCTTCACCCAAGGAGCGCCTGTGAACCCCGCCACGTCCACCTCCACCCTCGAGATCCAGCCCTCGGATCATGCCGCCAGCCCCGAGCAGCGCGCGAAGCTCATGACCAATCCCCGGTTCGGGCAGGTGTTCAGCGACCACATGGTGGTGATTCCCTACAAGGAAGGCCAGGGCTGGGGCAAGGGTGTGCTGAAGGCCTACGGGCCCATCGAGATGTCCCCGGCCTCCTCGGTTCTGCACTACGGCCAGGCCATCTTCGAAGGCTTCAAGGCCTACAAGCAGAAGGACGGCAGCATCGCCGCCTTCCGGCCCGAGGCCAACGCCCACCGCTTCGCCACCTCCGCGGCCCGCCTGGCCATGCCCGAGCTGCCCGAGGCGCGCTTCCTCGAGGCCGCCAAGGCCCTCATCACCCAGGACCAGGCCTGGGTGCCCGGCGCCGTGGGCGAGAGCCTCTACATGCGCCCGCTCATGATCGCCACCGAGCCCGCCCTGGGCGTCCACGCCAGCAGTGAATACCTCTTCCTCCTCATGGCCTGCCCCAGCGGCGCCTACTTCTCCGGCGGTGTGAAGCCGGTGACCGTGTGGATCTCCGAGGAGTACGTCCGCGCCGCCCCCGGCGGCACCGGCTTCGCCAAGTGCGCTGGCAACTACGCCGCCAGCCTCGTGGCCCAGAGCCAGGCCAAGGACCAGGGCTGCGACCAGGTGGTCTGGCTCGACGCCATCCACCGCGAGTACGTCGAGGAGATGGGCGGCATGAACATCTTCTTCGTCTACCAGGAGAAGGGCGAGACTGTGGTGGTCACGCCGGAGCTCACGGGCTCGCTTCTCCCCGGCATCACCCGCGACAGCCTCCTGCAGCTGGCCCGCGAGCTGGGCTACAAGGCCGAGGAGCGCAAGATCAGCGTGGCCGAGTGGAAGGCCGCCGTCGCCGAGGGCCGCATGACCGAGGTCTTCGCCTGCGGCACCGCCGCCGTCATCACCCCGGTGGGCCACGTGAAATCCCGCAGGGGCGATTGGGTCGTGAACAAGGGCGAGACCGGCCCCGTGGCCGCCCGGCTGCGCGAGACCCTCCTCAACCTCCAGCACGGCCTCGTGCCGGATCCCCATGGCTGGATGAAGAAGATCGTCGGATAATCCGGATCGGGCTGGGCCGGGCCCGGCCCCCCGGAGGGGCCATGGCCGCCATCCGCAAGCCGGAGGCCGGTGGGAGAGCGATCCGCTCCCTCGCCGGCCTCCTGCTCGTGCTGGCCGGCGGCTGCGCGTCCCAGCATCCCCGGTCCTTCACCCCGGCCGTCCCCGAACCCTCCCGGCGCGGGTGCGTGGCCGTGGCGGTGCTGCCGCTCCCCTCCGCCTCCAGCCCTGCGGTCCAGGTGGGCGGCGAGGTCGGCAAGGGGCGCTCGACCGGGAAGGGGGCCACGAGCGGCGCGGCCGGGGGTGCCGCCGCCGGGCTCCTCACCTCCCTGCAGACCGGCCCTTTCTTCGTCATCCTCGCGCCCATCCTCATCCCGGCGGGTGCCGTCCTGGGCAGCATGACCGGCGCCGCCGTGGGCTATGCCCATGGCATCCCCGTGAAGGATGCAGAGACCGCGAAGGCGCTGCTCACGCGCAACCAGACGGACCTTTCCGCGGAGCTGGCGAATCGGGTGGCCCAGCGGCTGCCCCGGGCCGGGAAGGTCCTGGCCGCGCCGGACGTGGCGCCTGACCTGAGGATCGAGGTCTCGGCGGTGGCCTGGGGCCTGTATGGCGGGGCGGGCTCCCGGCCCGTGGCGGACTTCGAGCTGACGGTGGCCTACGCCGTCCTGGACGGGAAGGGTGGCATGCTGCTCTCCGGGCGGTTTACCGTGGGGGGCCCCCGCCGGCCGCTTCCGGACTGGGCCGCGGAGGAGGGCCGCCTCCTGCGCCAGGCCGTGGAACGGGCCGTCGATGAGGCGGCGGAGGCCGTGTCCGACGCCGCCTTCCTGGTCCAGGATTTCCACCTGCCGGGCGACCTGCCGCCGCTGACCTGCGGACTGCTCCCCCTCCAGCCGGGCCCGATGTTCCTGGCCGCCCCTCCCTTTCGGGGAGCCCTGCCCAAGGTGGGGGAGTCCAGTCCCGTGCTGCGCTGGGAGGCCTTCCCGAGGCGCCAGGACCAGGACCATGACCTGGGCGGAGTGCTCCATCGGATCGGAGAGGTCTGCTACGACCTCCGGATCTGGACGTCCGTGGGCGGGGGCCCCGGCGACCTGGTCTACGAGCGGACCGGCCTCCGGCTGGAGGCGCGGACAGAGGAGCCGGAGCCGCCCTCCGAAGGGGAGCCGCGCCGCCCGGCGGTGGCCTTCGTGGAACACCGCGTGGCGTGCGTCCTGGCCCCGGCCACGGAGTACCTCTGGTCCGTGCGGGCGCGCTTCACCCTGGATGGGGAAGGGCGCGCCATACGGTGGTCCATGAACCAGTCCCCGGACGTGCGGGCCCAGACCACGGCACAGCGGTGGTTCCGCATGGAGCCCCTGCCCGTGCGGGGCCCCTGTCTCCATGACGGCATCCCGCCCCTATGCCACCACCGGTTCCGCACTCCCTGAGCTCCGGCATCATTCACTACCTGTAGGTTGGATGAAGTTTCCCGTCCGCGGGCGTAGGCTGGGGGCCTCTTTACAGGAGGCATCCATGGTGCTGATCCGTTCCGTGGTGGCGGCATTCATCGCGAGCGCATGCGCGCTCTCCGGCGGGGCTCCGGCCCACGTCGGGGCCGGGGCCTGCAAGCCCTGCCACAAGGTGCAGTTCGAGTCCTGGAGCGCCTCGGCGCATGCCAAGCTGAAGCCGGTGCTGGACTGCGAGGCCTGCCACGGCCCCGGCAGCGAGTACAAGGCCGTGAGGATCATGAAGGATCCCGCCGCCGCGAAGAAGGCGGGGCTCCTCATGCCGGACAAGGCCCAGTGCGCCACCTGCCACGGCAAGAAGAAGGTGTCGCCCATGACCGACGCGATGTTCGCGAAGGTTCACGCCCACAAGAAGAAGGGCTGAACCGCCTTAGCCGCGCGAATCCCTCTCTCCGCCAGCCCGCCGGTCGTTCCGGCAGTGCGATCAGGGCCGTGCCAGCGATTCTGTGACTTCGAATCCCCCTCTCTCCGCCACGGCTTCGATGATCATCCGGGCAGTGCGATCAGGGGGATTCCCTCCGGGGCCACCGCTGCGCGGCGTCCCCTCCGGCCGCACGAATTGCTGGCACGGCCCTGATCGCCTGCGGCAGTCCCCCGGACTGCCTTCGGCGGGGCCTACCTGCCAGCGATTCTGTGACTTCGAATCCCCCTCTCTCCGCCACGAAGAAGCCGCCTTTCGGCGGCTTCAGTGGCGGAGAGAGGGGGATTCGAACCCCCGGTACTGGTTTACCCAATACACTCGCTTAGCAGGCGAGCCCGATCGGCCACTCCGGCATCTCTCCAAGGCCTTCCAGGTTACCGTTGGGGGCGGTTTGGCACAAGGCTTCTTGCCGGGAACCGCGCCCAGCCTTCAAGATGGAGGCACGGAGGGATGGCCGAGCGGTTTAAGGCAACGGTCTTGAAAACCGTCGTGGGCGCGAGTCCACCGCGAGTTCGAATCTCGCTCCCTCCGCCATTCCGGCCCGGCCTGGGCGCCGGGCCCGAGCCCCAGGGGCGGGACCATGACTTCTGTCCGGACATCATTCCTGCTGGCGCTGCTGCTCACCACCGCGGCCTTCGCGAAGGAGGTGGTGATCCTCTGCACCAACGACCTCCACGCCCACGCCGTGCCCTACCAGGTGCCCTTCGTGGATCCGGCGCGGAAGGTGGGCGGGTTCGCGAACATCGCCGCCTTCGTGAAGCAGGAGAAGCGGGCGCGCAAGGCCGCCTTCCTCTTCGACGCGGGGGACTACTTCACGGGCCCCCATCTCAGCAGCCTGACCAAGGGCCGGGCCGTGGTGGAGATCATGGACACCATGGGCTTCGACGCCGTGTCCATCGGCAACCACGAGTTCGACCACGGCTGGGACAACCTGCTGGTGCAGCTGAGCCAGGCGCGCTTCCCCGTCCTGCTGGGGAACGTGTTCTTCCAGAACAGCCAGGTGCCGCTGTGGAACACGCCCTGGGTGATCCTGGAGAAGGACGGCGTCAAGGTCGGCGTCATCGGGCTCCACGGGCGCTTCGCCTTCGACGACACGGTCTCCGCGATCACGCGGGTGGGCCTCGAGGCCCGCGACGAGATCGCCTGCCTCCAGAAGTACCTGGACGAGCTCCGGCCCAAGGTGGACATCACGGTGCTGCTGATCCACGAGGGCATGCCCGGGCGCCAGTCCAGCCAGGGCGGCACGGATGTGCGCCGGGCGCTGGACGCGGACCTGAAGACCGCCGCGGCGGTGAAGGGCCTGGATGTGCTCATCAGCGGCCACGCGCACGTGGGCACGCCCCAGCCCCTCCGCGCGGGCTCCACCCTGATCGTGTCCACGGACAGCGGCGGCATCAACGTGGGCCGGCTGGTGCTGGACCTCGACGAGCGCACCCGGAAGCCCGCCTTCAAGGCCTTCGAGCTGAAGACCATCTACGCCGACGAGTGGCGCCCGGATCCCGGCACCCAGGCGGTGATCGACACCTGGCTGGGCCGCCTGGACGCCATCGCCCGGGAGAAGGTCTGGAGCGCCCCCACAGCCCTCACGCGCTCCTACGGCGAGTCCTCCCCCCTGGGCAACCTGGCGGCGGACGCCCTCCTGGCGAGCTTCCCCGACGCCCAGCTGGCCCTCACGAACTCCGGGGGGATCCGCGAGGACATCCCCGCGGGCGAAGTAACCATGGGTGGAGTGCTGTCGGCCCTCCCCTTCCCCAACGAGGCCGTGGCCCTGGAGCTGACGGGCCGCGAGATCCGCGCCCTCATGGAGCACGCCGCGGGCCTCACCAACGGCGTCCTCCAGGCCTCCCACGGCCTCCGGATGCGCTACGACAGCCGCCGCCCGGCCGGGCAGCGGGTCCTGTCGCTCACGCTGGAGGGCAAGTCCCTGGAGGAGGACGCCACCTACCGCGTGGTCACAAGCTCCTTCCTGGCCGATGGCGGCGACGGCTACCAGGCCTTCCTGGCCGGGCGGAACCGGCAGAACCGCAGCGGCTACTACATCTCCGACGCCGTCGTGGACCACCTCAAGAGCGCCCGGTCCAAGGCCGGCCTCCAGGAGGCCCGGGTGGCGGAAGCGGGCCGCTAGGCGAAGCCACCGCGGCGGAGGGGGCATGGGAAGCGGCGAGGCCAGGGATCCGGGAACGGGCCGTGTCATCGTCCTGGGGGGCGGGATCTCCGGGCTGCTGGCGGCCTGGCACCTCCGGGAGAGGGGCCGGGAGGTCGAGGTATGGGAAGCTTCCGGGGCCCCGGGCGGCTGGGCCCAGACCCTGCCCTGGCCGGGGCCGGGCGGGGAACCCGGGTTCCTGGAGCGCGGGCCCCAGGGCGTCCTGGTGGGGCGGGACGGCCCGCTGGTCCGCCTCATCGGTGAGCTGGGGCTCACGCTCCGCGGCGCCGGACCCAAGGGGCCCCGGTGGCTGGCGAAGGCCGGCGGTAGGCACCCGAGCCCCGCCACGCCGGCGGGACTCCTGCGGGCGCCGGGGCTCACGACCCCGGAGCGCCTCCGTATGTTGGCGGAGCCCTTCGTGCCCTGTCGGCCGGACTCGACGGAGGACCTCCGTTCCTACTTCAGCCGCCGCCTGGGCGATGGGTTTGTCCGGGAACTCCTGCCGGCCCTGGTGGCGGGCGTGCTGGCGGCGCCGCCGGAGCGCATCGGCCTGGAGACGCTGCCCCGCCTGCGGCGCCTGGAGGCGCGGGGCGGCCTGCTGATCGGCGGCCTGCGCACGGGCGCAGAGCACACCCGCGTGCCCTGCGCCGGCGAGGCCTGCGGCGTAGGAACCCTGGCCGGGGTCCTGGCGGATCGGCTGGGGTGCGTGCTCACGAACCGATCGGCGCGGGCCATCGAAACGCTTCCCGGTGGCGGCTGGCGAGTCCACGGCGAGGACGTCGTCGGGGAGGTGGACGGGCTGGTGCTGGCCCTTCCCGCCGCCGTTTCTGCCGCGTTGCTGCGACCCCTGGCGCCCGAGGCCGCGGCCCTCCTTGACGCCATCCCGCGCTTGGACCTGCGCGTCTGGCACAGCCGCCACGCCCCGGTGCCCGGCTGGGAGCGGGGCATCGGCCTGCTGGTCCATCCCCCGGAGGGCCGGGGCCTCCTGGGCGTGGCCTCCTTCGCGGCCGATGACCCCCGGGGCGTGCCGGGCCTGTTCCAGCTCCGCACCTACCTGGGCGGCGCCTATCCGGTGGACCCCGAGCTGTCGGATTGGGCGGGCGTCTGGCGCGAGCTGCGTCGCTGGTTGCTTGAGCTGGGGGAGCCGGTGCAGGTGCGGGAGGAGGCCTGTCCCGGCGCCTTCCCCCTGCTGGAGCCGGGCCACGGGGCCCGGGTGGCGCGCCTGCTGGCGGCCCTCCCGCCCCGCCTCCACTGGCTGGGCGCCGCGCGCTTCGGTCCGGGGCTCCCGGATCTCGCGGAGGGCGTGGAGGCCTGGGCCCGGAGCTGGCCGGACCTGGGGCCGGGCCCGGCCTGATCGACACTCAGCCCCGCTGATCCCAGCCCTCCGCAGCCCGGAAGCTGTGGTAGCGCTCGCGGCCCAGGATGAGGTGGTCCGCCAGCGGCACGCCCAGGGATTCCCCGGCGGCCTGGAGGCGGCGGGTGAGCTGGATGTCCTCTCGGCTGGGCGCTGGGTCGCCGCTGGGATGGTTGTGGAAGGCCAGGGCGGTGCTGGCGCCGTAGCGCAGGGCCTCGCGGAAGAACTCCCGGGGGCTGATGAGGGTGGCGGTGGCCGTGCCCTGGCTGAGGATGCGCTCCGCCAGCAGGTCGCCCTTGGCGTTGAGGGCCAGCAGGCCGAAGCGCTCCTCGGTCCAGCCCTGGCAGCGGGGCAGCAGGTAGCTGCCGGCGGCGCGGGGGCTGGTGATGCGGGGCCGGTCCGAGCCGCGCTGGGCGCGACGGGAGAGCTCCAGGGCCGCCCAGAGCTGGCCGGCCTTGGCGGGGCCCAGGCCCGGCTGCTCCAGCCAGTCGTTGAGGCCCAGGGCCAGGAGGCCCGCCAGGCCGCCCGTGCGGCCGAGCACCGCCTGGGCCAGCTCCACGGCGCTGGCGCCGCGCAGGCCCGTGCCCCAGAGCAGGGCCAGCAGATCCGCGTCGGAGAGGGTCTCGCCGTGGCCCGCCAGCAGGCGCTCCCGGGGGCGCTGGTCGGGGGAGAGGTCCAGAATGCGCATCAGGCCCTCACCCACTTCCGGCGGTCCCGGTTCCAGCGCAGCACCTGGAGCCTTCCCTGGCCCGAGAGGCGCATGCAGAGCGCCTCCCGGCCATCGTTCAGGAACCAGGTGCTGGCCAGGGCCGTGTGGCGGGGGGTGACGGTGAGGATGGGGTGGGCCTCGCCCGTGCGGGTGGCCACCGTGGGCGCCTCCATGTCCGGGGGCAGGGGGATGCCGGCGGGCTTGCCCCACTTCACCCGGCGGCTGAGCTGCACCTGCAGGTGCTCGCCGGCGCCGCTGGCCTGGCCCAGGGCCACGGTGACGTTGCTGCCCCGGGCACGGGCCAGGCTGAAGGCCTGCTCCAGGCTGCCGCGGATCTCATGGTGGGCCACCGCCAGGTCGGTGCCGCCTGGATCCCACTGGGCCATGCACACGAAGGCCACGATGGCGGCCACGGCCATGGAGACGGTGACATCGAGCAGGGAGGTCCCCCGCTGGGAGAGGCGGCAGCTCGGGCGCATGCGGGCCCCCTACTTCGCCGCCGCGGGGCGCGGCGCGGCCGTGAGGGCCAGGTAGGGCTTGAGCTTGGCGTAGGACTTCTCGCCGATGCCCTTGACGTTCATCAGCTCCTCGGGCCGCTGGAAGCCGCCGTGCTGCTTGCGGAAGGCCACGATGCGCTCGGCGGTCTTCTGCCCGATGCGCGGCAGCTGCATGAGCTCCGTGACCGAGGCCGTGTTGAGGTTCACGGCCCGCTGGGGCGCCCGGGGAGCCCGGCCTGCCGCGGCGGAGAGGGGAAGGGCCAGGGCGAGTGCCAAGGCCAAGGATGTGAGGGGGTTGGACATGGTTGCCTCCTTTCAGGCAGTCATGTCTCATCGAGGTCTGTGCCAGTTGTTAAGTGTTGTTATGGCTTGGCTAAATTTTTTCTTCGAAAAAATTTAGTAATTAAAAAATGACTCAATCCAGGCGAATATCAATAAATTTAGTTATTTTAATTTTTATTTTTTGTTACAAAATTTCGAAAAAATTTTGCAGGGTGACAGTTTTGAAAGACCACCCGAAACCTCCCTCCGAGTCCCTGTCGGAACCGATTATCCTGGAACAGTCCGAGGAGCGCTGCAGGACCCGGCAGATCGGCTGTGCGGGATCTCAGGCTCGGACCCATCCTTCCAGGAACGGCGCTCGCCTCAACCCTGAACCGGGGAGATGGGGTGGACCGCCAGCCCGTTGACCCGGCCCTCCGTGGAGGTCCCATGACCGTCGCCACCACCGACTTCATCGTCGCCGATCTCGCCCTCGCCCCCTGGGGCCGCCGGGAGATCGCCATCGCCGAGGGCGAGATGCCCGCCCTCATGGCCATCCGGAAGCAGTACGCCGCGCAGCAGCCGCTGAAGGGCGCGCGCATCGCGGGCTCGCTGCACATGACCATCCAGACCGCCGTGCTCATCGAGACGCTGAAGGCACTGGGCGCCGAAGTGCGCTGGGCCAGCTGCAATATCTTCAGCACCCAGGACCATGCCGCCGCCGCCATCGCGGCGGGGGGCACGCCGGTCTTCGCCATCAAGGGCGAGACCCTGCCGGACTACTGGGACTACACCCATCGCATCTTCGACTTCGAGGGCGGCGCGAACATGATCCTCGATGATGGCGGCGATGCCACTCTGCTGCTGCACCTGGGCGCCCGGGCGGAGAAGGATGCCTCCGTGCTCGACCACCCGGACAGCGAGGAGGCCACCGTCCTCTTCGCCGCCATCCGCAAGCGCCTGGCGGAGCAGCCCGGCTGGTACTCCACCCAGCTCGCCAAGGTCCAGGGCGTGACGGAGGAGACCACCACCGGCGTCCACCGCCTCTACGAGATGGCCAAGAAGGGCGAGCTGAAGTTCCCCGCCATCAACGTCAACGACAGCGTCACCAAGAGCAAGTTCGACAACCTCTACGGCTGCCGCGAGAGCCTGGTGGACGCCATCAAGCGCGCCACGGACGTCATGGTCGCCGGCAAGATCGCCGTCGTCTGCGGCTACGGCGACGTGGGCAAGGGCAGCGCCCAGGCCTTACGCGCATTGTCCGCTCAGGTGTGGGTCACGGAGATCGATCCCATCTGCGCCCTGCAGGCGGCCATGGAGGGCTACCGCGTGGTGACCATGGACGAGGCCTGCGAGCAGGCCGACATCTTCGTCACCTGCACGGGCAACTTCCACGTCATCACCCACGACCACATGAAGCGCATGAAGCACAACGCCATCGTATGCAACATCGGCCACTTCGACAGCGAGATCGACGTCGCCAGCCTGGAGAAGTACCCCTGGGAGGAGATCAAGCCCCAGGTGGACCACGTGATCTTCCCCGATCAGAAGCGCATCATCCTGCTGGCCAAGGGCCGCCTGGTGAACCTGGGCTGCGGCACGGGCCACCCCAGCTACGTCATGAGCAGCAGCTTCGCCAACCAGACCCTGGCCCAGATCGAGCTGTGGACGAAGAAGGGTGAGTACAAGGTCGGCGTCTATACCCTGCCCAAGCACCTGGACGAGCAGGTGGCGCGCCTCCAGCTGGCCACCCTGAACGCGAAGCTCACCGCCCTGCGGCCTGACCAGGCCAAGTACATCGGCGTGCCGGTGGAGGGGCCCTACAAGGCGGACCACTACCGCTACTAGTCAGCGAATGCTAGCCAGCGAAGCCCGGCGTCGGACCAGGAACCGGGTCAGGCGCCGGGCTCCTCGTGCCGCAGGGGGCTCCCGCCTCCCGCGGGCAGGAGGAGCAGCAGGGGCAGGGACAGGCCGGACACCAGGGCCAGCGTGAGCAGGGCCGGGAGGTGCCCCCGGCCTGCGATGAGGGCCCCCGCCGCCAGGCCGGCCCAGGCCTCGCAGCCATTGGTGGCGCCCATGAACAGGCTGAACTGGGTGGCTCCGAAGGCGGGATCCGTGAGGTCCATGAACAGGGCGTAGGAGGCCGCGGTGAAGAGCCCGATCCCCACATACAGGCCGCCCAGGAGCGACATCAGGGGCCCCGCCGGGCCCGCGGCCCCGCTCCGGAGCAGGAAGGCGAAGCCAAGCACATCCAGGATGATGAGGCCCAGGGAGAGGCCGGCACACCGCCGGCGACCCCACCGGTCCGAGAGGTGGCCGCCCAGCAGCGCCCCCGCCAGCATGGCGGCGACGGCGGGTCCCGCGAAGAACCAGCCTGCGGCCTCCTGGGTGGCTCCCGCGTCCACCAGCAGGGGGCCGGCCACGGCTCCGACGCCCTCGAAGGCCGCGCCGCTGGTCAGGGCAAAGGCGAGCCCCACGAGGCTGCTCCGCCGAGTCACCACGCCCTTGAGCCGCTGGAAGAAGGTGGTCCAGACCCTGCCCTCGGTCCCGGCCTGAAGAGGGGGCGCCGTGCGTTCCTTCGACAGGAGCACGAGGATCCCGGGTCCCCAGATGGCGGCCACGAGCATCGCCAGCACCGCCCGCTCCCCGATCCGCGAGGCCACCAGCAGGGCCCCCCCGCCGAAGAGGGAGCGGCCCAGCAGCATCCCCGCCTGCATCCACCCATTGAGGGTTCCCCGCTCCCCGGCCGGGGCCTGCTGGATCGCGAGCGCATCGATGGCCACGTCCTGCGTGGCCGCCGCCAGCGCGTGGAGGACCAGAAGGGCCACGGCGGCACCGCGCCAGCGGCCGGGCTCCAGCGCCAGCAGCGGGAGCAGCGTGAGGCCCATGAGGCCCTGGCATCCCAGGATCCAGGCCCGGAGGCCCCGGCCCCTCCCCTTCAGGACGTCCACCAGGGGGGCCCAGAGCCACTTCAGGGTCCACAGCAGGGTGAGGGAGGCGGTGAGGGTCGTGATGGCGTCCAGGGCGACGCCCCGTGCCCGGAGCCAAGTGGGCAGGGTCCACCAGATGAACCCGATGGGCGCCCCCTCCGAGAGGTAGAGCGCCCCGAAGAGGGCCTTCCTTCCCGTGGGGGTTCCGAGCAGGTTCACGAAGGCCCTCTCAGGCGCGTCCGGCCTGAGTGTACTCCGCGGATCCCGCGAGAATCAGCTCGGCATCTCCGTGGGCAGGGGCGCCACGTTGGGGGGCACCTCGATGGCCTTCATGACCGCGTGGCGGGTGATGGCCTCGCAGTCCAGCTGGGGGGTCTGGGTGAAGTGGGCCGCTCCGAGATCCGCGCGGATCTTGGCCAGCACCTTGGCGCGGGTGAGGTGGTTGCCGCTTGCCCGGGCCTCCCGGCAGAAGTGCCAGGTGAAGGCGCCGTGCCAGTCGCCCTGCATGAAGGCGTCCGCGGCGGCCTGGGTCTGCTTGCAGGCGGTCCACAGGATGTGGTGGGACAGGCCCTTCTCCAGCAGCTTGATGTGCCCGGGGCGGGCGTGGCGGTACTCAATGTCGCGGAAGGCCTCGATGGAGGGCGGGGGCAGGTAGCGGGGCTTGCGGTCCATGAGCAGGTCCGCGGCCCGAAGACCCGCGCCGCTGTGCGATGTGTCGAGCAGGATCTCCAGGATCACCGTGGGGGGAAGCTGCACGAACAGGTCGTGAAGCTCATCGTCCACGATGAGGTGGTCGCGGTCCCACTGGGGGCCGCTCTGGGCCAGGTCGTGGGGGCAGAAGGCCTCGTCGGCCCGGTCGAACTCGTCGAGGTTCAGGTCCGGCACCTGGGTGCCATGGCCTGCGAAGGTGAAGACCAGGTGGTCGTAGCGGCCCGCCAGGGCGCCCTCCACCATGCGCCGCAGCTCGCGCATGATGTTGGCCTTGGTGGCGGCCTGGTCCGTCAGCCGGGTGATGTCGGAATCCTCGAAGCCCAGGAGGTCCTTCAGCAGCGAGGCCATGTCATGGGCGTCGTTGACACACCCGTTCAGGCTGGCCGCCGGGAAGTTCTGGTACTGGTTGATCCCGACGCAAAGCGCGGTGCGATGCAGCATGGGAGTCTCCTCTGGCTTTGCACGGGGAACACGGGAGCGGACACGCCGGGCCGCCCCCGGGAAGGGGAAGCGGATCCTGGCAGGACCGGAGGAGGACTGCGGCAGACGACGCACATCCCAGAAGGCTCCGCCTTCCACGATAGGCCCGGACCCCGACGGTTCAAGCAAGCGGGTGATATTCCGTAAGATGGAGGAGCGAGTTGCGGCGGAGTCCCATGAGCGATGAGAAGAAGGAACCCTGGCTGAGCCTCCTGGCTCTCACCACCGTGATTCTGGCGGTCTGCGCGACTCTGGCCACGTTCAAGGGCGGCGGCCACTCCACCCGGGCCGTGCTGAGCCAGAGCCAGGCCTCGGACCAGTGGGCCTACTACCAGGCCAAGGGCATCAAGGGGAACCTCTACGAGGTGGAGGCCATGCGCCTCCGCCGGGAGCTGGAGCTGGCCCCGAAAACCGCTGTGCCCACCCTGGAGAAGAGCCTGGCCGACGTGGAGAAGAAGGTGGCCAAGTACGACGGCGAGAAGGCCGAGATCCAGAAGGAGGCCCGGCGCTTCGAGGATGCCAAGACCGACGCGCAGAAGCACGGCGCGGCCTTCGGCCTGGCGGTGATCTTCCTCCAGATCGCGATCCTGCTCTCTTCCATCGCCGCCCTGCTGAAGCAGAAGCCCGTCTACGTCCTGGGCCTGCTGGTGGGCGTGGTGGGCATCGTCTACTTCATCAACGGCTTCTACCTGTTCCTGGCGGTCTGATGTGGGAGCTCACCGTCGCCGCTATCATCGAGCGGGAGGGCCGCTACCTGGTCGTGGAGGAGACGGACGGTTCGCCTGAGCGCGTCTTCAACCAGCCCGCGGGCCACGTGGAGCCCGGCGAATCCATTCTCGACGCCGTGCGCCGCGAGGTGCGCGAGGAGACGGGCCTGGCCTTCACGCCGGAGGCGCTGGTGGGGGTCTACCAGCTCCGGGCCCGGAACGGGAAGGACTACTGCCGGCTCTGCTTCCGGGGCACCGTGCCCGGAGGCGCCCAGGCCGCGCCCGAGGACCCCGAGATCCTGGGCTGCCGGTGGCTCAGCCGCGAGGAGCTGGCCGTGGCCCCCCTGCGCTCGGGCCTCGTCCTGCGCTGCGTGGACGATGCCTGCGCCGGCCTGGCCTACCCGCTCTCCCTGGTGTCGGAGCTGCGCCGGGAGCGCGGCTAGGGTTTCGGAAGGATGGGTTCCGCGGCCGCGGCGGACGCTCGGCGCCGGTGGTACTTCACGGCTGCGATCAGGGAGGTGAACAGGCCCGTGATCCAGGTGCCCAGGGCCCCGGCGAAGGCGCTGCCCAGGGAGGTCCGCATGGGGGCCTGGGCCTTCACCACGGCCTCGATCTGCTCGGGGCCGAGGCCCTGCTGGGCCATGCGCAGGCGGCCCAGGGCCTCCATCTCGGCGAAGTAGCTGGGGAACACCACGGTGGTGAAGAGCAGGCTCCCCACGAAGATGATGGCCGAGGCGGCGAGGGAGGCCCCCACGCCGTTCTGCACCTGGCGCAGGTAGCCCGTGGTGGAGGCGTCGCGACGGAGCATCCACACCAGGATCCCGATCTGCAGGGGGATCACCAGCCAGAAGAGGAAGAGCAGGCCAGGGTTCCGGTACCAGCCCGTGAAGCCCATGACGAAGGTCCAGAGCACCACGAGGATGCCGAGGACGAAGCCGGTGCGGAGCGCCGCCATGGAAGACTCCTAGAAGGTGTGGGCGCCGCCGTTGACGGGGAGGGTGGCGCCGGTGACGAACCCGGTCTGGAGGAGGCCGGCCACGGCTTCGGCCACGTCCTCCGCCTGGCCGTTGCGGCGCAGGGGCGTGTGTTCCGCGGCCGCCTGCTTGTGCTTCTCGGGGAGGTTGGCGGTGGCGTCTGTGAGGGTGAGGCCCGGGGCCACGGCGTTCACGCGGATGCCCATGGGGCCCAGCTCGAAGGCCAGGGCGCGCACCAGGCCCTCCAGGGCGGCCTTGGCGGCGCTGTGGGCGCAGAACCCCCAGCCCGGGTCGCGGGCCAGGCCGCTGGTGATGGCGACGATGCTGCCGCTCTTGCGCTCCAGCATCTGGGGCACCACGGCCCGGCAGCCGTGGAAGGCCGCGCCCATCTCGCCCAGCACCTTGGCCTCGAAGGCGTCCCAGGGATAGTCCAGGAAGCCCTTCATGGGAAAGCCGATGGAGGCGTTGAGCACGAGGATGCCGATGGGCCCCAGCTGTGCCTTCACCTCGGCGGCCATGGCCTCCACCTGGGCCCGGTCCCGCGCGTCGCCCTTCACGGCGATGGCCTTTCCGCCGGCGGCCCGGATGTCGGCCACGACGGACTGCGCCGCGGCCTCGGAGCCGAAGTAGTTCACGGCCACCGCCGCCCCCCGGGCGGCCAGCGCCCGGGCCGTGGCGGCTCCGATGCCGCGGCTGGCGCCGGTGACGAGCGCGACGTTCCCGTTCAAGGACATGGTGCCTCCTCAGGCCTGGTTCAGATTCTCCAACGGCGGGGCGGAAGCCTCAATGGCCCAGCAGCTCCGGGAGGGACATGCCTCCGGCGCTGGTGGCATCGCCCGTGAGGGCGCGGCGCAGGTAGCCGGCCTGGCCGAGATGGAAGGCCAGGTGGACGGCCAGGTGCGTCAGGAGGAGGCCCGTGCGCGGCCGGTGCGTGCCCACCGGCGCGGGGAAGATGTCTGCTTCCATGTCCGGCGTGAGGGCCGCCAGGCCCGCCTCCACGGCGGCGATGGCGGATGCGAGCTCTGCGGCCACGGAGGCCCGGGTGCCCTCCCGCTGGGCGAACTCCCGCTCCCGCTGGCGCACGTAGCCCGTGGCGCCCAGCACGGCACCCAGGAAGTGCCGCAGGTTGCCCGCCACGTGGAGGGCCACATTCCCCGCGCTGTTGGTGACGCCCGGCACCGTGCGCCAGAGCGTGGCGTCATCGGGGAACAGCTCCACCTCGCGGATGAAGCAGCGCAGGTCGCGGCGGAAGATCGGCAGGAGGTCGGCGGCGAGGGGGGTCATGGGCGCTCCGGAGAAGAAGGTTGGCCACGGAGGCATCCAGATGAACACGGATGGGGTGGTTGCGGCTCATCGGGGTGCGGCCGCGGGCGCCTGTGCATTATCCTGCCTCTCATGGATCTTCAGGCCCTCCTCGACGACCTGGCGGTGGAAGCCGCGCCCCTGGCGGCGCAGGGGAAGGTGGCGGACTACATTCCCGCCCTGGCCTCCGTGCCCGCCACGCGCTTCGGCCTGGCCCTCGCCACCACCGAGGGCCAGCTCTTCGGCACTGGGGACTGGCGCACGCCCTTCTCCATCCAGAGCGTGTCCAAGGCCTTCTCCCTGGCCCTGGTGCTGGCGCGGGACGGCGAGGCCCTGTGGAAGCGCGTGGGCCGCGAGCCCTCGGGCAATCCCTTCAACTCGCTGGTGCAGCTGGAGTACGAGAAGGGCATCCCCCGCAACCCCTTCATCAACGCCGGGGCCCTGGTCCTCATCGACCGCCTGCTCTCGCTCACGGGCGATTCCCTGGGCGCGCTGCGGGACTTCCTGCGCGCCGAGAGCGGCAACCCGGCCCTGGACGTGGATCCGGAAGTCGCGGCCTCCGAGGCCTCCCACGGCCACCGCAACGCGGCCCTGGCCCACTTCATGGCCAGCTGCGGCAACCTGGAGAACCCCGTGGATCAGGTGCTGGACCACTACTTCCGCCAGTGCAGCCTGGCCATGAGCTGCGCGGACCTGGCGAAGGCGGGCCTCTTCCTGGCCAATCACGGCCTGCGGGCGGACGGCTCGCGCCTGCTCTCCCGCAGCGAATCCAAGCGCATCAACTCCGTGATGCTCACCTGCGGCACCTACGACGCGGCCGGCGACTTCGCCTACCGCGTGGGCCTGCCCGGCAAGAGCGGCGTGGGCGGCGGCATCCTGGCGGTGCTGCCCGAGCGCGGCGTCCTCTGCGTCTGGAGCCCCGCCCTCGACCCCCACGGCAACAGCATCGCCGGCGTCGAGGCCCTGGACCGCTTCACCACCCGAACGGGGTGGTCGGTGTTCTGAAAAAGCTGGACAGGATGAACAGGAGTAAATGATTGGATTAACAGGATCTCGTTATCGGTGAGCCTCAGTCTGAAGAAGCTGGAACTGCGGATGACGGAGAAAAAGCGTTCATAAGCGGAGGTTTGCGGAGGAGCGGAGGAAAGCGGAGGCCAAAGAAAAGGCGCCGGGCGTTCTGACAAGGACATCCGGGCCCGCCGAAGACGCCCCCCATGGAGCCCACGCTGGCGAAGCGGCATCCCCAAACCAGCTACAGCCCCGTTCTCAATCTGTGTGGATCTGTGAAATCTGTGGGCCCGCAGCCTTTTCTCCGCCATCTCCGGCTCCAGCCCTTCATCTTGCGAACCTTGGGCTGGGCCTGGTCGATGAGCAGGGAACAGGATTCAAGATCCAAGGTTTTCAATCCTGTTAATCCTGCCTTTCATCCTGTTAATCCTGTCCATCCTTTTCATTCTTCACCCCCCCCCCGCAGCAGCCAGCCGGACCAGGCGGTGAACAGGGCTACGGCGCCGAGGATGAGGGCCATGCGCAGCCAGGGCTCGTCGAAGGCCAGGCGCTGGCGCACGCCCTGGACCGCCGTCCACAGCCACACCAGCGCCCCCAGGGCAAGGGCCCAGCGCACGGTGGCCTGGGCCGGGGGTTTCGGGATGAAGAGCGGCACCAGGAGGACGAGGGAGAGCCCCACCAGGAGCAGCTCGCTGGCGCGGAGGAAGTGCGCTCCCAGCATCAGCAGGGCGAAGAAGGCGGGGAGGCGGCGAAGGACGAACATGGGAGCTCCGGCGACGGGAGAATCATACCTGTTTATCCGAAATATCGAATCACAACCCGGATCACCCCTTCACCAGGCCTTCCGCGCCGCCGCCTCCAGGAAGGTCCAGGCCAGGAAGCGGCTCTGCTTCTGGCCCTGGGCCATGGGCACGATGCGGACCTCCAGGGCCCCGGCCTGGCGGAGGGCCCGCTGCAGGCCGAGCAGGTTGGCGGAGCTGGAGACCAGGGTGGTGAACCAGCGCACCTGGGCCGGCATGGCCGCGCTCTCCGCGATCATGCGCCGGATGAAGCCCGCCTCGCCGCCTTCGCACCACAGTTCCGCCCCCTGGCCGCCGAAGTTCCGGGCCGGGCCGGACGCGCCCAAGCCCAGCTTCCGCCACTTGGCCCGGGCCACCTCCCGGGCCTCCCGCAGCGAGCCGTGGAAGGGCGGGTTGCAGAGGCTGAGGTCGAAGCGCTCGTCCGGCCCCACCACGCCCTGGAAGAGGGCCCGGGGATCCCTCTGGCGCCGCAGGGCGATGGCCGCCGCCAGGCCCGGGTTGGCGGCCAGGATGCGGGCCGCGGAGGCGAGGGAGGCCCCGTCGATGTCCGTGCCCACGAAGGACCAGCCGTACTCCCGGTGGCCCAGCAGGGGGTAGATGAGGCTGGCGCCCGTGCCGAGGTCCAGTGCGCGTACTTGGGCGCCCCTTGGGACCGGACCGCCCTCCGCCAGCAGGTCCGCCAGGTGGTGCAGGTAGTCCGCCCGGCCGGGGATGGGCGGGCAGAGGGCGCCCGCCGGCAGGTCCCAGCCCCGGATGCCATAGGCCTCCAGCAGCAGGGCGCGGTTCAGGGCCTTCACCGCCGCGGGGTCCGCGAAGTCGATGGAGGGGCCGCCGTGGGGGGCGCGGCGCACGAAGGGGCCCAGCTCCGGGCTGGCCGCCACCAGCCGGGGGAAGTCGTAGCCGGCGTCGTGCCGGTTGCGGGGATGGAGGCCCGGCTTGGCGGGCTTCGCCGCGCCCGGGCCGCTGGAACGGGGGGCCATGTCAGTCTCCCCCGCCATCGGCGGCCAGGCGCGTGGCCGCGAACCAGAAGCCCAGGGCCAGCAGGAGCGTCAGCCAGGCCACGGTGAAGGCCAGCTGGCGGCCCTGCCAGAGCCCCTCGAACCAGCGCTGGAACTCGGTGGCGACGACATTGGCCTTGCCGCCCACCACCTCCAGCTGCCGCAGGTAGCGCTTGGTGTCCTCGGGCTCGTAGCCCAGGGGATTGGCCGCCCGGGGCGCGGCCCGCAGGTAGAGGAGGGCGGCGCTGCCGAGGCCCGCGGCGAGGATGCCCGCCGTGACGCGGCGGATGCGGGCCCCCCGGGTGGCGGGCTCGGTGCCCAGCCAGCGGCCGGACCGCGCGGCCCGGTGGGCCCGCTGGGCCTCGCGCTGCCGATGGACGTCGCCGATCCGCGCCAGGTCCGTCTCGGAGACCGGGCATCCCCGCCGCCGCAGCTCCGCCAGGGCCGCCTCCACGGCCTCGGCCTTGTAGGCCTGGGGCTGCTCCAGGTAGCGGCGCAGCTCCGCCTCGGCGAGCGTGGGGATCCGGGCGGCGAACGAGTCGGGCATCCGACCAGCATAGGTCCAGGGACGGGATCCATGGACCGGTCCCGCGACCCGGGATTGGTGGAACACTCGTGGGCCGGAGGTGGAGCCATGATGCTCGACTGGAACGGCTATCGGAAGCAGGTCGGAGCCGGGGTGACAGAGCTCGCCCGGCTGAGCCCCGAGACCGCGCGGGGTTATCGCATGCTGGGAGAGGCGGGCCAGAAGACCGGCCACCTCGACGCCAGGACCCGCGAGCTGATCTCGCTGGCGGTGGCGGTCACGCTGCGCTGCGACGGGTGCATCACGGTCCACACGGACGCCGCCGTGAAGCTGGGCGCCAGCCGGGAGGAGATCGCGGAGGCCCTGGGCGTGGCGGTGTCCGTCAACGCGGGGGCCGCCCTGGTGTTCTCCACCCGGGCCCTGGACGCCTATGCGGCGCGGGTGGCCGAAGGTCAGCCCTGAGGATCCGTCAGAACCAGCGTCGCACGGCGCGGCGGTAGGCCTCGTACTCCGCACCGAACCGGGCCTCCAGGTGCCGTTCCTCCCGGGCGATGACGTGGACCCGGATGACGAAGAGGGTCGGCAGCAGCATGAGCGCGGGCCAGGGGGCGTTCGCCAGGAGGGCCAGGCCCGCCTGGAGGAGCGCCAGGCTCAGGTACAGCGGGTTCCGGGTGAAGCGGAAGGGGCCCTCCACCATGAGGGCCGAGGCGGGACGGTCCGGCCGCACGGTGGTGTGGAAGCGGCGGAAGGTGAGGAAGGCCCAGCCGGCCAGGAAGCAAGAGCCCAGGGCGAACAGGGCCCCGAGCCACCGGGGCAGTGGATTGTCCGGGGCGGCGAAAGTCAGTGGCTGGACCCGCTGGAGCAGGAAGCCGAGCCCCAGCCCCGCGGCGAACACCACCGGCGGCGGGAGGCGGACGCCGGGGCCCTCCCGGCCCGCCTCCATGTCAGGCCCTCCCCAGGCCGATGCAGGCCTCCACGGTCAGCGTGGGCACGCCGTCCCGGGACTGGGCGCGGAGGGCGCCGATGTACTCCCGCCCCACGGCCGCGGTCGTCTCCGGTCCCAGGCGCTCGAAGAGGTGGGCCAGGGGCGGGGCCGACCGCGTGAAGCCCGACCAGTAGGCCTCCGGCGAGTGGATCCGCTGGGTGGCCGTGGAGGTCAGGACCTCCACTTCGCGGAAGCCGGCCGCCTCCATGCGGGACCCGAGGCTGTCACCGTTGAGCCGGGCCCAGACCGGCGGCGCGGAGGGCGGCTGGAAGCCGGGAACGACCTTGCGGACCGCCTGCCTCACCAAGGCCATCAGGGGCAGGTTGGCCGGGTCGCGCCAGCAGACCACCGCCGCGCGGCCGCCCTCGCGGAGCACCCGGCGCAGCTCCGCCAGGCCCCGGTCCTGGTCCGGGAAGAAGATCAGGCCCAGCACCGAGGCGGCGCCGTCGAAGCTGGCGTCGGGCAGGGCCAGCGCCTGGCCGTCCATGACCTCGGCCGCCATGCCCGGCAGTCCCGCCGCGGCGATGCGCGCCTGCAGGCGGTCCACCATGCCCGGCGCGAAGTCCGTGGCCAGGACCTCGGCCCCGGCGCGCGCGGCCGAGAGACCGAAGGCCCCCGTGCCGGCGGCCACGTCGAGCACCCGCGCGCCCGGCCCGAGGTCCAGCAGCCGGAGGGCATGCTCCGCAAACTGGGCGCTCAGCCCCTCGAAGGCCTGCTCGTACTCGGAGGCGATGGCGCTCCAGTTGCCCGCCACCTGGTCTGGGCTCAGCTCGGCCATGGGGCGCTCCAATTCTCCGATACCAGGGGGGGCGGGGAAGGGTCCAGCCGGTTGCGGATTCTGAGATCGAGACTTCTCCCGGGGATTACCCGGAAGAAGATAGCCGGGTTCGGGCCGGGCGCCAGGCCGATCGGGCCCGGTCAGTGCTGGCGGCCCTCCCGGTAGAGGAGCGCGGCGAGGATCCCGCAGAACAGGAAGGCCACTCCGCTCATCCAGAGCGGGACCTGGGCCCGGCCGATCTGGACCTCCAGGCCCAGGGCCAGCCGCAGCAGGTGGGCCAGGGAGATCACCCCGAGAAAGGCCGCGGCGATCAGCGAAACGGGTTTCATGGGCGCCTCCGGGCCCGCCCGGGGGCTGGAACCTCCGCGTCCCTCCGAAGATGCGGGGCCTTCCCAGGCCGGTCGGAGCTATGATGGCTCCGCTTTCCCGACGGGGCCAATGGCTGGGGGGTCGCCATGCTGCACACCCGCACGATCAGGGATCTGGACGAGATGCGCACCCTGGCCTTCCCGCCGCCGTACGCCCTCATGGACGCGCTGGTGTCCGCCGAGGGCCGCGACGAGGATTGGTCCGTCCTCATGGCGTTCGAGCGCGGCTCCAGCCACGCCCAGTGGGTGGTGCTGTTCCCGGAGGCCGGGGAGGCGCGCTTCTACACCGAGGAGGACCAGCTGGTCGGGCGCTGGGACCGCCACCGGGAGATCTTCATCCCCGAGGAGGGTTCGCCCGTGGACCTGCGGGGCAAGCCCGTATCCCTGGCCTCCATCGAGGACGACGAGGAGGACGAGGACGCCGAGGCCGAGGAGCGGCGGCGGAAGTAGCGGCGGCCGGATCCCTACACGGCCTGCCGGGGGATCCGCGCCTGGATGAAGGGGAGCACGTCCTTCGGGTCGAGGCCCAGGACGAAGGCGAACTCCTCGTAGAGCAGCCTCTCGGCCGTGCCCATGATCTTGCTGTCGATGGTGCCCAGCCGCTTGGACTTGCTGTGCTGGTTTTTCTCGAGGTAGAGCGTCTTGATCAGCTGGATCAGCGCCCTGCTGTCGCAGGAGTTGACCTTCGCGTAATAGGCCTTGCTCCGTTCCCGTTCATCGCTGATCCAGACCGTCTCCTCCTCGGGCATGTGGTCGATCAGGCCGTAGATCTGGTCTTTGCTCATGATGGGACGGATATGGGCGAGAATTTCATCATTGGAGGTGGGAATGTAGATGCTGCTTGTGGGAGCCGAAATGGGCTCGAGTACATAGCATTCCTGCCCCTCCATGCCTCCAAGCTTCACCATCCTGAGGTCCGTGACCCGGCAGACGCCAGTGGCACCGTAGAAAACATAGTCATTTATTCCAAACATGCTTACGCCTCCCATGCCGCCCTCATGGTCGGCATGACGATGAATGCGGTGACCCGCCATCCTTAGGATACCAAAAGGCATCGCTCGGCCGTAAGCGGGAATCGGGCCAGGCCTACGACCGGCCCGGGGTTCATTGGCGCAGAATCTTGTCCATGGCCTTGCCCTTGGCAAGCTCGTCGATGAGCTTGTCGAGGTATCTGATCTTCCGGGTCATGGGATCGGCGATGTCCTCGACCCGGACCCCGCAGACGACGCCTGTGATGAGTGAGCTGTTGGGGTGGATCAAGGGGGCGTGGTCGAAGAACGTCTGGAAGTCGATGTTCACGCGCGTATGGAGGGCGAGCTGGTCACGGCTGTAACCCGTGAGCCAGCAGATGATCGAATCCACCTCGTCCCTTGTTCTTCCTTTGCGCTCGGCCTTCTGGACGTAGAGAGGATAGACGGTCGTGAACAGCAGCTTTGAGATGTCCCGAGCGCTCATGGCATCCTCCCGAGAACGGTAGGTTATTCGAACGGGCTGACGGCGGGGGAATGGGACCGGCGCGGGCCCGTGGGGGTTTTGTTAGGCACTCTCTGGCGCAGGCTGGGAAACCAGGTGGAGCAATCCCCACCCATGCCCGTCCGGGTCCACGAAACTGTGCGTGTACATGAACCCGAAGTCTTCAGGCTCATCGTAGGTGGAGCCCCCAGCTGCAAGGGCTTTTGCGACCAGCTCATCGACCCGTTCCCTGCTGTCGCAACTGAGGGAGATCAGTACTTCGACGGCCTGATGGGTATCGCAAACGGCCTTGGGAGTGAACTCGCGAAACTTGGCATGCGTGGCCAACATGACAGACATTGCATCGCTGATGACGATGCATGCTGCCGAATCACCGCTGAATTGCGGGTTTTGGGTAAAGCCAAGCGCCTCGAAAAAAGCGATTGATCTCTGGAGGTCAGCGACAGGAAGGTTGAGGAAAACCTGATTGATCATGCCAATCTCCTTTGACATGGAAATTCACAAAGATGGTATTGCGGTTTGGCGAATGAAGATTACCGGCCCTGCCTGTGCCGAGGTGACGAGCAGAGCGAGGAAGCGAGAAGTTGAGAGAGCGGGAGGCAGTGCGGGCGAGGTTCGAGTTGAACTGAGGGTTTAGGCTCATGTTCGTGATCGAATGGTTCCGTGATGACAAAGTACTAATAGCCTGCCTTATAGACTAAATTATTATTATCAATGGCAACCCCTTCGAAGCCGTTGTTTTTGTCTCCAGGCATTCGATGGAGTTCCAAGCGGAGTTCATGCCCCTGCTGGCTACGGAGTGTAGTTCGGAAGTGTTGGGGGCTACCGAGGACTTTGGCATTGAAATACCCGCTGCCGAATACCTTGTCCCAGAGGGGAGCCAATTCGCGGTCGGGTGGGACTGAACTCGTAGTACTAATCACCGATTCAAAAGTTTCCTCATTCGGAAGGGAAGCTGTGATTGTTGCGCTTTGCCAACCAAAGTGAATTCTGAAGCGGCAAGGGATCGGTGAACCGGAGCCCGTTTCACTAATTGGATAGATGTGAAATGGGGCTGACATGGGAAAGCAAGCTGTCAGCAATAAAAGCAATATGGCAGCGGGTAATCGCATGTTGACTCCTGTTAGAAGAGAAGTGATTGGTGCGGTCATCAAGAAGAAGGCCAGCAGGCAGGCAGCGCAGAGAGGGGCCTAACGGATGAAGCTAACCGGCCCCGCCTACGCCGAGACGCTAAGCGGAGCCGAGGAAGCGAGAGATTGAGAGAGAGCGGCGGGCCATGCAGGCGGGGCCCGAGTTGAGCGGAAGGTTAGGTCGCTGGGGCGTCAATTGTGATCAACCTAGAATCTTTGGATTTTGGCGCCATACCGAAAAGGTAAGCAAAGAAGCAAAGGTGACCCACAAAAAATACGGAATGAGTAGAGCAGCTGGGAGTTTCCGGATTCTCCAGAAAGCGATCACGGTTGCAAGAATCAGGGTCCATAGAAGAATCACTTCGAGGAAGGCAAGCATCCCCTGGTGCCAAAAGAAAAAGAGCCAACTCCAGAGTGAATTGACCACGAGCTGACTGAGGAACAGCAATAGCGCGGACCTTGCCCCAGAAAACCCCCGAACGCGCCAGACCAGCCAAGCGGCGATTCCCATGAAAGTATACAGCGCAGTCCAAACCGGGCCGAACAGCCAGCCGGGAGGGGCCCAGGAAGGGCGGGCAAGCTGGGCATAGAAAGGTCCGGCATTGACCGATGCAAAGGCTCCAACTCCGGCAGCGATGAATACGACGACCAGGCAGGAAACCAGACCAAGGAACTGGGTAAACGGCGAAAACATGGACTGCCGGTTGTTCATACGCGGCCTAACTGGACTCAGGCCGACTTGCGGCGGCAAGTTGAGATACCGAGCAGAGTGTAGAGCGGGCAAAGGCCCGTCACGCCCGTGAGCAGCGGAACAAGACCAAACCAGCCCCAATTCGTTTTGGGACCAACGAAGACAATGCAAAGAAGGCCAATTCCAATGAGAACGCGAAGAACTCGTTCGATTGGATGTTCAGTGACTTCCGGAAAGCTCTTTATGGATTCTCCCTTTTAGAACCTGAAGCTGTTTCTTGTGGAAGCGGCCTAACGAATGGAGCTAACCGCGCCCCGCCTGCACCGAGGCGCTGAGCGGAGCCGAGGAAGCGGGAAGAAGAGAAAGAGCGGAAGACAATGCAGGCGGGGTCCGAGTTGAGCTAAGGGTTAGGCCGATGGTGGTCATTCAGGGTTATCCAGCAGGTTTAGAATTAGCGGTAATCGAGGATCACCCGGGTTCAGCCTTTCTTCAAACCCTTTCCGAATCGCCAAAAATTCAGTTTCAGAAACCCAGTTCTTTACGGCCCTGAGGAATATCTTGTGAGGCTCAAGAAGGTTCCAGTGGGTGATCACAAACTCAGGGTCATAGAAGAGTTCAGCGATGCCTGAAGCGATCTCTTCGGCATAATGCCCGTCTCCACGACCTTGTAACATGAGAAGTCGCCTCAGGGCTTCGGTGTCACCAGTTTTGACCTTTTCTAGGTATGCCTCGAAAATGGGTTCAAATCCGATTGCCCATTTCACCTTGGGATGGCGGAATTCATTGTTTTGCCACTCTGCGGAGTATGGGATCGACTGATTGAGCCCTATGAACCTAGAAATCGCTAGTTCCGTATCGGGAAGTGACCTGGTGAAGATGGACCCAAATTTGTTGGGGTTGGACCGATAGAGAAGGTACCCAGAGAACAACCGCTTCATAGGATCTTTGGCTGACTTGGCGACATCTTGAATTGCTTTCCATTCTTGATTGGAAGCCATACCCAACAGCTGTTTGGCGGATTGTAGGTCAGGAGAAGGCGATTGGCCGACGAGCTGACTAATGCTCAGCAGCATCATCCCTACGATGGCGAACCTTGGGTGCATTGAGAGGCCTAACGAATGGAGCTAACCGGCCCCGCCTGCACCGAGGCGACGAGCGGAGCCGGGTTAGCGAAATATTGAGAGAGAGCGAAGGGCAATACAGGCGGGGTCCGAGTTGAGCGGAGGGTTAGGCCTTTCGTGCTGCGAAGAATGGTCAAGAGCACCTGCTACTCTCCACCGTGACTTAACCTGATAGCACGGCCAAGCAGCTTTCCTGGCGAGGCACTGGAGGAAAGAAATAGGCATAGATGATGACGCCCTGGATAACCGACATGACTAACAATTAAATCCAACTTTCCATCCCCATCAATATCCAATACAGCAACACCATGAATCGAAGAATCATTGCAGCCCCTATCAATGACAATTCTTTGAGTCGACTGGCCAAAATGAATTGTGCAAATCATATCGTTGTTGAATGTAAATTGAGGGGTTGGTGGGTCAAAGATTAATTTAATGTCACCGATGATTGGATGATTAGTGCTGAGTGTGCGCTTTTTAGGTGTAATCAGTGGTTTCCATTCTACCTCTCGAATTGCAGAAAACGCCCACGTTGGAGAATTAGGAATAGATGGCAAGTTTTGAATATATATCCAAGGCTGACCTTTAACCCTTTCAATGGTCGAAATGGTTTTATCTCCATAGGTTGTAGAGCCTTGAGAGAGCTTGCCCAAGGTCAGCCACCCCTGGCCATTTTCTACGCTGACGATTACCCATTCTCCTTTGGTACCACCGGTAAAATCGGAGGACCAATACATACCTGGTTCAAGGATGCGAATACCACGCGAATGAGACTTCTCTGGAGATTGGCCTATTAGGGTGGCCGCGATGAGTGCAAAGAACAGAACTCGCACCGACTCCTCCATGGAAAGGCCTAACGAAGGAAGCTAACCGGGCCCCGCCTGCACCGAGGCGCTGAACGGAGCCGAGGAAGCGAAACGATGAGAGAGAGCGAAAGGCAATGCAGGCGGGGTCCGAGTTGAGCGGAGGGTTAGGCGCACAGAGAGGCCTTCAATGGCCGAAATTATCATCAATGACTTTCTGTAGTTCTGCGGACCTGGCCTTAGTCATCCGTGTGATTGCTTGAATGTGGATCTGGGGCTGACCAGTACCGCCATCCCAGAAGAATGCCTCGAAGTCGGAGTTGATTTTTCGATAATTCAACCAGGCCTCCTGCGAGGCCTTCAACTTGGTTTTCTGAGTTTCTTCGCACAGAAGGGATTCAAGTTTTGCTAGAACAACGGCCATTTCCTTTTCTGCGGCCTCTAATTCCCTACTCGCTGATCTGCGCATGTCGTAAGTCGTAATGATTTTTTCTTGTTGCTTTGGTTGCTCTGCCAACTGAGGAGGAGCCGCGAACAGGCAGATTGGTCCAAACCATAGGATTGTTGCTGCATTTTTGATCGACATGACGGCTCCAGGTGTGTGGCGCCTAACGAATGAAGCTAACCGGCCGCGCCTGCACCGAGACGCTGAGCGGAGCCGAGGAAGCGAGATGTTGAGAGAGAGCGAAAGGCAATGCAGGCGGGGTCCGAGTTGAGCTAAGGGTTAGGCCGATGAGCCATCTTCGGAGATTTCGTAAGCTTCGTAGTGTTCTCGCCCCTCTTTTGGGCGAACAGAAAACCATTGCATGCCCTCAGGAAGTGGAATCTTGGTGGGCGGACCATTTTCTGGTGCAGGCTTTGAAGTGACCGTTGGATCACTATAGTAGGACGACACGAATTCAGCTCGGACATATGAATGCAGATAGAAGTCGAATTCAGAGCGGTCGAATTCTATTCCGAAAGCCTGGCCGAAGTGACCCAATGCGAATTCACCCAATTCCCTGGGAACTGAAAGCTCTGAATCCTTTTGGCACTGACAGATTTCGAGAAGCCGATCGATGTCGAAATGGCTCACATCAATGGAAGCGTCATAAAAATCCTCACCTTTTGGGTAGCGTTTGAGGAGCCGCACTATTCGAGGATCATTCTTCATGTGAGCGGCCTAACGAATGAAGCTAACCGGCCCCGCCTGCACCGAGGCGACGAGCGGAGCCGAGGAAGCGAGATGTTGAGAGAGAGCAGCGGGCAATGCAGGCGGGGTCCGAGTTGAGCTAAGGGTTAGGCCGCTGGGCGATTCTTTGGGATTTTGCCACGAATAATACGCCACAGGAGTAGAAGCAGAACGCCGATTAGGATGCCTAGCCCGGAAGCACTTTTAAGCACTGAGTAAGGGACATTGAACAATCGGATGGGAACCCAATGGGCCAGCCAACCCAACGGATAGAACCAGAATAGGGCCCAAGTGAAGATCACCGTTGGGGTTAAGAGGAATTGAGCCACTCCCTTTCTGTGAACGATCTTAGGGAAAGTTCTGGAAATCCACTGCACAAAGAGCAAGCAAGCCGGAAGGCCGAGAACCATCCAGAGAACATGTGCAAGGAAAGAAACAAACTGGGCGCTGGTCGGCATCGATTGGTTGCGGCCTAACGAATGTGGCTAACCGGCCCCGCCTGCACCGAGACGATGAGCGGAGCCGAGGAAGCGAGAAGCTGAGAGAGGTTGTCAGTTCACCGTCAAGGGTACTACGGTGGATTTCCTTCGCGCGGAAAGGATCGTCCCGCCGGGAGGGGCGCAAGGTCGCGACAG
>NZ_AUAU01000010.1 GCF_000428885.1 Geothrix fermentans DSM 14018 | reverse complement strand
GGGTTCAGCGCATCCTCACCGACAACGGCATGTGCTACCACTCGAAGCTGGTCCAAGCTGTCTGCGAGGCCCAAGACATCCGGCACAGCTTCACCCGGCCTTACCGCCCTCAGACCAACGGCAAGGCCGAACGGTTCATCCAGACAGCCCTTCGCGAGTGGGCCTACCGCCTGGCCTACCAATCCTCAGAACAGCGGAGCCAAGCCCTCAAAGCCTGGCTCCACCACTACAATCACCACAGGTCCCACTCAGCCCTCGGCGGTCTCGCCCCCGCTCAAAAGCTGAACAACGTCCTTGGCCGCGACAGCTAGCTGCTCCGCCCGGCCAGCAGCTCGGCCATGAGGGCGAGGAGCCGGGATAGCTCGAAGGGCTTGGGGAGGAACCGCACACCCGGAGCCTGGGCCAGGGGCGCCTCCAGGCCATCCACCCCCTGTCCGCTCACGAGGATGAAGGGGACCTCCGAGCCCGTGGCGCGGATCCGCTTCAACAGCTCCAGGCCCGTGCAATCGGGCATGCGATGGTCGCTCAGCACCAGGTCGAAGCGGCCCCTCTGCCACGCCTGCCAGGCCACGCCCCCGTCCGGCGCGGTGGTGACCTGGGCTCGGGCCTGGGTCAGGGCGTCCGCCAGCAGGTCGCGCAGCAGGGCCTCATCCTCGGCCACCAGGATCCGCCGTCCGGCCAGGCACTCACCCTCCCCGCAGGGATCCGCCGGGTGTGGAACGTCTCCCGGTGTGTCCTGGCGGGCGGGCGGGAGGCACAGCAGGAAGCGGGCCCCGCCGCCCGGAGCGTTCTCCGCCTGGATTCGGCCCTGGTGGGCCTTCACGATGCCGAAGACCATGGCCAGGCCCAGGCCTGTGCCCTTGGCGGCCTCCTTGGTGGTGACGAAGGGCTCGAAGATGTGGGGCAGGAGGTGTTCGGGGATGCCCGTGCCCGTGTCCAGCACCTCCACACAGACTTGACCCTCCTCGCCCCGAAAGGTGCGGAGGGTCAGGCAGCCCCCCTTCGGCATGGCGTCGCGGGCGTTCACGGCCAGGTTCATGAGGACCTGCTCCAGCTGCACCGAGTCGCCGGACACCGGGGGGAGGTCCGGCTGAAGGGCCAGATGCAGGCGGACCAGGCCGCCGAGCACGCGCTCCAGGAGGGTGGCGGTCTCCCGCATGAGCGCGTTCAGGTCGAGGGGCTTCAGCTCGGGGCGGGACTGGTGGCTGAAGGAGAGCAGGGCCTTGGTGGTCTGGGCGCAGCGCCGGGCGGCCTCCTCGGCGCGCAGGATCCGGCTCAGGACGGGGTGGTTCTCCGGCAGCGCCTCGCGGCTGAGGTGGAGCTGGCCCAGGATGGCCGCCAGCTGGTTGTTGACGTCGTGGGCGATGCCCCCCGCCAGGGTGCCCACGGTCTCCATGCGCTGGCTGTGCTCCAGCTGGCTCTGCAGCCGGGCCTTGTCCGAGAGGCTTTCGTCGGCCTGCACCAGAACTCGCTCCAGGGTGCAGATCTCCTGGATGTCCGTGTGGATGACCGGCCCCGCGGCGCCCTGGCCCAGGTTCTCCGCCAGCGCCCCGAGGGCCGTGATGGGCTCCGCCACCCGCCGGGCGATGTGCCGGATGCGCCAGGCCGCCAGGCCCAGGCCGAGGAGCGCGAGGCCCAGCATGCCCGCCGCCCGCAGCCTCGCCGAGCCCAGCAGGTCGTCCTCCGGGATCGTCAGGATCAGCCGCCAGTGGAGGCCCGGAAGCCCCTCGAAGGTCCGGAAGAGGCCCACGGCGCGCTGGCCCTGGGAGGTCACCCGGCGGGGGCTGCCCCCGTGGGCGTCGTCCTCCAGCTGGCGGGCCTCCGGGCCGAGAAAGGGCGTCTCCAGGGGCTTGAGGAAGGCCCTCCGGCGGCTCTCGGGGGTTTCGAAGGCCGGGTCCCGGGGGAGGATCAGGGCCATTCCCCCGGGATCCACCACGAGGGAGCGGCTTCCGGGCGTGGGCTGGGCGGACCAGACCCGGTGCGTGAGGTCGTCCAGCATGAAGTCCAGGGCCACCACGCCCCGGAGGCGGGAACCATCCCGGACGGGGAGCGTGTAGGTGATGCCCGGATCATGGGTGGTGTAGAAGGCGTAGGGGGGCGTCCAGGAGGGGACCGGGGCGGCGGCTCCGGCGAGGTACCAGGGCCGGGTGCGCGGGTCGTAGGACATGGGCGCCCAGGAACCAGGCTCCAGGCGGCCCGCCGGGTCCATGGCCCTCCAGCGGATCTGGGCGGCGGGCCCGGCCTGGTCCAGGTCCCGGAGGCTCCAGGCGCCCCCGGCGTGCAGGAAGAGGAGGGAGCGGCCGTCGGTCCGGGCCAGGTTGAGGCTGGTGATGCTCCGCTGGGCGGTGAGCAGGGGCG
The DNA here is from genome assembly GCF_000428885.1 of Geothrix fermentans DSM 14018. Classification (GTDB taxonomy): domain Bacteria; phylum Acidobacteriota; class Holophagae; order Holophagales; family Holophagaceae; genus Geothrix; species Geothrix fermentans. The sequence goes on along the minus strand of NZ_AUAU01000010.1, from coordinate 134,556 downwards.
CGATCAGCCGGGCGGCCCCCTCGGGGTCCGCGGGATCCAGCACCCCCCCCAGCCACCAACCGCGGATCACCTGCCCCAGGGTCTGGGAGGCCTCGAGGTCGCCCCGGAGGGCGCTGTCGAGGTGGCGCAGGGCGGCTTGGGCGCGGGCGCCGGCCTGCCGCTCCAGAGCCTGCTGCTGGCTCCACCAGGACAGGCCCAGGAACAGCGCCGAGAGGCCGGCCATGAGGACCAGGAGGTCCCGCAGCAGCAGCCGGCGGATGGGAAGCATGGGGCGGTCCCCTCCAGGGAAGTTCACCTACATCTTGTCGGAGGGTGGCCCGGTGACCTTATTCCTGTGAGGGTTCAGAGCGCCGCGCGCAGGGCGGCGAAGGCCTCCGGCAGCCCGGCCGGATGGCTGCCGCCCCCCTGGGCCAGGTCCTTCTTGCCGCCGCCCCGGCCGTTCAGGGCCGGCAGCATCGCCTTGAAGAGGACGCCGGCATCGTAGGCCAGGTCCGGCGACACCGAGACCAGCGCGGCCACCTTGTCCTCGGCGGTCTTGGAGGCCAGGACGATGATGGCGCTGCGGTGGCGCGTCCGGATCTGGTCCATGAACTCCCGCAGGGCATGGCCCTCCAGGCCCTCCACCGAGGCCGTGACCAGGGTGGCGCCCTTCACCTGCTCCACCTGCTCCGCGCTGCCGCCTCCGCTGGCGGCCTTGAGCTTGGCCTCCTTGAGGTCGCGCTCCAGTTGGGTGATGCGCTGGTCCTTGGAGACGAGGAGATCGGGCAGGACCTCGCGGGCCGCATTGGCCTGGCGGGCGAGCCCGTGGATCATGGTCTCGTCGGCCTGCAGCAGCTCCAGGGCCAGCTCGCCGGCCACGGCCTCGATGCGGCGGACGCCCGCGGCCACGGCACTTTCGGAGACGATCTTCACCACGCCGATCTCGCCGGTGTTGGCGACGTGGGTGCCCCCACAGAGTTCCGTGGAGAAGCCGGGCACCTGCACCACGCGCACCACGTCGCCGTACTTCTCGCCGAAGAGGGCCATGGCTCCGGAGGCCAGGGCCTCCTCGATGTCCATCTCCTTCACACGGGTGGGCACCGAGTTCAGGGCCTGGCGGGTGGCCAGGCGCTCGATCTCGGCGATCTGGTCGGCCTCCAGGGGCGCGAAGTGGGTGAAGTCGAAGCGCAGGTGCTGCTCGTCCACCACGCTGCCAGCCTGCTTCACGTGGGTGCCCAGCACCTCGCGCAGGGCGGCATGCAGCAGGTGGGTGGCCGTGTGGTGGGCCCGCACGCGCCGGCGCCGGATGGCATGGACCAGCGCGTTGACCGGGGTGTTCTCCAGCAGGAGGCCGGTCACCTCGACCTTGTGCAGGTGGCGCTTCTGGGCCGGGGCCGTGCAGTCCAGCACCTCCGCGTGGCCGCCCTCGAAGCGGAGTTGCCCGGTGTCGCCCACCTGGCCGCCGGACTGGGCGTAGAAGGGGGTGCGGTCCAGCAGGACGTAGCCCTCGCCGCTGAGCTGCGGGACACGGTGGTAGCCCGCGTCGAAGAGGGCCACCACGTGAGCCTGGCCCTCGAGATGCTCGTAGCCCGTGAAGGTGGTGGGGGGCAGGTCCGCCAGCACCGCAAGGTCCCCCGCCAGGCGCAGATCATGGGCCTTCATGGCCGCCCGGGCGCGGCTGCGCTGGGCCCCCAGCTCCTTCTCGAAGCCCGCGAGGTCCGCCTGGATGCCCCGCTCCCGGCACCAGTCCTCCACCAGGTCCACGGGGAAGCCATAGGTGTCGTAGAGCCGGAAGATGTCGGAGCCCGCGAGCGCGCCCTCCGTGATGGCGCTGGACTCCAGGATCTTCAGGCCCGTGGAGAGGGTCTGGCTGAACTGGCGCTCCTCGTGGCGCAGGGACTTCTGGATGCGGGCCAGCTCCCCGGGCAGCTCCGGGTACTGGTCGCCCATGGCCTGGGCCACGGCGGGAGCCAGGTCCGCGAAGAAGAGCCCCTCGATGCCCAGCTTGCGGCCGAAGCGCAGGGCCCGGCGGACGATCTTGCGCAGCACGTAGCCTCGGCCCTCGTTGCTGGGCACCACACCGTCGAAGCACATGAAGGTGGCGGCGCGGATGTGGTCGGCGATCACCTGGGAGGCCGTGCGGTTCGTGTGCTCCCGGCGCTCCCCGGGCTTGACCTTCGCGACCTTCCAGATGGCCTCGAAGATGGGCTCGAACAGGTCGATCTCGTAGTTGCTGTCCACGCCCTGGAGGATGCTGGCCGTGCGCTCCAGGCCCATGCCCGTGTCGATGCTGGGCCGGGGGAGCGGGCTGAGCACGCCCTTGGCATCGCGCTCGTACTGCATGAAGACGAGGTTCCAGATCTCCATGACGCGATCGCCCTCGCCGTTGGGCGTGGCATCGCCAGGGATGTGGGCGCCCCGGTCGTAGTGCATCTCGGAGCAGGGGCCGCAGGGGCCCGTGTCGCCCATCTGCCAGAAGTTGTCCTTCTTGCCGAAGCGCATGATGCGATCGGGCCGCACGCCGGCGGCCTTCCACAGCTCCTCGGCCTCGGTGTCCGCAGCCACGCCGTCGGCGCCTTCGAAGACCGTGATCCAGAGGTGCGCCGGATCCAGGCCCAGGTTGCCCTGGTCCACGGGGCCCGTGACGAACTCCCAGGCGAAGCGGATGGCGTCGGCCTTGAAGTAGTCTCCGAAGCTGAAGTTGCCCAGCATCTCGAAGAAGGTGTGGTGCCGCGCCGTGAAGCCCACCTGGTCCAGGTCGTTGTGCTTGCCGCCGGCGCGCAGGCACTTCTGGCTGGTGGTGGCGCGGGTGTAGTCCCGCTTCTCCTTGCCCAGGAACACGTCCTTGAATTGGATCATGCCCGAGTTCGTCCACATCACCGTGGGATCGTCCGCCGGCCCGATCACGGCGCTGGAGGCCACCCGCCGGTGCCCCTGGCGCTCGAAGTACTGGAGGAATCGCTGGCGGAGTTCAGAAGTCTTCATTGGGATACCCGAAAAGATAAAGCGAACCACCAAGACACCAAGACACCAAGAAAAACCAAGCAGTTCTTGGTGTCTTGGTGCCTTGGTGGTGAATCAGTCAGTGCCTGAAATGCCTCATGCCCGTGAAGAAGAGCCACACGCCCAGTTTCTGGGCGGCGGCGATGACTTCGTTGTCGCGGAGGCTGCCGCCGGGTTCCACCAGGGCGGTGACCCCGTGGCTGGCGGCCAGTTCGAGGCCGTCGGCGAAGGGGAAGAATGCGTCGCTGCCCAGCACGGCCCCGCGGGACCGGGTCCCGGCCTTGCGGCAGGCGATCTCGACGGAATCCACGCGGCTCATCTGGCCCGCGCCGATGCCCACGGTGGCGCCATCCTTCACCAGCACGATGGCGTTGGACTTCACGGCCTTCGCCACCCGCTGGGCCAGCATCAGGTCCTCGGACCGGGGCTTGGCGCCGGGGCCGCTGGCCTTCACCTCCCACTGTTCGAAGGGCACGAAGCCGTCATCCGCGTGCTGGACCAGGTAGCCGCCGCCGATGGAGCGGGCGTCCATGCCCTCGGCGGCCTGGGGCCAGTGGTCCTGGGTCTGGAGGATGCGGAGCTGCTTCTTGGCCGCGAAGACCTCCAGGGCCTCTCCGGTGAAGGCCGGGGCGAGGATGACCTCCCAGAAGGTCTGGGCCATGATCCGGGCCACCTCGACCCCCACGGGCCGGTTGAAGGCCACGATGCCGCCGAAGGCGCTGACGGGATCGCCGGCCTGGGCCCGCATGAAGGCCTCCAGGGCATGGGGCCCCTGGCCCACGCCGCAGGGGTTGTTGTGCTTGACGATGACGCAGGCCGGGGCCGGGAACTGCCAGACCAGCTTGGCGCAGGCGTCGGCATCCAGCAGGTTGTTGAAGCTGAGTTCCTTGCCCTGGAGCTGCTGGCAGGCGGCCATGCCCTCCACCGTGCGGCCGGGCTCCGTGTAGAAGGCGGCGGGCTGGTGGGGGTTCTCGCCGTAGCGCAGGCCCTGCTTCTGCACCAGGTTCAGGCAGAGGTGGTGGGGCAGCCCCGTGGACTTGCCCTGGGCCAGCTCCCGCTCCATCCAGCCCGAGATGGCGGCGTCGTAGGCGGCGGTGCGCCGGAAGGCCTCCAGGGCGCAGCGGCGGCGGTCCTCCAGGCCCCAGGCTCCGGCCTGGAGCTTCTCCAGGAAGGGCCCGTACTGGTCGGGGCTGGTGAGCACCGTCACCGAGGCGTGGTTCTTGGAGGCGCTGCGGATCATGCTGGGGCCGCCGATGTCGATCTGCTCAATGGCCTCGGCCGGGGTGGTTCCTTCTCGAGCGATGGTGGCCTCGAAGGGGTAGAGGTTGATCACCACCAGGTCGATGGGATCGATGCCCTGGGCCTTGGCGTCGGCCACGTGCTCCGGCAGGTCCCGCCGGAAGAGGAGGCCGCCGTGGATCCGGGGGTGGAGGGTCTTCACGCGGCCGTCGAAGCACTCGGGGGCGCCAGTGTAGGCGGCGACCTCCTGGGCTTCCAGCTTGGCCTCCTGGAGGGCCCGCAGGGTGCCGCCCGTGGCCAGCAGGCGCCAGCCCTGGGCCAGCAGGCCCTTGGCCAGCGGCAGGAGCCCCTCTTTGTCATACACCGAGATCAATGCCGTTGGCATGTCCGCCCCCTGAACCCTATATTTTTCCACGCCGCGGGGCCTTCCGGAAGGGCCGGATGCCGCGGGGGACGGCTGCCCGCCACGGGACGCGCGCAGAGAGGCAGTCCCGGGGCCCATCCTGAATGTGATCCCCGCCACAGGCGGCCGGAACCCGCCGGATCCATGCGGCTTCCGGCCGCTGGTACCGTGGTCCGCCACCGGGATGGACCCGGCCGTCCACCTTTACCTCCGGGGCGCCAAGCCCCATTCTGGAAGGCCTGGAGTGGGCCCATGCCGACGATCAAGATCAACGATGTTGAACTGAGCGTGAACCCCGGCACCCTGGTGCTGGATGCCTGCCGCACCGTGGGCATCGACATCCCGCACTACTGCTACCACCCGGCGCTCACGCCCGTGGCCACGTGCCGCATGTGCCTCGTGGAGATCAAGGGCCAGCCCAAGCTCGCCACCAGCTGCACCACCACCGTGCCGCCGGCGCCCAAGGACAACCCGGACGCGGTGGTGATGGAGGTCTTCACCAACACGCCCGCCGTGGCCGATGCCCGGGCCGGAGTGATGGACTTCCTCCTCATGAACCACCCCCTGGACTGCCCCATCTGCGACCAGGCCGGCGAGTGCAAGCTCCAGGACTACTCGTACAGCTACGGCAGCGGCGACTCCCGCATGGTCGAGGTGAAGCGGCGGTACCGCTACGAGGACCTGGGCGCCAAGATCGTCATCGACAAGAACCGCTGCATCCACTGCACCCGCTGCGTCCGCTTCACCAAGGAGATCAGCGGCGGCTACGAGCTCACGGTGGCCAACCGCGGCTCCCGCCTGGAGGTCACCACCTACGAGGGCAAGACCCTGGACCAGAACCCCTACGCTGGCAACGTGGTGGACCTCTGCCCCGTGGGTGCCCTCACCAGCCGCGACTTCCGCTTCCGCAAGCGGGTCTGGTACCTCAAGAACACCCCCTCCATCAGCCGCCACTCGGCCCTGGGCAACCCCATCTGGATCGACCACGAGGGCAACCAGATCCACCGCTTCCGGCCCCGGCCGCTGGCGGGCAAGGAGACGACGCACTTCATCAGCGACGCCGAGCGCTATGCCTACGGGCACTACAACCGCCAGGGCGCAGCCCCCGTCCCCCAGCTGAAGGGTACGCCCGCCACCGTCGAGGCCATCCGCGAGGCCCTTTCCACCGCCGGCCCCGTGGCGGTCATCGGCCAGGGCACCTTCGGCTGCGACGCGGCCCAGCGCCTGGGCGAGCTGGCCTCCTCCGAAGGCCTGCGCTACGGCAGCGGTGACAAGACCATCCCCGTGGTGCTTCCCAAGTACCAGACCAGCGAGGACGGCATCCTCAACCGCCGGGGCTTCACCGAGCGGGGCTTCCGCTTCGGCGCCCTGGAGGAGCTGCTGGCCAAGGCGCAGAAGGGCGAGGTCAAGGCCGTGGTGCTGCTGCACGATGCCGCCTTCACCAGCCCGAAGGAGACCGAGCTGCTGGGCCAGATCCTCAAGGCCGCGGCCTTCAGCATGGCCTTCGAGGTGGAGGCCTCGGACCTGGGCCGCGCCGCCACGGCCTGGCTGCCCATCACCAGCTATGCCGAGGAGAGCGACTTCATCGTCAACCATGACGGCGAGCTCCGCCGCTACCAGAAGGCCCTGCAGGCGCCCAAGGGCGTCCGCACCCTGCCCGCCTGGGCCAAGGAGCTGGCCGCCGTTCCCGCCGCCGTCTAGCGGGGGAAAGGGGGGACCTGTGTTCCTCCATGACACGCTGACCCGGGGCCTGGTCCACTACCTCACGGCCGAGCTGCCCAGCTACCAGCGGCGGGTGCCCAACGATGTGGACCGGCTCCGGGAGGGCCTCCGCCCCGGCGACGTGGTGCTGGTGGAGGGCAAGTCCCGCATCAGCCGCATGATCATGACCCTCAGCCAGAGCTCCTGGAGCCACGCGGGCATGTACATCGGCGATGCCCTGCTGCGCTGGGGAGGCCCCCACGCGGAGGAGGCCCTGGCACAGTTCGGTGCGGAGGCGCCCCACCTGCTCCTGGAGAGCGACATGGCCGAGGGCGTGCGGGTGAAGCCCGTGGCCTGGTATGCGGACCACAACCTGCGGGTCTGCCGGCCCCGGGGCCTTTCGCCCGGGGACCTGGAGCAGGTGGTGGCGGAGATGCTCCGGCACCTGGGCCTGCGCTACGACCGGCGCAACATCTTCGACCTGGGGCGCTACCTCACCCCCGTCCACCTGCTGCCGGCCCGGTGGCGGCGGCGGCCTCTGTACCTGGGCAGCTCCAGCAGCCGCGAGGTCATCTGCTCGGCCCTCATCGCCAAGGCCTTCTACCGGGTGGGCTTCCCCGTGCAGCCCATCGTGGGCGAGACCCCGGAGGCGGGCGCCCGGGCAGTGCTCGCCCGGCACCCGAGCTACATCATGCCCCGGGACTTCGACCTCAGCGCCAACTTCGACGTGCTCAAGGTCAACCTCGCCCCACCTGAAAAAGCGGGCGCCTGGGGGCGCCCGCTTCCGGAGACCTGAAGACTGAAGACTGAGGACTGAAGACTGAGGACTGGCCAGCTACTTCTTCACCTTGGCGTCCTCGACGAGGACCGGGTAGGCGTAGCCGGAGCCGAAGTCCTTGTCCGTGCGCACCACGCCGGTGACGGTGATGGTGTCGCCCTTGGCGGCGGCATCGCCCGTGGTGATGGCCAGGTCGTTGGTGCCGGCCTTGGCGTCGCCGCTGCCGTCCTGGAGGTGGATCCAGTTCTTGCCCATGATCCCGGCGTTGTACTTCACCACCTTGCCGCGGACGCTGACGGTCTTGCCCTTGAGGCCGCCCTTCTGAGCCCAGACTTCCGCCACGGTGCGGGCGTCCGCCCCGGTGGCCTTCTCCACCTTGCCCACTTCCACCGGGCCGGCCGGGGCCGCGCCGCCGTGGGGGTTGGTGGCGGGAGCCGCGGCTCCGCCGGCGGAGGCCAGGGTGCCGAAGTAGACCTCGGCGAAGGTGCGCTTGAGGGTCTTGGACTCGAAGTTGCTCATGAGCATGGGATTGACCACCGTGACCTCACTGCCCTTCTCGGCCTTGGTCTCGGGGACGGCGGCCCAGACTTCGCCCTTGGCGGTCTTGATGCGCAGGTAGCAGTACGGGGAGGCTTCTAGGCGCTCCAGCACCTTGCCGGTCAGGCCCTCGCCGGCGGCAGGGGCCGCCGCGGCGGCACCGGCATGGGCCTGGTCCTTCGGCATCTCGGCCCCGGGGGCCATGGCCTGGGTCGGGGCGGCCACGACGGGTTCAGAAGCCTTGGATTTGTTGGAATTGCAGCCGATGACGGCTGAGGCGATGAGCAGGACGGGGAGGACGCTGCGCATGGGTGGGACTCCTTGTAGGGACCGGGAACGGACCACGGGACCCTGAAGCTTAAGGTCAAATGCCTATGACCGTCGACAAAGGCTCTGCCGAGGTGGTTTTTCCCTGGGAGGGGGCGCCGGCCCGGGCCGGATCGTCCCAGAAGGGGTAGAAGCAGTACCACTGGCTGGGGTGGCGGCGGACCAGGGCCTCCAGGTCCGCCACGTAGGACCGCATCCCCGCCTCGATGGCGCCCATCCGCTCACTCCGCCCCCCCTGGACGTGGAGGGGCGCCCCGAAGCGGGCGTGGAACCGCCTGGCCTCGTCCGTGTGGAAGAAGGAGGTCACGATGGGGGCGCCGGTCATGGCCGCCAGCTCCCAGGGCCCCCGGGGGAAGGGCACCTCCCGGCCGAAGAAGGGCATGGGCACGCCGTTGAGGCTGAAGTCCCGGTCTCCCTGCATGCCCACCAGCCGCCCCTCGCGCAGGAACTTCACCAGAGGCAGGGTGGAGAAGCCCACGCCATCCACGGGGATGCCCACCACGCCACCCCGGGCGCGCAGCTGCTCCCGGAGGCGCTCCACGGCCTCGAAGCGGTCGGGCTTGTAGACCGTGTGGACCTTCAGGTTCCGGGCCCGCAGCAGGAGGCCGCCCAGCTCGTAGTTCCCCGCGTGGGCCGTGAGCAGGATGACCCCCCGGCCCTCGGCCATGGCCGCATCCAGGTGTTCGAGCCCCTCGAGGCTGGCGAACTGGGCCAGGGCCTCCTCCACGGACCGCTGGCCGTACCAGAAGAAGTCCACCCAGGCCCGGGCGTGCTGGCGGACCATCTCCCGGGCCGTGCGGTCCACGTCGGGGTGCGAAGGCCGCAGGCCCAGCACCTGGGCCGTATTGCCGAGGATGGCCTCCAGGTACTTGGGGCGGAGCTCCATGAAGGCGTTGGCGACCTGGTCCGCGATCTCGTGGCCCCGTTCGCGCCGGGCGAAGGACCGCGCCGCGAAGTGGAACAGGGGGAACAGCGACCCGAAGACCGCCCCGTAGACGAGGCCGAGGAGCCTGGAATCGCTCTGCATGCGGTCCTGCATCAGCGCCACACGTTCTGGTTGGGGTTGCGGTCCTCCATCTCCTGCCACAGTCGCTGGAGGCTCTGCAGACGCTCGGGGTAGTCGAGGTCCAGGTGGTCCAGGGTCGCCTCGTCATCCGCATCGAAGGCGCAGGGATCCTCCAGGACCTCGGCGGGGAACTCGGGGAACACGGAGCCCAGCAGGGCCCGGTCGAAGCCCCGGACGCTGAGGGTGCGGATGCCCGGCGTGTCCACCAGGATGCCCCCCTCCAGGGCCAGCCAGCGGGCCGCGGTGGTGGTCTGCTTGCCGGTGCCGAACTTCGTGAGGCCGCCGGTCTTCAGCGCCGCCTGCGGGTGCAGGGCGTTCACGAGCGTGCTCTTCCCCACGCCGCTGTGGCCCAGCAGTACCACCACCTTGCCCTGAAGCAGGCCGCGGAGGGCCTCCAGGCCCTCGCCCTTCAGCGCGGAGGTCTCGTGGATGGGCAGGCCCTGGCCGCGCAGCGGGTCCAGCTCGGGCAGGGTGTCCTTCTTCGAGGCGCGGTCGCGCTTGGTGACGATGACGCGGAAGGCGAGGCCCGCGTCGAGGCCCAGCACCTGGGCCCGCTCCAGCAGGCCCGGACGCAGGGGCGGGTCCACCACGGCGGCGCAGATCCAGAGCTCGTCGGCGTTGGCGCAGATGAGCTGCCAGGGCTCGCGGTCGTCGATGCCGCCCCGCTTGAGGAGGGTCTTCCGGGGCATCACGGCCACCACCTGGGCCTCGGGGGAACCGCCGTCACCCCGGACGGGAAGGTGCGCGGGGAACCGGGGATCATCTGGCTCGACGGGAACGACCGAGTAGCGCACCCGGTCGCCGCAGACCAGGCGCACACCCTTGAGCTTGCCGCTGAGGGTGGCCCGCATCACGGTCCGATCCGCCAGCTCCAGGTCCACCCACTGGCTGTGGCGCTGGATGAGGGTGGCCTCGGGCAGGTGCAGCCAGGGCGTGGGATCCGGGAGGCGCAGGAGCGCCTCGGCATCGTGGGCCTCGATCCCTGTCTCCAGGCGCTCGGCGTGGCGCTGGCGCCGCTTGCTGTCCGCCGCCCGCTCGTGGGAATAGGCCTCGCGGTGGTCCAGGTCCTGGGCCTCCCGGCTCTGGCCGAGGCGGTATTTCTTCATCGTGGTGCCGAGGAAAAATCACCACGGAGACACGGAGCGCGCAGAGAAAAGAACACGGAGGCAGAACGGGCCAAACCTCCATGCGGGGCTGGCTGGTTCATTGCTCCTGCTCTTCTCAGTGGATACCTCCGTGTTCTCTGTGTCTCCGTGGTGGATCCTTAGGCCCTGCCTGCGAACTCGCCGGTCTCGGTGCTCACCTTCACCTTCTCGCCCTCCTTGATGAAGAGGGGCACCTTGATCTCGATGCCGGTCTCCAGCTTGGCGGGCTTGGTGACGTTGCCGCTGGCCGTGTCGCCCCGGGCGCCCGGCTCGGTGTAGGTGACGGCCAACTCCACCTGGGTGGGCATCTGGAGGCCGATGGGGTTGCCGTTGAACTTCTGGATCTGAACGATGAGGCCCTCGGTGAGGTAGCTGAGGGCGTCGCCCATGAGGTTCTCGCCCAGGGTGTGGGTCTCGTAGGTCTCCTGGTCCATGAAGTGCGAGCCCTCGCCGTCGCTGTAGAGGTAGCTGGCGGGGCTGAGGACGAGGTCCGGCTCCTTGAACTTGTCGCCGGCCTTGAAGGTCTTGTCGAAGACCGCGCGGGTGAGGAGGTTCCGCATCTTGATGCGCACGAGCGTCTGGCCGCCGCGGGCCGTGGGGGTCGAAATTTCCACATCCAGGCAGTGGTAGGGAATGTCTTCGAGCTCGAAGAACATCTTGCGCTTGATCTCGATGGCTTCGAGGAGGGCGGCCATGGGGGACTCCGGAATGTCGAATCCTCCATTCTAGCCCGGCTTCGGAGAGGGGTCCCGTGGTTAGAATTGCAGTTCCATGGCGGATCCCCGAACCATCGGCAGGTACCAGGTTGTGCGCCCCATCGGGCAGGGCGGCATGGGGACCGTCTACCTGGCGGAGGATCCGCTGCTCAAGCGCCGCGTGGCCATCAAGGTGGTCCGGGTCACAGGGGCGGCGCGGCACCAGGCCACGCTGCGCTTCCGCCGCGAGGCGGAGATCAGCGCCCAGCTCAACCACCCGAACCTGGTGACGATCTTCGACGTGGGCGTGGAGGAGGAGCTGGGGCCCTTCCTCGCCATGGAGTACGTGGAAGGCAAGAGCCTCGGCCGGCATATCAAGGACCGGGACCTGGATCTGGAGACCAGCGCCCGGGTGCTCATCCAGGCCGGGCGGGCCCTGCGGGCCGCCCACCGCCGCGCCATCGTCCACCGGGACGTGAAGCCGGACAACATCCTCCTCAGCGAGGAGGGACGGGCCAAGCTCATGGACTTCGGCATCGCCCGGACCCTGGGCCACATGGGCCTGAGCCCGGAGCAGGCCCTGGACCTGGCCGCGGCCGGGGAGGCGACGGCGGTGGCCCAGACGCTGGCCCTCCGGCTGACCTCCTCCGGGGACTTCCTGGGATCGCCGGCCTACGCGCCGCCGGAGGTGCTGCGGGGCAGCGAGGGGACCCCGGCCTCGGACCGCTACAGCTTCGCGGCCACGGCCTTCGAGCTGCTCACCGGCAAGCTGCCCCATCCGGGCAACGGCCTCACGGAGATCATCCTCCACATCCTCCAGGAACCCGTGGCCATCCCCCCCGACCTCTCCCCCCGCATGGCGGCGGTGTTCAAGCGGGCCCTGGCGGTGGATCCCGATGACCGCTGTACCACGCTGCCGGAGTTCCTGGAGGAGCTCATCGACGCGCTGCCGGGCCCCGTCAGCATGCGCGCGCGCCTCTTCACCTTCCTGGGACAGGACGAGGACGGCACCGGGAGCGTCTCCACGGCGCGCTTCCGCCAGATGGAGCCCCAGCCGGCCGGGGATTCCAGCCTGCACGACTCCGGCGCCCGCCGCACCGCCCCACCCGCGAAGATCAAGCTGGCCGAGGATCCCGTGGAGACCTACCTCTCCGCCCGGAAACCCGCGCGGCGCGAGCATCGCGGGGGCAGCACGGACTGGGGCCAGGTCCTCAAGTGGATCGTGGTGGCCTTCGTGGTCCTCCAGCTGTTCTGGTGGCTGGCGCCGGCCCTGTCGCGCCTCCAGTCCTAGGCGAAGGCCCGCATCAGCAGGAAGAGCGTGCCGTTCCAGCAGGCGTGGACCAGGATGGCGGGCCAGAGGCTGCCGGTCCGGCGCACGGCCAGGGCCAGCACCAGCCCCAGGGTGCTGAGGACGGGCAGGCCCGCGGGCTGGAGGTGGATGGCCCCGAAGAGCAGGGCCGAGGCGAGGAGGCCGAAGGCCACGCGGCCCCCCCTCGCCAGCACGGGGAACAGGAAGCCCCGGAACAGCAGCTCCTCGAAGAGGGGCGCCAGGCCCGCCACCACCGCGAACATGGCCAGGGCGGGCCCCCAGCCGGAGAGGCCCCGCAGGAGCTCCTGCAGGTCCCGCTGGGGGCTCTGGTCCGGCTTCATCACGAGTCCCGCGACCATGGCCACGGCGAGGACGAGGAACACCGCCAGGGCCAGGAAGGCCGCGGCCCAGGCCAGGTTCCGCCGGGCGGGACCCGGCGCCAGCCGCCGCCAGAGCCCGGGGAGGGTGAGGCCTTCCGCCCAGCAGAGCAGGCGCACGCCGACGGCGGCGTGGAAGAGCGTGCCCGCGGGCACGATGGCCCAGCGGAGGGAGGGCCAGGGCAGGAGCAGCAGCCCCGCGAGGTTGCCCGCCGCGAAGAAGGCCATGAACCAGCCGAGGAAGACCAGGGCCGCGGCCCGGCCCGAGAGGTTCCAGACTGGCAGCGGCGGCGGGGGCGGCTGCCGCCGGGTGATCCAGAGGTAGATCCCCACGGTGAGCCCCCCCACGGCCAGGACCAGGACCAGCAGGCCCAGGCTGCCCAGGGCCGCCAGCCGGGTCAGGAGGAGGGTGCGGGCCCGGGCCCGCAGGGCCTCGCCCGCGCCGGCGCCCTCCCGGTCCTGGAGCCGGGCCTCCAGCAGCGCGGCCGTGTAGCCGTTCCCCAGCCGCCGCTTCACGTCCTCGCGGGCGGAGGCGTCCGGGACCGGGGCCTCGCCGTGGTCCCCGTAGGCCGCGGCGAAGGCGGCACGGAAGCGGGCGCCGGCGATGCCGGCTGGGGCTCCCTCACCTGCGAGCGCGCGGGCCTCCGCCCGGTCGCCCAGCTCCGCCATGAGCACCGCCAGCATGGCCCGGTCCCAGGGATCCGTCAGCTGGGTCCGGGCCCGGTCCCATTCCCGCGGAGAAGCCGGGGGCCCTCCCAGCTGGCGGGGTCCCGCCAGGAAGACTTCCAGCATCTGCCCCTGGAGGCTGGTGCGCCCCGAGGGCCGGCGGCTCCCCTCCTGCCGGGTCCGGAGGGTGAAGCTCACGGCCACCAGGGTGATGAGGGCCAGGAGGGCGATGAGGGGGTCCGCCCAGCGGCGGTCTGGTTGCCAGGAGCTCGAAGGGGCGGGATCCATGGAACCCAGGCTACGCGAAGGGGGGCCGTCCCGTGCGCCGGAAGCGCCGGGCCGCCACCCACAGGTAGCCGCGGTTCAGCAGGCGCGGCAGGCCGGGGATGGCCAGCAGGGGCGCCACCCAGCGCCAGCCCGGCAGGCGGCGGGCGATGGGCCGCAGGAGGTCGGCCCCGGCCCAGACCTCCCGGGTGGCCAGGTCCAGGCCGTGGATCTCCCGCTCCAGGGGGCGCCCGGCCAGTTCCGGGGCCAGCTTCAGCAGGTCGGGATCCCGGAGGGGGACCAGGTGGAGGAGGCCCAGCCTGTCCCTCCGCGCCAGCCACAGGGTGGTCCGGCAGCAGAGAGAGCAGGAGGCGTCGTAGGCGAGGAGGAGGGGCGCGGGCATCGGGCGCATGATGGCACAGGTGTAAGGTGGAAGTTCCCGGAGGCTCCATGCCCTTTTCCCATCCCATCGAGGTGCGGTTCAGCGACCTGGACGCCATGGGCCACGTGAACAACGCGGTGGTGGTGAGCTTCATGGAGCAGGGGCGCTTCCAGTGGTGGCGCGCCTACCTGGGCGGGCGCCGCTTCCAGGAGGAGGGCTTCCTGCTCGCGCGCGTCGAGGTGGACTACCGCATGCCCATTCTCCTGGGGGACGATGTCCGCGTGGAGTTGCACTGCTCCAAGGTGGGCAACAGCTCCTTCGAGCTGGCCTACCGGCTCACTAAGGGGCTGGGGGGCGAGGTGTTCGCCGAAGGGAGGACCGTGCAGGTGATGCTGGACTTCGCCACCAACCGGCCGAAGCCGCTGTCGGCCGCGACCCGGGAATGGCTCGAGGCGCAGGACTGAGGGCGCGCCCGTGCTGCTGGGAACCGCCGCCTGGCCCGAGGGCCCCGGGGAACGACGGGCCCTGGTGGGCCGTCTGGCCTCGGGCCGCCTGGCGGACCTGAACCGCATCGAGGCCATCCGCCTGCGCAAGCTGGGCGAAGGCGACCCGGACCGGCTGGCGGACGCCCTGGTGCCGTCCAGCCTCCGGCGGCTGCTGGAAGGCGGGCCGCGGGCCCTGTCCCGGGCCAAGCAGACCCTGGCCTACGCGGAGAAGTGGGATCGCCGGGGCACCCTGCCGGCCTCCCTGGCCCCCCTCCCGGACGCCGCGGACCTGCTGCCCTGCCTCCCCCGGCCCTCGGCCCTGCACCGGGCCGACGGGACCGCCCTCGACCGCCTCGCGGTACGGGGTCCGGGCGTGGAGATCGGGGAGCTGCCCCGACCCGGGCTGGCGGTCCTGGGCCAGGCGGGCGGAGGGGTCGCGGGCTTCTGTCTGGCCCTGGAGGAGGGCGGCAGCGCCCTGCTGGGCGCCTGGATGGTGGATGCCTGGCCGGAGGGCGATCTGGAGCTGAGGGCCGGCGCGGCCCGCCGCGGCACCTCCCTCGGGGCCTGGGAGGAGGTGGCGCTGCCGGTTCTCCGGCCCGGGGAGGTCCTGCTGCTCCCCGTCCCCAAGCTCAAGCCGCTCCAGGAGCTGCTGCCGGGGGCCGAGGTCCGCGTGGCGACCGCCTTCGAGACGATGGTCCTGCGCGCCGGACCCGAGGGGATCCACCCGACCGTGCATTGAACAGGTAGGTGTCATGACAGCCCAGGCGGTGCTATCGTGCAGCCTCGCGGGAATCCCCACGCTGAAAGGGGCTTGGCCATGTCCACGAACACCATCCACCTCCACCGCGTGCTGCGCGCCACCCCCGACAAGATCTACCGGGCCTTCCTGGACCCCGACGCCCTGGCCAAGTGGCTCCCGCCCCACGGCTTCACGGGGAAGGTCCACCACCTGGATGCGAAGGTGGGCGGCACCTACCGCATGTCCTTCACCAACTTCGGCACGGGCCACAGCCACACCTTCGGCGGCGAGTACCTGGAGCTGGTGCCCGGCGCCTGCATCCGCCACACGGACCGCTTCGACGATCCCAACCTGCCCGGGGAGATGCACACCACCATCTCGCTGAAGCCCGTGTCCATCGGCACCGAGGTGGACATCGTCCAGGAGGGGATCCCCGAGGTCATCCCCACCGAGGCCTGCTACCTCGGCTGGCAGGAGTCGCTGACCCTGCTGGCCCAGCTCGTGGAGGCCGAGATCCCCGACGAGTGAGGGGGTCAGCCCCGCATCATCTCCGCGATGAGGAAGGCCATCTCCAGGCTCTGGGAGCCGTTCAGGCGGGGATCGCAGCCGGTCTCGTAGGCCTTGGCCAGGTCGGCCTCGGAGAGGCCCTCGCTGCCGCCGGTGCACTCGGTGACGGGCTCGCCCGTGAGCTCGATGTGGACGCCCCCCAGGTGGGAGCCGTGGGCGCGGTGGAGCTCGAAGGCCTGGCGCAGCTCCGAGAGGATGGCGCCGAAGTCGCGGGTCTTGAGGCCCTGGGCGCTCTCCACCCCGTTGCCGTGCATGGGGTCGCAGCTCCAGAGCACGGGGCGTCCCGTAGCCTGGACGGCCGCCAGCAGGGGCGGCAGGGCCGCCTGGATCTTCGCGGCGCCGAAGCGGGAGATGAGGGTGATGCGGCCGGGCTCGCGATCGGGGTCCAGGCGGTCCAGCAGGGCCACGAGATGCTCCGGCGTGGCGCTGGGGCCCACCTTCACCCCGATGGGGTTGCGGAGGCCGCGGAGGTACTCGACGTGGGCGCCGTCCAGCTGGCGCGTGCGCTCCCCCACCCAGAGGGTGTGGGCCCCCAGGTTGTAGTAGGCCGAAGTCTCTCCCACCCAGCGGGTGAGGGCCTCCTCGTAGGGCAGGAGCAGGGCCTCGTGGCTGGTGTAGAAGTCGATGCGCTCCAGCGCGTCGCGCTGCACGCCGCCCAGGGCCTCCAGGAAGTCCAGGGACTCCTTCACCTGGTCCAGGGTCCGCCGGTACTCGGGCACCCGCCCCGCCTCGCCGGGCAGCTCCCAGCGCTCGGGGTGGTGGAGGTCGGCGTAGCCGCCGGCGGCCAGGGAACGCAGGTGGTTCAAGGTGGCCGAGGCGTGGAAGTAGGCCTCCAGCATCCGGCTGGGGTCGGGACGGCGGGCGGCCTCGTCGGCCTCCAGGCCGTTCACAAGGTCCCCGCGGTAGCTGGGCAGCTCCCGGCCGCGCACGGTCTCCGTGGGCTTGCTGCGGGGCTTGGCGAACTGGCCGGCGATGCGGCCCACGCGCACCACGGGCTTCCGGCCGCCGTGCGTGAGGGCCACGGACATCTGGAGCAGCACACGCAGCTTGCCCGCGATGGACTCCGCCGTGCAGTCCTTGAACTGCTCCGCGCAGTCGCCGCCCTGGAGGAGGAAGCGCCGGCCCGCGGCGGCCTCGGCCAGGAGGCCCCGGAGGCGGTCCACCTCCTGGGGCACCACCAGGGGGGGCATGCGGCGCAGGCGGGCCAGCACGCCCTCCACCTCCGAGAGGTCGTCGTAGACGGGCTGCTGCTGGGCGGGGAAGCGCTGCCAGCTGTGGGGATTCCAGGGAGACATCGGACCTCGAGGCGATCAGTCTACCCGCTTGGCCTCGCCCTCCGGCTCCGCGTCCGGCTCCACGGGCGTGGTCCAGCGGTAGCCCTCGCCGCCCACGGTGGTGATCCAGGGCGAGCCCAGCTCCTCGCCCAGCTTGCGCCGCAGGTTGGCGATGTGGACGTCCACCGTCCGGGCACTGGGGCGCGCATCCGGCTCCCAGGCCAGCTGGAGCAGCTCCTTGCGGCTGTGGGTGCGGCCCGCATGGGTGATGAGGATCTCCAGCAGCCGGAACTCACGGGGGGTCAGCTCCAGGGGCCGGTCCTCCCGGCGGGCCTCCAGGCGGGGCAGGTCGAAGCGGAAGGGGCCCGAGCGCAGCCGGGCGGGGCGGTCCACGGGGCGCGTCCGGCGGAGGATGGCCTTCACCCGGGCCATGAGCTCCAGCACGGAGAAGGGCTTCACCAGGTAGTCGTCCGCCCCCAGGCTCAGGCCCCGCACCCGGTCGGATTCCTCGCCCCGGGCGGTGAGGAGGAGTACGGGCACTTCGTCCTTCCGCTCCCGCAGGGTGCGGAGCACCTCGAAGCCGTCCAGCTGGGGCAGCATCAGGTCCAGGACGATGAGGTCCGCCCGCCGGGCCCCATGGGCCGCCAGCGCGGGCACACCGTCCTCCACCGCCTCCACGGAGTAGCCTTCGAAGCTCAGGTTGTTGACGAGGAGTTGGCAGAGGGACGGCTCATCCTCCACCACGAGGATGTGGATCACGGCATCTCGCTCAAGGATCGTGCTCCATCCAAGATGCCACCTCGCCTTGGAAAGGCAAGTAAGATCGGCTGCAATTTCCTAGTGCGGGCCTTGGTTCAGTAACGGCTGTCCGCGGGCTTCCCGCCCTTGGGCCAGTCCTTCACCTTGTCCGGGAAGTCCGGGCGGGGCTGGTGCGTGAAGTAGGCGGACACATCGTAGGCGTCCTGGGCGCTGAGGGGGTCCGACCCGCCCAGCCCACTCATGTTGGCCTTCACGAAGGCCGCGGCCTTGCTGGTCCGGGCCATGCCGGCCCCGAGGTTGAAGGACCGGGGGCCCCAGAGCGGCGGGACATCCGCCGAGCCCAGCCCATCCTCGCCGTGGCAGGCCGCGCAGGCCCGGGCATAGACGGCCTTGCCCCGCTCCGGATCCGCAGGGGCCGGAGCCTGCAGGGGCGGGTTCCCCCGGCCCACGACTTCCGCGCCCACGGGCACATCCTTGGACAGCCACCAGACGTAGGCGAGCAGGCAGCGCATCTCCTCGCTGCCGGTGGGCAGGGGCTTGCCGTTCATGGAGCGCAGGAAGCACCCGTTGATGCGGTCCTCCATGGTCCCCACGCGGCCGGCCCGGGGCAGGTAGGTGGGGAAGGAGGCCCACAGGCCCACCATGGGCGCTGCATGGGGCGCCTTCCCCGCGTCCAGGTGGCAGCTGCTGCAGCTGAGGGCGTTGCCGGAGTACTTGGGGGCGTGCAGCGGGGTGTTCGTGAAGACCTTCTGGCCCAGGCGGATGGCCTCGCCCACGGGACCTTCGGGGATGGTGGATTCGTGCGGCGCCTTCAGGGGCACCCGGACAGGCTTGGGCGGCTCCGCAGCGACCACACCCAGGCTCAAGACCACCAGACCGATCCACGGGCGTACCATGACATCCCCCCGGGCAGACATCGCCCGCCCTGATGGTAGGGCTTGGGATGGGGCGAAGCCCGTGATTCCAGTCATCTTTGAAGATGCCAGGCCAGTGGAATCCAAGGGGCGGCCGGGGCCGGCGGATCAGGCGGCGGGGACCTCCAGCAGGGCGGAGAACCCCTCGCCAGGGGCCGATGTGAAGGAGAGGCCCCAGCCTTCCTGCTCGGCCACCTGCACCAGGAGGCTCAGACCCAGTCCCTGGCCCTCGCGCAGGAAGCCCTCCTTCCCCTTGGACCGCAGGCGCTGGAAGGGCTTGCCCAGGGCCTTGACCTGGTGGGGCTCCAGGCCCTCGCCTTCGTCGCTCACCTGGATGCAGAGGCGGCGGCGGGTCCGCCAGGACTCCAGGGTGACTCGCCCCCCGCCGTGGGTCAGGGCGTTCTCCACCAGGGTGAGCAGGGCCGACCGCAGCGAGGGCAGCGGGGCCCGCCCCGGGGTCCCCGCCAGCCGGATCTCCAGGGGCCGGCCCTCGACCTCGAAGCCGGGGCGCAGGTCCTCCACCACCTCGCGGATCCAGTCCGGCGTGGCCAGGCCGTGGGGGCCGGAGGCGCCGCCGCCCCGGATGACCCGCAGGCCCGTCTCGATGATGGTGGTGAGGTGGTCCACCTCCTCGCCGATCTTGAGGAGCTCCTCGTCGGCCCGCTCGGGGCTGAGGCGGCCCAGGCGCAGGGAGTCGCAGCGGAACTTGAGGATGGCGAGCGGGGTCTTCAGGCTGTGGGTCATGGAGGCCATGCGGTCGGCGTCCAGCTCGGACTTCCGCCGGGTCCGGTGCCGCAGCCAGAGCCCCAGCAGCATGGCCAGGCCCACGAAGAGCGCCGCCCCCGTGACCAGGCGCCGCTGGGACTTCAGGGTCCGGCGGAAGGCCGCCTGGTCATCGTCGAAGGCCACGCCACCCAGGGACCAGCCCTCGCCGAAGGCGTTGGTCTTGGTGATGGATCCCTGGGGCAGGGCCACGAGCCTCTGGGGGTCAGCCTGGAGGTAGGGCTGGGCCCCCCAGGGCTGGGGTTTCAGGTCCCTGCTGCGCATGGCGTCCGACTCCCGGAGCAGGCCCATGCGCAGGGCCGGGCGGGGGCCCAGGGCGATGCTCAGCTCGCGCTCCACTTCCGGGGTGCCGGGCCGCCAGCGCTTGATCACCAGCCAGCGGTCCGACAGCAGGACGACCGTGGCCACCTTCCCGAAGTCGGGATCCTGCTCCCGGGGCGGGTTCCACTCGAAGCGCTGGGCCATCTCGGCATGGGTCATCCACCCCAGGTACTGCTGCGCCTGGGCGGGATCCCCGGGGGGCACCAGGCGGTCGCCCTCGCGGATCCAGAGATGGCGGCCCTCGAAGCGGTCCAGCAGAGCCACCACCAGGGGCTGGTCGCCGAGGAAGCGGCGGACATCTTCCTCGTCGCCCCGTTGGATGCTGTGGAGGATCGGCAGGCTCTTCCAGTGCCGTTCCACCGCCTCGAAGTCCACCCAGTGGGCTTCCATGTAGGCCTGCTGGGCCGTGCCCAGCTGATCCATCATGTAGTAGCGCGGCGCGAAGAAGAGCATGGCCGCCGTCAGCAGCCCCGCCAGGAGCAGCAGGACGATGCCGCTGCGCTGCTGCAGCCGCTGCCAGCGGGAGGGGCCCAGGCCCGGGTGGAGGGTGCGGAAGCGGGAGGCGCGATGGCGGTACATGGGGACTCGGCAGGAGGGTTCCTGCCAGCTTAGCGGCGCAACCGCATCCTTGCGATCAGCCCAGGGCCAGCATGCGCTCCAGGGGCTTGAGGGCCTTCACCCGGGTGGCCTCGTCCAGGCGGATCTCCGGCTTCAGGTCCCGCAGGCAGAGGTAGAGCTTCTCCAGGCTGTTGAGCTTCATGTAGGGGCAGAGGCTGCAGTTGCAGCCGCTGTCCGCCGGGGCGGGAATCAGCTCGGCGTCGGGCCGGCGCTGGCGCATCTGGTGGAGGATGCCGGCCTCCGTGGCCACGATGAAGGCCTTGGCGCTGTCCTTGGCCACGAAGTTCAGCAGGGCCGCCGTGCTGCCCACGAAGTCCGCCAGCTGGCTCACGGTGGCGTCGCATTCGGGGTGGGCGATGAGCTTGGCCTCCGGGTGCTGGGCCTTCAGGGCCGCCAGGCGCTTGGCCGTGAACTGCTCGTGGACGATGCAGAAGCCGGGGAAGAGCACCATATCCCGGCCCGTCTGCTGCATGACCCACTTGCCCAGGTGGCGATCCGGGGCGAAGACGATCTTGCGGTCCTTCGGGAGGCTCTCCACCACGCGCACCGCGTTGCTGCTGGTGCAGATGACGGTGCTGAGGGCCTTCACGCCCGCGGAGCAGTTGATGTAGCTGACGACATCGTGGTCGGGGTACTGCTTCAGCCAGGCCTCGAAGTAGTCGGCCGGGCAGCGGTCCGCCAGGCTGCACCCGGCATCCATGTCCGGGATCACCACCGTCTTGGCCGGGTTGAGGATCTTGGCGGTCTCGGCCATGAAGTGGACGCCGCAGAAGGCGATGACGTCCGCGTCGGCCTTGGCCGCCTGCTGGCTGAGCTGGAGGCTGTCACCCACGAAGTCGGCCAGGTCTTGGATCTCAGGCTCCTGGTAGTAGTGGGCCAGGAGCACGGCCCGGCGCTCGGCCTTGAGTCGCCGGATCTCGGCGGGGAGGTCGATCCCCGTGGGGATGCTTTCGAGGTCGGGGACGTAGGGGGCGGTCAGGTCCATGGCACTCATTTTAGGTCCTTGTCCAGAAAGCGGCGGATCCGGAGCCCGGGCTCCGGGTGATCGAACACCTCGGCAAAAACGGCGCGCTCCCAAGCCAGGGCGGCGGGGCGGGGCAGCCCCCCCTGACGGGCCTGGAGGCCGCCGAGGAGGGAAAGGGCCCTTTCCCCGGCAGGAAAACCTGTATCGGCCCCTGGGGTTGCGCTACCCTGGGTATGGATCGCAGGATCCAGGTGGACATGGGAATCCGATGGCTGCCCCTGAGGGGCGGACATCGGTCCTTTTGTATTTACAGTCATCTTTCACCACGTCCAAAGGGGGGACACATGGCCAAGGCGCCGGCGCCAGACACTTCCAGCATCTCACGGCTGGACCAGACCAAGATCAGCCAGTACTTCGGCTGCAACACCTTCAGCGAGCGCACCATGCGCGACCGCCTGCAGAAGGATGTCTACAAGGCCTACCGGCAGGCGCTGAAGCGGGGCGAGCCCCTGTCCCCCGACGTGGCCAAGAGCGTGGCCCAGGCCATGAAGGACTGGGCGCTGGAACAGGGCTGCACCCACTTCACCCACTGGTTCCTGCCCATGACCGGCGCCACCGCCGAGAAGCACGACGCCTTCATTGCCTGGGACGAGCCGGGCCAGGTCATCGAGCGGTTCAGCGGCAGCCAGCTGATCCAGGGCGAGCCCGACGCCAGCTCCTTCCCCTCGGGCGGCCTGCGCGCCACCTTCGAGGCCCGGGGCTACACGGCCTGGGATCCCGCCAGCCCGGCCTTCCTCATCGAAGGGCCCATCGGCAAGACCCTCTGCATCCCCACGGCCTTCGTGGGGTACCACGGGGAGGCCCTGGACCACAAGGTGCCCCTGCTGCGCTCCATGGAGGCGGTCTCCAAGCGTGCCATCGAGGGCCTGGCCCACTTCGGCGTGACCGCCGAGGCGGTGGTGGCCCAGTGCGGCCCCGAGCAGGAGTACTTCGCGGTGGACCTGGAGCTGGCCCAGCAGCGGCCCGACCTCATGTTCGCCAACCGCACCCTCCAGGGCGCCAAGCCGCCCAAGGGCCAGGAGCTGGAGGACCACTACTTCGGCAGCATCAAGGAGCGCGTCCTGGGCTTCATGCAGGAGGTGGAGCTGGAGTGCTTCAAGCTCGGCATCCCCGCCAAGACCCGCCACAACGAAGTGGCCCCCAACCAGTTCGAGATCGCGCCCATCTACGAGGCCGCCAACATCGCCAGCGACCACAACCAGCTGCTCATGGAGATCCTCAAGTCCGTGGGCGAGCGGCACGGCCTGGCCATCCTGCTCCACGAGAAGCCCTTCGCGGGCGTCAACGGCAGCGGCAAGCACGTGAACTGGAGCCTGGCCACCGATGAGGGCCAGAACCTGCTGGAGCCCGGGCAGACCCCCGAGGAGAACCTGCAGTTCCTCTACTTCCTCAGCGCCACCCTGAAGGCCATCCACACCCACGGCGGCCTCCTCCGCGCCGCCATCGCCAGCGCCGGCAACGACCACCGCCTGGGCGCCAACGAGGCGCCCCCGGCCATCATGTCCGCCTTCCTCGGCGCCCAGCTGAACCACATCCTCGACGCCATCGAGAAGGGCGATGCGGCGGACGCCTCCACCCAGCGCATCCTCGACCTCGGCATCGGCAACCTGCCCCGCATCGAGAAGGACGCCACGGACCGCAACCGCACCAGCCCCTTTGCCTTCACGGGCAACAAGTTCGAGTTCCGCGCCGTGGGCTCCAGCCAGCCCATCGCCCTGCCGCTGACGGTGATCAACGCCGCCGTGGCCGAGGCCCTGGAGGGGCTCAACGCCAAGCTCGACGCGGAGATCAAGGCCGGCAAGGAGCACCGCGCCGCCGTTCTGTCCGTGGTGCGGCAGGCCATCATCGAGACCAAAGCCATCCGCTTCGAGGGCAATGGCTACTCCGAGGAGTGGAAGGCAGAAGCCGAGCGCCGCGGCCTGCCCCACGCCAAGGACACGGTGGCCGCCCTCCACATCTGGGAGCAGCCGGCCGCCAAGGCCGTGTTCACCAGGTCCGGCATCCTCTCCGAAGGCGAGCTGGAGTCCCGCATCCACATCCGCCACGAGCAGTACCAGAAGGCCATCGCCATCGAGACCCAGGTCCTGCGCGAGATGGCGGAGACACAGATCCTGCCCTCCATCACGGCGGACCTGGGCGCCCGGGCCAAGAGCCTGGGCCGCCTGGCCGCCGCCGGCATTGCCGTGCCTGAGACCCTGAAGGACTCCCTCCAGGCCCAGGCCACCCTGGCCGGCGAGGCCCAGGCGCGCCTCAGCAACATGAAGGCTGCCCTGGCCGACGCCGATGCGGTCGAGGACCTGCATGCCCGCACCGAGGCCTTCGGCAGCAAGGTGAACGAGGCCAAGCACGCCCTGCGCGAAGTGCTGGACCACCTGGAGGAGGCCTGCGACGCCGACCTCTGGCCCCTGCCGAAGTACTGGCAGCTGCTGTCGCCGTTGATGTAGTTTCTTCCGTCTTGCGAAAAACGGGCCGCATCCGCGGCCCGTTTTTCGTAGGTGATGGAGCGGCCTACCGCCCGAAGCGGAACACCGCGCTCACCTGGACCCAGGTGGCCGTGTCAAAGCCGAAGCCGTCGCTGCCGTTCTTGTCCACGAAGATCTGGTTCAGGCTGCCTTCGAGGGAGAACATCTTGTTGAAGGTGTAGCCGCCGCCGCCGCGGAGACCCAGCTTGCCGCTCTGGCTGGCGCTGCCGCTGAAGCCGACCGCGTCCCATTCGTTCTTGACGCTGTTGAGGGAGGCTCCGGCGATGGTGTACCAGCCCTGGTTCGGGCTCTGGAAGTTGTAGACCCAGTCGGCTCCGAACTGGAGGATCTTGAAGTCGTTCTTGAAGTCGTCGGGGCCGCCCCAGCCGGAGCCCGGCATGTTGTGGTAGGTGAGGTGGCCGCGGATCTGGTGGTGGGGCGTGAGGTTGAAGTCGAGGTGGCCGCCGATGTGGGCGCCGAAGAACTGGTTGGTGCCGAAATCGGTCTTGTCCTTCAGGTCCCCCACAGGCAGCGACAGGCCGGTCTGCAGGCCGCCGTTGATGTCCTGGGCGGCGAGAGGCAGGCCCAGAAGGGCGAGCGAGAGGGCGACGTGGTGGCGCATGAAACCTCCGGCAAAAACGGACCTCGTCAGCGAGGCCGGACCCCAGCCTAGCGGATGACTGTCACGACCGGATCATCCGAAGGGTCTATCCGCGGGGTTCGAGCGTGACCCCGCGCCCGCTGCGGATCCGCTCGGCGATGCGCGAGGTGCTGTGCCCCGGCAGGAAGGGGATCAGCACCAGCTTTCCGCCGCGGCCCTCCACGATCTCGCGGCCCACCACGTTGTCCGGCGTGTAGTCGCCGCCCTTCACCAGCACGTCGGGCTGGAGGGCGCGGATGAGCTCCAGCGGCGTGTCCTCCGTGAAGAGGACCACCGCATCCACGCTGCGCAGGCCCAGCAGGATGGCGGCTCGGGCGGCTTCGTCCTGGAGGGGTCGGCCGGGCCCCTTGAGGCGCGCCACCGAGGCGTCGCTGTTGAGGCCCACCACGAGGAAGTCGCCCAGGGCGCGGGCCTCGGCCAGGTACTGCACGTGGCCGGGATGGATCAGGTCGAAGCAGCCGTTGGTGAAGCACAGCGTCGCCGGCCGGGGCACGGCCGCGAGAAAGGCTTCAGGGCTCTGGAAGAAACGGGGCGATGTCGGCATCGGGGAATGGGGATAAAATGGAAGGTTCAGGGAGAAGTCCCAGGAGAAGTCTGCCATGCCGCTCTATGAATACCGTTGTGAAGCTTGTGGCCAGCCCGAGGAGAAGCTGGAGAGCATGTCCGCCCCCGACACGCACGCGTGCCCGGTCTGCGGCAAGCCCGACGGCATGAAGCGGCAGGTGTCCGTGTCGGCCTTCGCCCTGACGGGCGGGGGGTGGTACAAGGGCGCCGCCTCCGCGCCGACCCCGGCGGCGGCCGAGGCCCCCAAGAGCGGCCACGGCTGCGCGGCCGGCGGCTGCGGGTGCCCCCTGGCCGGGTGAGGCCAGGACGAGGGATCGGGCGAGGCCCGGCTCTTGTTTACGCCTGGTGCGTTGACTTCCCTGGCCATTCCGATAACCTAGATGGTTCCGGCCCCGTGGGCCGGCGCAGGATTTCATCCGTCCGACGTTCTCCGGAGCCTCCATCGCGGCGAACCTCTCGGGCCCAGGCCCGGATCCACCGGCGCCTTCCTTGGAGGATGGTGTGCCTACCATCAATCAGCTGATCCGCCTCGGGCGGAAGACGTTCCAGAACAAGACGAAGAGCCCCGCGCTCGACGCCTGCCCCCAGAAGCGCGGTGTGTGCACCCGCGTGTTCACCACCACCCCGAAGAAGCCGAACTCCGCGCTTCGCAAGGTGGCTCGTGTGCGCCTCACCAACGGCATCGAGTGCACGACCTACATCCCGGGCGTGGGCCACAACCTGCAGGAGCACAGCATCGTGCTCATCCGCGGCGGCCGCGTGAAGGACCTGCCGGGCGTGCGCTACCACGTCGTCCGCGGCACCCTGGACGCCACCGGCGTCGCGGGCCGCAACCAGTCCCGTTCCAAGTACGGCGCCAAGCGCCCCAAGGCTGGCGCCGCGCCGGCCAAGAAGAAGTAGGGGAGGTGAAACATGGCCCGTCGCAACGCACCCGCCAAGCGTGAGATCCTCCCGGATCCCGTCTACAACAGCCTCGTCGTCTCCAAGTTCGTGAACATCCTCATGGAGCGCGGCAAGAAGGCCACCGCCGAGCGAATCCTCTACGGAGCGCTGGAGATCGTCGCCAAGAAGTCCGGCGAGGAGGCCCTGGAGGCCTTCCAGAAGGCCCTCAACAACATCAAGCCCTCGGTGGAAGTGAAGTCCCGCCGCGTGGGCGGCGCCACCTACCAGGTGCCCGTGGAGGTTCCCCAGAACCGCCGCCAGTCCCTGGCCATGCGCTGGCTCAAGACCTACTCCGCCTCCCGCGGCGAGCGCACCATGCGCGACAAGCTGGCCGGCGAGATCCTCGACGCCATGAACTTCCGCGGCGCCGCCATCAAGAAGAAGGACGACGTCCACAAGATGGCCGAGGCCAACAAGGCCTTCGCGCACTTCCGCTGGTAGCAGCCCATCCGACCGGAAGGAGCCGCCCATCCGGCGGCTCCTTCCGCGAAGGTCTTTGAATCACCCCCCGATTCCGTTTCTGCATTGATCCTTTCAGGAGGCCGAAGTGGCCCGCCAGACCCCCCTCGAGCGCTACCGGAACATCGGCATCATGGCGCACATCGATGCCGGAAAGACCACCACGACGGAGCGCATCCTCTACTACACCGGCAAGATCCACAAGATCGGCGAGGTGCATGAGGGTGCGGCGACCACCGACTGGATGGTGCAGGAGCAGGAGCGGGGCATCACCATCACCTCCGCCGCCATCACCGCCGCCTGGACCCCCCAGACGGGCCAGTTGAAGGGCGTGGAGCACCGCATCAACATCATCGACACCCCGGGCCACGTGGACTTCACGGCCGAGGTGGAGCGCAGCCTGCGAGTCCTCGACGGCGCCGTGGCCGTGTTCTGCGCCGTGGGCGGCGTGCAGCCCCAGTCCGAGACCGTGTGGCGCCAGGCCGACAAGTACGGCGTGCCCCGCCTGGCCTTCGTGAACAAGATGGACCGCACCGGCGCCGACTTCTTCCGCGTCGTGAAGATGATGCAGGACCGCCTGAAGGCCAAGCCCTGCCCCATCCAGATCCCCATCGGCGCCGAGGAGAACTTCAAGGGCGTGGTGGACCTCATCCTCATGAAGGCCGTCACCTTCGATGAGGCCGACAAGGGCTTCAAGACCCTCTATGGCGAGATCCCCGCCGAGCTGGTGGAGACCGCCAAGGAGTGGCGCGAGAAGATGGTCGAGATGGTCGCCGAGACCGACGAGCACCTCATGGAGAAGTACCTCGGCGGCGAGGAGCTGACCGAGGCCGAGCTCCGCGAGGGCATCCGCAAGGGCTGCGTGTCGCTGGCCTTCACGCCCATGACCTGCGGCTCCGCCTTCAAGAACAAGGGCGTCCAGCCCATGCTCGACGCCGTGGTGAGCTACATGCCCTCGCCCCTCGACATCCCTGCCATCAAGGGCATGGACAGCGACGGCAACGAGGTCGAGCGCAAGGCCGACGACAACGAGCCCTTCAGCGCCCTGATCTTCAAGATCATGGCCGATCCCTTCGTGGGCTCCCTGGCCTTCCTCCGCGTCTACTCCGGCGTCCTGCCGGCCGGCTCCGGCGTCTACAACGCCAACAAGGGCCGCCGGGAGCGCATCGGCCGTCTCCTCCAGATGCACGCCAACAAGCGCGAGGACATCGAGGAGGTCCGCACCGGCGACATCGGCGCCGCCGTGGGCCTGAAGGATGTCCTCACCGGCCAGACCATCTGCGACGAGAACAACCCGGTCGTCCTCGAGTCCATGGACTTCCCGGATCCCGTGATCCAGGTCGCCATCGAGCCCAAGACCAAGGCCGACCAGGAGAAGATGGGCATCGCCCTGGCCCGCCTGGCCCAGGAGGATCCCACCTTCAAGGTGAAGACCGATCCCGAGACCAACCAGACGATCATCGCCGGCATGGGCGAGCTGCACCTGGAGATCATCGTCGACCGCATGATGCGCGAGTTCAAGGTCGAGGCCAACGTGGGCAAGCCCCAGGTGGCCTACCGCGAGACCATCCGCAAGCGGGTGGAGTCCGAGGGCAAGTTCGTGCGCCAGTCCGGCGGCCGCGGCCAGTACGGCCACGTCAAGCTCATCGTCGAGCCCAACGAGGTGGGCAAGGGCTACGAGTTCATCAACGAGATCAAGGGCGGCGTGGTTCCCAAGGAATACATCAAGCCCACCGATGAAGGCATCCAGGAGGCCATGCACTCCGGCGTCCTCGCGGGCTACCCCGTGGTGGACATCAAGGTGACCATCTACGACGGCAGCTTCCACGAGGTGGACTCCAACGAAATGGCGTTCAAGATCGCCGGCTCCATGGGCTTCAAGGCGGGCTGCGAGAAGGCGAGCCCCGTGATCCTCGAGCCCATCATGGCGGTCGAAGTCGAGACCCCCGAGGACTACATGGGAGACGTCATCGGCAACCTGAACAGCCGCCGTGGCCGCATCGAGAACATGGAGGAGCGCTCCGGCTCCAAGGTCATCACCTCCAAGGTGCCCCTGGCCGAGATGTTCGCCTACTCCACCACCCTGCGGTCCATGACCCAGGGCCGCGGCACCTACACCATGCAGTTCTCCCACTACGAGGAGGCTCCCCGGAACGTGGCGGAAGAAATCATCGCCAAGGTCAAGGGGTCCAAGTAGCGTAGCGGGGGTCCCGCGCTCCGCTCTGCTGCGCGCACACCCCCGCACCCCCGCGATTCGGCCCGGTGGAGCCGGCCCTCATCGCAAGCAACTTCAGTCTTTTCTGCTTCAACCTGTAGTTTTAGCCCCCTCCGGGGGTGAGGCCGTCCTTCGAACCCTCGGGTTGCCGGGCCTCCTGATCCACCCGCTTCCTCCTCCGGGAGGTCGTGCGTTCTCTCAAAAAGCCGTTGTGTTTCCAGCGGCTTTTGTTATGCTGATCAGCCCTGTCCCTGTTTCCGGGACGGATCCACATGGGCGGTCAGCGCCCCACGTCTATGGACGCTCTGCGTCCCAATGGAGTGAGCATGAAAGACAACATCCGCATCCGTTTGCGTGCCTTCGACCACCGTCTGCTCGACCAGAGCACCCGCGAGATCGTGGACACCGCCAAGCGCACGGGCGCCCAGGTGGCGGGACCGATTCCCCTTCCCACCCGGACGAACAAGTACACCGTGAACCGTTCCCCCCACGTGGACAAGAAGAGCCGGGACCAGTTCGAGATCCGCACCCACAAGCGGCTGCTCGACATCCTGAACCCGACCCAGAACACCGTGGACACCCTGATGCGCCTCGACCTGCCCGCCGGCGTCGACGTGGAGATCAAGGTCTTCAGCCGCCAGGGCAACCGGTAAGGGAGGGGGAGAGACATGTCCAAAGGAATCATCGGCAAGAAGCTGGGGATGACCCAGATCTTCAACGAGCAGGGACAGATCGTTCCCGTGACCGTCATCCAGGCCGGCCCCTGCGTGGTCGTCCAGCGCAAGACCACCGCCAAGGACGGCTATGAGGCCGTGCAGATCGGCTTCGTGGATCCCAACGGTGGCAAGCGCGCCTCCAAGGCTGAGAAGGGCCACTGCGAGAAGCAGGGCGTCGCCCCGGTCCGCGTGCTGCGCGAGATCAAGGTCGAGGCCGCCGACGCCTCCAAGCCCGGCGACAGCGTCCTGGCCACGGCCTTCGAGGCCAAGACCAAGGTGAACGTCACCGGCATCAGCAAGGGCAAGGGCTTCGCCGGCGTCATCAAGCGGCACCATTTCGCCGGCGGCCGCGCGACCCACGGCTCCATGTTCCACCGCGCCCCCGGCTCCATCGGCGGGTCCAGCTATCCCAGCCGCGTGTTCCCCGGCATGCGCATGGCCGGCCACATGGGCGACGCCCAGGTGACCGTGCGCAACCTGGAGATCGCCAAGGTGGACGCCGAGAACAACCTGCTGCTCATCAAGGGCGCCGTCCCCGGCCCCAAGGGTGGGTACATCGTCATCAAGCAGGAGGCCTAGGATGGCAGCGTTCCAGCACCCCGTCGTCAACCTCGACAATAAGCAGGTCGGCACCGTCGACCTCCTGCCCGAGGTGTTCAAGCTCGAGGACCTGAACGAGCACCTGATCTGGGAGGCGGTCCGCCACTTCCTGGCCAAGCGCCGCTCCGGCACCGCCAAGACCAAGGACAAGTGGGAAGTCAGCGGCGCCGGCAAGAAGCTCTGGAAGCAGAAGGGCACCGGCCGCGCCCGCGTAGGCTCCATCCGCAGCCCGCTGTGGAAGGGCGGCGGCACGGTCCACGGTCCCCACCCCCGCTCCTACGACTACGCCTTCCCCAAGAAGGCCCGGCGCGCCGCCCTCCGCAACGCGCTGTCCGCCAAGCTGGCCAGCGGCCAGATGATGGTGGTGGAGAGCTGGGAGGTCGAGTCCCACAAGACCAAGGCCCTCGTCCAGACCCTGGGCAAGCTCGGCGTGACCGGCTCCGCCCTCCTGGTGGGCGCCGAGGCCAGCGAGAAGCTCACCCAGGCCGCCGGCAACAATCCCAAGCTGCAGACCGTCGAGAGCCTTGGCGTGAACGTCTATGAGCTCCTCAAGTACGACCAGGTGATCTTCTCCAAGGAAGCCGTCCTGGCCCTCCAGGAGGTGGTGAAGCCATGACCAAGATCTTCGACGTGATCCGCAAGCCCCTCCTCACGGAGAAGGGCCAGATCCTGCGGGAGAAGAACATCCAGGTGTTCGAGGTGGCCACCTGGGCCACCAAGCACCAGATCCAGGAGGCCGTGGAGCTGCTGCTCCAGTCCAAGGTGAAGAGCGTCCGCACCGTGCGGATCCCCAGCCGGACCAAGCGCCTCGGCCGCTTCGTGGGGACCTCCAGCCCCCGCAAGAAGGCCTATGTCGAACTCGCCGAGGGCGCGCCCGCGTCCGAATAAGGCGATCCATGGCGGACGGACAAGCTTTGCCCACTATCGCCCGCCCCTTTCAACCCTGAGGCAAGAGGACAACCATGAGCATCAAGCAGCTCAAGCCCACGACCCCCGGTCAGCGCGGCATGTCCAAGTTCGGCTTCGAGGAGATCACGACGGACCGCCCTGAGCGCTCCCTGATTGCCAAGAAGAACCGCACTGGCGGCCGCTCCAACACCGGCCGGATCACCACCCGCCACATCGGCGGCGGCCACAAGCGCCAGTACCGCGTCATCGACTTCAAGCGCAACAAGCTGGAAGTGCCGGCGAAGGTCGCGACCATCGAGTACGACCCCAACCGCACCGCCCGCATCGCCCTGCTGGTCTACGCGGACGGCGAGAAGCGCTACATCCTGGCCCCCGACGGCCTCGAGGTGGGCCGCACCGTGGTGGCCGGCAAGAACGCCGACATCCTGGTGGGCAACGCGCTCCCCCTGCGGAACATCCCCGTGGGCAACACCGTGCACAACATTGAGATGAAGCCCGGCAAGGGCGGCCAGATCGCCCGCGCCGCCGGCACCTTCGCCCAGCTCGTGGCCAAGGAAGACGACTACGCCCAGCTCCGCATGCCCTCCGGCGAGATCCGCAAGATCCACCTGGACTGCTTCGCCACCATCGGCACCGTCGGCAACCTCCAGCACGAGAACGTGCAGATCGGCAAGGCCGGTCGCACCCGCTGGAAGGGCATCCGCCCGACCGTCCGCGGCGTGGTCATGAACCCCGTCGACCACCCGCACGGTGGCGGCGAGGGCCGCACCTCCGGCGGCCGTCACCCCGTGACGCCCTGGGGCCAGCCGACCCGTGGCTACAAGACCCGTGGCAACCGTCGCACGGACAAGTTCATCGTCAAGCGGATCAACTAGGAGGCCCGACAATGGCACGTTCCCTGAAAAAAGGCCCGTTCATTGACGCCCACCTCCAGAAGAAGGTGGAAGTCGCGCAGGCGGCCAACGACAAGCGCGTGATCAAGACCTGGTCCCGCCGCTCCACCGTGGTCCCGCAGATGATCGGGCTGACCCTCGCCGTGCACAACGGCAACAAGTTCATTCCTGTCTATGTCACCGAGAACATGATCGGCCACAAGCTGGGCGAGTTCGCCCTGACCCGCACCTTCAAGGGTCACGCTGGCAAGGCCGACACCAAGGCGAAGGGGAAGTAGCGATGGCTGAGATCGTTTCCAGCGCCACCGTTCGCCACCTGCGCGGTTCGGCCCAGAAGGCCCGCCTCGTGGTGGACATGATCCGCGGCAAGCATGTCGGCGAGGCCCAGTGGGTGCTCGCCCAGGCCAAGAAGTACGCCGCCGCCCCCATCCGCAAGCTCCTGGATTCCGCCGTGGCCAATGCCATCGACAAGAACCCGTCCGTCAACCCGGACGAGCTGATGGTCAAGACCGCCTTCGTGGACGAGGGCTTCCGCATGAAGCGCGTCCGCCCTGCGCCCATGGGCCGCGCCTACCGGGTCCAGAAGCGCACCTGCCACATCACCATCCAGCTTTCTGCGGCCGGGGAGGAGTAGTCATGGGTCAGAAAGTCCACCCCTACGGGTTCCGCCTCGTCCATCAGAAGAACTGGCACAGCAAGTGGTTCTCCAAGCGCGAGTACTCCGCGCTGCTGCACGAGGACATCAAGCTGCGCCGCGAACTGAAGAAGCAGCTGCACAGCCTCAACGCGATGATCTCGAAGATCGACATCGAGCGCGCCGCGGACAAGGTCACCGTGCGCATCTTCACCGCCCGGCCCGGCATCGTCATCGGCCGCAAGGGCGCCGAGATCGACAAGCTGCGCGAGGACCTCCAGAAGCGCCTGAACCGCCCCGTGTCCGTCGACATCCAGGAGATCAAGAAGCCTGAGGTCGATGCCCAGCTGGTGGCCGAGGGCGTGGCCCAGCAGCTCGAGCGCCGCATCGCCTTCCGCCGCGCCATGCGCAAGGCCGAAGAAGCCGCGATCCGCTTCGGCGCCAAGGGCTTCAAGATCAAGGTCTCCGGCCGCCTCAACGGCGCCGAGATCGCCCGGACCGAGGACTACCTCTCCGGCCAGATGCCCCTGCAGACCATCCGCGCGGGCGTTGACTACGGTTTCGCCGAGGCCCGCACGACCTACGGGATCATCGGCATCAAGGTTTGGGTGAACCTGGGCGACCAGGTTGCCGAGACCGTGAAGCGCTGAGGTGAATCCATGTTGATGCCCAAGAAGGTCAAGAACCGCAAAACCCAGAAGGGCCGCACCCGCGGCGTCGCCACTCGCGGCAACGATCTCGCCTTCGGCGACTTCGGCCTCAAGGCGACCGAGCACTGCTGGCTCACGAACCGTGAGATCGAGGCCGCCCGTATCGCCATGACCCGCCACATCAAGCGCGGCGGCAAGATCTGGATCCGCATCTTCCCGGACCGCCCCACCACCTCGAAGCCCGCGGAGACCCGCATGGGCTCCGGCAAGGGGGCTCCGGACGGCTGGGTGGCGGTGATCCGCCCCGGCCGCATCCTCTTCGAGATGGAGGGGGTGACGGACGAGGTGGCGCGCGAAGCCCTGCGCCTTGCCCAGATGAAGTTGTCCGTGGCGTCCGAAATCGTCACCCGCACGCCGCCGGAGGAGTGATCGCCATGACCAAGAAGAATCCCTTTTCCGATTTGACCGGCAAGAGCGTCGAGGAACTGGCGCAGCTGGAGGCCGAATTGGCCGCCAAGCGCTTCACCCTCCGCTTCCAGCACGCCGTGGGCCAGGTCGAGAACACCGCCGAGATCCGCAAGACTCGCCGTGAGCTCGCCCGCGTCAAAACCGCCCTGGCGACCAAGCTGGCCTAGGAGATCCCATGAGCCTCGAAAACAAGATGATTCGCAACGGCGTCGTGGTCTCCAACAAGGCCGACAAGACCGTGGTGGTGAAGGTGGAGCGCAAGTTCCAGCATCCCCTCTACCACCGCACGGTCAAGCAGACCGCCAAGTTCATGGCCCACGATGAGACCAACGCCTGCGGCATCGGCGACGTGGTCAAGATCGTGGAGACCCGCCCCCTGTCCAAGCGCAAGCGCTGGACGGTCCTCGAGATCGTCCAGAAGGCCGGCGAGTAAGGAGCTCACATGATCCAGATGGGAACCATGCTCACCGTCGCCGACAACTCCGGCGCCAAGAAGATCTGCTGCATCCTGCCCCTGGGCGGCGGTGTGGGCAAGATCGCGCAGCTCGGGGACGTCATTACCGCCTCCGTCAAGGAAGCGATCCCCGGCGGCACGGTCAAGAAGAAGGCCGTCGTTCAGGCCGTGATCGTCCGCCAGCGCAAGGCCTACCGCCGCAAGGACGGCTCCTACATCCGCTTCGACGAGAACGCGGCCGTCATCATCAAGAAGGATGGCGAGCCCGTCGGCACCCGCGTCTTCGGCCCCGTGGCCCGCGAACTGCGCGAGCGGAAGTACATGAAGATCGTCTCCCTCGCCCCTGAGGTGCTGTAATGGAAGCCACTTCCACCAAGATGAAGCTCAAGAAGGGCGACCAGGTCGTCGTCATCGCCGGCAAGGAGAAGGGCAAGACCGGGACCGTCACCAAGGTCAGCCCCTCCACCAACCGCGTGGTCGTGGGCGGCCTCAACATCATCAAGAAGGCCACCAAGCCGAACCCCCAGACCGGCGAGGGCGGCGGGATCGTGGAGAAGGAGGCCCCCATCCACGCCTCCAACGTCATGCTCCTGGACGCCAAGACCGGCAAGGGCACGCGGAAAAGGTCGTAGTTTCGTGCTTTCCGTCTTCCCGCTCCTGTGGGAAGATAACCGTTCTGCTCCGTGCGCGGGGTGGAGATCCACGGCGCATCCCGCGCCATGACAACTGAGGTTGGGGGGAAACGGGGCGGACCGCCGTCCCAAGCCCCCCCGCCCTCCCGAACCCCTGGGGCATAGCCGCCCCACGGAAATGGAGGCATCCATGACTGCCAAGCAGGACCACGCGGAGCCCCGCGTCAAGGCTCGCTACCACCAGGAGGTGGTGTCGAAGCTCAAGGAGGAGTTCTCCTTCTCCTCCGCCATGCAGGTGCCCCGCCTGCAGAAGATCGTCATCAACATGGGCGTCGGCGACGCCATCCAGAACATCAAGGTCCTGGACACCGCCGTGGACGAGTTGACCGCCATCGCCGGCCAGAAGGCCGTGGTGCGCAAGGCCAAGAAGAGCGTCGCCCAGTTCAAGCTGCGCGCCGGCATGCCCATCGCCTGCATGGTGACCCTGCGCGGTCCCCGCATGTGGGAGTTCTTCGACCGCCTGGTGACCCTGTCCCTGCCCCGCGTCCGCGACTTCCGCGGCGTGCCCACCAAGTCCTTCGACGGCCGCGGCAACTACACCCTGGGCCTCAAGGACCAGCTGATCTTCCAGGAGATCGACTACTCCAAGGTCGAGAAGATGAAGGGCATGAACATCACCTTCGTGACCACCGCCAAGAACGACGCCGAAGCGCGGGCCCTGCTGACCCACCTCGGTATGCCCTTCCGCAAATAGGCTAAGGAGATCATACCGATGGCCAAGATTTCGAAAATCGTCAAGGATTCGCGCAAGCCGAAGTTCTCGACCCAGCACCGCAACCGCTGCAAGTGCTGCGGCCGGCCCCGGGGCTTCATGCGCAAGTTTGAACTCTGCCGTCTGTGCTTCCGCAAGTTCGCCCTCAACGGCGAGCTGCCGGGCGTCCAGAAGTCCAGCTGGTAAGGAGGGGGGACCATGCATACCGATCCCATCGCTGATTACCTCACCCGCATCCGCAACGGCATCATGGCCGGTCACGATGCCGTGGTGGTGCCCGCCTCCAAGATCAAGGCCGGCCTCTGCGGCATCCTGAAGCAGGAGGGCTACATCCACTCCTTCAAGCAGGTGGAGCATGAGAACCGTGTGTATCTCATCGTCAACCTGAAGTACGTGAAGGATAAGGAAAACGTCATCCACGGCCTCCGCCGCGTGTCCCGTCCCGGCCTGCGCATCTACACCGGCGCGCAGGAGATCCCGGAGGTCCACGGCGGCCTCGGCATCGCCATCCTGTCCACCCCGAAGGGCCTCCTGACGGGCAAGGACGCCAAGAAGCAGAATGTGGGCGGCGAGATCCTCGCCCACGTCTGGTAACCCATCCTGAAATGGGCGGAGCTTCCGCCCTCATCTAAGGAATCCACCATGTCCCGAATCGGAAAGAAGCCCGTGACACTGCCCAAGGGCGTCAAAGTCACTGTCACCGGGTCCGAGGCCGTCGTCGAGGGCGCCAAGGGCAAGCTCACCTGCCCGATCCCCGCGGGGATCACGCTCGATGTCCAGGCCGACTCCGTGCACCTCACCCGCGTCAATGATGAACCCCAGACCCGTGCCTACCACGGCCTGACCCGCGCCCTCCTGGGCAACGCCGTCACCGGCGTGACCGAGGGCTGGAAGAAGGAGCTGGACATCGTCGGCGTGGGCTACAAGGCCGCCATGGAGGGCGCCAAGCTCAACCTCGAGCTCGGCTACAGCCATCCCATCAAGTACGAGGCCCCCGCGGGCATCCAGATGGCCGTCGAGAAGACCACCCACATCGTCGTGACCGGCATCGACCGGCAGCTGGTGGGCCAGGTCGCCGCCGACATCCGGAAGTTCCGCAAGCCCGAGCCCTACAAGGGCAAGGGCGTCATGTACACCGGCGAGGTCATCCGCCGCAAGGCCGGCAAGACCGGGAAGTAAGGGGAACCCATGGCGAATTCAATCAACATTCGACGCGACAAGACCAAGGCCCGCATCCGCGGCCGCGTGAGCGGCACGCCCGAGCGGCCTCGCCTCACCATCTACAAGAGCCTGAAGCGCATCTACGTGCAGGCGGTGGACGACACGAAGGGCATCACCCTGGCCTCCGCCAGCAGCCTGGAGAAGGATCTCCGCGCCTCGCTGAAGAACGGCGCCAACATCGAAGCCGCCAAGGCCGTCGGCGCCAGCATCGCCGCCCGCCTGAAGGAGAAGGGCATCACCGCAGTGGTGTTCGACCGGAACGGTTACGTCTATCACGGCCGCGTCAAGGCGCTGGCTGACAGCGCCCGCGAAGCCGGGCTCCAGTTCTAGGGGATCACCATGGCGACTGCAGAGCTCAAGGACAACAAGGAAACCCGCAACAACCCTGAAGCCGGGGAATTCAAGGACCAGGTCATCTACGTGGGCCGCGTCACCAAGGTGGTGAAGGGGGGCAAGAACTTCTCCTTCTCCGCGCTGGTGGTCGTGGGCGACGGCAACGGCAAGGTCGGCTTCGGTCTCGGCAAGGCCCTCGAAGTGCCCTCCGCCATCAAGAAGGGCATCGAGAGCGCCAAGCGCAACATGATCAAGGTCCCCGTCACCTCCAACGGCAGCCTGCCGCACCCGGTGACCGGCATCTTCGGCTCCGGCAGCGTGCTGCTGAAGCCGGCCCCCGAGGGCACCGGCGTGATCGCCGGCGCCGCGGTGCGCGCCATCATGGAGGCCGCCGGCGTCCACAACGTGCTGACGAAGAGCCTGGGCTCCTCCAACCCCCACAACGTGGTCCGCGCCACGTTCGAGGGGCTGAAGGGCCTCATGGATCCCTACACGGTCCTGACCAACCGGGGCCTGGACCAGGCGGAGGTTTAACATGTCGCAGTTCATCGGCAAGCAGGTGGTGCTGACCCTCAAGCGCTCCATCATCTGCACCACTCCCAAGCACCGGGCCTTCATGCAGACCCTCGGTCTCAAGCGCCCCGGCGACACCCGCGAATGCGAATACACCCCCAACGTCCACGGGATGGTCAAACTCGTCCCGCATCTCATCGACGTCCAGGTGAAGGGGTAGATCATGAAGCTCAACGAACTCCGCCCCGCTGAGGGCGCCACCAAGTCCCGCAAGCGCCTGGGCCGCGGCAAGGGCTCCGGCCTCGGCAAGACCTCCGGCCGCGGCGAGAAGGGCCAGAAGTCCCGGTCCGGCTACCGCAGCAAGCGCGGCTTCGAGGGCGGCCAGATGCCTCTGGTCCGCCGTCTGCCCAAGCGCGGCTTCACCAACATCTTCGCTCCCGAAACCAAGGAGATCAGCCTCAGCCTCATCTCCATCCACTTCAAGGATGGCGAGACGGTCACGCTCGAGGCCCTCCGCGAGAAGAAGCTGGTCAACTCCCGCGTGGAGAAGATCGTGGTGCTGGCCAGCGGCGAGCTCACCACCAAGGTGAACGTCGTCGCCGACCGCATCACCAAGGGCGCCCGGGAAGCCATCCTGGCCAAGGGCGGCACCATCCAGGAGCCCTCCGCGAAGTCTGCCGAGTAACGGCCGATGAACCGCCTCAAGAACCTCTTCGCAATCCCGGAGCTGCGCAAGCGGCTCCTCTTCACCCTGCTCCTCCTGGCCATCTACCGGCTGGGGGTGCACGTCAGCGTGCCCGGGGTGAACGCCGAGAACCTGCAGGCCGCGCTCCGGCGTGGCGGCGGCGGGCTCTTCGACGTCGTCGATCTGTTCTCCGGTGGTGCGTTCAAGAAGTTCTCCGTCTTCGCCCTCGGCATCGCGCCCTACATCACCGCCAGCATCGTGCTGCAGCTGATGGGGGCGGTCGTGCCCTACCTGGAGAACCTCCAGAAGAAGGAAGGCGAGGCCGGCCGGCAGAAGATCAACCAGTGGACCCGCTACCTCACCGTGCTGCTGGCCTTCGTCCAGGGCATGGGCATCGCCTCCCTGGCCCAGAGCCAGAACGCGCCCGGGCTGGAGGTCGTGACCACGGCGATCTCGCCGACGGCCTTCCGGTTCCTGGCGGCCTTCACGCTGTCCGTGGGCACCCTCTTCGTCATGTGGATCGGCGAGCAGATCACTGAGCGGGGCGTCGGCAACGGCATCTCGCTGCTGATCTTCGCCGGCATCGTGGCGGGCCTTCCCCAGGCCCTCACCACCCTGACGGTGATGATCACCCAGTCCCTGACGAATGCCCCGAACGTCCCACCCCCGGGCATCTTCATCCTGCTCATCGGAGCCATGACCGTGGTGCTGCTGGCGGTGGTGCTGGTGGAGAACGCCTACCGGCGCATCCCCATCCACTACGCGCGCCGGGCGGATTCCGCCGGCATGTCCAGCCAGCGCAGCAGCTACATGCCTCTGAAGCTGAACACCGCCGGCGTGATGCCCGTCATCTTCGCCAGCTCCGTGATCTTCTTCCCGGCCACCATCGCCCAGTTCACCCGCTGGGAATGGCTGGCCAAGGCCGCCTCCTGGCTGAATCCCCAGACCCACTTCTGGATCTACACCCCCGTCTTCGTGGGCGTGGTGATCTTCTTCGCCTTCTTCTACACCAGCATCGTCTTCAATCCCGATGAGACCGCCGAGAACATGAAGCGGTCCGGGGGCTACATCCCCGGCATCCGTCCCGGCAAGGAGACCAGCATCTTCATGGACAGCATCCTGTCCAAGCTGACCTTCGTGGGGGCCATCTACCTGGCCCTGGTCTCCCTGGTGCCCCTGCTCATCACCAACAACATCCAGGGCCTCAACTTCTACTTCGGCGGCACCAGCCTGCTGATCGTGGTGGGCGTGGCCATGGACAGCGCGGCCCAGCTGGAGAGCCTGCTGGTCATGCGCCGCTATGACGGCTTCCTCGAGAAGGGCCGCATCCGCGGCCGTTCCACCCGAGGGGGTGCTGCATGAGTCTTGTCGCGAACATCCTCCTCGGGGCCCCCGGCTCCGGGAAGGGCACCCAGGCCAAGCGCCTGGTGGAAACATTCTCTTTGACTCACCTCTCAACCGGTGACATTCTGAGAGATGCCGTCTCGAAAGGGACGGAGATCGGCCTGAGGGCGAAAGCCATCATGGCCGAGGGAAAACTGGTGGACGACGACACCGTCAATGGCCTTGTCTTCGCGCGGCTGCTGGACGAGACCTCCGACGTGCTGTTCGACGGCTACCCACGAACCCTTCAGCAAGCTCAGGCCCTGGAAGACTTCCTCTCCTCCAAGGGCATGAAGACGGGTCACGTGGTGCTGGTCGATGTCCCCCAGGAGGTGCTGGAGGCCCGCGTGGTGGGCCGGCGTGTCTGCAGCAACAATGCCTGCGGCGCCATCTACCACCTGGAATCCAAGCCCCCCAAGCAGGCCGGTGTCTGCGATCTGTGCGGAAGTCCCCTGAAGCACCGCTCCGACGACACCGCTGAAGCCTTCCGGAGCCGGATGGGCGAGTTCCACTCGACCTTCCAGCCCCTCCTCGGCTTCTACAAGCATCGGCCGACCTTCCGGAGCGTGGATGGCAATCGCGCCCCGGAGCTGGTGTTTGAATCGCTGCGTCACGTCTTCGGAGAGCGCGCTTGAGCAAAGAAGAAGCCATTGAGCTAGAAGCCACAGTGGTCGAGGCCTTGCCGAACGCCGTCTTCCGGGTCGAACTGGAAAACAAGCACCAGGTGCTGGCGCACATCAGCGGGAAGATGCGCAAGAACTTCATCCGCATCCTTCCCGGCGACAGGGTCCTCGTCGAGGTCACGCCCTACGACCTGACCCGCGGCCGCATCATCTACCGATTCAAGTAACCGAAACGAGAGGAAACCATGAAAGTCCGGCCCTCCATCAAGAAGCTCTGCGAGCACTGTAAAGTGGTGCGCCGCGAAGGCATCAACCGGGTCATCTGCAAGAAGAACCCGAAGCACAAGCAGCGTCAGGGTTAAGGAGACACGATGGCACGCATCGCTGGCATTGATCTGCCCATCGGCAAGCGCATCGAGATCGCGCTCACCTACATCTACGGCATCGGCCGCGCCAAGGCGCACAGCATCCTGACCCGCGCGAAGGTGGACTTCGGCACCAAGGTCCGCGATCTGACCGAGGACGAGGTCGGCCGCATCCGCCGCGTCATCACCGCCGAGGAGACCGTGGAGGGCGACCTCCGCAAGAACATCGCCCTCGACATCAAGCGGCTCATGGACATCGGCTGCTACCGCGGCCTGCGCCACCGCAAGGGCCTGCCCGTCCGCGGCCAGCGCACGCACACGAACGCCCGCACCCGTAAGGGCAAGCGGCGGACCGTGGCCGGCAAGAAGAAGTAAGGCGAGGAGACCATGGCAAAGACCCAGACCCGGACCGCCGGCAAGAAGGTGGTCAAGAAGAAGGAAAAGAAGAACGTCCCCCACGGCGTGGCTCACGTCCAGGCGTCCTTCAACAACACGATCATCTCCATCTCCGATCCGATGGGGAACATGCTCTGCTGGGCTTCCAGCGGCAACCAGAACTTCCGCGGCACCCGCAAGGGCACGCCCTTCGCTGCCCAGGTGGCCGCCGGCGTCTGCGCCGAGGCCGCCAAGGAGCAGGGCGTCCGTTCCGTGGACGTCCGCGTCAAGGGCCCCGGTGCGGGCCGTGAGAGCGCCATCCGCGCCCTCAACGCCGCCGGCATCCAGGTGACCAGCATCCGCGACGTCACCCCCATCCCCCACAACGGCTGCCGGCCGCCCAAGCGGCGCCGGGTTTAAGAGAGGAGGAGAGACATGGCACGTTACACAGACGCCGTTTGCCGCCTCTGCCGCCGCGAGGGCATGAAGCTCTATCTCAAGGGCGAGCGCTGCTTCAAGGAGAAGTGCTCCTTCGAGACCCGCAAGGGCAAGATCCCCGGCCAGCACGGCGCGGGGAAGATCAAGAAGCCCACCGGCTACGCCCTGCAGCTCCGCGAGAAGCAGAAGGTGAAGCGCATCTACGGTGTGCTCGAGAAGCAGTTCCGCCACTACTTCGAGAAGGCCGACGCCAAGAAGGGCGTCACCGGCCACAACCTGCTGGGCTTCCTCGAGAGCCGCCTGGACAACGTGGTCTACCGCCTGGGCTTCGCGCCCAGCCGCACCGCCGCGCGCCAGATGGTCATGCACGGCCACGTGCTGGTCAACGGCAAGCGGGTGGACATCCCCTCCTTCCAGGTGAAGCCTGGCCAGGCGGTGGAGCTGGGCAAGCGCGCCAAGGAGAACGACGGCGTCAAGACCTCCGTCGAGACCTCCGCCGGCCGCGGCATTCCCAAGTGGCTGTCCCTCGATGCCGCCGCCTTCAAGGGCCAGGTGCTCGCCGCGCCGACCCGCGAGGACATCACCCTGGACATCAACGAGCAGCTGATCGTTGAACTGTATTCCAAGTAAGGGGGGAAGATGCTGAATCTCAGCGATTTCCAGAG
This sequence comes from Geothrix fermentans DSM 14018, assembly GCF_000428885.1. Lineage (GTDB taxonomy): Bacteria > Acidobacteriota > Holophagae > Holophagales > Holophagaceae > Geothrix > Geothrix fermentans. The sequence goes on along the minus strand of NZ_AUAU01000010.1, from coordinate 92,569 downwards.
GCCCAGGTTCGCGGAAGTGACCCCGGGCTCTCTCACGGACTCCTACGGCGAGTTCGTGGCCTACCCCTTCGAGCGCGGCTTCGCCACGACCGTGGGGCACAGCCTTCGCCGGGTGCTGCTCAGCAGCATCCAGGGCGCGGCGGTCACCAACGTCCGCATCAAGGGCGTCATGCACGAGTTCACCACCCTTCCGGGTGTCTGGGAGGACATCACCCACGTCCTCCTGAACCTCAAGGAAGTGCCCTTCAAGCTGCACAGCACTGAGCCCCAGACGGTGACCATCTCCGCCAAGGGCGAGGGCACGGTGACTTCGGCCGCCATCCGCTGCAACCAGAACGTGGAGGTCGTGGATCCCAACATCCACATCGCCACCCTGGGCGAAGAGGGCGAGCTGGAGATCGAGATGGTGGTGCGCCTGGGCCGCGGCTTCGTGACCGCGGACCACAACCACGACGAGAGCCTGGGCCTCGGTTTCATCCCCATGGATGCGAACCACAGCCCCATCATCCGCGTGAACTACATCGTCGAACCCGCCCGCGTGGGCCAGAGCACGGACTACGAGAAGCTCACGCTCCAGGTGTGGACCAACGGCGCCGTCAACCCCAAGGAGGCCGTCTCCGACGCGGCCCTCATCCTGCGCGACCACTTCCTCGTGTTCGCCCGCCAGGACGAGGACTTCACCGAGATGGAGATGGGCTCCGCGACCCTGGGTGCCGAGGCCGCCAACACCTGGCTGGGCAAGTCCGTCGAGGAGCTCGAACTCTCCGTGCGGGCCAACAACTGCCTCCGCAACGCCAACATCACCACCATCGGCGAGCTGGTCCAGCGGACCGAGGCCGAGCTGATGAAAACCAAGAACTTCGGCAAGAAGTCGCTCCAGGAGATCAAGGACGAGCTCGCTCGCATCGGTCTCTCCCTCGGGATGCGGCTCGAGCAGGAAGTGTAAGGAGCCCCCATGCGTCACAACGTCACCGGCAAGCGCCTGGGCCGCACCACCAACCAGCGCAAGGCCCTCATGAAGAACCTGGCGACCGCTCTGATCCAGAGCGAGCGCATCGAGACCACCCTGGTGAAGGCCAAGGAGCTCCGCAGCTTCGTGGAACCCTTCATCACCCTCGCGAAGACCGATTCGGTCGCCAACCGCCGCCTGGCGATGGCCCGCCTGGGAAGCAAGGACGCCGTGCAGAAGCTCTTCGGCGCCGACTTCCGCAAGCGCTTCGAGAGCCGTCCCGGCGGCTACACCCGCATCCTCAAGATGGCCCACCGCCTCGGCGACGCGGCCGACATGGCCCTCATCGAGTTCGTGGACTACACCCTCCCCGAGCCCAAGGCCGAGGACGCCGAGTAGGATTCCGCCGCACCACTGGAAACGCCCCGGTCCGCCGGGGCGTTTCCATGTCCGCGCTCAGCCTACCGTCCAGGTGCTCTCCGGGTTGTCCTCGGGCTCGTCCTTGAAGTCCGACTTCCGCAGGCGGCGGGCCCGCACCACGGTCACCGTGCAGGGCGCCTGGGCGGCCACCTGGCTGGACACGCTCCCCAGCAGCGTCCGGCGCAGGGAGCTGGCCCGGGCCCCGATCACCACGTGGTCCACGTGGTTGGCGCTCACGTACTGCAGGATGGCCCCGGCGGGGTCCGGGGACTGCAGCACGTGGAAGCTGATCCGTCCCTCCTCCAGGGCCAGGGGCTCGGCCCAGTGGCGCAGCTCCACCAGCCGCTGGAGGTGGACGTTCCGCCCCTGGTCGTCCACAGTCTGGTCCAGGGTGATGCGCCCGAGCTTGAACACGTTCAGACAGGCCACCCGCGCCCCCGGAAGGGCCGGGAGCATGTGGGCCACCATGCTGCGGAGCAGGTCCGCGATGGGGGCCGCCTCCGGCGAGAGGTCCACGGCCACCACGAGGATGGGGGCGTCCCCGTCATGGCGCGCCGGGGACTTGCCCTTGGGGATGGTGAGCTCCCGATCCGCGAAGCGGCGCCGGAGCACCGTGGTGAAGGGGTCCTGCTCCAGCTTCTCCGCCCGGGCCGTCAGCTTCACCTGGTCGGGATGCCGCAGGGCCAGGGCCAGGTGGGCGGCCGTGGGATAGCGCCAGGCCGGGTGCACTTCCAGGCACCGGAGGATGATCTCCTGGAGCCAGGGGGGGCAGTCCGGCCGGAGCCGGCGGGGCGGCACCGGGTCCCGCCAGATTCTCCGCTTCAGGCCCGCCAGGCGCTGGGGATCGCCGAAGGGGCGCACACCGGTGCCGAAGAAGTACAGGAGCACGCCCAGGGCGAACTGGTCGCTCCGGGGATCCCGCCTGAAGCCCAGGACCTGCTCCGGGGCCATGTAGGGCGCCGTGCCGTAGGGGAGGCGGAACTCCTCGCCCATGAGGTCTGGCAGCTCGTCGTGGTGGGAGAGGCCGAAGTCCACCAGCACCATCTCGCCCGTGGGCCGCGTGAGGAGGTTGGAGGGTTTCACGTCCAGGTGGACCACGTGCTGGCGGTGGAGGTCGTCCAGCGCCGTGGCGATGCGGGCACCCAGGGTGGCCACCTCGGCCCAGGGCAGGGGCAGCTCCGCCAGCCTGGACAGGAGGGAGGTCCCGGGAATCCGCTCCATGACCAGGTAGGGCTGGAAGCCCGTGGAACCCTGGGCGATGAACTTCGGCACATGGGCCCCTGCCAGCCGCGGAAGGATCATCTGCTCCATCTCGAACCCGACGATGGCGGCGGGATCCGTCCCCTCGGCCAGCGTGGGCGCCTTCACCAGCAGGGGGAACGGGACATCGGGATGGGAGGCCGCCCAGAGCGAGGCCATGCCCCCCTGGTGGATCCGCTCCCCCACGAGGAAGCCGTCGAGGTCCAGGCCGGGTGCGATCGACGTCTTCCACATGCTCAGAGCCCTTTCCGGAGCCGGGCCGCCAGGGCCGGGGGAAGGCCGGCCTCCAGGACGGCCGCCGCCGCCGCCTGGACATCGTAGGGCACCCGGAAGTGGGTGATCTCGGAGGCGGCGGTGTCCAGCAGAGCATACGCCGCGGCGGGATTGCCGTCGCGGGACTGGCCCACGGCGCCCACCACCGTCAGCCAGCGGCGGTGGGGGGGCAGGGGTACGGGCACCGAGGGGACGGGCTGGAAGGAGACCAGCTGCCCCGTGGCGGTGAGGCCATGCAGGGCCGGAATGTGCGTGTGGCCGCAGAAGACGGTCTGGGCCCGGCTGGCCTCCAGGGCGCGCCGCGCGTCGCGTCCCTCGCGGATGTAGATCCAGGGCGGGTAGGTCTGGGGGCTGGCATGCACGTACAGGCGGGGCCCGTCCTCGAAGCGGAGCGGCAGGCTGGCCAGGAAGTCGCGGGCCTCGGGCCCGAGCTGGCCGCGGGTCCAGGCCATGGCGGTCTCGGCGTCCGGGGCCATGGCATCCCGGACATCGGCCACGGCCCGGTCGTGATTCCCCACCACCGCAAGGGCGCCCCGGGCGGTCTCGGCCATGATCCGGTCCAGCACCTCCGCGGGCTGGGCGCCGTAGCCCACGTAGTCGCCCAGGAACACCAGGCGGTCCGCCCCCTGGCTCCGGGCGTGGTCCAGGCAGGCCTCCAGCGCGAGCCGGTTGGCGTGGATGTCGGCCAGGAGGGCGAGGCGCATGGGCGTGTCCGGAAGGGGGGATCCGGGACCATGATAGGGGCTCCGCCTCAAGGGCGGGGGCAGCCTCCACTCTGGGCGACGGCCGCCAGCGGGTTGACAGTCAGGATTTGCCAACCGGCGGTGGGCGGGAGCCGGAGCTCCCACATAGACGCTATTCCGGGCATCTATTTAAGATGATCGCATGGTCATTTTAAATAAGGATTTACAGGTGGTTTTCGAGGCCCGAAATTGTGACCGATTCCCCACGGAGTCGCTTGACCCGGAGGAAAGGAGCGCGTTAGCTAGGGGACAGTCCATCCATCCCAATCCGTTTCGCGGGGCGTGCCCACCGCGAACCTCTATAACGTTCCATCGCGTTCCGGCCTGGAGTGATCCAGGCGCGACCCATCACAACCGCTCCGGTTCCGGCCGGCCTTTCGAGGGGGATCTCCAGGGTTTCGTATCTGATGCGCCATCCGGCTTGACCAACGAAGGCTCACTGAACGCCAGGTTCAACCGAAGGAACTTCAAGGAGGCAACACGACATGGCAATCGCAACCGAACAAATCGCCACCAAGACCCCACTCACCAAAGAAGAACGGATGGTGATCATCGCCTCGTCCGTGGGCACGGTGTTCGAGTGGTATGACTTCTACCTGTACGCCACCCTGGCGCCCTTCTTCGCGCACCTCTTCTTCCCCAAGGGGAACGACACGGCCGCCCTGCTGTCCGCCTTCGCGGCCTACGCGGCGGGCTTCCTGGTCCGGCCCTTCGGCGCCCTGGTGTTCGGCCGCATCGGCGACCTCATCGGCCGCAAGTACACGTTCCTCGTGACCATCATGGTCATGGGCCTCTCCACCTTCGGAGTCGGCCTCCTGCCGACCTTCGAATCCGTGGGCTGGCTGGCACCCATCATCATGGTGACGCTGCGCCTCCTGCAGGGCCTGGCCCTGGGCGGTGAGTACGGTGGTGCGGCCACCTACGTGGCGGAACACTCCGCGCACGACCGGCGCGGCTACAACACCAGCTGGATCCAGACCACGGCCACCGTGGGCTTCTTCCTCTGCCTCGGCATCATCATGGCCTGCCGCGGCGGCATGACCAAGGAGGCCTTCGCGAACTGGGGCTGGCGCATTCCCTTCCTGGTGTCCATCATCCTGCTCGGCGTGTCCGTCTGGATCCGCCTGAAGCTGCACGAGTCCCCGATCTTCACCAAGATGAAGGCCGAGGGCAAGACCTCCAAGGCCCCCCTCTCCGACAGCTTCCTGAAGTACCCCAACAACAAGTACGCGCTGCTCGCCCTCCTCGGCGCCACCGCGGGCCAGGGCGTGGTGTGGTACACGGGCCAGTTCTACGCGCTCTTCTTCATGCAGATCACGCTGAAGCTGGACTACCAGACCACCTACATGCTCATCGGCGCCTCCCTGCTGCTGGGCACGCCCTTCTTCATCTTCTTCGGCTGGCTGTCGGACAAGATCGGCCGCCTCAAGATCATCCTGGCCGGCTGCCTCATCGCCGCGGTCACCTTCTTCCCCCTGTTCAAGCAGCTGACCCACTACGTGAACCCCGCCCTGGAGACCTTCCAGAACAGCACGGTGATCACCGTGGCCGGCAACCCCAAGGACGAGACCTTCAACCTCTTTGTCGGCCCCTGGAGCAAGTTCACGGAGCTGGATCGCGTGAACGACTTCTTCGGCAAGCAGGGCCTCAACTTCACCAAGGTGGCGCCTGAGGCCGGCAAGATGGTGGTCGCCACGATCCAGGGCAGGAACGCCACCACCGGCGAAGTCACCACCACCCGCGTGGAGGGTTGGAATGCGGCTTCGGAAGGCGCCCTCAAGAAGGCCCTGAACGACCTCGGCTATCCCAAGGAGGCCGACAAGTCCAAGGTCAACTACCCCATGACCCTGCTGATCCTGTTCATCTTCCTCATCTACGTGACGATGGTGTACGGGCCTATCGCAGCCTTCCTGGTGGAGCTCTTCCCCACCAACATCCGCTACACCTCCATGTCGCTGCCCTATCACATCGGCAACGGCTGGTTTGGCGGCATGCTGCCGCTCATCGCGACGGCCATCGTGGCCCTGAAAGGCAACATCTACTTCGGGCTCTGGTATCCCGTCGTCGTGGCCCTGATGACCGTGGTGATCGGCGCGCTCTTCCTGAAGGAAACCAAGGACAGGGACATCACCACCTACCAGCACTGATCCACCTTTCCGGCGGCGGCGCCGCCGGAGGCAGTCGAGCCGGGCGGGATGGCTCCCGCCCGGCTCCAGCCCACGGGCCGGCCAGGATGCTGGAGGCCCTGCCTGGGGCAACGAACGCTGGACAAGGGTGTGGGCGGGTCCGAGAATGGTCGCCTCCCCCACCCCCCAACGTCTTTCCCAGCTTGACGGACCTGCGTGGAGATCCAGGCCTCCACTGCCATCCACACGCTCCTCCGCCACATTCCCCATTCCACCCTCTGGCACGGAGCCGACATGTCCGAAGACCTCTTTCCCGTGAAGCCCCACATCCGGGAGCGGGCCCACATCAAGACGATGGAGGAGTACCAGCGCCTGTACCGACTGTCCCTGGACAACCCCGAGTGGTTCTGGGGCGAGCAGGCCAAGTCGCTCACCTGGTTCCACCCCTGGCAGTCCGTCTTCGACGCGGACTACAACGAGGTGGACTTCTCCTGGTTCTCCGGCGGGCGCCTCAACGCCTGCTTCAACTGCGTGGACCGCCACCTGCCCCACCTGGGCGACAAGACCGCCATCATCTGGGCCCAGGACGAGCCCGGGGTCTACACCCACATCACCTACCGCGACCTCAAGCACCATGTGGCCCGGGTGGCGAACGTGCTCCTGGCCAACGGCGTGAAGAAGGGCGACCGGGTCTGTGTCTACATGACCATGATCCCCGAGCTGGTCTACACCATGCTCGCCTGCGCCCGCATCGGGGCCGTGCACTCCGTGGTCTTCGGCGGGTTCTCGGCCGAGTCCCTGCGGGACCGCATCGTGGATGCCCGTTGCCGGGTGGTGGTGACCGCCAACGAGGGCCTGCGAGGCGGGAAGAAGGTGCCGCTGAAGAAGACCGTGGACCGCGCCATCGAGGGCATGTCCCTGGTGGAGACGGTCCTGGTGGCCCGGCGCACGGACGGCGAGGTGCCCATGCAGCCCGGCCGCGACCTGTGGCTGGACGAGGAGGCCGCCCGCCAGCGCTCCACCTGCACCAACGAGTGGATGGGCGCGGAGGACCCCCTCTTCATCCTCTACACCTCCGGCAGCACCGGGAAGCCCAAGGGCCTGCTGCACACCACGGGTGGCTACCTCACCTACGCGGCCTTCACCCACAAGCTGGTCTTCGACTACCACCCCGACGACATCTACCTGTGCGCCGCCGACATCGGCTGGGTGACCGGGCACAGCTACATCGTCTACGGCCCCCTGGCCAACGGCGCCACCACGGTGATCTTCGAGTCCACGCCCCTCTACCCGGACGCGGGACGCTACTGGCAGGTGGTGGACGACCTGGGCGTGAACATCCTCTACACGGCGCCCACGGCCCTGCGTGCCCTGGCCCAGGCCGGCGACAGCTGGATCCACAAGTACAGCCGCAAGTCGCTGCGCATCCTCGGCACCGTGGGCGAGCCCATCAACCCCGAGGTCTGGCGCTGGTACCACGATGTGGTGGGCGAGGGCCGCTGCACGGTGGTGGACACCTGGTGGCAGACGGAGACCGGCGGCATCCTCATCACCCCGCTTCCCGGCGTGACGCCCACCAAGCCCGGCTCGGCCACCCTGCCCTTCTTCGGCGTGAAGCCCGTCATCGTGGATCCCTCCACGGGCGTGCCCATCGAAGGCAACGGGGTGGAGGGGGCCCTCTGCCTGGGCGCCCCCTGGCCGGGCCAGGCCCGCACGGTCCACGGCGACCACAAGCGGTTCCGGGAGACCTACTTCACCCAGTACCCGGGCTACTACTTCACCGGGGACGGCGCCCGCCGGGACGAGGATGGCTACTACTGGATCACGGGCCGCATCGACGACGTCATCAACGTGAGCGGCCACCGGCTGGGCACCGCCGAGGTGGAGAGCGCCCTGGTGGCCCACGAGGCCGTGGCCGAAGCCGCGGTGGTGGGCTACCCGCACCCCATCAAGGGCCAGGGCATCTACTGCTACGTGCTGCTCAACACCGGCTTCGCCGACAACCAGCAGCTCATCGGCGCCCTCAAGGAGCAGGTGCGCCAGGTCATCGGCGCCTTCGCGGCCCCCGATGTCATCCACATCGCCTCGGGCCTCCCCAAGACCCGCAGCGGCAAGATCATGCGGCGCATCCTCCGCAAGATCGCCTCCTCGGAGTACGAGGGCATGGGCGACACTTCCACCCTGGCCGAGCCGGAGGTGGTCAACCGCCTCATCGAAGAACACCAGAAGAGTCAAAACTAGTCCGGGGGTCCCGCGCTCCGCTTCGCTGCGCGCACACCCCCGAGACCCCCGCGCAGAAGCCCGGCAAAGCCGGGCTTCTGCTTGTTCCTGTCCGGGGGTTCCGCGCTCCGCTTTGCTGCGCGCACACCCCCGGGCCCCCGCGAAGAAGCCCGGCGGAGCCGGGCTTCTGCTTGCTCCTGTCCGGGGGTTCCGCGCTCCGCTTTGCTGCGCGCACACCCCCGGGCCCCCGCGAAGAAGCCCGGCGGAGCCGGGCTTCTTCTTCTCCACAACAGTGAGGTGGGTGTTCAGGGCTTTACAGTGGCAGGTCCCGCACGAAGGCCCGTACCAGGGCCTCGAAGCGGCCGGCGGCGGCGGCTCCGGCTTCCAGTACTTCCTGATGGGTGAGGGGCTGGGGCAGGATGCCGGCGGCCATGTTGCACAGGCAGGAGATCCCCGCCACGCGCATGCCCTCGTGGCGGGCCACGATGGCCTCGGGGACCGTGCTCATGCCCACGGCATCGGCCCCCATCACGCGGAAGGCGCGGATCTCCGCGGGCGTCTCGTAGCTGGGGCCCGTCAGGCCCAGGTACACACCCTGGCGGAGGGTCTGCCCCAGCCGGGCGGCGCAGGCGGCGAGGTGGGCGCGGAAGGCCGGGTCGTAGACGGCGGTCATGTCCGGGAAGCGGGGGCCGGGCTCCACGTTGGGGCCGATGAGGGGGTTGGTGCCGAAGAGGTTGATGTGGTCCGTGAGGGCCATGAGCTCGCCCACGCCGAAGGCCGGGTTGAGGGCCCCGGCGGCGTTGGTGAGGAGGACGGCCTTGGCGCCGAGGCGTCCGTAGAGGCGCATGGGCGTGACCACGAGGGGCATGGGGTGGCCCTCGTAGAAGTGGAAGCGCCCGGCCTGGAGCACCACCTTCCGGCCCTCGAACTCGCAGAAGACCAGCTTGCCGCCGTGGCCGGCCACCGTGGGCGCCGGGAAGCCCGGCAGGTCCGTGAAGGGGATGGACACCCCGGCCCGGGCCTCGGCACTGTCGGCCAGGGCCCCCAGGCCCGAGCCCAGGACGATGACGAGATCCGGCACGAAGGGCGCCCGGGCCTGCAGGGCCTGGAGGGCGGCGGAGGCGGTCATGGCGGCTCCCGGGCGAGACGTGGCTGGAGGCTTGGCTAGAGGCTGGGCGTGAAGCTCACGGTCACGGCCACGTCCGGCTGGAGCGCGTTCGGGCTCTTCAGCCGCACCCGGACCGGGTGGTAGACCGGGGGGGCGGTGCTCACCGTGAGGACGAGGGCCGGCGTGGTCCCGCCGGCGCCGGTGAAGGTGAAGCTCCGGGCGGCCTGGGGCAGGTCCAGGTCCAGTTCCGCGCCGGCGGGCAGGGCCGGGCTGATGCTCACGCCGATGACGTAGCGCCGGTCGGCGCTGAGGCTGAACCCGCTGTAGAACACCTCGCCCTCGGACAGGTTCGGGTAGGTGCCGCGCACCTGGACGGCCTTGGCCATGCTAAGGGAGAAGGGGGCCAGGGGGACGGTGAGGGCATTGGGATCCGTGCCCCAGTTCGCCGCGAAGGAGGCGTAGGTCCCGGTGGCGGGCCGGGGCCAGGGCACGCCGAAGGGGGCGGTGAGCGGGCCCAGGACCGCGTCCGTGAAGAGGGTGGAGAGGTCCACGGGCTCCGTGAGGGCCTTGCCCTCCTTGAGGCGGGCGATCTGGGAGTAGATGTTGAGGGGCTCCGCGTCCCGGCTGGCACCCGGGGGCAGGAAGAAGCGGGCAGCCGCGGCGGCGTTCATGCCGGACCAGGTGGCGGACGTTCCGGGGCTGGCCACGCTGTTGGCCTTGAGGATGATCTCCCAGGCCAGGGCCCGGAGGGCCGGAGCGGAATAGGGTCCGAGCTGGGCGGAGCTGAGGCCGCTGATGTCCCGGATGTCCAGCACAGGCGCGGCCAGGGAGGCGCCCTGGGTGTCCGCCAGGTAGGGGGACTTGAGGATGTTGGCGGCCATGGCCTCGGCCAGTCCCTCGATCCTCGCCATGTCCGGGCTCAGGTCCGTGAGGGGCGCCGCCACGGGGAGCAGGGGGTTCTGGGAGATCGAGTAGGTCCGGCCCGCGTTGGTGCTGAAGAGGACGCCCCGCGCGATCAGGGGCAGGATCACGCCCTCGTCCCAGGCGTCGTCGTTGGCGGAGCCGCCCTGGAGCGAACCGAAGTAGTGGCGGGTGCCGAGGTTGTCGTCGTAGGCCAGGGGATAGACCGAGCGGTCGTACTCCACGAAGGAACCCCGGGTTTCCGAGACCCCCGGCGCGTAGTGGAGGTCGAGGGTGGTTCCGGGGGTGGCGAGGCCGTAGACGTTCTTGAAGGAGGAGATGCTGTCGCCGATGGCGAGGATGCGGCTGCCGGTGCCGGTGCTGCGGCCGGGCAGGGTGGTTTCGGCGACAGGGTTGCCCGCATCCGGAGCCACGGCGTTGCCGAAGAGGTAGGTCGGGTTGACCAGCCACCAGGCATCCGTGAGGCCGACGGTGAAGTTCACCACGCTGTCCCCGGCGGGGATGGCGGCGGGCGTGGGGTTCCCGGCGGGGGCCGTGCCGTCGACGGCCTTGCGCATGGCGTAACGGTAGCGGACCGCCTGGGGCAGGGTGCTGTTGATGCCGGCGGGATCGCCCACGACGTTCACGGAGTGGTTCTCTCCGCCGTCGAAGGTGCTCAGGAGCTCCACCATCAGGGGCTTGTCCTTGGGCACGGTCACGCTGTAGAGGCCATTGGCATCCGTGAACGTCGATCCGCCCGTGACCACGAGCCAGCTGGTGGACTTGGTGGTGCCGTCGGGGTTGAGCTGGTCGTTGCGCTGGTAGACCCGGACCAGCACGCCCTTGGCGGGCAGGGTCTTGAGGTTGGTCGCCGCGGAGCTGTCCGCCAGCCCGGTGGGCACGCCGTTGGCGTCCGTGGCCAGGGGCACGCGGGTGTAGGTGACGGTGCCGCTGAGGGTGATGGTGGTGGCCGGGGCGCTTTCGCCCTTCTTGCCTCCGCAGGCCAGGGTCGCGGCCAGGAGCACGACGGCCCCCAGGGCCCGGAGGGAAGCTCGGTACAGCGGCATGACCACCTCAGAACGGCGAAAGGACCAAGTCTAGCATGGCGTCCGCGGCCGCTCCCGCGCCGGGATGCGGTGGGGCGCTTCCTTCCAGTGCCGCGGGTGGGGCGGAGGTTCAGAGTGCCTGGACGGGGGTTCTCAGCGCTTGGCGCCGGCCGCCCCCAGCAGGGCGTTCTGGGCGGCGAGCTCGGCGGAGACATCCTCTTCGTCGTTGAGGACCGGCAGGGGGTTCCGCTGCACGCCGTCGATCTTGAGCTCGAAGTGGAGGTGGGGGCCCGTGGCATTGCCCGTGCGGCCCACCTCGGCGATCTTCTGGCCCCGGCGCACGATGTCGCCCTCCTGGACCAGGTTCAGCTGGTGGTGGGCGTAGAGGGTGGCCACGCCGTTCCCGTGATCCACCACCACGAAGTTGCCGTACTGCTTGTGCCTCCCGGCCATCACCACCTGCCCGTCCATGGCCGCGAACACGGCGGTGCCGGCGGGGGCGTTGAGGTCGATGCCGCGGTGCCGGCCCTTGTAGCGCACCCGCTTCTTGCGCTGGTTCTTCACCCGGACGGTCCTGGTGCGCATCCGGGGGCCCCAGGCGGAGCTGATGGTCCGGGTCTCCACGGGCCAGAGGAGGTCGAGCTTGTCCGGGTCCGCGGGGGCGAAGGTGGGCAGCAGGGCGTTCAGCTCCGCCTCGCTGACGGGCGGCATGACCGGCTGCATCCGGGCCAGGAGCTGGGACGGGGTGCCGGGCGCCAGGTGCGCCTCGAGGTGGCCGGAGGCCGGGGCGCCGCTGCGGCTGTCGGCGGCGGGGACCACGGCGCGCACCTGGTAGGGCAGCAGGCGCTCCAGGTGGGGCATGGGGGCCGGGGGCACCACGGCGGGCGCGGGCAGGGCGGCGAGGGCGGGCCGGGGGGTGGCCGGGAGGGCCTGGATGGGGGCGTCCTCCGCCTCCGGAGCCGCAGCCAGGCGCTCCGGTTTGGCGGATCGGATGTTCAGCTTCATGCCCAGGGAGAGCTTGGACAGCTTCCGGCCCGGGTTCAGGGCGGCCAGCTCGGAGAGGCTCATGCCGTGGGCCCGGGCAATCACGCCAGCGGTCTCGCCTTTGCGCACGACGTGGACGGCACCAGCATCGGCGGGCCTGGAGGAGGTCTTCTTGGAGGTCCGCTTCGGAGCGGCCTGGAGGCCGAGGCTGAGGGACGCGAGAACGAGGGTCAAGACGGCAAGACGCATGGAAAAACTCCCGGCTGGAACGGAAAAGCCTGCTTCGCTAGGCCTCCTTGAGGGGGTCGCAACCCCGGTTGGCGATGGATAAGGAACAGTCCAGTCCCCAATCCTACCGGGGTCCTGGGACCTTGCATATGCAAATGTTTTCCAACTGGAGCCACCGTCTCAGGGCACCCAGGGGCATCCTTCCCAGGGCAGGGTCACCGTGCCCCGCCGCCCCCCTTCCTTGCGGAGGAGGCGCGCGGGCCCGATGGCCATGCCGTGGCTCACGGCCTTGAGCATGTCGTAGAGGACCAGCAGGCCGACGGTCACCCCGGCCAGAGCTTCCATCTCGATGCCAGTGCGGCCTTCGCAGCTCACCTGCACCCGCAGCCAGGCCCGGCGCGTGGCCGGATCCCAGTGGTGGGCGACGTCCACGGCCTCGATGGCCAGGGGGTGGGCCAGGGGGATCAGGTCCGAGGCCCGCTTCACGCCGCCCACGGCGCCGATCCGGGCCACGGACCACGGATCGCCCTTGGGCCCGCCGCCCCGGGAGAGGGCTTCCGCCGCCGGGGCGTCCAGCTCCAGGTAGCCGGCGGCCACGGCGAGGCGCCGCGTCACGGCCTTGGCGGAGACGTCCACCATCTTGGGACGGCCTTCGGGATCGAGGTGCGTCAGCTCGGCCATGTCGGCTCCTGGGTTGAGGATGGCCTCGAGGTCAGGCTTGGCCTGAGATCGAGGCGGGGGGCTCCGGGGGGGACTTCGCGAGCAAGGCGAGCAGGCGGTCCCCCCCGGACAACATCAGGCGCTCCACGCTAGCAAGATGTCCCGTAAAGCGGCCGTGTCCGGCGCGTAAGCCCGGGGTCCGCAGGCGGCGAGGGCCTCCTGGGGGTAGAACCCGTGGCCCACGGCCAGGCTGGGTACCCCGGCGGCCCGGGCCATGTCCAGGTCGAAGGGCGTGTCGCCCACCATGAGGATGTCCTCCGGGGCCAGGCCGGTCATGGCCTGCATCTTCTCCAAGCTCTCGGGGTGGGGCTTCCCGTGGGTGACCTCGTCGGGGGTGATGATGGGATCGAACCAGGCCTCCCAGCCCCAGCGGGCCATCTGGCGCAGCAGGGGCGCCCGGCGCTTGGAGGTGGCCACGGCCATGCGCTGGCCCCGGGCCCGCAGCTCCTCCAGCAGCTCGGGGATGCCCTCGAAGGGCTGGAGGAGGTGCTCGTTCTCCGCGTGGCCGAAGCTGCGGTAGGCCTTCAGGACCACGTCGTAGTCCAGGCCCAGGGGCCCGAAGGTGTTCCGGATGCCGGCCTCCACGGGCAGGCCCACGTACTTGAGCCACTCGCCCATGACCGAGCGGGGCTGGCCCAGGGCGTCCAGGGCGTGGGCCATGCCGGCCTCGATGAGGGGGCGGCTGTCCACCAGCGTGCCGTCGAAGTCCCAGGCGATGAGTTTCAAAGAGGCCTCCAGCCCTCCATTATGCCGGAGGCCCCGGAGGCCGATCCGCCTCCATGGATGAAGCCTGGTCAACGGCGAGCCTCAGCCTGGAAAGATCTCCACGAAGGACGCGAAGGCGCCCTTCCGGGCACGAAAAGGGCACGAATGGGTTTCGACCCACCGGCGGACATCCCTTTGCGGGCGGCGGCCATGACGGCCCTTGGAAGCCGTCCGTGACAGCCGCCCGCAAAGCCGGTCGCGCGGCGCGCGACCGGGGGCCGGAGGCCCGGATGTCCTGGGCTGGATGCCGAAGCCTCTGCCTTCGTGGCCTTGGCCTGCTTCTTGGTGTCCTTCGTGGAGGCTTTTGAAGTCCTGGACTGCGATCCCTCCGTGGTGGACCTCTTCAGGCCGAAGGCAGGTGGAGCGCCTGGATGAAGGTGGCCTCCGTGGCCTTCTTCAGCTCCTCCAGGGCCCTGGGGGGCACCGGGGTGTCCACGGAGAGGACCACCATGGCCTCGCCCTTCCGCTCCCGGCGGCCCAGGCTCATGAAGGCGATGTTGATGTCGTGCTGGCCCAGCACGGTGCCGATCTTCCCGATCATGCCGGGGCGGTCCATGTAGCTCAGCAGGAGCATGTGCTGCTCGGGCATGAAGTCCATGGCGTAGTCCCGCAGGCGCACGATGCGGGGGGTGCCCTCGAAGAGGGTGCCGGCCAGGACCCGGGTCTTGCCGCTGCCCTCGAGGGTGAGGGTCACCAGGTTCGAGAAGTCGCCCCCGCCGGTGGACTTGCGCTCCTCCACCACCAGGCCCATGCGCTCGGCCACCAGGTTGGCGTTGACCATGTTCACGGGCTGGTCCACGGCCCGGTCCAGCAGGGCGGCCAGGCCGCTCACGGTGAGGGGCGAGCAGTCGTGGTGGGCGATGGCGCCGGCGAAGCCGAAGGTGACCCGGTCCAGGCTGCCCTTCATGAGCTGGAGGCCGAACTCGCTGAGGACGGCCATGAGCTTGAAGTAGGGCCGCATCTGGTCCATGACCGCCGGGTCGAAGTGCGGCAGGTTCACCGCGTTCTCCAGGGGGGCCCTGTCCAGGTAGCTGAGGATCTCCCGGGACACGTCGATGGCCACGTTGACCTGGGCCTCCTGGGTGTTGGCCCCCAGGTGGGGCGTGACCACCACCTTCTCGTGGCCGATGAGGCGCTTGAGCACGTCGGTCTTCGGCGGTTCCTCGGACCAGACGTCCACGGCCGCCAGGGCCACCTTGCCGGAGTCGAGGGCCGCCAGCAGGGCCGGCTCGTCCAGGATGCCGCCCCGGGCCACGTTGAGGAGGATGACCCCGTCCTTCATGAGGGCCAGCTGGTCCTGGCCGATCATGCCGCGGGTCTCGTCCGTGAGGGGGGTGTGCACCGTGAGGATGTCGCAGGTGCGGCAGAGCTCGTCCAGGTCCGTGAGGCGCACGCCCAGGTCCTGGCCGCGCTTGGCGCTGACATAGGGGTCGCAGCCCAGCACCTCGCACTCGAAGGCCTTGAGCCGCGTGGCCACCCGGCCGCCCACCTTGCCGAGCCCGATCACGCCGGCGGTCTTGCCCTTCAGCTCCACGCCCGTGAACTTGGCCCGCTTCCACTCCCCGGCCTTGAGGCTGGCGTCCGCGGCGGGCACGTGGCGGCAGGCGGAGAGCAGCAGGGCCAGGGTGTGCTCCGCGGCGCTGTTGGTGTTGCCGAAGGGGGCGTTCACCACGATGACGCCCTTGGAGCTGGCGTAGTCCACGTCCACGTTGTCGATGCCCACGCCGGCCCGGGCCACGATCTTCAGGTTGGTGGCCGCATCCAGCAGGGCCTTGTCCACGGTGGTGCCGCTGCGGGTGATGATGGCGTCGTACTCGCCGACGCAGGCGTGCAGGGCCTCCTTCGACAGGCCCAGGCGCACGTCCAGGGAGATGCGGGGGTCCCGCTCGAGCAGGGCTAGGCCTTCGCCGGTCACCTCGTCGGTCACGATGATCTTCATGGAGCCCCCGGTCGGATCCTGATGCAGCGCCGCATTGGGAATCCACCAGGGTACCGGCGGAAGGCTTTCAAGACAAGGATTTGGGCGGGGAAACGCTCAGATCTCCTGGTCGGGCAGGGGCTCGGGGTCCGTCCCGAAGACCTTCTCCCAGCGGGCCACCACCACGCTGGCCAGTCCGTTGCCGATGACGTTCACCGTGGTGCGGGCCATGTCCATGATCTCGTCCACGGCCAGCAGCATGGCGATGCCCGCCTCGCCCGGCAGGCCGAAGCTGCCGCAGGTGGCCGCGATGATGACCAGCGTGGCGCGGGGCACGCCCGCCACGCCCTTGCTGGTGAGCATGAAGGTGAAGACCATGAGCAGCTGCTGGCCCAGGCTCATGTGGATGCCCGCCGCCTGGGCGATGGTGAGGCTGGCCAGCACCAGGTAGAGGGTGGAGCCGTCCAGGTTGAAGCTGTAGCCCGTGGGGATGACGAAGCTGGCCACCTGGCGGGGCACGCCGAAGCGGACCACCTCTTCGAGCAGCTTGGGCAGGGCCGCCTCGCTGCTGGCGGTGCTGAAGGCCGTCAGGGCCGGGTCCTTGATGGCCCGCACGAAGGCCAGGACGCGGATGCCCGCCAGCCAGGCCACGGGCACGAAGACCAGGACGAACAGCAGGATGAGGGCCAGGTAGAGGCTGCCCACGAGCAGGCTGTACTGCTTGAGCAGGTGGGCCACGGCGGGCCAGCCCTTGATGAGGACCCCGTTCACCGTGTGCCCGGCGGCCATGTGGCTCACGTTGTAGGCCATGGCGCCGAAGACGCCCAGGGGCGTGAGCTTCATGACGAAGTCCGTGTACTTGAACATGGTCTGGGCCACGCCGTCGAAGAAGGCCAGCACGGGCGCGCCGCGCTCGCCGACCTTCGTGAGGGCGATGCCGAAGATCGTCGCGAAGATCACCACGGGCAGGATGTCCGCCTCCGCCGCGTGCTGGATGAGGTTGGACGGGAACATGTGGAGGGCGATCTCCCAGCCGGTCTTGGCCTTGGCGGCCACCACACCCGAGTGGGCCCCCAGGTCCATGGGCAGGTGGGCCCCGGGCTGGATCCAGTTCGCCACGGCCAGCCCGATGAAGAGGGCCAGGGTGGTGACGATCTCGAAGTAGAGGAGGGCCTTGGCGCCCATGCGGCCCACGGCCCGGATGTCGCCGGTCTGGGCGATGCCCACGATGATGGTGGACAGCAGCAGGGGGACGATGAGGCCCTTGATGAGGCTGATGAAGGCCTTGGACAGGAAGCGGAAGGTGTCGTAGGCCCAGGGGTACTGGTCCTGGGGCAGGGAACCTCCGAGGATCACGCCCAGGATCAGGCCCATGAAGATCCAGAAGGTGCTGGAGCGATACCAGGTTCGCTTGGGTGTCACGGAAACCTCACGGGGATCCGGCCAGTTTGGCATGGGACAGCGGCGCCGGAGGTCCGGTAGAATTGAGCTTCTTTTTGGAGTCTATGGAATGACCCTGACCAAGCGCTGGAACCTGCTCAACACGCTCTTCCTCACGGGCACCCTGGCCCTGGCCCTGGTGCTGGTGCCCTGGCGCCTGGCCACCTCCGGCCTGCGGTGGAGCGAGGCGCTGGTGTTCCTCGCCATGACCACGGCCGTGGGCACCGCCATCAGCGGCGGCTACCACCGGCTCTTCAGCCACCGGGCCTACAAGGCCTCCTGGCCCGTGCGCTTCCTCTTCCTCTGTTTCGGCGCCGCCGCCTTCGAGAACTCGGCCCTCAAGTGGGCCAGCGACCACCGGGTGCACCACCGCCACGTGGACACGGAAGAGGATCCCTACCAGATCGGCAAGGGCTTCTGGTACGCCCACTGGACCTGGGTGATGGAGGCCAAGGGCCTGCCCATCGCCGGCGTAGCGGACCTGGAGAAGGATCCCCTCGTGCGCTGGCAGCACCGGAACCACTTCCTCATCGGCGCCGTGGTGGCCTCCCTCCCTCTCGTCATCGGCCTGGCCACGGGCAACGTGCTCGGCCACCTGGTCTTCGGCGTGGCCCTGCGCATCGTCATGACGCACCACACCACCTTCTTCATCAACAGCGCCGCCCACATGTTCGGCAGCCGGCCCTACACCGACGCCAACACGGCGCGCGACAACTGGATCCTGGCGCCCCTGACCTACGGCGAGGGCTACCACAACTTCCACCACCTCTGGCAGTGGGACTACCGCAACGGCGCCCTCTGGTACCAGTGGGACCCCACCAAGTGGCTGCTGAACGTCCTGCGCTGGTTCGGCCTGGTGGGCGGATTCCGCCGCGTGTCCGCCGCCGCCATGACCCAGGCCCGACTGCGCATGGAGGAGAAGCGCCTGCGCGAGCGCCTGGCCCTGGCCAGCCCCGGCAGCGCCCACCCCATGCGGGACCGCCTGGAGGCCGCCCGGAAGAAGCTGGAGGCCGCGCTGACGGCGCTCCATGACCGGCACGTGGCCTGGCAGGCCCGGAAGGCCGAGTGGCGCGCCAAGGGCTCCGCCAAGGCCGAGGCCTGGCGGGAGGCCAAGGCCGAGCGCAGGGCCGCCCTGGCCGCCCACCGCCGGGAGCTGAAGGCCGCCTGGGCCGAGTGGAAGGCCGCCCGCCTCGAGGTGCGGTCTGCCCTGGTGTACGCCTAGGCCCTTCCCGCCCCCGGGCCCTGTGGGATCATGGACTCCCGTTCTTTGGAGCGCAGCATGGCTTCCTTCGACCTCCTCGTCATCGGCTCCGGCCCCGGCGGCTACATCGCCGCCATCCGCGGCGCCCAGCTGGGCCTGGCCACGGCCCTGGTGGAGAAGGATCCGGGCCTGGGGGGCACCTGCCTCCACCGCGGCTGCATCCCCGCCAAGACCTGGCTGGAGAGCGCCCACCGCTTCGAGCAGATGCAGGTGGCCGACGACTACGGCATCGACGGCGTGGACGCCAAGGCCCTGAAGGCCAACCTCGCCACCATCGTCAAGCGCAAGGGCCGCATTGTCACGAAGAACGCCAAGGGCATCGAGTTCCTCATGAAGAAGAACAAGGTGACCGTGCTCAAGGGTTTCGGCAAGCTCCTGGGCGGCGGCCGGGTGGATGTGGCGGGCGAGGTCCACGAGGCCAAGCGCATCATCCTGGCCACGGGCTCGGCCCCCAAGCCCATCCCCGGCCTGGAGACGGATGGCGTCCGGGTGCTCAACAGCGACCACATCCTGGACCTCACCGAGCTGCCGAGCCACCTGGTGATCCTGGGCGCCGGCGCCATCGGCGTGGAGTTCGCCTCCGTGTTCAGCCGCCTGGGCTCCAAGGTCACGCTCGTGGAGTTCATGGACACGATCCTGCCCCTGGAGGACGAGGAGATCGGCCTGGAGCTGGCCAAGATCTTCAAGAAGACCTACAAGATGGACGTCCGCACCAAGACCAAGATCACCCGCATCGAGAAGCGGGCCGACGGCGTGGCCTGCTTCCTCGAAGGCGAAACCCCCGGCGAGGTGGTGGGCAGCCACCTGCTGGTGGCCGTGGGCCGGTCGCCCCTGGTCGAAGGCATCGGCCTGGAGGCCACCAAGGCCCAGGTGGACCGCGGCTGCGTGGTCATCGACAAGTTCATGCAGACCGGCGAGCCCGGCCTCTACGCCATCGGCGACATCGTGCGCACCCCCTGGCTGGCCCATGTGGCCAGCGACGAGGGCATCGTGGCCGCCGAGCACGCCGCCCAGAGCCTGGGCAAGGACGTGCATCCCCACCCCGTGCGCTACGACCGCTTCCCCGCCTGCACCTACTGCGACCCCGAGGTGGGCACCGTGGGCCTCAATGAGAAGGCGGCCAAGGCCAAGGGCCTCGACGTGCAGGTGGGCACTTTCCCCTTCGCCCCCATGGCCAAGGCCAACATCGTGGGCGAGCCCCACGGCTTCATCAAGATCGTGGCCGACAAGCAGTACGGCGAGATCCTCGGCATCCACATCCTGGGCCCCAAGGCCACGGAGCTGGTGGCCTCCAGCGTGGCCCTCATGGGCGGCGAGTTCACGGTGAACGAGCTCATCAACACCATGTATCCCCACCCCAGCCTCAACGAGGTGTTCCCCGAGGCGGCGCGGGCGGTGTATGGGCGGGCGTTGAATATGTAGGTTGGGCTTTAAAAGAGCCAACGCAAAGACGCAGAGACGCAAGGAACCGCCTCAAAGGGAGCGGCTCTTTGCGTGTTGGAGTGATGATTCTCCGGGCATCAATAAAGAAATTAATTAGTTGCATCCACCGAGGCATTGGACGAAGCCGAGAAATCGAGAAATTAAAGAAGGCGAAAAGCAATAGGGGCAAAGGTCGAGTTGACCAGAGGGTTAGACTGGAGGAGCCAAGAATTTGTTCAGCGCTTCTTTGACTTGTTGGTAAGACCGTATAGCGCGATTATAGTCCTTAATATAGTATTTCCGGTGCTCTCTATGAGCGATGAGAAAAAGATGGTCATTGTTTCTCGTATCCCAAAGCCAATCCAAATCAGTTTTAAGCTCATTCGATATTACCTTGTTATTTAGCAAAAATTCTGTTCGTTCTTTATAACCTTTTTTACTACTTATTTTACCTTCAAGAGCATCCTTTGTGATGCTTTCGCAGAGGGAGCCGAATAGACAGATCCCCTGCTTGATGATCATCTCTCGAGCTGTACCCTTTATTTCAATACGATTTAGAACCCATCGGTACACATCTGAAAGAATCAAGGAGTACCCGATGTTTCTAATCAAACTGTCTTTTGCGATAAACGGGAATTGCTCTCGAAAGTGTTTGGCTGTACGGATAAATCCGTACGGAAATTTTACTTTGATGGTCGGATGACCACCTTGTTCCAGATAGTCCTGAATTTCCTGTAGACCTCTGCTGACTTCCTGCGTCACACGCAATAGATCAGTTTCACTTCTAATCATGTGGCGCCTATCGCTCCCGTTCAGTGGTTGGCCGAGCAGCGGGCCGTCCGCTGCAACTGGTTGATAGTTCTTAGAACAGCAGCCTTCCAATGTCACTTGCGGCGTTCAAGCCTCCGCGATGATCACTCCCGCTCTTGGGGAGAGTGAATGTGTACCTGTCGTCGTCTTGGAAGGTAAGTTTGTAGTGCCTCCCCTCCTCCGCAATTGAGAATCCTATCTCCGCTAGACTGCGCCTTATTCCTGCATCCAGCACACGAAAGCCCCGAAGAATTTGTTTAAGTTTTTCTCGCATAGAAGCGGCTACATCCTCTGGTTCAGGAGTCGCACCCAGAACGGCGTCCAGCACGTGTCTTCGTCGGCTGTCGCTCGGCACTCTTGTAATCGCGTCCGCGATCGCTTGTCGGACGATGGTATGAACCTCGTTTGGGTACAGGTCTTGTTCGCCGCCGCGCTGTAACAAGAATCCTGAATCCGCTTTGAGGCGTGCCTGGTAAATTTGAAGTTCTTTTTGGAGGCGCACGATCTCGAGGTTGGCGTCATCAAGGCGCTGAGACTTGGCTGCCAGTTCCTTGTCAAACGTTTCGACGTATTTTTCTACTTCCTGGGATCCCGAAGCTCGGAGCGCTTGGATGGCCTGACGCGAAGTGTTTTCTTGGACATGTGCCCAAGTGCACCTGTCGAGAGAGCGACGATTCGTGAGGGCCGTCCGGACCTCGTCGAAGATCGCTCGTGCAATTTCATCACCGGACTCATACCCGCGGCCGAGGAAGAACGACCGACGCCCTCCGTCTTCTGGCCAATAGATACCTACAGTTCCACCATAGACGTTCTCAGAGTCGACTGCGATTTTCAGGCGCAACGAGAATGGTCTATTGGGTTCGACAACGACATGCGCCATCCCTGCTAGGTCTAAAGCCAACCGATCCGAATCCACGACATGTCTGTCCTGGAACCCTGCGCTGACATAGACAACCGGCAGGCGGCAGTCAGATTTGCCAGTGATCAACCGCGCAGCAATGTCGATATCCGTATTCTTCAGGCGGCGGGCCCGGCCGTCGACGCAAAGCAATCCGTCTGGAATTCCGCCCATGGCCTCGAGCAGAGTTCGCACAAGGACCGGTTTCTTTGCAACCGGGAGCCGAAAAGCAGGATGGTTCGATTCGCAGGAGACTTTGATTCCCACCCAACTGTCGAGAGGGCGTTTGGAGAATACGGCCGTTGTGGTCCACTGGAGGTCGTGGTCATTTTTCGTGTAACGGACACCAACAGCTTGTTCTTCTGTAGCCGCAAACGAGACCGTATCGATAGTCTCCGTGCCGCGCTGAACATGCGACTCAGCCGTATTAATAAGCCCCGCAAGATCGCCCGCAGCAAGCTGCGTGTGAGGCGACCCAAGGATCCATGTTTCGATTGTGCGTAGAAAATCCGCGATTTCGCGGCTGCTGTCGACCGACAACTCGGTAGCAAATGAGAGCATCGTTCACCTTTTGAGGCCTCATTAGAAATTGGACGGCGTGGGCGAAGAGGCTGGTCGTTCGCCTGATTTTGGCTGTAAAAGATGAGTGATTATAGAAGGACCATCGATTGCCTTATGAAGACATGCCTCTTCAGAAAGCCCAAGCCAAACCCCCGAACGGACCATTTTCCGGGCTGAACGGGAGGTGGTTTGGGGTCTCACGCCCCATACTCGCCCTTCATCCGTCGCGTCCTCAGCTCGGCGGGCGACCGGCTTGGCGGTCCTGGGTGAGCATGGCTTTGGTGAGGCGGTTCTGGAGGAGGTCGGCGGCCGGTACGCCGGGGCCATGACCTCCCGGAAGCCGGGCCCGAAGGGGGCCCCTACAAGGCCGGCTGGACCAGCTGCAGGCCGCTGCACGGGCTGAGGAAGGCCTCGAGGAACGGCTTGTGGGCGGCGCCGTAGATCACCAGGATCCGCTTGCCCGGATAGCGGGCATGCAGGGCCTGGATCCGGGCGGCGATCTTGAGGTTGCGGTTCTCCCAGAGGGTCAGGCGGCTGCGGGCGGCCGGGACCTGGTGCCGGACCCGGAGGAACACGCCCCATTGGGCGTCCACATCCGCGGCCGTGAAGGCGGGCGTGTTCATGTGGCGCAGCACGGACAGGAGGTCCCCGGCCTCGGTGGCGGCCTTCAGGCGGGCCTGGAGGTCCTGGTAGACCGGCGCCTTCTTAGCGGCGGCCAGGTCCGGCACCTTGGCGATGGAAGCCGCCAGCTCGCCCATCACCGCTTCTGCGGTGGAAAGGTCCTCGAACTCGTCCACGCAGGCGACCTCGGTGTGGCCCAGGCGCTGGGCCAGGGGGAGGGCCAGGGCCTGCACTTCGTTGATCCGCAGGAGCTGCGCGTCCAGCTTGGCCTTCAGCGCGGCCGGAATGCCGCCCAGGGCGGCCCGCTCGGCGGGGGCGATGCGGGACCAGGCCAGCAGGGCGCTGGGCAGCTCGTAGGTGGCCAGGAGGTGGAGGGTGCGCTGCACCTGTTCGCCCGTCCCCTGGGGCCGCAGGGACAGCTTCGCCAGGGCCTGGGCGGCCTGGAGGGGATCCAGCCCGAGCAGACCCTGGGCCGCGTGGCCCAGCTCGAGCTGGTGCCTGGCGAAGCCGTCCAGCACCTCCTGGTGGGCTCCCGTGGCCTTGGCCCGCAGCTCGAGCTCGTGGATGCGGTCCCCCGGCAGCTGCTCCACCGCGATCACCTCGGGATGGAAGGCCTCCAGCTTCCGGAGGATGGGCTCGGCCATCTCCGGCTTGAACCGGTCCTTCAGCTGGCTGAAGTGGAAGGTGCCCAGGACCATCACCTGGGTCCGCTCCGCAGGGGGCACCAGGCCCTGGAGGCGGGCCAGGGGCGCCTGGGCGTTCAGGACGGCCAGGGTCAGGCAGGGGAGGACGAACGCGCGGAAGGTCATTCGGGAGCTCCGGACAGGCTCCCCGGATTCGACCCCGGCCCGGGTCGGTTTAGCCCCGCGCCTGCCGGTGGGGGGGATTGGGCCGCGTTCACTTCCTCGCGACGATCTGCGCAAGCACGATCCGCCCCTCTTCCAGGTTCCGCCCCTGGTTCTGCGCCATCGCTTTGAAGTCAGGGCCCAGCAGCAGGTGGAATCCAAGGGGCGGGAAGCCTTCTCTGCGGATCTTTTCGGCCAGGGCCAGGAACCAGGCCCGGGCCGCCTCCGTGGTGTCGGACCAGTCGGCGACCGTGAATCCCGTGTCTTCGAGAAGCCTGCGCAACGCCTCCGGCGTTGCGAGGAAACTCGTGTCCGGGGTGCGCGCCCACGGGACCGGAAACAGGACCGGGCCCGACGGACCGGCCAGCACGTCATAGATCGCGAGCGTGCCCCCCGGTTTGAGCACCCGGTGCATCTCCCGGTACAGCCGAGCCTTGTCCGGGATGTTCATCGCCACATGCTCCGTCCACACGGCGTCGAAGGCCTGGTCGTCGAAGGGTAGCCTGGTGGCGTCGCCCTGGCGGAAGTCGACGAGGTGGGCGAGACCGGTCCTGGCCGTCAACATCGCCGCGGCTTGGCAGTATTCGTCGGTGAGGTCGATGCCGGTGACGCGGCAGCCGAATTCCTTCGCAAGACAACGCGAGGTGCCGCCCACGCCGCTCCCGACATCGAGTACATGCATGGCCGCATGGAGCCCCGCAGCCCGGGCGAGCTCGAGCGTCGCCATCCGTCCGCGGATGTGGAACTGGTCGATGGGGGCCAAGTCTTCGGGCGTGAGGCGGGTCAGGTCCTTGCCCGCGTTCTCCAGCGCCGCCAGGATGACGTCCCCCAGATCCGCTCGGGTGTAGTGCGTCTGGATGGCTTCATTGATCGGAGTCTGCATGGGCATGATCCTCTTCGCGTGGCCCTGTATGAATGGAAATTGGACAATTACGGCCTGTAATGCTGCCTGTGTGCAGACCCATCATGAACCATCGGACGCTATCCCGGAGGGGCGGAATCGCATCTCGAACGGGCCCCTCCACCACCTCTATGGCTAAAAAAGAGGAACGCAGAGAACGCGGAGACGCCCTGCGGGCGCGCGGAGATCGCAGAGGGGGCTCGACCCACCGCAGACATCCTTTCTCGGGCGGCGCCAGGCGCGGCCCGGGGGCCGAAGGCCCGGATGTCCTGGCCTGGACGCCGAGGTCTGCCTTCGTGGCCTTGACCGGTTCCTTCGTGCCCTTCGTGGAGGCTTTTGAAGTCCTCAATCAGGCTGAGGTTCACCGTTAATCAGGAAGTAGGAAACCTCCTTTCTTCTTCCCATGGCCCAGCCCCGGGCCCCTCCCGGAGTTCCTTGGCGTCCTTGGCGTCCAGCTTTCCCTGGGCAGGTGGGGAACCCGGCATCCTTGAGGTAGACTGGGGGCCCTTTCCCATCCAGGCTCCCCGTGACCAGGCACCTTCTCACGCTGCAGGACACGTCCCTGCTCCAGCACAAGGCCATGCAGTCGATGTTCGACTGCTTCGAAAGCCTGTGCGAGGGGACCGTCATCATCGACCGCGCCGCGAAGGTGGTCTGGATCAACGACCGCTACGCGGCCCGGCTCCGCATCGACCCCGTGAAGGCCATCGGCCAGGAGATCGAGGCCATCATCCCCAACAGCCTCATGCGCCGTGTGGTGGAGACGGGCGAGCCCATCCTCATCGACCTGCTGGAGGCCTCGGAGCAGACCTTCGTGGTCATGCGGATGCCCGTCAAGGACGAGGACGGGGCCGTGCTGGGGGCCGTAGGCTTTGCATTATTCAGCCACTACGAATCCCTGAAGCCGCTGTTCGAGCGGTTCTCCAGGCTCCAGTCCGAGCTGGCCCGGGCCCACAAGAAGCTCGCGGCGGCCCGCCGCACCAAGTACACCTTCTCCTCGTTCATCGGGGACAGTCCCGCCACCATGGAGGTGAAGCGGCTGGCCCGCCGCGCGGCCATGCTGCACGCGCCGGTCCTGCTCCAGGGCGAGACGGGCACGGGCAAGGAGCTGCTGGCCCACGCCATCCACGCCGGGGGTCCCCGGGCCGACCAGCCCTTCGTGTCCGTGAACATGGCCGCCGTCCCCGAGACCCTCCTGGAGGCCGAGTTCTTCGGCGTGGCCCCCGGGGCCTACACCGGCGCGGACCGCAAGCCCCGCCCCGGGAAGTTCGAGCTGGCCCACGGCGGGACCCTCTTCCTCGACGAGATCGGCGACCTGCCGCTGCCCCTGCAGTCGAAGCTGCTCCGCGTGCTGCAGGAGCACGAGTGCGAGCCCCTGGGCTCCAACCGGGTCATCCGCGTGGACGTGCGCATCCTGGCCGCCACCAGCCGGGATCTGGAGGCCATGGTGGCGGAGGGGCGCTTCCGGAAGGACCTCTTCTACCGCCTGAACGTGCTGAACATCCCCCTTCCGCCCCTCCGGGAGCGCATCGGCGACCTGGACCTGCTCTGCGAGCACCTCCTCGAGAAGAGCGCCCTGGAGAACGGGACCTTCGCCCGGGAGCTGAGCCCCGAGGCCATCGCGTTCCTGGCGCGCTACGCCTGGCCGGGGAACGTGCGGGAGCTGCAGAACATCCTGGAGCGGGCGGTGATGGCCACGGACGCGCCGCGGCTCGAGCTGCTGGACATCCAGAGCCTGCTCAAGCCCGCCCCGGGCACCCCCGTGCACATGGCCCCCCTGCCCGGAGGCACCTACGTGGAGGCCATGGCGGAGGCGGAGCGGCGCATCCTGGAGTCGGCGCTGGAGGCGGCCCAGGGGAAGGTGGTCGAGGCGGCGCGCCACCTGGGCATCGGCCGGGCCACCTTCTACAAGCGGATGAACGCCCTGTCTCCGAAGCGCGACTTGTCTCCAAAGTGAGACGACCCTCGGTAAAGAGGCCCGCCGCGAGCGCGGTCTGGCATAAAAGCGCCTGATGCGGGCCCCGCGGCCCCGGGGTCCGCTCTCAATCCAGAGACAGGCGATTCCAGGGTCGATTTACCAAGTGTTGAATGATGGGGTGTTGGAATCCATCCAATACCTTGGCATCCCCGTTGCTCACAGGGTCCCCAAAGCCCCATGCCAGGAGATGTCATGCCCCAAGGTTCGACTGCGTCTGTTCCGACTCCGGAGATCTTCCGCCGCCGGAGCAAGGTCACGAGCGCGGCCGAGGCGGTGGCCTGCATCCGGGACGGGGACACGGTGGCCACCGGGGGCTTCGTGGGGATCGGGTTCGCCGAGAACGTCGCCCTGGCCCTGGAGGAGCGCTTCCACCAGACCGCCTCCCCCCGGGGCCTGACCCTGATCTATGCCGCGGGCCAGGGCGACGGCAAGACCCGCGGCCTGAACCACCTGGGCCACGCGGGCCTGGTGCGCCGGATCATCGGCGGCCACTGGGGCCTGGCCCCCAAGCTGCAGGCCCTGGCCTTCGCCGAGGAGGCCGAGGCCTACAACCTGCCCCAGGGGGTCATCGCCCACCTCTTCCGGGACATCGCGGCGGGGAAGCCCGGCACCCTGTCGCGGATCGGGCTGGGCACCTTCGTGGATCCCCGGTTCGGGGGCGGGAAGCTCAACCAGCGCACCACCGAGGACGTGGTGGAGCTGATGACCATCCACGGCGAGGAGCTCCTCTTCTACCGGGCCCACCCCATCCATGTCGGCATCATCCGCGGCACCACGGCGGACCCGGACGGCAACATCACCATGGAGCGGGAGGCCCTCACCCTGGAGGCCCAGGCCATCGCCATGGCCGCGCGGAACAGCGGCGGCAAGGTCATCGTCCAGGTGGAGCGCATCGCCGAGCGGGGCTCCCTCCACCCCCGCCGGGTCAAGATCCCGGGCATCCTCGTGGATCACGTGGTGGTGGCCGAGAGCCCCGAGTACCACATGCAGACCTTCGGGGAGCAGTACAACCCGGCCTACAGCGGCGAGATCCGCATCCCCACCTCGTCCATGGACGTCATGGAGCTGGGCGACCGGAAGATCATCGCCCGCCGGGCCGCGCTGGAGCTGAGGCCGGACTGCGTGGTGAACCTGGGCATCGGCATGCCCGAGGGCATCGCGGCGGTGGCCGTGGAGGAGGGCGCCTCCGACCTCATGACGCTCTCCACGGAGCCGGGCGTCATCGGCGGGGTCCCCGCAGGGGGCCTGAGCTTCGGGGCGGGCTCCAACGCCGCCTCCGTGATCGACCAGCCCTCCCAGTTCGACTTCTACGATGGCGGGGGCCTCGACCTGGCCTTCCTGGGCCTCGCCCAGGCCGACCGGCACGGGGACCTGAACGTCAGCAAGTTCGGCACCCGCCTGGCCGGGGCCGGCGGCTTCATCAACATCTCCCAGTCCGCCAAGACCGTGATCTTCGTGGGCACCTTCACGGCCTCGGGCCTGGAGGTGGCCGTCGCCGACGGGCGCCTGCAGATCCTCAAGGAAGGCGCCACGCGCAAGTTCATCCAGGACGTGGAGCACCGCACCTTCAGCGGCGCCGTGGCCTTCCGCCAGGGCCAGCGGGTGCTCTACATCACCGAGCGCTGCGTCTTCCGCCTGACGGAGGCCGGTCCGGAGCTCATCGAGATCGCCCCGGGCATCGACCTCGACCGCGACATCCTCGCCCACATGGACTTCAAGCCCGCCATCGCGCCGGACCTCCGGCTCATGGACGAGCGCATCTTCCGCGACGGCCCCATGGGCCTCCTGGACATGCTGCCCAGGGCCTGAACCCCCCTCCACCGACCCTCACCTTCCACCCTTCCCCACCATAGGAGATCCCCGTGGCCCAAGCCGCAGCCCCCGCCGTCCAGAACGAGGAATACCAACAGATCGTGAAGGTGGCCCTGGCCAGCCTGATCGGCACCTCCATCGAGTGGTACGACTACTTCCTCTACGGGACGGCCGCCGCCCTGGTCTTCAACAAGCTCTTCTTCCCCAACTTCGACCCGCTCGTCGGCACCCTCCTGGCCTTCGCCACCTTCTCGGTGGGCTTCATCGCCCGCCCCCTGGGCGGCATCGTGTTCGGCCACTACGGCGACAAGATCGGCCGCAAGAAGATGCTCTACCTGACCCTGCTCA
The DNA here is from genome assembly GCF_000428885.1 of Geothrix fermentans DSM 14018. Lineage (GTDB taxonomy): Bacteria > Acidobacteriota > Holophagae > Holophagales > Holophagaceae > Geothrix > Geothrix fermentans. Next base: position 64,012 of record NZ_AUAU01000010.1, on the reverse strand, counting down.
TCATGGGCGTCGCCACGGCCATCATCGGCATGCTGCCCACCTACGCCTCCATCGGCATCTGGGCCCCGATCCTCCTGGTGGCCATGCGCCTGGCCCAGGGCTTCGGCCTCGGCGGCGAGTGGGGCGGCGCCGTGCTCATGGCGGTGGAGCACGCGCCCGCCCACCGGCGCGGCTTCTACGGCTCCTGGCCCCAGATCGGCGCCTACATCGGCCTGCTGACCTCCACCCTGGTCTTCCGCGCCGTCTCCAAGCTGCCGGAGGCGGACTTCCTCCGCTGGGGCTGGCGCATCCCCTTCCTGGTGAGCCTCCTCCTGGTGGCCGTGGGCGTGTGGATCCGGATGACCATCGCCGAGTCGCCCATCTTCGAGAAGCTCAAGGAGCAGAAGCAGGAAGCGAAGATGCCCATCGTCGAGGCGGTGACCAAGCATCCCAAGAACATCCTGATCGCCATGGGCGCCCGGTTCGCTGAGAACGGCCTCTTCTACCTCTTCACGGTCTTCTCGCTGACCTACATCTCGACGCACCTGCAGATCCCGCGGGTGATCGGCCTCAACGGCCTGCTCTGGGCCTCCTTCCTCGGCGTGTTCCTCTGCCCCGCCTGGGGCGCCTTCTCGGACAAGGTCGGCCGCCGTCCCGTCTACATCTACGGGGCCATCGCCTGCGGCCTCCTGGCCTTCCCCTTCTTCTGGATGCTGGGCACCAAGACCCCCTGGGTGATCTCGCTGGCGATCATCCTCCCCGTCATCTTCGGCCACGCGGCGATGTACGGCCCGCAGGCGAGCTTCCTGTCGGAGATGTTCTCGGCCCGCGTGCGCTACAGCGGCGCCTCCCTCGGCTACCAGCTGGCCTCCATCTTCGCCGGCGGCCTCTCCCCGCTGGTGGCCACCTGGCTCCTCTCCAGCGGCATCGCCGCGGGGAAGGGCCCCACCTACATCGCCTACTACATGATCGTGCTCGTGGCCATCACCGCCATCTCCGTGGCCTTCGCCAAGGAGACGCACAAGGCCGAGATCTACGAGTAGCCCCCCCCTTCCGTCCCCTTCTGCGCCCCTTCAGCAGCGGGCGCAGAAGTGGGGCGGGGCGGGCAGGCGCGTGAGGCCCTCGAAGGCCAGCTCCCAGGCCCGCAGGGGCCCGCGGAAGGCCGTGGCCTGGAGCGTGAGCGAGCGCAGGGCGTGGAGCGGCGCCGCGTCGCCGGGCAGGGGCAGGAAGGAGATGGGCTGGCCCGTGGCCGCGCGCAGCGCCGTGCGCAGCACATCGGTGAGGGCGGTCGATTCCGGCAGCACCAGGGGCGGCACGAGCAGCTCAGCGCCCTCGGGCAGGGGCACGCCGGGCCAGAGGTCCGTCTCGAAGCCGCCCTGCCCTCCATGATCTGATCCCGCATGATCCGGCGCCTCCCGCCACTCGGGACGGCGGAAGGTCATCTTGCGGCGGTCCTTGTCCCAGCCCGCCAGGAAGCGCTTCAGCTCGGCCTTCTCCAACGGCCCCATCGGGGCCTTCGGCAGGGCCACGGGCAGGGCCCGCGCGATGCGACCCGGCAGGCGCCGGACCAGCATGGGCTTCCCGTCCAGCCAGGGCAGGCCCGCGTCCAGCGCGCAGACCAGGGCGCCCAGGCGGCGGCGGTGGAGGGCCAAGGCGGCGGCCAGGTCGCAGCCGGGGACCGGGACGAGGCCCAGCACGTTCAGCGCCAGGCCCCGGGCCTGGACGGCGCTGGCGGCCGCCAGCGCCTCCGACACGTCCTCCGCCCTGCGGCCCAGCACCAGCGCCTGGGGCAGTCCGTGGCCCTGGAGGCGCTCCACGAGGACAAGTCCGCCGCCACCCTGATCCCCGGGGGCCGAGAGCACGGCTCCGCCCAGCTCGGCGGCGAGTCTCAGGCCCTCGGGGTTCATCCCAGGGCCTCCACCAGCTTCTCCCGGCGCCGGTCCAGGGCGGCGGCGGCCGCGGGCAGCAGGAGCAGGTGGGCCGTGAGCACCAGCCCGAAGAGGAGCGCCATGCCCGGCACCAGCAGCCGCGGCACGGCCCAGGCCAGCAGGGCGTAGGCGCCGCCGAAGAGGCCGGCCCAGGCGGCCGAGGTGCCCATGCTCAGCAGGCCCAGGGCGAAGGGCAGATTGTTGTTCTTGAGGCTGTCCATGGCCATGGGCCGCGGCGCCCAGGTGGAGGTCCACTGGCCCACGGAGGTCTGGGCCAGGAAGATGCAGCCCATGAGCAGGATGCCGCCCAGGAGCGGGGCCGGGCCCGCGTGATCGAGGGCCCTGAGCAGGAGCGCCAGCATCAGGGCCTGGAGCCCCTGGTGGGCGGCCAGGCCCAGCAGCTTCCCCTTGAGCAGGTCCTCGGATCCCACGGGCAGGAGCAGCAGGCCCTTCACGCCGTGGCGGTCCAGGCCGAACTGGTTGAACACGAAGTTGTTCGCCACCAGGGAGAGGTAGGCGAAGGCCGCGGGCACGGTCCAGAGGGGGTTGGCCCTGAACTGGGCGAAGGGCCCCTTCAGCAGCACCACGGTCAGCAGGGGCATGAGGAAGGCGAAGCGGCCCAGGTGGCTGCGCATGAGGGTGAGGAAGTGGAGGCGGCCCAGGCCCTCCGCGGGATGGCGGAAGCTCCACAGGCGGTCGGGCCCGCGGGGCGTCGGTGCCGCGGCGGCAGACCCGCTGGTCTCCCGCGCCATGATCCGGGCGCCCAGCACCATCACCAGGGCCAGGAGGCCCAGCGGGTAGAGGTGCGAGGCCAGGGCCGCGCCCCAGCGCCCCTCCCGGACCTGGGCCAGGCTGCGGGCGGCGGCGTGGGTGGGCAGGGCCTCCAGGACGCGGGCGGCGCCTCGCCCCAGGGCCTGGATCCGCTCGACCTGGGCGGCCTGGAGGGTCCGGGCCTGGCCCCCCCCGCGCTTCGGGAGGCCGGGGGACATCAGGGTCGAGCCCATCCAGGCCAGGATGGCGAGCCCGATGAGGGCCAGGCGCAGCCGCCTCACCAGGGCCGAGGCCAGGCCCCCCACCAGCAGCTGGAGGGCCAGCAGCATCAGCAGCGTCTCCAGGAGGACGACGGGGAGCAGCAGCAGGGTCCGGGGCGCCGCGGCGCCGATCCCCAGGAGGAGCCCTGTCAGGGCCAGGGCGAGGGTGAGGGGCAGCATGTCCGCCAGGCCCGCCGTCAGTTCCGCCAGGTAGAGGGTGCGCAGCCGCAGGGGGAAGCCCCGGTAGGCCTCCCAGGCCAGCTCCCGGGCGCCACCCAGCACGCCGCCGATGAGGCCGCCCCCGAAGCTCAGGAAGGCCAGCAGGCCGCTGAGGATGGAGACGACGACCGGCCGGTCCAGGCGGCTGCCCAGCAGCCAGCCCAGGGCGCCGCCGCCCAGGAGCAGACCCAGGGCCCCGAGGGCGGCGAAGATCCCCACCACCAGGGCCAGGACCCAGGCGCCCTGCCGCCCGAGCTCCCGGGCGGAGCGGTTCCAGGTGCCCTGTCCGTGGGCGGCCAGCAAGGAACGGAAGGGGCTCACAACCACGACAGGGCCCCCTTCTGCGTGCCGCCCACCAGGTCCACGAAGAGCTGCTCCAGGCTCTCTCCGCTCCGGCGCAGGTCCTCCAGGGGGCCGAAGCCCTTGAGCCGGCCGTCGTCCAGGATGGCGATGAGGGGGCAGAGCTTCTCCACCACCTCGAGGATGTGGCTGGTGAGTACCAGCGTCACGCCGCGCTGCTGCAGGCTCTGGAGGATGTCCTTGATGGTGCGGCTGGTGACGGGGTCGATGCCCTCGAAGGGTTCATCCAGGAACACGACCTGGGGCCCGTGGATCAGCGCCGCGCAGAGGGCCACCTTCTTCTTCATGCCGAAGCTGTAGTCCGCGATGAGCGTCTTCGGGCCGGGCGCCAGGTCCAGCGTGTCGAACAGCTCCTCGCGCCGCCCGTCGATGAGCGCGTCGGGCATGCCGTACATGCGGCCCACGAAGCGCAGGTACTGCGGGCCCGTCAGCATGTCCAGCAGCGCCATGTCCTCGGGCATGGCGCCGATCTGGCGCTTCACGGCCAGGGGGTCGGCCTCGAGATCCAGGCCCAGCACCCGGATGCGGCCGGAGGTGGGCTTCAGCAGGCCCGTCACCATCTTCAGCGTGGTGGACTTCCCGGCGCCGTTGCGGCCCAGCAGGCCCAGGAAGGCGCCGGGCTCGACCTGGAGGCTGAGCCGGTCGACGGCGACCTTGTCGCCGAAATGCTTGGAGAGGGCGTCCAGTTCGAGGGAGTACATCATTCGGGGGCCTTCCGGGGGGGCTTGGGCGCCTTCAGCCGGCCCTCGCGCTGGAGGGCCTGGCGCAGCAGGTACTCGATCTGGCCGTTGAGGCTGCGCAGTTCCTCGTCGGCCCAGCGCTGGAGGGCTTCCAGCAGCGCCGGGTCCGTGCGGAGGAGGAAGGGCTTGCGTTCGGCCATGGGGCTTCAATGGTACAGGGTGCCCGCGTTCACGACCGGGTTGGCCGAGCGCTCGCTGCAGAGCACCACCAGCAGGTTGGAGACCATGGCGGCCTTGCGCTCCTCGTCCAGCTGCACGGTGCCCTTCTCGGCCAGCATGGCCAGGGCCATCTCCACCATGCCCACGGCGCCCTCCACGATCTTCTGCCGCGCCGCGATGATGGCGGCGGCCTGCTGGCGCTGGAGCATGGCCTGGGCGATCTCGGGGGCGTAGGCCAGGTGGCTGATGCGGGCGCCCTGCACCTCCACCCCGGCCTGGGCCAGCACGCGCTGCAGCTCCTGCTTGAGCTTGGCGGCCACTTCGTCCGTGCTGCCGCGCAGGGAGAGCTGGCCGGTCTCGTGGGCGTCATAGGGGAAGTGGGAGGCCAGGGCCCGCAGGGCCGCCTCGCTCTGCACCGTCACGTACTTCTCGCAGTCCTCCACCTCGAAGAGGGCCTCGGCTGTATCCACCACGCGCCACACGATGATGGCCGCGATCTCCACGGGATTGCCGTCCTGGTCGTTCACCTTGAGGCGCTGGCTCTCGAAGCTGCGGACCTTCGTGCTGATCTTCCGCTTGCTGAGGAAGGGGTTGGCCCAGGCCATGCCCTCCTGGCGCACCGTGCCGCGGTAGGCGCCGAAGAGCTGCAAAGCCATGGCCTCGTTGGGGTTCACCACGAAGAGCCCCGTCAGCACGAAGAGGCCCACGACGATCACCGGCACGGTATAGGCCAGGCGGGCGGGATCCCCCAGGAGGACGCCCTGGATGGTGAGGCCCACGGCTCCGAGGAGGGCCAGCAGGGTCAGGAGCAGGGTGGGCAGGCCGGGAAGGGCGAATGCGGTGCGTTCCTTGAGCACGGGAACCTCCATGGGCAATCAAAGTGATATCATTTTGATCTCGCGTCAAGCCCCCCTCGAAAGTGACATTGGGCTGGGAGAGGCATCCGGCGGAGCCGCCCGGTATGCTTGGCGCCATGAAACCCATCTGCCTTCCGGTTGCCGCCCTGCTGGCCCTCGCCGCCTGCTCCAAGCCCGAGACCTCGGGGCTGAAGGGCGCGGCCACCACGCCCCTCAGTGACCTCAACCTGGTGAAGGCGAAGATCCCGCCGGTGCTGCTGGCGGCCCAGAAAGCACCCTACGGTCCTCCGCTGGACCCCACCTGCGAAGGCCTGGCCGCCGAGGTGAAGCAGCTGGACGCGGCCCTGGCGCCGGACCTGGACGCCCCTCCCACCGCCGATCCCACCCTGGCCGAGCGCGGGAGGACCGAGGCCGGCGGCGCGGCCGTGGGCGCCGTGCGGCACACGGCCGAGGGCCTCATCCCCTTCCGCGGCTGGGTGCGGAAGCTGAGCGGCGCCGAGCGGCACTCCCGGCTGGTGGCCGAAGCCATCGCCGCCGGCATCGTGCGCCGGGCCTACCTCAAGGGCCTGGGCCAGGCCCGGGGCTGCCCGCCCCCGGCGGCGCCGCGGATCCCGGATCCGGTAGGACCGGGCAAGAAGGACTGATTTTGCCGGGCCTATGATTCCAGGCGGGCCATCCGAGCGGCCAGGTCCTCAGGGGCGAGGAATAGGAACGCACGGCCCTCTTTGACCTTCTCGAGGAGCCCGAGTTCCGCCAGCTGGAGCAGGTCGGTGCGGGCCGTCTGGTTGACGACGCCATGTGTCCTCTGGTGTGTCTCGACGCGGTACCCCGCTCCTGGGTGCTTCAAGGCGTGCGTGAGAAGCGCCTTCTGGCGATGGTTGAGCCGTGCGTGGAGGGCGGGAGACTCCGCCAGGAGCCGCTCCATGCCCCGTTGCTCCTTGGCTTTCCGGGTCAGGTAGTCATGGAGGTTCTGGACGGCCTTCCGCATGGTGGCCAGTTGATGGATGAGGAAGTAGGTGGTATCCCCGCCATCGGTTTCAGTGAAGAGGTAGGCGCGTCCGTACTGGGCGGGGGCCTTGCGGAGGATGTGTGAGATGGAGATGAACTCGGCCAACCAGTAGCCGCTCCGCAGCATGGACCAGTAGAAGAGCGCCCGGGCGGTCCGTCCGTTGCCATCTGCGAAGGGGTGGTCGTACCCGATCATGAAGTGCAGCAGGATGGCCCGCAGAACCGGATGGACGAAGGGCCGCTGGTCCTCTCCGGCGTTGGCAAAAGCGCAGACCCGTTCCAGGCGTTCCGGTAGTTCGTGGTGGTCGGGGGGCTGATGGAGGATGGTGCCGTCATCATTGTCCACCACATGGATATCGTTCGACTGGCGCAGCCTGCCCACGTCCCGGGGATCGTCCAGCGTGTGTTCGGAGACCCTCCGGTGGATATCAAGCACCCGGGCCGGGGTCAGAGGCTCGTTCTTGAACCCCTGGATGGCCTGCATGGCCAGATAGTTGTTGAAGATCATCTGCTCGCTCCGATCCCTGGGGGACCTTCCGGAGCGGAGCATGTCCGCGGCGACCTTCCGCGTCGTCGAGGCTCCTTCCAACTGGCTGGAGGTGATGGCTTCCTCGATGACCGATCGGAGGAGATACCTGTCCCTGGCCGCGGGGGTGGTCTCCGTGGCGGATTTGATCTCGCCGGCGGCGTCCTGGTCGATGTGGTGCAGATCGATCTGGACCGGATCCGGAGAGCCGAAGAGGAACGGGCGACCCTTCTTGTCCAGCAGGGGCAGGGGCTTCAGGAGGGCTTGCCGCGCCAACCGGAGGCCCAGCCACCAGCGCTCATGATCCAAACCGCCAGGGGGGGTCCGGTGCCTCAATTCCTCCCAGTGGAGGTAGGCCTCGTTCACCAGGGGGCCTGGCTCAGATGCCAGGATCTTGGTGATGTCGGTGGGGTCAATGGTTGCAAGGAGGCTGGATAAGTCCGGTGGAGGCTGGGGAAGTTTCATGGCTATCTACCAATTAGCAATCCAATTAGGAATTCGTTGGTAGGTTAGGACGGGAAGAGGTGGGTGTCTACGAAAAACTAAAATTAGTATCAATTGGTAGTTGATTGACCCTGGGCGGAGCCATACGCAGAACCGCCGGCCCTGGGGCCGGCGGTTCTGCGCAGTGAGCGGCCTCAGTTCTTGAACCCGCTCACCGTCTGGAAGTAGTGGGCGAAAGCCGCCATGCCGCCGCTGGCCTGCTCCCAGTCGTAGTTCTCGTTGGGGGCGTGGTAGCCGTGGCTGGGGAGGCTGAGGCCCAGGAAGAAGACCTCGCAGCCCAGGATGTCCTCCATGGTCTTCACGGCGCCGATGCTGCCGCCCTCGCGGGTGAAGGAGCAGGGCGCGTTGAAGGCGAACTTGTAGGCGTCCTTGATGGCCTCGGCGTAGGGGCCGGTGACGTGGCCCTTGAAGGGCGCCAGGCCGTGCTCCTCGTGGAACTGCACGTCGGGGAAGTTTTCATGGACGAAGGCGCGGATGCGCTCGATGGTCTTCGCCTCGTCCATGTCCGGCACCAGGCGGCAGCTGAGCTTCACCTCGGCCCGGGGCGGCACGGCGCTCTTGATGCCGGGGCCCGTGTAGCCGCCCACGACGCCGTGGACCTCCATGGTGGGCCGGCCCCACACGCGCTTCATGACTTTGATGGGATCCTCGGTGCGCATGCCGGTGATCATGTGGTCCTTCTTGAAGGTCTCCACGCTGAAGCCCGCGTGGGCCCACTCCTCCAGCTCCTGCTTGGAGGGCTTCACCACCTCGTCGTAGAAGCCGGGGATCTTCACCTTGCCGGTCTCGCCGTCCATCATGGCGGCGACCACCTTGATGAGCTCGGCCAGGGGGTTGCGGGCCGCGCCGCCCACCACGCCGCTGTGCAGGTCGTGGTCCGCGGTCTCCAGCGTGAGGCGGAAGCCCTTCAGGCCGCGCAGCCCGGCGGGGGTGCTGGGCTTGCCGCGGGTGATCCAGACCGTGTCGCTCACCACGATGGCGTCGGTCTTCAGGCGGTCCCGGTGGCGGTTCAGGCCGCCCTCGAAGCTGGGCGAGCCGATCTCCTCCTCGGTCTCCCACAGGAAGTGGATGTTGAGGGGCACGCCCGCCTTCCGGGCCGCCAGGGCGCCGAAGAAGGCCGTCACGGCCGGGCCCTTGTCGTCCGTGCTGCCGCGGCCCCGGTAGGTGTCCCCGTCCACGACGAAGGTGAAGGGCTCCGCCGTCCACTCGGGCTCGTTGGCGGGCTGCACGTCCATGTGGTTGTAGACCGTGATGGTGGGGCAGTTGGGGTCCTCGCCGAACCAGCCGTGGATGAGCGGGTTGCCGCTGGTCTCCAGGATCTCGGCCTTGCCCCCGTGCCGCTCGAAGAGGGCCCGCGCGGCCTCGGCCACGCGCCGCACGTCACCCTGGCGGGCCGGATCGGCGCTGATGGAGGGGATCTCCACCAGGGTCTTCAGCTCCGCTTCAAAGGCCGCACGGCTCGCGCTGGCGAACTGCCCCAGGGATTCACGGGTGAGAAGGGACGGATTCATAGACGCTCCGGAAAGGGTCAATCATCATCCCACAACCGGAAGTCTTGTCTATTAAGCGATCTAGGCGTCCTCGATCCCTCAGCCCGGATATCCCCCTGCCACCCTCAGCCCCGTCCACTCCGGCAGGCCCAGGGCCAGGTTGAGGTTCTGCACCGCCTGGGCGGCCATGCCCTTGCCCAGGTTGTCCAGGGCCACCATGACGGCGCCGTGGCCGTGGCGGGCGGCCACGCCGAGGTCGGCGAAGGCGCTCCCCGTGGTGGCCGCCACGCGCGGCGATCCCTCCACGACCCGCACGAAGAACCGATCCTTGTAGAAGGCTTCATACCGGGCCCGCAGGGCCCGTTCTTCCATTCCCGCTGGAAGCGGGAATTGCGCCGTGGCGAAGATCCCCCGCACCATGGGCGCGCTCTGGGGCACGAAGCTCAGCGGCACTTCCCAGCCTTCCACCGCCAGGGTGCGCAGCACCTCGGCCTCGTGCTGGTGGGAGAGCATCTTGTAGGCGCGGAAGTCGGTGGCTCGAGTGGGGTGGTGCGTGGTGTCCGAGGGCGCCGCGCCGGATCCGCTGGAGCCAGTGGCCGCCGTGATCGCCACGAAGGGGGGCTTCCATTCGGCGAGGGGCAGCAGGGCCAGCTGCAGGGCCGTGGCGAAGCAGCCGGGGTTGGCGATGCGCCGGGCCCCCTTCATGCGCTCGGGCTTCCAGTCCACCAGGCCGTAGACCCAAGTGGGATCGAGGCGGAAGTCCGTGGAGAGGTCGATGACGATGAGGCGCTCCAGGAGGCCGTGGTCCCGTCCCGCCGCTTCGAGGTCGGGCCACAGCTTGCCCAGCTCGCCGTGGGGCAGGGCCGAGAACACCACGGGATGAGGGCTGGCGGCCAGGGCCGCCCAGTCCGGCGCGGCCTCGAAGGTGCCCTCCACCAGCCCCCGCAGGTTCGGGTGCTGGGCGTGGAAGGGCTTGCCCGCGTGGCTGCGGGCCGTGCCGCGCAGGGACTTCACCGCCGGGTGGACCGAGAGCCACCGCAGCAGCTCGCCCCCGCCGTAGCCGGAGGCGCCGAGGATCAGAACATCAACCGAGGTCATCGACATCACCTGACAAGAAAGTGCCAACGCAAAGGCGCAAAGCCGCAAAGGAGGAACATGGAAGCCAGGACTGCCCTTCGCGCCTTGGCGCCTTTGCGTTGAGCATTTTCACGCCTTCGCCGCGATCTTGGGCCCGACGAGCTCCAGCACGAACTTGCCGAAGGCGTCGGCATCGGCGCGGGCATTCCGGGCGGGGATGCCCAGGGTGGCCACGAAGCGCTCGCCCACGCGGTTGTCCGTGGCGGGGCCGGCCACCAGGTCCGTCTGGATGCCGAAGGCGGACTTGAGGTGGTGGACGCCGCCGGAGGCGCCCACGGGGTCGTTGGCGCAGAGGAGGAAGGCGCCGCCCAGGGCCTTGAGGTCGGGATCGGCGAGGATGGCCTGCACGCCGTACTCGCCCATGATGCCGTCGCCGGTCTCGGCCACGATGACGTCCACGCCGTGGGCCGCCAGCTCCGAGAAGATGATGCGGGACACGCCCGCGGCGCTGCCCGCGTCCGTGCACACGATGCCTGCGTCCGTGAAGTCGAGGGCCACCTCGGCGCCGTAGTCGCGCATGGCCAGCGCGTCGCGCATGAGCGAGACGCCTGTGAGCTTGCAGGCTCCGACCCGATAACCGGCCCGGCTGAGCTGCCGGATGGCGGCGCAGGCCGCGGCGGTCTTGCCGGCGTTCATGCAGGTGCCCGCCACGTAGACCACGGGGCAGTGGGCGGAGAGGCCCGTGCCCTTGAGGGCGCCCATGCGGATGTGGGCGGGCTGGCCGGCCCGGGACTGGAACTCGGGGAAGACGAGCACCTGGCCCAGCACCTCCAGCTCGAAGGGCTTGCCCACGTCGGGGTTGTGGGAGAGGCACTTCCCGAGCACGCCGCCCATGTTGAGGAGGTTCACCGTGTCGCCGGGCTTCAGGGACTCGGGCATGACGCCCTCGTAGCCCTGCAGCGCGTTCCGGTGGCCCAGGGCTCCCACGACGATGTCCCCGTCATGGAGGGTGCTCATGCGCCCGTAGGGATCCTCCAGCTGGTTGTAGGTGCTCTTCTCGCCGCGGATGCGGCCCGCGATGACCGAGCCCTCCTCCAGCAGGATCTCCGGCCCGAGGGTGAGCGTGCGGCCCAGCCGCAGGTTGCGGGTGACCGAGGCGAGCTTGTCGACGTGGATGCGCATCGTGGATTCCCCAAGAAGATTCAACGCAAAGGCGCAAAGGCGCGAAGAAAGATGAAATGCTTTTGTGGTTCTTGGCGTCATTGCGCCTTTGCGTTACTCAGTTGCTTTTTGCCTTGAGCGTCAGCACCTGCTGGACGCCGAAGAGCTTGGCGAAGCCGGCGGCTTCGTCGCCGGTCCACATCTTGTTGGCTTCGCCGTAGGTGGCGATGCGGGGATCCATCAGGGAGTAGGGAGACTGCACGCCCTCCACCTGATAGGTGCGGGGGTGCAGGGTGAGACGCACCTCGCCGGTCACGCGGTCCTGGCTGGACTGGAGGAAGGCCTCCAGGTCCCGGGCCAGGGGGTCGAGGAAGTGGCCCTCGTGGAGGAGGGAGCCGTAGAGGTTGCCCAGGCTCTCCTTCCAGAAGAGCTGCTTGCCGCTGAGCACCAGCTTCTCCAGCTCCCGGTGGGCGCCGATGAGCAGGTGGGCCGCCGGGGCCTCGAAGCCCACGCGGCCCTTGATGCCCAGGATGGTGTCGCCCAGGTGCACGCCGCGGCCGATGCCGTACACCTTGCCGATGGCGTTGAGCTGGGCGATGAGGGTGACGGGGTCCATGCTGTTGCCGTCCAGGGATACGGGTACGCCCGCCTCGAAGCCGATGACGAGGCCCTTGGGCGCCAGATTGCCGACGGCGCCGCCGGGGTAGGCCGCCTCGGGCAGCGAGGTCCAGGGGTCCAGCGTCTCCCGGCCGCCCACGCTGGTGCCCCACATGCCCTCGTTGATGGAGTAGTCCTTCGTCTTCGGCGGGAAGATCACGCCGCGGTCCGCGCAGTAGGCCATCTCCTCGGCCCGGGAGAGGGCCAGGTCGCGGATGGGCGTGAGGATCTGGAGGTCCGGCGCCAGGGCCCGGAAGGCCACGTCGAAGCGCACCTGGTCGTTGCCGGCCCCCGTGGAGCCGTGGGCGATGGCGGCGGCCTTCATCTCCTTGGCCAGCTCCGCCACGGCCTTGGCCTGGCAGACCCGCTCGGCCGATACCGACAGCGGGTACATCTGCCCCCGCAGGACGTTGCCGTAGATCAGGTAGCGCAGGTAGCCGTCGAAGAGGCCGGCCCGGGCATCCACCGTGGTGTGGCTCACGGCGCCCAGTTTGGGCGAGGCGGCCTCGATGCGGGCCAGCTCCTCTGGCGAGAAGCCGCCCGTGTTCACCGTGACCGTGGCCACGTCGTAACCCTGCTCCTTGAGGTAGAGCACGCAGAAGGAGGTGTCGAGACCGCCGGAAAACGCGAGGACCGCCAGTTTGCTCATGGGAGACCTTTCAAGAAAAAGCTGAACCACCAAGGCACCAAGACACCAAGAACTGCAAGAAAATTGCCTTTGTCTTTCTTGGTGCCTTGGTGTCTTGGTGGTGATCAGTTGTCAGTTCGCCCATAGCGAAGCCTCCGCCTGGGCATGGAGGTTCTGCTTGGCTTCGATCCAGCCGCGGGCCGATGCGAGGTCGGCTTCGAGGGCGTCGAGGGCCAGGTTGCCGGCGCCGCCCAGGTGGGTGGCGGTGAGGGCCGTCCGGTCCGGGGCGAAGGTGCCCTCCTGGATCTGCTGGGCCACCTTGCGGTAGGCCTCGCGGAAGGGCAGGCCCTGGCCCACGAGGACGTAGGCCTGGTGGGCGGCGTAGAGCTCGTCGCTGGAGGCCGCGGCGGCGGCCTCCGCCTTCACCTGGAGGGCGGGCAGCAGGGGGCCGAGCACCGTGAAGAGGTCGTCGGCATGCCGCAGGGCGGTGATGAGGGGCTGCTTCAGCAGCTGGAAGTCCCGGTGGTAGCTGGAGGGCAGGCCGGAAGCCAGCTGCTCCACGAGGCCCGCGGCGCCGCGCAGCTCCCGGCAGCGGCCCCGGGCCAGCTCCACCACGTCCGGATTCTTCTTCTGGGGCATGATGCTCGAGCCCGTGGTGAAGGCATCCGGCAGCTTGAGGAAGCCGAACTCCTCGGTGCTGTAGAGCGAGACATCCCACAGGAACTTCTCCAGCACGCCACCCACCGAGGCGGTCCACTGGAGGACAGCGGCCTCGTGGCGGCCCCGGCTGTTCTGCACGTCGATGGGGCTGCGCTGGACCTTGGAGAAGCCCAGCAGCTTGGCCGTGAGCTGGCGGTCGATGGGCAGGGGGACGCCGAAGCCGGCGGCGGAGCCCAGGGGGCAACGGTCCAGGCGGCCGTACACGCCCTGCAGGGCCTCCAGCTCCTCCAGCAGCCCCTCGGCGAAGGCCGTGGCCCAGAGGCCGAAGGTGCTGGGCATGGCGCGGCGCAGGTGGGTGTAGCCCGGCAGGGGCGTGTCCTGGTGGGCCTTGGCGAAGGCCAGGAAGCCCTCGGCCAGATCCGCCACCCGCAGGCCCAGGCGCACGAGCTTGTCCCGCAGGTAGAGGCGCAGGGCCAGGATCACCTGGTCGTTGCGGGAGCGGGCCAGGTGGATGCGCCCGCCCACGGGGCCCAGGTTCCGCGTGAGGTCCGCCTCGATGGCGGTGTGGCCGTCCTCCATGTGGGGCGGGATGGGGAAGGCCCCCTGCTTGGCCAGGTTGGCGATGCGCCGCAGGCCGCGGACCAGCGAGACGGCGTCCGCCTCGGGGATGAGCCCGGTGGCGGCGAGCATCCGGGCGTGGGCGGCGCTGCCCAGGGCGTCCCAGGCCAGCAGGGCCAGGTCCGTCTCGGGATCTTCGCCCACGGTGAAGCGGTGGATGGCCGCGTCCAGCGGCACGTCCTTGGCCCAGAGGGTGGTGGCTTCAGGCCTCATGGGGCACCTGCATCTTGAAGAAGGCCGGGACGAGGGAAGTGTAGAAGGCCGCGCCGGCCTCGAGTTCCTGGATGGTGAGGTACTCGTTGGGCCGGTGGCTGCGGAAGGTGTCGCCGGGACCCACCTTCACGGCCGGGAGGCCGCCCAGGAAGGCCCAGTCCGAGGTGGTGCCCGAGCCCACCGGGCCTGCCTTCTTCGCGGCCTGGAGGGCGGCGCGGACGACGGCATGGTTGGGGTCCGTGCCCTTGGGAAGGTACCGCTTGGAGTGGATGGCGACCTCGCTCTCCAGCTGCCGCTGGAAGTCCAGGGCGAGGGCATCGTGGTCCTGCTCGGGACCCGTGCGCAGGTCGATGAAGAACTCGCAGGCGTCGGGCACCTGGTTGCGCCGCAGGCCGCCGCTGATCTGGGTGACCTGGGCCTTCTGGCTGCCCAGCAGCGGGTGGGCGGGGAAGTCCATGGCCGCCACCTTGGCGATGTCCCGGGCGGCCTTGTGGATGGCGTTCTCGGCGCCCAGCATCTGGGCGTTGGCCACGTGGCCGCTGGTGCCCCGGGCCGTGCACTTCAGGAGGAGCATGCCCCGCTGGGCGGCGCAGACCCGCAGGCCCGTGGGCTCGCCCACCACGGCGGCGTCGAGGGGGCCCAGCTGGTCGAGGATGGTGGCGATGCCCTGGCCGCCGGTCTCCTCCTCGGCGGTGAGGGCCACGACCACCTCGCCGTCGAGGTCCTGCTTCGACAGCCCGAAGGCCGAGAGGAGGAGGGCCGCCACGCAGCCCTTGGCGTCGTTGGCGCCCAGGCCCTGGAGCCGGGGGCCGTGCCAGACGGGCGTGAAGGGGTCCCCCTCCCAGCCGGCGCTGGGCGGCACCGTGTCCAGGTGGGAGTTGAGCAGGAGCCGGGCCCCGCCCTTCCTCCCGAAGGTGAACCAGAGGTTGTGGCCCTGGCGGTGGGCCTCGAAGCCCCGGGCGGCGATGAGGTTCTGCACCAGGTCCGCCAGGGGGCCCTCCTCGCCGGACACGCTGGGCGTGCCCACCAGGAGGGTGAGCAGCTCGGCGGGGCTCATGGCTTGGCTCCGGCGGGGACCGGCTGGGAGGCCACGATCATCGTGCCGCTGCCCTCGTTGGTGAAGACTTCGGCCAGGAGGGCGTCCGGAGCGGTGCCGCTCACCAGGTGGGCGCTGGGCACCCCGCCCTGGAGGGCGGACTTCACCGCCGCCATCTTCGGCCGCATGCCGCCGCTGATGACGCCCTTGGCTTCGTAGGCGGCCACCTGATCCAGGGTGGCGTGGGGGATGAGCGAGGAGACCTTCGCGACGTCCTTGAGCAGGCCTGGGACGGAAAGCAGGAAGAACAGCTTCTCGGCTCCCAGGGCTGTGGCCAGGCTGGCGGCGATGGTGTCGGCGTTGGTGTTGTAGATGGCGCCGTCCTCCCCGCCGGAGAGGGGGGCCACCACGGGCACGAAGCCGCCCTCCAGCAGGTGGCTCAGCACGTGGGGGTCCACGGTGTCGATGTCGCCCACCAGGCCGAAGTCCACCAGCTGGGGTTCCGTGGCGCCATCGGGCACGATGGGCACCGGTGGCCGCTTGGTGGCCTTGAGCAGGCCCGCGTCCAGGCCCGTGAGCCCCACGGCGGGCACGCCCGCAGCCTGGAGCCCGGCCAGCAGGTCCATGTGCACCTGGCCGGCGAAGACCATCTTGGCGGCGTCCAGCACCTCGGGGCTCGTCACGCGCCGCCCCGCCACCTTCTGCACGGGGATGTTCATGGCCTCGCACACGGCGTCCAGCTCCGCGCCGCCGCCGTGCACCACCACCACCCGGATGGAGAAGGACCACAGCAGGGCGATCTGCTCGCAGAGGGCCTTGCGGATCTTGGGCTCGGCGATGACCTCGCCGCCCACCTTCACCACGAAGGTCTTCCCGCGGAACAGGCGGACGTACCGGGAGGCTTCCTTGAGGGCGGCGTAGGGATTCGGGGAGAGCGGCATCACAACCTCGGAATGGGCACTGAAGACTGAAGACTGAGGACTGGAGACTCAGCGCTGCGACAGCAGCGCGTGGATGGTGGCCCGCTGCACGTGGAAGCGGTTCTCGGCTTCGTCCACGACGCGGCTCCAGGGGCCGTCCAGGACGCTGTCGTGGACCTCCAGGTTCCGGCGCACGGGCAGGCAGTGGGTGAAGATGGCTTCCTTGGCGGCCTTCTGCATATGGGTGGCGGTGGGCATCCAGGCGCCCAGGTCGGCCATGGGCGCGGCCTCCAGGCCCGACTGGGTGGAGGGGCCCCAGGCCTTGGCGTAGACGGCGGCGCTGCCCTCCAGGGCGGCGTCCTGGTCATCCGTGTAGATGACCTTGCCGCCGGTGGCGGCGGCGTAGGCTTCGGCCTCGGCACGCACCTCGGCGCTCAGCTCATAGCCCTTGGGGTGGGCCACGCGGACCTCGGCGCCGCAGGCCGCGGCGGTGAGCAGGAAGGAGTTGGGCACGGCCTTGGGCAGGGGCTTCATGTGGGGCGCCCAGGTCAGCGTCACGGGCACCTTGGTGGTACCGTGGGCCTCCTGCACGGTGAGCAGGTCCGCCAGACCCTGGTGGGGGTGCTCCCGGGCGCTCTCCATGCTGAGGACGGGCACGGTGCTGAAGCGCCGGAAGGCGTTGATGACGGGATCCAGCTCGTCCACGTCGTCGCCGTCGCCGTGGCTGAAGGTCCGCACGGCCAGCGCGTCCACGTAGCGGCCCAGCACGGGTACGCCCTCGCGGACGTGCTCGGCCTTGTCGGAATCCATGACCGCGCCGTCCCGGTCCTCCAGCTTCCAGGTGCCCGCGCCCACTTCGAGCACGATGGCGTGGCCGCCGTGGCGCAGCATGGCCGCCTCGAAGCTGGTGCGGGTGCGCAGGCTGGGGTTGAAGAAGACCATGCCCAGGATGCGGTCCGCGAGGATGGCGCCGGGGCGCTCCTTCTTCCAGGCCGCGGCGGTCTTGAGGATCTCCGCCACTCCGGCGGGGCCCAGGTCGGCGATGCGGGTGAAGTGCTTCATGTCGGCTCCCGTAGATCAGGCAATGGAGGGAAAGGATTCACCACGGAGACACGGAGAACACTGAGAAAACACTGAGGGACACCGAGAGGGGAGTGATGCTCCGTGTTCTCTTCTCCGTGCCCTCCGTGTCTCCGTGGTGCTCATGAAATCTCAAAGGCGTGGATGGCGGCGATGAGGGCATCAAGGGCGGCGCCGCTGACGCTGAGGGGCGGCATGAGGCGCAGCACCTGGGGATCGCCCGAGCCGCCCAGGAGGATGTGCTGGGCCATGAGGTGTTTCTTGAGAGCCGCGGCGTGGGGCGTGCGCAGCCCCAGGAGCAGCCCCTCGCCCTGGACGCCCTCGACCACGGATCCTTTCAATTCCTTCCGAAGCCGCGCCGCGGCTTCGGAAGCCCGGCCCATCAGCCCCTCCGACTCGATGACGTCCACGGTGGCCAGCAGGGCCGCACAGGCCAGGGGGCCGCCGCCGAAGGTGCTGCCCAGGTCGCCACCCTTGAGCTTCGAGGCCACGGCGGCGGTCATGAGGAGCGCCCCCATGGGCACGCCGGAGGCCAGGCCCTTGGCGGAAGTCATGAGGTCGGGCCGCACGCCGTAGAACTGCGAGGCGAAGGGGGTTCCCATGCGGCCCATGCCCGTCTGGATCTCGTCGAAGATGAGCAGGGTGCCCGAAGCGTCGCACTTGGCGCGCAGGGCTTCGAACCAGGCCTTCGGGGCGGTCTTGATGCCGGCCATGCTCTGGATGGGCTCGAGGATGACGCCGGCCACGTCCGAGAAGTCCGCCGCCTCCAGGGCCGCGAGGTCGCCGAAGGGCAGCCGCAGGCAGGGGGTGAGGCTGTCGGCGAAGGGCTGGGTGATCTTGGGGTCATCGGTCACGGACAGGGCCAGGGTGGTCCGCCCGTGCCAGCCGCCCTCGAAGGCGCCGAGCTTCTTCCGCCCCGTGAGGAGCAACGCCACCTTCAGCGCGTTCTCGTTGGCCTCGGCGCCGCTGTTGCAGAAGAAGACCGAGTCCATGCCCGAGAAGGCCGTGATCTTCGCGGCGGCCTCGTCCCGCACAGGCAGGGCCGCGGCGGCGGAGTAGAAGAGCAGCGACGCGGCCTGGTCCGCGATGGCCTTCACCACCTGGGGGTGGCTGTGGCCCGTGGCGCACACGCAGTGGCCGCCGTAGAAGTCCCACCAGGCCTGGCCCCGGTCGTCGAAGACCCGGTCGCCCTCGCCCTTCACCAGGGGGAAGGGGTAGGGGGCGTAGGTGGGGAGCAGGGCCGGAACGGTGGAGACGGACATGCGGAGAACCTCGTGCAAATGCGTGCATGGATCTGCATAACCATGCGAACGATTGCATAATATGCACAGCTTCAAAATCGCGATGCAAGTGATATTTCGTTGTTTTTGTTCGATGCGTGCCTCCGAGGCTTGAAATGCTATGCATTTTCATGCAGGCTTCATGCATGGATTTGGATCAGCTCATCCTCCAGCTTCTGGAGGCCCACCCCATCGCGGACCAGACGGATCTGCTGGAGCGCCTGTCCGTCGAGGGCCACGACCTCACCCAGTCCACCCTGTCCCGCCGCCTCAAGCGCCTGGGGGTGCAGAAGGTCCAGGGCCGCTATCGCCGGGTGGAGGCCGCCGCCCAGATCCTGCCGGACATCACCATCACCGAGGCCCCGCCCAACCTGCTGGTGCTGCGCACGGCGCCGGGCTTCGCCCAGGCCCTGGGCCTCAGCCTCGACGCCGATCCCATCCCCGGGCAGGTGGGCACCCTGGCCGGCGACGACACAGTCTTCGTGGCCGTGCTGCCCGAGCGCCTGGCCGACGTGAAGGCCCACCTGGCGCGGATGGTGGCGGCGAGGTAGAGCTTGGCCTCCTTCACGTAGGCCATCTCTGTTTATCTCCGTTCATCTCCGGCTGAAGAAAAAAACCGGCCGGAGATGAACGGAGATCCACGGAGATGAAAGCGGCCGGTCCCTCTGCCCGGCCCGCCGGCCCCGGTATGATCGTTCATCCCGGGAGTTCGCATGGACCGTTTCGGAAGCTCGAAGCTGCGCATCGGCTGGACGCTGGTCTGCCTGTTCTTCGCGGGGCTGGTCCTCATGGGCATCCGGGGGCAGCAGGGGCCGGACGGCTCCCAGATCATCGTGTTCGGCACCCAGGTGCCCCTGGGCGCGGACTCCCTGCGGGCCTACGCCCTGGGCAGCCTCCAGGGGGTGATGTACTGGCTGGTGTCCCTGGTGGTCCTGCTGGGGGCCTTCGGGCCCGTGAGCCAGTGGACGGCGGCGGCGGCCCGGGGCGAGCGGCTCAAGGGCTTCTTCGCGGGCACGGGCCTGGGCTTTGTGCACGGCCTCTTCCTCTCCCAGGTGGCCCTCATCCCCGTGTGGGTGCTGAGCCAGCGGCTCATCGGGGAAGCCTGGCCGCCGGAGCTGCTGCGGGCGGACCTGCACGGCCTGCTGCTGGGCCTCCAGATGCTGCTGTGGGCCGTGCTGCTGTCGCGCCTGCTGAAGTCCAGCGCGGGCCTGGCCCTGCTGCTCACCCTGCTGCTCCGCGAGCTGGGGCCGCGCCTGAGCTTCTTCCTGGATTTTGGCCAGGACCTGGGCTGGAGCGCGGGCCAGGTGAAGGTGCTGGAGGTCTTCGTCCGCCTGCTGCCCATGGCCCAGCTGCCCTCGGACCCCTTCTCGCCGCTGGCGCTGCCCCTCTCCATCGGCGGGCCGCTGGTGCTGGGGGCCCTGGCCATGCTGCTGCCGGCGGGGGGGCGGAAGTAACCGGATGCGTCCCGGCCTCGGACTGCTCCTGCTCCCGGCGATCCTGCTGGCCCAGGGGGCGCAGGATCCCGCGGCGCTGCGCCAGAAGCTGGCGGCCATCCAGGGGCGCCTGGGGCAGGTGGACCAGCAGCTGGCGGCCCTGAAGAAGCGCCGCAAGGGCGTGCTGGTGGAGATCCAGGGTATCTCCCTCCAGCGGGACCGGGCCAGGGCCCAGGTGGACGGGGCCCGGCTGCGGCGGGACCAGGCCCAGAGCGAGGTCCAGATCATCGGCCGGGAGCAGGCCCGCATCCAGGGTGAGGTGCTGAAGCTCCAGGGGGACCTCCGCAAGCAGGTGCGGTGGATGCAGGCCCTGGGGCCCTGGGGGGACTTCGGGCTCTACGCCACCTTCAAGGACCTCGACGCCTGGCTGGTGCGGGGCCGCATGCTGGCCTGGGCCCGCCTCCAGGAGCGCAAGCGCCTGGACCTGATCCACCGGCTCCAGGGCGATCTGGCCGCCAAGGAGAAGGCCCTCAAGGAGGTGCTGGCGCGCCTGGCCAACGAAGAGCGGGAGGCGGCCCAGCTCCAGGCCGCGCTGCGCCTCCAGGAAGAGAAGCTCAACAGCTTCCTCGACGGCCTCCAGAAGGATGAGGCCGCCCAGAAGCAGGTGCAGGCGGAGCTGGCCGAGGAGGCCATCCAGCTCGAGCGCCTGCTGGCGGGCCTGCTCAACAAGCCCAAGGGCGAGGCCTTCGAGGCCGCCGTGGCCTTCACCTCCCTCCAGGGCAGCCTGCCCCGGCCCGTGGAAGGCGCCCTGGCCCTGGGTTTCGGCGAGCACCTGCACCCGCGCTTCCACACCAAGACCGTGCAGAGCGGCCTGCTCATCGCCGCAGACAGCGGCGCGCCCGTGGCCGCCGTGGCCGATGGCAAGGTGGTCTTCGCCGACTACTATCAGAGCTACGGGCCCATGGTGATCCTCGAGCACGGCGGCGGCTGGTTCACCCTCTACACCCACCTGCTGGGCCTGCAGGTGGCCAAGGGCCAGGTGCTCAAGGCCGGCGAAGCCGTGGGCGCCGTGGGCGACACCGCGGACGGCCCGAGGCTCGGCTTCGAGATCCGCCACCAGGCCCAGCCGCAGGATCCGCAGCGGTGGCTGAAGCAGAAGTACCGGTAGCTCCGGCGAAAAGAGCTCCACGAAGAACACGAAGAATCACGAAAGGGCACTAAGTGGGCCCTTTGTGTTCTTTGCTTCCCTTCGTGTCCTTCGTGGAGGTCTTTTGCTTTACCTCACGACGCTGCTGGCGTTGAAGAGGGGCACGTAGATGGCCAGCAGGAGGGCGAGGACGACGACGCCCATGAAGAGGATGAGGACGGGGCCGATGAGGCTGGTGACGGCGGTGGTGGCCTTCTCCACTTCCTGGTCGAAGAAGTCGGCCACGTGGTCCAGCATCTCGGGCAGGGCGCTGCTCTGCTCGCCCACGCGCACCATCTCGACGGCCAGGGGATCGAGGATCTTCGACTGCTCCAGGGCCAGATGCAGGCTGCTGCCGGCCCGCACCTTCTCGGTGACTGTGGCCAGGCCCCCCTTCATGCGCTCGCTGGGGCTGGTGCGCTGCACCACCTCCAGGGCCTGCACCACGGGCAGGCCGCCGGAGAGCAGCACGCCGAGCGTGCGGGAGAACACGCTGGAGTGGTACATGCGGTAGAGGGTGCCGACCTTGGGCAGCATCAGGAGGAGGCGCTCCGCCAGCTTGCGCCCGGCCTCGGAGGCCGCCATCCAGCGCACGAG
The DNA here is from genome assembly GCF_000428885.1 of Geothrix fermentans DSM 14018. GTDB lineage: Bacteria > Acidobacteriota > Holophagae > Holophagales > Holophagaceae > Geothrix > Geothrix fermentans. The sequence continues at coordinate 42,665 of NZ_AUAU01000010.1, read as the reverse complement.
CACCGCCAGGCCCACGAGGGCGAGGCCCTGGAGCCAGAGGGTGGAGCTGACCACCTTGCCCATGCCCAGCAGGAGCCTGGTGAAGAAGGGCATCTCGATGTCGCCGCCGGCATAGAACTCGGCGAAGCGCGGCAGCACCACGTTGAAGATCACGCCCAGGGCCAGGATCAGCACCAGCACCAGGAAGGTGGGGTAGAAGAGGGCCTCGAGGATGCGGCGGCGGCTGCTCTGGGCGAACTTCTGGAAGGAGAGCCAGCGGGCCAGCACCTCCGGCAGGGTGCCGCTGCGCTCGCCGGCCACCACGTTGCTGCGGTAGACCGCCGGGAAGCTGCCGGCCTGCTCCAGGGCGTCCGAGAAGGACATGCCCTCCCGCACCAGCTCCACCACGTGGGCCAGAGCCCGGCGCAGCTGCGGATCCTTGCCGTGGCCCACCAGCAGCTCCAGCGACTGCAGGAGGGGGATGCCGGCCTTGAGCAGGGCCAGCAGCTCCTGGTTGAAGAGCACCAGGGACTCGGCCTTCAGCTGGTTGCGGCTGCGGAAGGCCGTGTCGGTCCGGGTGATCTCCAGAGGGAAGCCGCCCTCGGCCAGCACCCGGGCGCGCAGGGCCTCGGCACTCTCCGCCTCGAAGTCCCGCACGAGGACGTCGCCGTTGGGATGGGTGAGCCGGACCGTGAATCGCATGGGCACCTGGGAGCTTTGAGGATAGCTGGTAACACGGATTCACTTTCAAGGATGAAGGATCCACCACGGAGGTACGGAGCATGGGCACACGGGAGGCGCCGGGCCCGGATGCCCCAAGAAGGATCCGGATCCGGCGCCTCCCGTGGCTTCCGGCCTTGCCGGAAGCGGCCTTCGGCCTGCCCATGACGGAGCTTCACGGAGGCCTCCGTGCTCTTTCCGTGGCCTCAGTGCCTCCGTGGTGAGTCTATCCATCTGAAAGCCACTTGGTATAAAAGGCCGCGAGTCTGGAGGCGCCCCTCTCGACCGGATAGCCTCAGGGGGTGCCCCGGAGGCCCCGTGCCGCTTCGCCCACTCTTCGCGCTGCCCGTCCTCACCCTCACCCTGGCCGCCCAGATCCCGTCCGCGCCGCTGCGGACCGGCGTGCCGGAGCCGGCGGTCCTGGACCTGCGCGCCGTGGACGGAGCCCTGCTGGTGCCCAAGGACAACCGGGACGCGGGCCAGGTGGAGGCCGCCCGCCAGCGCTGGGCGCCCCTGGTGGCGGGGCTCAGGGACGCGCCCGCCGTGCGGCTGCGGCTGCCCGCCGGCGAGGGCCGGCTGCCCCTCCTGCTGGCGGCGGCCCAGGCCCTGAAGGCCCAGTCGCCGGCCCAGAAACTCTACGTGGCCTTCGATCCCCTGGCCGCGCCTCTCCTGGATGAGACCGCCTGGGGGGCCGTGGACGGCGGGGCCCTGGTGCCCGGGGACCTGAACCTGGATCCGGCACAGTGGCGGACCCAGCTCACCCGGGCCCAGGACAGCTTCCCGGGCCGCCCCTGGACCCTGTGGCTGCCCGCGGACCCCGGGGCGCTGGTGTCGGTCCTGATGGGTGACGGCGGGCGGGTGGTGGTGCCCGCGGGGGGCCCCGGGGCCCGGCTGGCGGAGGCGCTTCCGGCGGGGTTCACGGAGGTGGAGGGCGGCCTGGGGGATCTCACCCTGCGGAACCGGGCCGGGGCCCTGCGCCGCTGGACCTTCGCCGAGGGCGCCTGGTCGCCGGTGCCCCTGCCCAAGGAGCGCACGGAGGTGGCCGTGAGCGCCGCCGAGGCCTACGACGTGGGTGCCCTGCTGGCCAAGGTGCGGGCCGGCCAGCTCCGGGCCCGCGCGGCAGTGCGCACCGTCCAGGCCAAGGCGGAACTGGATCTGCACCTCCAGGGGGCCTCGGGCCGGGGCGGCGACCTGGGCTTCAGCTTCGGCTACTTCGAGCAGGCCGGCGAATGGCCCGAACTGCTCCAGAAGGCCGTCCGCTTCAACGGCGTCACCGCCAAGCTCGATGGCGAGGTGCAGCTGCCCCTCATCGAGAGCCGCCAGTCCATGTCCCTGCCCGTGGCCCTGGGCATGACCGAGCGCTACCGGTACCGGGACGGCGGCCCCGCGGGCCCCGGCCGGCGGCTGCTGCGCTTCGAGCCCGTGGATGCCGATCCCCTGCTCTACTCCGGCGACCTGGAGGTGGACGAGGCCACGGGCCGCATCCTGGTGGAGCGCCGGGAGCGGACAGACCTGCCGGGCACTGTGAAGAGCGAGCGGGAGATCCTCACCTACGGCGAGGCGGCGCCCGGCCTCTGGCGCCCGGTGGCCGTGCAGACCTTTGAGCGCTGGGTGAGCGCCGGCGGCATGGTGCAGGTCCAGCGCCGCTTCACTTATCGCGACTTCCAGGTGAACGCCGAGGGCTTCGAGGCCGCCCGCCAGGCGGCGCGGGCCTCCGCCTCCACCATGCTCAAGGTCACGCCGGAGGGCGCCCGCTACTTCACGAAGCAGGCCGACGGCACGCGGAAGATCGAGGAGAAGCCCAAGAGCAGCGGCCGCGCGCTGGCGGGCGTGGTGCTGGCGGATCCGGGCCTCACGCCGCCCGTGACGCCCCTGGGGGGCCTCCTCTACTTCGACTACAACGCCTTCGGGAAGGGCGTGCAGCTCAACGCCCTCACGGCCATCCTCTTCAACACCGCCAGCCTGGCCATCCCCCGGGGGCTGGGCAGCTTCGATGTGAGTGCCGACGCCACCGCCCTGTTGCTCAAGGGCACGGAGCGCCCGGTGGTGAACGGGCGCCTGTCGGACCAGGACGGCGTGGGCCGCCGCTTCGGGAAGCTGGGCGTGGAGCTGGGCCGCGACCTGGGCCTGGGCTTCCGCCTGGAGGGCCGCGGCGACTTCGAGTACGACGACTTCAGCGAGGGGGACAGCAAGTACCGGACGCCGGGCTACCAGCTGCCGCCCTCGGGCCTGACGCGCCTGGGCACGCTCCAGGGTTCCTGGCTCTTCCGCGGCTTCCAGGTGCGGGCCTACCACGGCTGGGGCAAACGTCCTGATGGCACCTACGGCCTGGCCACCGCCCCGCAGGAGGTGCCCGAGGGCGGCGACTTCCGCCGCTGGGGCGGCAGCCTGGGCCTGGACCGGGAGGTGGTGCCCGGCTTCTGGTTCCACGGCGAGGCCGGCTGGGCCTCGGGACGCGCCTTCGACCGCTTCAAGGCCCTGGACGTGGGCGGCATCACGGGCACGGTGCGCATCGCCGGCATCCGCGCCAATGCCATCACAGCGGACCGGCTCGTGTACGGCAAGACGGCCCTCGCCATCCCCACGGGGCCGAATCTGCGCCTCTCCCTCAGCCTGGAGTACGCCCGGGCCCGGGGCCTGGACGACCAGAAGACCTACGGCATGGGCGGCGTCGGCATCACCGGGGACCTGCCGGGCTTCTGGGTGTTCACGGCCGTGCGCGTGGACCTGGGCGTGGGTGTGCAGAGCGACATCGCCGGCGTGCGGACGGTGAATGGGTACGTGGCCCTGCTCAGGGTGTTCTAGGGAGGGTAGGCCAAAAGATCTATATCTTTATTTGATTAGCCTTAAATTTAAAATTTTGAATTGCGGGAGGAATGCGCCGGGACCATGATGGCTGTCCTGATGTCCTTTATCCCGGGCATGGGATCGGAGGTGAACATGCTGAAGTGGCGCGCAACCTTCCTGACGCTGGCCGGTCTCGGCCTGGCCATCCTGATGGCCTGCAGCGGATCGAGCTCCGGCGGCGGCTCGGGCACGGTCCCGAGCGGAAGCATGAACGTGCACCTGGTGGACGGGCCCATCTCCGACTACCAGGAGATCAACGTCAACATCCAGTCCGTGCAGATCAACAGCAACGGCACCTGGATCACCCTGGGCACGCCCAACAAGACCCTCAACCTGCTGACCCTGGTGGGCGGCGTGAGCGAGACCCTGGCCTCCGGCGCCACCCTGCCCGCGGGCCACTATGACCAGATGCGGCTGGTCCTCGGCTCCGACAATACCGTGAAGCTGGCGGACGGCTCCGTGCAGCCCCTGAAGGTGCCCTCGGGCATGCAGAGCGGCATCAAGCTCATCGTCAACTTCGACGTGGCACCCGGCACCACGAAGGATGTGTGGATCGACTTCGACGCGGCCCACTCGGTCCAGGTCGTGCAGGCCGGCATGTCCGGCCAGTACCTCCTGCGGCCCACCATCTGGGCCTTCGACAAGCTCGCCACGGGCTCCATCCAGGGGACGCTGACGGACTCCGCCACCTCGGCGGGCCTGCCCGGGGCTCTCGTGTACGCCGAGGTCCTGGACGGCTCGGGGAATGCCCGGATCGCCCGCAGCACGGTGACGGACGCCAACGGCGCCTACACCCTGGACCTCCTGCCCACGGGCGCCACCTACTTCGTGGTGAGCCAGCCCCTGACCGGCACGGACACCCCGAAGGCCTATGACGCCAAGGCCAGCGACGGCTTCGCCCTCAGCGAGGCCACGCCGACGTTCACCTACAGCGCGGCCTTCACGGCCAACGCCACCACCGGCGGTGTGTCCGGCGGCCTCACGCCCGTGGCCACCAGCAGCCAGAGCGACCGGGTGAACCTGTTCCAGTCCCTGACGACCTCGTCCGGGAGCCACCTCTTCCTGGTACGCACCACCATGGCCACGGTGGGCACCTCCACGGAAACCTACAGCTTCACCACCGTTCCCGCCGGCTCCTACAGCCTGCAGGCCGTCCGCAGCACCCTGAACGGGGACGGCAGCACCACCACGACCACCTCGACGGTGCAGACCGGCACGGTGGCGGGCGGCGCCACGGCCACGGTGAACCTGACGCTCTGAGGCAAGTCCAGCCCAGGCCCGGATGCCCCGGTTTCCGGGGCCTCCGGGCCTGCCTGCGCCGAGGGCCCCAGATCGGTTTTGAAGCCGGGCCCCGGTTGGGAGTAGCATGGGCCCAACCGACCCCGGCCCATCTGATGACGAGTTCCCCTTTCCGGGGCGCCCCAGCCAAAACCTGAGCCGCCGGGCTCGAGTCCTGAACCCGGAGCGTGCAGATGCTGGATGTGGCCTTGGTCCTCGCGTCCGCCGGGTGCTGGCTCGCGGGGGCCCTGGCGTCGGCCGTGCCGCGCGTCCCGGAGCGCCTGGCCACGGGCCTCGGTCTCCTGGGCAGCCTCCTGGCCCTGGGCGCCGCGCTCCACCTCCTGACCGGGGGGCCCGCCTCGGGCCTCGACTTCCGGGTCTGGGGCTTCCCGGCCCGCCTGGAGCTGGATGCCCTGTCCGCGGCCTTCCTGCTGCCCCTCCACCTGGTGGGCGGACTGGGGCTGATCTACGGGCAGCGCTACTGGCCGGCCCAGCTGGCCTGGGGCTCGGGCCGCTCCCTGCGCTTCTTCTACGGCCTGCTGGTGGCGGCCATGACGCTGCTCTTCCTGGCCCGCCACGGCCTGGTGTTCCTGGTGGCCTGGGAGCTGATGGCCGTCTCCGCCTTCTTCCTGGTGGGCACCGAGCACGAGAAGCCGGAGGTCCGCCGCGCCAGCTGGGTCTACCTGGCCTGCACCCACACGGGCACCCTGCTCCTGACCGCCCTGGTGATCCTGCTGGCCCAGCGGTCCGGCGGGCTCCTGTGGACGGCGCTCCCCGCCTCCACCTCGCCCTGGCTGGAGGGCGGGATCCTCCTGCTGGCGGTGGCGGGGTTCGGCTTCAAGGCCGGCCTGCTGCCCCTGCACTTCTGGCTGCCTTCGGCGCACGCCAGCGCCCCCAGCCATGTCTCGGCCATCCTCTCGGCCGTGATGCTCAAGACGGGCATCTACGGCATCCTCCGCGTGTCCACGCTGTTGCCGGACGTCCCCCGGGGCGTGGGCGGGACGCTCCTGGCCCTGGGCGCCCTCACCGCCCTCTACGGCGTGGGGAACGCGCTGGCCCAGCGGGACTACAAGCGGCTGCTGGCCTACTCCAGCATCGAGAACCTCGGCATCATCGCCATGGGCGTGGGCCTGGGCTGGACGGGCCGGGCCACCCGCGACCCCTGGCTCATGGCCCTGGGCTTCGGCGGGGCCATCTTCCACATCTGGAACCATGCGCTGTTCAAGAGCCTCCTCTTCTACGGAGCCGGGGCCCTGCTGCACGCCACCGGCACCCGGGACATGGAGGCGCTGGGCGGCCTGGCCCGGAAGATGCCCCGCACGGCCCTGGCCGTCTTCCCGGCGGTGCTGGCGGTGGCGGCCCTGCCGCCCTTCAATGCCTTCCTCAGCGAGTGGTTCCTCTACCGGGGCCTTTTCGCCTCGCTGGGCCGGGGCTATCCCTGGTCGGCGGCCCTGGGCCTGGTGGGCCTCGCCCTGGCGGGGGGACTGGCGGCGGTGGCCTTCGCCCGGTTCTTCGGTACGCTGTTCCTGGGATCGCCCCGGAGCGAGCTCGCCCACCACGCCCATGACCCCGTCCCTTCCATGGTCCTGCCCATGGCCGTCCTGGCGGGGCTCTGCCTGGCGGTGGGCCTGGGGGCCTTCCTGCTGCTCCCGCTGCTGGACCGCGTGATCGCCGTGCTGGCGCCGGGGGCGCCGGCCCTGCTGGCCGCGGGCCTCCGCGCGGACTTCCACCGGCTGGCCGCCGTGGAGCTGGGCCTCCTGATCCTGGTGGCCCTCGGCTTCCGCTGGCTCCGCGGGCCCGTGGACGCCATTCCCGCGGCGGCCCAGGCGGACCTGCCCACCTGGGATTGCGGGTACGCCGCCCCCGTGGTCCGGGCCCAGTACACCGGCAGCTCCTTCGCGGATGCCTGGGCTCCCGTCCAGCCGGGCCTGCGGGCGCGGATGCCGCGCCTGCGGGGCCTGTTCCCCGGCGCGGCCTCCTTCCGGCAGGCCTTCCGGGAACCCTTCGGCGAGGTCTTCCTGGAGCCGAGGCTGGCCCGCCTCGTGGAGCGGCTCCTGCGCTTCCGCCGCCTCCAGCCGGGCCACCTGCCGGTCTACCTGCTCTACGTGCTGCTCACCCTCCTGGGCATTCTCGTCTGGATGCTCGTGAGGGGGAGGCTGCTGGGATGAGCCTCTACTTCCTCGCCCTGCTGGCCGCGGCGGTCTCCGGGATTCCGGGGCTCTTCCTGCGGCGGCGGGGCGGGGAGGTGGCGGCGGGGTTGCTGGGCCTGGCCGCGGCGCTGGGCCTCGGGGCCTCGCTGGCGGTGCTGTCCGGGGGGCAGGTGGGCTCCTTCGCTCTCCGCACGGCGGCGCTGGGCGCACCGGGACTCCTGGTGTTCGATCCCCTGGCCGCCTTCTTCGCCATCCCCGTGCTGATCCTGTCCGTCTGCGGAGCGGTCTACGGCCTGGGCTACTGGGAGGGCCGCCGGGGCAACACCCCGCTCCTGCGCCTGGTCTACGGGCTTCTGACGGCCGCGCTGCTGCTGCTGGTGGCCGCCTCTCACGCCCTGACCTTCCTGCTGGCCTGGGAGGGCATGGCCATCGCCGCCTTCGTGCTGGTGATGGCCGAGGACCGCGAGGCCGAAACCCGGCGGGCGGGCTGGATCTACCTGGCCGCCACCCACACGGGCACCCTGCTGCTGTTCGCAGCCTTCGCGCTGCTGGCCAGGGTCCAGGGCCAGGCGGGATTCGGCGCCCTGCCCGCAGGCCTGGCGGCCAGCTGCGTCGGGACGGCCCTCTTCACGCTGTTCCTCCTGGGCTTCGGCTTCAAAGCGGGCCTGTTCCCGTTGCACCTCTGGCTGCCGCCGGCCCATGCCGCCGCTCCCAGCCACGTTTCGGCGCTCATGTCAGGGGTGCTGCTCAAGATGGGCATCCTGGGCATCGCGCGCTTCCTGTCCTGGGTGCCGGACCCGCCGCCCTGGTGGGGGGGGACGCTGGCGGCGGCGGGCGCCCTCTCCGGCATCCTCGGTGTGGCCTTCGCCCTGGGCCAGCACGACCTGAAGCGCCTGCTCGCCTACCACTCCATCGAGAACATCGGGATCATCCTGCTGGGCCTGGGGCTCGGCACCCTCGGCAAGGCCACGGGGCATCCGGCCATGCAGGCCCTGGGCTATGCCGGAGCCCTGCTCCACGTGGTGAACCACAGCCTCTTCAAGGGTCTGCTGTTCCTGTCCGCGGGATCCGTGCTGCACGCCACGGGCACCCGGGACCTGGAACGCCTGGGGGGCCTGGGGCGGACCATGCCCTGGACGTCGGCCGCCTTCCTGGCCGGGGCCTGGGCCATCTGCGGCCTGCCGCCCCTCAACGGATTCGTGAGCGAGTGGCTGATCTACCTGGGGGCCTTCCGGGGCCTGGGCCTCGAGCCCGGGCTGGGATGGCAGGGCTGGCCCCTGGTCATCCTCGTGTCCCTCGCCCTCATCGGGGCCCTGGCCCTGGCCTGCTTCGCCAAGGCCTTCGGCGCGGTCTTCCTGGGCTTGCCGCGGACGGAGACGGCCAACCATGCGCCGGAAGCGCCCCGCACCATGCTCCTGCCCATGGGCCTGCTGGCCCTGGCCTGCCTGGCCATCGGCGTGGCTCCGGCCCTCTTCGCCCCGGCCCTGGGGCGGGCGGCCGGGGTGCTGGGCGGGAGCCCGGTGGGGAGCCCAGTTGGCGGCGAGGCGCTCACCGCGCTGGCCCCCCTCCGCATGCTCACCTGGGCCGCCGCCATCTTGGGGCTCCTGGCCCTCCTGCTCGGGCGCTGGCTCCGTCCCGCCGCGCCCACCCCGCGGGAAGGGGACCTGCCCACCTGGGACTGCGGCTATGCGGCGGCGGATGCTCGGATGCAGTACACCGCCTCCTCCCTGGCGGACGGCCTGGTCCGGGGGCTCCGCTGGGTCCTGCGGCCCGTGGCGCACCTCCCCCGGGTGGCGGGCTGGTTCCCCCGCCCGGCGCGGTACGAAAGCCATGTGCCGGACCCGGCTCTGGACCGGGCGGCCGCCCCCGCCCTCCAGCTCGTCGCGCGCGGCGCCGGTTTCCTGCGCGTGGCCCAGGGAGGGGCGCTGCCCGTCTACCTGCTCTACGTCCTGCTCACCCTGCTTGCGCTCCTGGTCTGGATGGTGGCCTGACATGGTTCGATCCCTGCTTCCGACAATGCTCCAATTCCTGCTGCATGGGCTCACGGCCCTGCTGCTGCCGCCCCTCCTCCCGGGCCTCATCGCCAAGACCAAGGCCCGGATGGCCGGGCGGAAGGGGCCGCCGGTGTTCCAGCTCTACTACGACCTGGCCAAGCTCGCCCGCAAGCGCGCCGTCTTCAGCCGCACCACCACCTGGGTGTTCCTCGCGGGTCCCGTGGGCGGCGTGGCCGCGGGTCTGACAGCCTCCTGCCTGGTGCCCTTCGGCCACACGCCGGCGCCGGTCTCCTTCGAGGGCGATGTCATCCTCTTCGCCTACCTCTTCGGCCTGGCCCGCTTCCTCACCATCCTCTCCGCGCTGGACACGGGCTCCAGCTTCGAGGGCATGGGGGCGGCGCGGGAGGCCACCTTCTCGGCGCTGGCGGAGCCGGCGCTCTTCCTGGGGTTTGCGGCCCTGGCCAAGGCCAACGCCAGCCTCTCGCTGGGCACCATGCTGGCCTTCCCCGGCAGCCTCGCCACGCGGTTCACGGGACCCCTGATCCTCATCCTCGCGGGCTGGGTGATCGTCTACCTGGCGGAGAACTCGCGCATCCCGGTGGACGATCCCAACACGCACCTGGAGCTCACCATGATCCACGAGGTGATGGTGCTGGACCACTCGGGCCGGCCCCTGGCCCTGGTGCTCTACGGTGCCAGCCTCAAGCTCCTGGTGCTCGGCGCGCTGATCCTGACGCCGGCCCTGCCGCGGGCCGCGCACGCCTGGCAGAACTGGCTGGCCTTCTACCTGGCCCTGGGGGGTCTGGCGGTGGGTGTGGGGCTGGTGGAGAGCGCCATGGCGCGGTTCCGCATGACGAAAGTGCCCCAGTTCCTCGTGGCCGGCGTGCTGGCCACCGGGTTCGCCTTCCTGCTGCTGCTGGTGTAGCCATGCTGCCCGACCTGCTCATCGCCCTCACCATGCTGTCCAACTTCAGCCTCGTGGCCACCAGCCGCGTCAGCAAGGCCATCCAGTTCGCCGTGCTCCAGGGCGTGCTGCTGGGCCTGATGCCGCTGGCCATGGGCCTGGGCCGCCACTTCCACATCGTCCTGCTGGCCTTCGCGGCGGTGGCGGTGAAGGGCTGGTTCATCCCCTTCCTGTTCCGCCGCGCCCTGAAGCAGGTCCACATCCAGCGCGAGGTGGACCCCTATATCGGCTACACCGTCTCCCTCATGCTCTGCGCCCTGGGCACGGGCCTCAGCCTGCTGCTGGCCCACAACCTTCCGCTCAAGCCGGGCACGGAGTACGCGCTGATGGTGCCCGCCTCGCTGGCCACGCTGTTCACGGGCTTCCTGTTGCTGGTGTCGCGGCGCAAGGCCCTCACGCAGGTGGTGGGCTACCTGGTACTGGAAAACGGCATCTACCTCTTCGGCCTCCTGCTGGTGGAGGACATGCCTGCCCTGGTGGAGGCCGGCATCCTGCTGGACCTCTTCGTGGGCATCTTCGTGATGGGCATTGTCATCAACCACATCCGCGTGGCCTTCGATTCCACCGACACCCGGCACCTGGCCGAGCTGAAGGACTGACCCATGGCCTGGCTGCTCATCCTCGTCCCCCTCCTGGCCGCGGCTTTGGCCTTCGCGGTCTCCTCGCCCACCCTCCGCGCCTGGATCCTGCCGGCCGTGGGCGTCGTCCACCTGGGCCTGCTGCTCGTGGCGCTGACGGGGTGGCGGACCCTGCCGGCCACCGCCTGGTTCGGCCTCGACGCCCTGGGCGGCTGGGTGCTACTGGTGATCAGCATCCTGTTCTGCATCTGCGCCTTCTACGCCCCGGCCTACCTGGCCCTGCGCCCGGATCGCGACCACCGCGTGCTGTCCACCTGCCTCCTGGGTTTCCTGGGCCTGGCCTCGCTGCTGGCTCAGGCCCGCCACCCGGGCATCGCCTGGGTGGCCATGGAGACCACCACCCTGGTCTCGGCCCCCCTCATCTACTTCAACCGCAACCGCCGCTCCCTGGAGGCCACCTGGAAGTACCTGGTCATCGGCTCCGTGGGCATCGCCCTGGCCCTGCTGGGCACGCTGTTCATCGCCTACGCGGCCCACATGGGCGGCTTAGAGGAGCCGCTGCGCTACACGCGACTCATGGAGAACGCGGGGCTCCTGTCGCGGCCCTGGCTACGGGCGGGCTTCGTGCTCACCCTGGTGGGCTACGGCACCAAGATGGGCCTGGCGCCCCTGCACACCTGGAAGCCGGACGCCTACGGCGAGACGCCGGGCCTCGTGGGCGCCCTCCTGGCCGGCGGCGTCACCAGCTGCGCGTTCCTGGCGCTGCTGCGGATCTACGGCGTGGTGGCGGCGGCGGGCGAAGGCGCCTTCGCGCGGGAGCTGCTCGTGGCCTTCGGCATGCTCTCCATGGCCTGGGCCCTGGTGTTCATGATCCGGCAGACGGACATCAAGCGGCTGCTGGCCTACTCTAGCGTGGAGCACATGGGCATCCTCGTGTTCGGCATCGGCATCGGCGGCCTGGCGGCGAAGTTCGCCCTCTTCCACCTGGCGGCCAATGCTCTGGTGAAGAGCGTGCTGTTCCTGTCCGCGGGCAACATCCACCGGAGCTACGCCAGCAAGCAGCTGCCGCACGTCACCGGGGCCCTGCGCCGCACGCCGGTGTCGGGCTGGCTCTTCCTCCTGGGCTTCCTGGCCATCACGGGCATGCCGCCCTTCGCGCCCTTCCTCAGCGAGTTCAGCATCGCCTCCGGGGCCCTGGGTACGGGCCACATCGCCAGCGGCGCGGTGTTCCTGGTGCTGCTGGGCGGCATCTTCCTGGCCATGAGCGAGACCGTGGTGAAGGTGGTGTTCGGCACTCCCAGCGCCCAGCGGGTGCGCACGCCCTACAAGGATGCCCCGGCCACCACGGCGCCCCTCATCGTGGCCCTCGGCCTGGCGCTGGTCCTGGGGATCTGGCTGCCCCGGCCGCTCCAGTCCATGCTCGACCAGGCCGGGGCCTCGGTGGATGGTGTCCGGTCCGCCCGGATGGAGGCGCGGCCATGAGCGTCGAATTGCCGGTTCTCCGCAACGGACAGCACCTGCCCCTGCGGGAGGTGCCCGACCTGCCGGTCCGAGATTTCCGCGAGGCCATCCTCCGGCGGGTGCAGGAAGGGGACCGCCTCGCCTGCCTCTGCGCGGACTTCGGGCTGCGCCTGTACGCCGTGCTCGCCGATGACGCCGGGAAGGCGCTGCGCGTCCTGCGCACGAAGCTGGACGGACCCCGCTATCCCGCTCTCACGCCCGACTGTCCCCAGGCGCACCTGTTCGAGCGGGAGATCGCCGAGCAGGCCGGCATCCTCCCCGAGGGCCATCCCTGGCTGAAGCCCGTGCGGTTCCACCGGCCCTGGACCGGCGCGCCGGATCCCTGGATGGGGGACGGCACCCCGACTCCCGGCGTCATGGACTTCTACCGCGTGGCGGGCGAGGAGGTTCATGAGGTGGCCGTGGGGCCCGTCCACGCGGGCGTCATCGAGCCGGGCCACTTCCGCTTCCAGTGCCATGGCGAGCGGGTCTTCCACCTGGAGATCGCCCTGGGCTACCAGCACCGGGGCCTGGAGAAGGCCCTGCTCGGCGGGCCGCATCCCCTCAGCCTCAAGCAGGCGGAGACGGCCTGCGGGGACAGCAGCATCGCCCACGCATGGGCCTACTGCCGCCTGCTGGAAGGCCTGGCGGACGTCCAGGTTCCGGAGCGCGTGGACCTCGTGCGGGGCGTGGCCCTGGAGCTGGAGCGCATCGCCAACCATGTGGGCGATCTTGGTGCGCTCTCGGGCGATGTGGGCTTCCTGCCCACGGCCTCCTTCTGCGGCCGCATCCGCGGCGATTGGCTGAACCTGAGCGCCGAGGGCTGCGGCAGCCGCCTGGGCCGGGACTGGCTGCGGCCCGGCGGCCTGCGGCAGGATCTGGAGCCGGCGCGGGCCGCCGCCATGCTGCCGCGCCTGGACCGGGCCTGGGCGGACACCAGGGACGCGGTGGAGCTGCTGTGGGGGGCCGCCTCCGTGATGATCCGCTTCGAGGCGGCGGGGCGCGTGGATCCGGACAAGGCCCGCGAGATCGGGCTGGTGGGCGTGGCGGCGCGGGCCTGCGGCCTGGGCCGGGATGTCCGGCAGGACCATCCCTTCGGGCCCTACGGAACGCGGCCCGTTCCCGTCTCCCAGGCCGAGAGCGGCAACGTGCACTCGCGGGCCTGGGTGCGGTGGCTCGAGCTGGGCGAAAGCTCGCGTTTCCTCTCCTCTGCCCTGGCCGCCCTGGGAGAGGACGACACCGCGGGCAGGACCGCGCCCCTGCCGCCCCTGGCGGCGGATCAGCTGTGCGTGTCGCTCACGGAGGGCTGGCGCGGCGAGGTGCTCCACCTGGCCTGGACCGACGCCCGGGGCCGCTTCGCCCGCTACAAGATCGTGGATCCCTCCTTCCACAACTGGTTCGGGCTGGCCCTGGCGCTGCGGGGGGAGCAGGTCTCCGACTTCCCCCTGTGCAACAAGAGCTTCAACCTCTCCTACTGCGGGCACGACCTATGATGCACATCCTGCTCTCGCGCTGGCGCCAGGGGTACCGGACCTTCCCCTATCCGAAGGAGCTGCCCGCGTTGCCGGAGCGGTTCCGGGGGCGGCCGAAGATCCACCCAGAGCGCTGCCCTGAGGGCTGCCGGGCCTGTGCGGAGGCCTGTCCTACCGAGGCCATCACCTTCGGCGCGACGGGCCCCAGGCTCGACCTCGGCCGCTGCCTCTTCTGCCCCGACTGCGTCGAAGCCTGTCCCGAAGGGGCCATCGAGTACACCCGGGAGCACCGCCTCGCCACCCGGACACGGGAGGACCTGGGCCTGGATCCGGTGGAGGAGTACCGCCTGGCGGCGGCCCTGGATGGTGAGATGAAGCGTCTCTTCGGCCGCTCCCTGAAGCTCCGGGTCGTGAGTGCCGGCGGCTGCAACGGCTGCGAGGTGGACGTGAACGTGCTGGGCACCCTGGCCTGGGACCTGGGCCGCTTCGGCATCCAGTACGTGGCCTCGCCGCGCCACGCCGACGGCCTGCTGCTCTGCGGACCCGTCACGAAGAACATGGAGCTGGCCGTCCGCAAGACCTACGACGCCATCCCGGGGCCCAAGCTCGTCATCGCCGTGGGCGCTTGCGCCATCGCCGGCGGGCCCTACTACCGCCAGGATGAGCAGCTCGGCGGCGCCGCGTCCGTGCTGCCCGTGGACCTCTTCATCCCCGGCTGCCCGCCGCATCCGCTGACCATCCTGGATGGCTTGTTGCGGCTGCTGGGGCGCATCAGGTCGGAGAGCCGAAACGCGGCTACGCCTTTGGATGGGGGCGAAACGTCTCAAAAATAGCCATTCACCCGCCGGCAGTCCTGGACCGACGTTCACACACACGGCCAAACATTCCCATTTCTGCCACTTGCACTCGGTGATGCCCTTCGGACCTTCAGCCAAAGAATGGTTCGGGAATCCATCTCCCCAAGGAGGCAACCGTGAGTCGTTGGCGTGACCTATCCGTCGTTGTTCTGGCAACCCTGGGACTGGCCTTCCTGATGGCCTGCGGAGGCTCGTCGGGTTCAAGCACTGGCGCCATGAGCGTCCACCTGGTGGACGGCCCCATCAGCGGCTACCAGGAGGTGAACGTCCACATCCAGTCCGTGGAGATCAGCGGCAACGGGGGCTGGATCAGCCTTGGCACTCCGGACAAGACCTACAACCTGCTCAGCCTCACCGGTGGCGTGAGCGAGACGCTGGCCGCCGGGGCCACGCTGCCGGCGGGCCGCTACCAGCAGATGCGGCTGATCCTCGGGTCGGGCAACACCGTGAAGCTGGCGGACGGCAGCATCCAGCCCCTCACCGTTCCCTCGGGCCTCCAGTCGGGCGTCAAGCTCATCGTGAGCTTCGACGTGATGGCCGGCACCACGAAGGACGTGTGGATCGACTTCGACGCGGCCCACTCCATCCAGGTGGTGCAGGCCGGGGCCTCGAACCAGTACATCCTGCGGCCCACGATCTGGGCCTTCGACAAGGTGGCCACGGGCTCCATCTCCGGCAAGCTGACGGATGCCGCCACCTCCGCCGGTCTCGCCGGGGCGGTGGTCTACGCCGAGACCCTGGATGCCTCGGGCAATGCGCGGATCGCCCGCAGCGCCGTCACGGATGCCACCGGCGCCTACACCCTGGACCTGCTGCCCGTGGGCGCCACCTACTACGTGGTGAGCCAGCCCGTGCTGGGAACCACCACGCCCAAGGCCTATGACGCCAAGGCCAGCGGCGCCTTCGCCCTCAGCGGCGCCTCCCCGGTCTTCACCTACAACGCGGCCTTCACCGCGGATGCGGCCACCGGCGGCGTGTCCGGCGGCCTGACGCCCGTGGCCGCCAGCCACCAGAGCGACGTCGTGAACCTGCTCCAGACGCTGGCCACGGGGTCGGGCAGCTTCGCCTTCATCGTGGACAGCACCATGGCGACGGTGGGCACCTCCACGGAGACCTACGGCTTCGCCACGGTGCCGGCCGGGGCCTACAGCGTGCAGGCCGTGCGGACCACCCTCAACTCCGATGGCAGCACCACCACGACCACGTCCACGGTCCAGCCGGCCACGGTGACCGCGGGGGTGACGTTGACGGTGAACCTGGGACTGTGATTCCTGTCCGCATTCCAGGGCAGAGTATCCACCAGGGAAACGGCGGCCCGGCTCCGGGCCGCCGTTTCCGTCCGGGCCTGAGGTAGCCTGGAAGGTCCATGCGTCGTGTCATCCCATTCAAGGACCACACCTCCGAGACCCTGAAGATCAGCGGCAGGCGCATCCTCGGGTGGCGGACCCTGCTCTGGACCGCCTTCGCGGCCCTGATGCTCTACGGCCTGGGCCTCGGCAACCACGAGCTCTGGGACTACTTCGAGCCCTACGTGGGCGGCATCGTGCGGGAGATGGCCACCGGCCGGGACTGGATCGTGCCCACGCTCAACGGCCATCCCTACCTGGAGAAGCCGCCCCTCTTCTATGCGCTGGGCGCCCTGGTCTGCCGGGCCACGGGCAGCTTCGAGCCCTGGGCCCTGCGCCTGCCCTCGGCCCTGCTGGCCCTGGCCACGGTGGTCTGGACCAGCTTCCTGGGCTGGCGTCTCAGCTCCGCCCGGGCCGGCGGCTGGGCGGGCTTCATGGTGGGCACCAGCGTGCTCTTCTTCCAGGTCGGCCACATGGCCGTGGTGGACATGACCCTCACCGCGGCCGTGAGCTTCAGCCTGGGCCTGGCCTTCTTGGCCCTGGTGGAGCCCTACTACCGCCAGCGCTGGATTCCCTGGTTCTGGACCAGCCTGGGGCTGGCCTTCCTCGCCAAGGGCCTGGTGGGCCCCGTGCTGATCCTGCTGCCCCTGGGGATCACCCTCCTCCTCCAGCAGGACCAGGAGTTGCTGCGGGCCTTCCTGCGACCCAACTGGGGCATGGCGGGGGCGGTGGTCCTGGCCCTGGGCTGGGTGGTTCCCCTGGCGGTGCGTGGCGGGAAGGAGTTCCTGATCGAGGTCTTCCTGCGGAACACACTGGGGCGCTTCCTGGCGGATCCGAGCCTGGTGCCCCGCACGGGCCGGCTGGGCGAGCACGTGGAGCCCTTCACCTTCTACCTCCAGCGCAGCCCCGGGAATCTGCTGCCCTGGCTGGCCATATGGGCCGCGGCCATGGTATCGGCCTTCCCCCGGCGGCGGCGCCACCACCTGTCCCCCCGGAGCTACTTCCTGCCCCTGGCCTTCGCCCTAAACCTACTGCTGCTCTCCCTGTCGGCGGAGAAGCGCATGGAGTACATCCTCCCGGTCTTCCCCATCACCTTCCTCCATGCGGCCCTCTGGCTGGACACGCGGGTGCCCAGGGCCCGGCGCCGCATCGACCGGACCCTGATGGCGGTGCTGGGGCTCACCTTCTTCTTCATCGGGCTGCTGGGGGTGGGCTTCCCCTGGGTCGCCATGGCCCGGGCGCATGTGCCCTGGCACCTGGCCCTGCTGCTTTCCGCCGGGTCCGCGGTCCTCAGCGGCGTGTCGCTGCGCCGGCTGTGGCGGCGGGACTTCCCGGGAGCGCTGGACTGGGGCATGTCCCAGTGGGCCCTCTTCCTGGCTCTCTTCCTGGTCATCGCCGTGCCCCAGTGGGACCGGGAGCTCTGGCGGCCCCTGGCCGCGCCCTACGCCGTGGCCCTGCGCGGCGAGCGGGCCGGGGCCAGGCTGGTGGGGAGCCACCTGTCGGAAACCCAGCTCGGCTTTGCCAGCCTGCGTCTGCGCCACGACCTGCCGGATCTGGACTCCGCCCCGGAGCTGCAGGCGGCCCTGGCGGGGCCCGCGCCCGTGCTGGCGCTCGTGGAGCCGGCCTGGTGGAGCGCGGCGGCGGCCCAGGTGCCGGCGGGCCACGTGCTACCCACAGAGGCTTCGCGCCTGGGGCCCTCGTCCCGGAGCCGCGCGCCCCTGGTGGTGGTCAACGCGGCGGTCCGGCTTCCGGCGGATCACTGAGCGCGGCCGAGCCCATCAGCAGGTTCACCACCTCGCCGTCCTCCGGCCGCTGGTCCGGCTCCTTGTCCATGAGGCGGGCCACCAGGCGGGCCAGGGCCGCGGGCACCTCGGGGCGCAGGGCCCGGAGGTCCGGCGGAGGCGAGGCGCGGTGGCGGTCCAGGATCTCGAAGGGCGTCTCTCCCTGGAAGGGCGGGACGCCCGCCAGCATGTGGAAGAGGATCACGCCCAGGCTGTAGCGGTCTGCGGCGGGCCCCACGTGCGTCTTGAGCTGGGCCTCCGGAGCCGCGTAGAGCGGCGTGCCCAGGAAGGCGTACGTGGTGGTGACCGTGGCGGCGTCCATGACTCGGGCGATGCCCAGGTCCATGACCCGGGCCCCGAAGGGCGTGAGCACGATATTGCCCGGCTTGAGGTCGCGGTGGACCACCCCCAGCCCGTGGGCGTAGGCCATGGCCTGGGCCACCTGCAGGGCGATGGTGCGGGCCTCCTCCACCGGCAGGGCGCCCTCCTCCTTCAGCCGCTGGTCGAGGGTGCGGCCTGGCAGGTATTCCATGGCCAGGTAGGGGGCGCCCTCCGCCGGCCCCGGATCGAGGATCCGCACGAGGTTCGGGTGTTCCAGGCGGGCCCCGATCTGGGCCTCCTGCCTGAAGCGCCGGCGGAACTCGAGATCATCCAGCCGGTGCGGATGGGGCAACTTGAGGGCCACGTCCCGGCCGGTTTCCACGTGCCAGGCGAGGTAGGTGCTGGAGAAACCGCCCCGCCCCAGCAGGGGGCCCACGCGGTAGGGGCCCACCTCATGGGGAGGTTCCAGAGGGCCGGCCGGGGGGCGGCTGGAGAAGCCATGGCTCCGCCCGAAGAGGGCCCGTCTCCGGCGCCACCGGACCCAGGCCGAGAGGCCCGCAGCGGCCAAGCCGAGGCCCACCGCCCAGGGAATCCACCGGGGCAGGGGCGGGGGCCCGGGGGGTTCCACCGGGGGGGCTGTCCGCGGCGTGGGTTCCGAGGGGATCTCGGAGGGCCGTGGCTGTGCCGCCGCGGGCTGGCCGGGCTCCGTCCGCGACGCGGGAAGGGCCACGGGCTCCTCAGGAACCGGGGGGGACGGGACGAGGGGCGAGGGGGCGGGAACCGCGGGAGGAGACACCGGATCCGAGGCGGGTCCGGGTGTAGGCGCCGCCACCGTTCGGGCGGCATCCGCCGGGGCTGGCCGCGCGGGTCGCAGTGCGTGGATTCGCGCCACCAGGGCGTTCCGCGGGCCCTCGGGCTCGCCCTGGGCCTCGGCGAGGGCGGCCTCGGCGCCATCCAGGTCGCCCAGCTCCATCAGGCAGCGGGCCAGGCGGGTGTGGGGGTAGTAATCCTGGAGCAGGTTGTTGCCGTAGGTGAAGATCCGGGCCGAGGGCGCCGGGCGCAGGACCAGGGCTCGCCGGTAGGCGGCGGCGGCCTCCTGCCACCGGCCGGCATGCTCGGCGTCCAGCCCGTCCTGCCAGGCGGCGTAGAAGGTGGGCTGCTCCTGGGCCAGGAGGGCGATGGCGGCCGGGAGGAGCCATCCGGCCCGGGCCCTCACCTCAGTCGCCCACGAAGAGGTAGTGCAGGACGCGTTCCATGGGCCTGCGGTCGAACTTATAGATGAAGGAGAGGTCCAGCCGGTGCTCCCGGATACGCTCCGTGCCGACGGAGGCCGGCGGGGTGCGGCTGAGGATCTGGTCGATGGCGAGGAACTGGGAGGCCTGGCGGCGAGACCAGCCGTAGCGGTAGGCCAGGTCCAGGCCCGTGTTGCCGCGCTTGAAGCCACTCCCGAGGGAGGCGCGGTAGAGCACCCGCTGCTCGCCGGTCTGGGCGTCCACCACGGGTTGGGGCTCCCGGCTCAGGCCTGCCCGGAGGGGGATGACGGCATCCCCTTCCGTGAGCCAGAGGTACTCCACGCCCAGATGGGCCGTGGTGGCGTTGGGGGTGCGATCCCCCTTGTCGAAGTCGAAGAAGCTCTGGCCATTGAGGGAGGCCCGCGAGGACATGTAGCGCATGGAGGACCAGAGGGTGTGGGTGACGTCCGAGGTGACCAGCCAGTGGTTGCCGGGCCGGTACGCGAAGCCCACCCCTGTGCTGGCGGGCCAGTGGAGGCCGGTGGCGAACGGGCCGAAGGGGCGGACCCCCGGGGCCAGGCTGGTGGCGAGGTAGGTGCTGAAGGTGTAGTCGGCGTGGAACCCCGTGCGCCGGACGATTCCCAGGCTCCAGGTGGGCCAGCGCCAGATGAGGCCCAGGTTGAAGTTGTCCCCGTCGAGGGCGTTGAACTGCCGGTAGGCCACCTGGGTGGTGGCGGTGGGAGAGGTCCAGGTGCTCGTGGAATCCAGGTCCCAGCGGCCCCGCCAGCGGTTGTAGGCCACGCCCAGCAGGATGCGCTGGGAGACCTCGTAGGCCACCGCCGCGGAGTACAGGTCGATCTGGCCGGACTGATTGATGTTCTGGACCAGGTGCCCCTCCTCCGCGAGGGTTCCGCTCACCGGGGTCTCGGCCATGGCGCGGTCGCTGTCCTCGTTCTGGGCGAAGGCCCGCTGGATGGAGAGCTGGAGCACGAGGTTCCGCCCGCCCAGGCGGAGGGGGGCGGTCGCTGAGACGAAGAGGGGATCCCAGCGGGTGTTCGTGGTGACCGCGTCGCTCACGGCCAGCACCCGTCCCTGCCGCGTGGTCTCGAAGTCCTGGTAGTTCACGTGGTGCTGCACGCCCCGGGCCACGAAACTGACCTCTGGCTGGAGGAGCTGGGCCAGGCCGGCGGGGTTGAAGGAGACCGCCGTGGCATCGTCGGCCACGGCGATGAAGGCGCCGCCGAGACCCATGGCCCGGGCCCCCGCTCCCTGGACCGCGAAGTTCGTGCGGGACTGCTCGGAGATCAGGGTGCCGATGGGCGACTGGGCCTGGAGCATCCCGGCCAGGGCCAGGAAGACGAGGGGCCTGGGAAGGAGGGTGGGCATGGTACGGGCGGGCTTCCGCGGAAGGGGACCCCCATCCTATCGTGCGGCCCGCCTCCAGGGCTGAATCTGGGTTCCTGGGGTCTAGGCGTAGAAGCCGCGGTACTTCATGGCCTGGGCCACGCGGTCCAGGGCCAGGATGTAGGCGCCGATGCGGGGGTTGGTCTTGTACTTGTCCGTGGTGGCGAAGGTGGCCTGGAAGGCGTGGGTCATGTAGTCCACCAGCCGCTCGTTGATCTCGCGCTCCCGCCAGTAGAAGCCCTGGCGGTTCTGCACCCACTCGAAGTAGCTGACGGTGACCCCGCCCACGTTGGCCAGGATGTCCGGCACCACGAGGACGCCGTGCTCCAGCAGGATGGGGTCCGCCTCGGGGGTGGTGGGGCCGTTGGCGCCCTCCACGATGACCTTGGCCCGGACCTGGGCGGCATTGGCCTCGGTGATCTGGTTCTCCGAGGCGGCGGGCACGAGGATGTCCACGGGGTGGGTCAGCAGGGCCGTGGGGTCCATGGGCTCGGCGCCCCGGAACCCGACGACGGTGCGGGTCTCGGCCACGTGCTTGAGGAGGGCGTGGATGTCCAGGCCCCGGTCGTTCTTGATGGCACCCTGGATGTCGCCGATGGCCACGATGCGGGCCCCGGCCTCGTGCAGGAGGCGCGCGGCCTGGCTGCCCACGTTGCCGAAGCCCTGCACGGCCACCGTGGCGCCCGCCAGGGGCTTGCCCAGGCGCTGCATGGCCTCCCGGGCGGTGATGAGGATGCCGCGGCCCGTGGCCTCGGTGCGCCCCAGGCTGCCGCCCAGGCCCAGTGGCTTGCCGGTCACGACCGCGTTCTCCGTCTGCCGGACGTGCATGGAGTAGGTGTCCAGCACCCAGGCCATGGTCTGGGCGTCCGTGCCCATGTCGGGGGCGGGCACGTCGCGGTCGGGGCCGATGATGTCCATGATCTCGGCGATGTAGCGCCGGGTGAGGCGCTCCTTTTCGCCCAGGCTCAGCTTGGAGGGGTCGCACACGATGCCGCCCTTGCCGCCGCCGAAGGGCACGTCCACCACGGCGCACTTCCAGGTCATCCACGCGGCCAGGGCCTTGACCTCGTCCAGGGTGACGTTCATGTCGTAGCGGATGCCACCCTTGGCGGGGCCGCGGGCGATGTTGTGCTGCACGCGGTAGCCGGTGAAGATCTCCCAGTGGCCGCTGTCCATGAGCACGGGCAGGCTCACGATCATGGAGCGGCTGGGGGCCATGAACACCTTGAAGAGCGCGTCATCCAGCCCGTAGAGCTGCGAGGCGACCCGCAGCCGGGCCTGCATGGCTTCGAACGCGTTGGTCTGGTCGGTCGGCATGGAGGATCTCTCCTAGGGACGGGCGTCGGATGCGGGGTGGGTCTCGGCGGGCAGCTCCAGCTCGCGGCCGGCGCTCCAGAGTCCCTCGAGGTTGTAGTGGCGGCGGGTCTCCTCGTCCATGACGTGGACCACGAGGTTCCCGTAGTCGAGCAGCACCCAGTTCCCGTTGGCCTCGCCTTCGCGGGAGATGGGGCGTTCGCCGGCCAGCTTGAGGGCGTCCTCGATGGCCTCGGCGATGGCGCGGTTCTGGCGGTCGCTGCCCCCGCTCATGAAGGCGAAGGTGTCGGTGAAGCTGGCGATGTCCTTCACGTCCACGAGCCGGATGCGGAAGGCTTTCTTGGACCGGGCGGCGTCGACGACGGTCGCGAGCCGGGAATCAAGGGTCATGCGGGCTCCAGAGCAGGCTAACGATACAGGTTTTCGGCGCGGATGGCAGCCAGAACTTGGGATGGGATGCCGGCGGGATCGTGGGCGGGATCCGCCGCCAGACGGCGGCGCAGCTCGGTCGAGGCGAGGTCCGTCTCCGTGGAGGGGAGCCAGACCAGCTCGCCGGGCCCCCCGGACCAGGCGGCGGCGGGCCGCAGCCCGGAGACCTCCGGCAGGCTGGCCGCCGCGCCGGGGCGCAGGCCCACGGCCAGGGAGGCCAGCTGGAGGATCCGTTCGGGCCGGCGCCAGGCGGCGAAACCCGCCAGCTGGTCGCTGCCCATGACGAGGATCCAGCCCGTGCCGGGCTCAAGGGAGGCCAGCGTCTCAAGGGTGTCCACGGTGTAGCTGGTGCCGCCGCGCGCCAGCTCCGCCCGCTCCACGCGGCAGCGGGGATCGAAGGCGCGCAGGGCCTCGGCCAGCAGGTGCAGCCGGGCCTCTACGCCCGGGCCCCCGGGGTCGGGCTTGTGGGGGCTGATGGCGGTGGGCACGAAGCGCAGCTCGTCGAGGTCCAGGTGATCCAGGGCCAGCCGGGCCAGCCTCAGGTGCCCTTCGTGGGGGGGATTGAACGCCCCGCCGAGCAGGCCCACCCGTTTCATGGGGCCGCGTCCTTGCCCTTGAGCATGGCGTCCACGGCGAAGGCCAGGTCGCGCAGCCCCTCGCCGGTGACGCCGGAGATGAAGACGGGCTTCTGCCCGCGCTGGGCGCAGAGGGCCTCGAAGGCCTCCCGGCGGGCGTCGTCCTGGAGGGCGTCCAGCTTGGTGCCCACCAGCCAGCGGGGCTTGGCGGCCAGCACGGGGCTGAAGGCCTCCACCTCGCCTTCGATGACGCGGATGGCCTCGGCGGGCTCCGTGACGGGATCGGAGAGATCCACCAGGTGCAGGAGCATCCGGGTGCGCTCCACGTGGCGGAGGAACTGGATGCCCAGGCCCGCGCCGCTGGCGGCGCCCTCGATGAGGCCGGGGATGTCGGCGATGACCCAGCTGTCGAGGAGGTCGCCGCCGAAGCGGTCCAGGCTCACCACGCCGAGCTGGGGCTCCAGGGTGGTGAAGGGGTAGTCGGCGATCTTGGGCCGGGCCGCGCTGAGGCGGCTCACCAGGGTGCTCTTGCCGGCGTTGGGGAACCCCACCAGGCCCACGTCGGCGATGAGCTTCAGCTCCAGGTCGAGGGTGCGCTCCTCGCCCTCCTCGCCGGGCTGGTGGTGGCGGGGCGTGCGGTTGGTGGCGCTCTTGAAGTTCGTGTTGCCCAGGCCGCCGCGGCCGCCGCGGGCCACGCAGACCTCCTGGCCATGGGCCAGCAGCTCCGCCAGGACCTCGCCGGTGTCGCCGTCCTTCACCAGGGTGCCCAGGGGCACCTCCAGGGTGACGTCCAGGCCGTCCTTGCCATGACGCAGGGAGCCCTCGCCCTGGCGGCCCCGCTCGGCCGCGAACTCGCGCTTGTGGCGGTAGGGGTTCAGGGTGTTCAGGGCGCGGTTGGCGCGAAGGAGGATGGAGCCGCCCTTGCCGCCGTCACCGCCGTCAGGCCCGCCCTCCGGGGCGAACTTCTCCCGGCGGAAGCTCATGGCCCCGGACCCGCCGTGGCCGGCAGCGACGCGGAGCTGGACGTGGTCAAGAAACATGGATCGAAGGCCTCAACAGATCACCACGAAGGACACGAAGGGAAAACAAAAGAGCACGAAGCAGTCCATTCGTGCTCTTTGCAGTTTCTTCGTGTCCTTCGTGGAGGCTTTTCACGCCGGAGCGGCCTACCCTTCGATGGGATCGATGTGGATGAAGCGGCCGGACTGGCCCTTGTCCTGGAAGCGCACCTTGCCGTCGATCTTGGCGAAGAGCGTGTGGTCCTTGCCCATGCCGACGTTGATGCCGGCCTTGAACTTGGTGCCGCGCTGGCGGACCAGGATGGAGCCGCCGGTGACGACCTCGCCACCGAACTCCTTCACGCCGAGACGCTGGGAATGGGAATCACGACCGTTGCGGCTGGAGCCGACGCCTTTTTTGTGAGCCATGGAAGTACCTCTTCAGAATCGGGAACTCGTTATCTGGGGAAGGATGCGAGTGCAGGTCCCACCTGCGCGAGCATCGGGGGTCCCGGGGGTGTGCGCGTAGCGCGGAACCCCCGGACAGCATCACCCCTTGATGGACTTGATCCGAACCTCGGTGTAGCCCTGGCGATGGCCCTGGGTGCGCTGGTAGGTGGTGGTGCGCTTCTTCTTGAAGATGATCACCTTCTTGGCGCGGTCGTGGGTGATGACCTCGGCCTCGACCTTGGCGCCCTTCACGGTGGGCTGGCCCACCTTCAGGTCCCCGTCGGTGTCGATGAGGAGCACGTCCTCGAAGGTCACGGCCTGCTTGGGGTCCTTCTCGAGCAGCTCCACGCGGAGGATGTCGCCCTCGGCGACGCGGTACTGCTTCCCGCCGGTCTTGATGATTGCGAACATGGAAACCTCATTCGGTTGGGGCGCGGGGGCGGCGGTCCATCGGACGCACTTGGGAGCCCACGGCCAGGGCAAGGCCCATCAGTATGGGGGAAAATCCCTGCCCCCTCAAGGGAAATTCCTGAATGACAGGGGATAGGGTTCCGGCCGCCGGGCCCGGATGGGATGATCGGGGTCCGGAGATTCCCATGGGCCGTGATTTCCAGACCTTCCTCAAGCAGCTCGAGACGGCGGGCGAGCTGGCTCACGTCGCCGCCGAAGTCGATCCCTTCCTGGAGATGGGCGCCATCGCCGACCGGGTCTCCAAGCAGTCCGGGGGCGGCAGGGCCCTGGTCTTCGACCGGCCCAAGGGCAAGACGATGCCCGTGGCCATGAACGCCTTCGGCAGCCTGAGGCGCATGGAGCTGGCCCTGGGCGTGGACCAGGAGCCCCGGGGCCTGGACGCCATCGCGGACCGCATCGAGAAGCTGGTGCAGGAGGCCATGCCCAAGCCCGGCACCGGTTTCTTCGAGAAGCTGGCCAAGCTGCCGGTGCTGGCGGAGGTCTCCAACTGGATGCCCAGGACCGTGCGCAAGGGGATCTGCCAGGAGGTGGTGCTCAAGGGCGACCAGGTGAGGCTCTCGGACCTGCCCGTACTCACCACCTGGCCCGAGGACGGCGGCCCCTTCATCACGCTCGGCATGAGCCACACCCGCAACAAGCAGACGGGCCACCGCAACACGGGCCTCTACCGCCTGCAGGTCTACGACGACCGGACGCTCGGCTTCCACACCCAGCTCCACCACGACGGCGCTCGGAACCGCCACGGCTACGGCCGGGACGAGCGCATGCCCGTGGCTGTGAGCTTCGGCGGCGATCCGGCGCTGACCTATGCCGCCACCGCGCCCCTGCCGCCCTTCCTCAGCGAGATCATGTTCGCGGGCTTCCTGCGAGGCGAGGGCATCGAGATGGTGTCCTGCGTGACCAACGACCTGGAGGTCCCGGCGGATTCCGAACTCGTCATCGAGGGCTACGTGAACCCCGGCGAGTTGCGCCGCGAGGGCCCCTTCGGCGACCACACGGGCTACTACTCCCTGGCCGACGACTACCCGGTGCTGCACGTGGAAGCCGTCACCATGCGGAAGAACCCGGTGTTCCCCGCCACCATCGTGGGCCGCCCGCCCCAGGAGGACGCCTACCTGGGCCTGGCCACGGAGCGGATCTTCCTGCCCCTGCTGAGAATGGTCCTGCCGGAGATCCGCGACATGCACCTGCCCGCCGCGGGAGCCTTCCACAACCTGGTGATCCTCTCCATGAAGAAGGAGTACCCCGGCCACGCGCAGAAGGTCATGAACGCCATCTGGGGCACGGGCCAGATCATGTTCACCAAGGGCATCGTGGTGGTGGATGAGGACATCGACCCCCACGACCTGACCGAGGTGCTCTTCCGCCTCACCAGCAACGTGGATCCCAAGCGCGACATGCTCTTCACCGAGGGCCCGCTGGATGTGCTGGACCACAGTGCCGACCGCTTCGCCTTCGGCTCCAAGGTGGGCATCGACGCCACCCGCAAGAACCGCCCCTGGGACGGCTTCCCCCGCGAGTGGCCCCGCGACCTGGTGTTCCCCGACGACATCCTGGCGCGGCTGGAGCGGCGCTGGGAGGAATACGGGCTCTAAAACTTGCTCGGGCCCCGTTTCGGGGCCCGAGCACCGGAGCGGCACCGATCAAAACCGGATGGTGACTCCGGCTTGGAGGGCGTCCGCCTGGAAGCCTGAGGCGATGCGGGAGTGCACGAAGCGGGCCTCGGTGCCCACGGTGGCGTTCCACTGGTAGCCCGCACCGGCGGCCAGGCCCAATTTGGTGGTATCGGCGGTCACCTTGGAGAAGGCGTCCTTGGTCTCGAAGGACCACCGGACGACGGCGATGCCGGCGGTGAAGTAGAAGCCCTCGGGCTTGCCTGCCAGGAAGTAGAGGTAGTCGCCGCCCAGGCTGAGGGCGGTGGCGGACTGCTTCACGGTGGCGAAGCTCGCCTCGGGATAGATCGTGTAGTCGAGGCGGGGGCGCAGCATGTGGCCGTCGCCCAGGTCGAAGGTGCCGTGGACGCCGATGCCGGGGCCCGGCTTGCTGTCCACGAAGTCCTTCAGGTCGCCCAGGGGGATGTTCACGAGGCCCTGCACGCCGTAGCGGGGGGCTTCGGCCCTGAGGGACAGGGAAGTGGCCAGGACGGCCAGGGTCAGCGAGGAGAGGCGCTTCATGGTTCCTCCAGGGCGCTGACCCAGGATGGGTCGATCCGGCGCCGGGGCCATGGTCCCACAGGTAGGCCATTTCGGCCCATTCGGATTCCACTAAAAGGAGAACTAGAAATAAAGATCTATATGGAGTTGGTGCGGCCTTATCTTTGATTTTATCCTGCAAAAAGGCGCCCTTCCGGGCGCCTTTTTGCAGGGAGAGGACAAGCCTATTCGGCGTTCTCCGTCCGGCGCTCCTTGAGGCGGCCGGCCTTGCCGAGCTTCTCGCGCAGGAAGTAGAGCTTGGCACGGCGGACCTGGCCGTGGCGCACCACCTCCAGCTTGTCGATGGTGGGGCTGTTCAGGGGGAAGATGCGCTCCACGCCCACGCCGCTCGCGACCTTGCGGACGGTGAAGGAGGTGCGCATGCCGCCGCCCTTGATGCCGATGACGATGCCCTGGAAGAGCTGGATGCGCTCCTTCTCGCCTTCCTTCACCTTCACGTGCACCTTGACGGTGTCGCCGGGCTGGATGCGGGGAATGTCGGATCGAAGCAGGCTGGCTTCGAGCTTGTCGATGATGTGGCTCATGTGGGCTCCTGGGCCAGCGGTCCCGGGCCGGAATCGGCGGACATGGCTCGATGTCCCCGGAGTCGGGGAGTCCATCAGTGTATCGGAAAAGGCTGAAAAGGAAAGGGGCCATTCAGGATGGCCCCTTTCCGGTGCGCAGGCTGGCTAGAAGCGGAAGGTCGCGCCCACCTGGATCATGTCCAGGTCGCTTTCCCAGGCCTTGCTCTTGAGGTAGCGGACCTCGGCGCCGACGGTCCGGTTGAACTGGTAGCCCACGCCCGCGGCCACGCCCAGCTTGGTAGTCTCCTCGCTGGTGGAGTACCCGTAGCCCAGGACATTGGCGTCCAGCTCAGCCTTCCAGCGCATGGCCGACAGGCCGCCGGTGAGGTAGAAGCCCTGGGGCTTGCCCTCCACGAAGTAGAGGTAGTCGGCGCCGAGGGAGATGTTGGAGAACTTGGCGCTGGCCGAGGCTCCGCCGCCGCTCACGCTGTACTCGGGGAACCAGGTGTAGTCCAGGCGGGGACGGAGCATGTGGCCGCCACGGAAGTCGAAGGTGCCGTGGGCGCCGATGGTGAAGCCCGGCTTGCTGTCCACGGCGTCCTTGAGGTCGCTCTGGGGGATGTTGACACCGGCCTGGAGGCCGAAGCGGGGGCCTTCCTGGGCGCTGAGGGCGGTGCCCGCCAGGGTGGCGGCGATCAAGGTGAGGGCGCGAAGCGTCATGAAATCTCCTAAGGGCCCAAGCGGGGCCGAGGTCCATCGGGCGGCTTCCGGACCGGACCGGGCCGGGGCCGCACGATGGCACTATGAACAGTACCTACGCATCTCGTTCCCGGAGGTCTAGTCCGCAATCGGAAATCCGGTCTGTGGTTGTTTCCAGCCCTTCCATCCCCGGGGTTTGGCCCGATCCCAGTCCGCTGGATGTTCCACCTGCCAGGCGCACCACTGGGCCGGGCGGTCCAGGGCGGGCAGGCGCTCCTGCAGGTAGGCGGCCCAGAGGTCCGGCCGCAGCCGCTTCGTCCGGGCCATGGCCTCGCGGAGGCGCCAGAGGCGGATGGCGCCATGGTCGCCGCCCTGGAGGACGGCGGGCACCTCCAGCCCCTCGAAGGTGGCGGGCCGGGTGTAGTGGGGGTGGTCCAGCAGGCCCGTGGCGAAGCTGTCCTCCTCGGCGCTGGCCTCGTTGCCCAGCACACCGGGCAGCCAGCGGCAGACGGCGTCGATGAGGACCAGGGCCGGCAGCTCGCCGCCGCTCAGCACCGCCTCGCCCACGCTCAGCTCCTCGTCCACGAAGCGCTCCACGGCCCGCTGGTCCAGGCCCTCGTAGCGGGTGCAGACGAGGACCAGCTGATCCAGGCGAGCCAGCTCCCGCACCTTGGCGTGGGTGAGGGGCGGGGCCGCGGGGCTGAAGTGGATGACCCGCCCCGAGCCCGCCCGGGGCACGGAGGCCAGGGTGTCTCGCAGCACCTCGGGGCGCAGCACCATGCCCGGCCCCCCGCCGAAGGGGGCGTCGTCCACGTGGCCGAAGGGGTTGCCCGCGAAGGGCCGGAAGCTGTGGGTGTGGAGCCCGTGCCCCAGTTCGCGGAAGGCCCGGCCCGTGACGCCGAGGCGGGCGGCCTCGAAGAACTCCGGGAAGAGGGTGAGGGCATCGATGCGCATCAGGAAACCCAGGCGTGGAAGGCTTTCCGGAAGGCCCGGACGATGAGGTCGAAGCTGAAGGCGAAGTAGAGCGTGTTGCCGAGGGAGGCGGCGGCGCCGATCCAGGCCCAGGTGGGCCGCTCCTCCAGCAGGGCGGCCCCCAGGAGGCAGAGGATGGCGGCGGGCAGTTGGTTGCCGAAAGGCAGGGGCACGGGAACCGCCAGGAGGAAACCCGTCCAGGCCACGCAGGCCCCCACCCAACGGCGGTGGAGGGGGCGCCGCTCCGCGCCGCGCCAGCGGAGGCGGTTGAGCTGGACTTCGAGCCTGGCCAGGGCGTCCTTGATGCGGCCCTTGTGGATGGGCTGCGCCTGGATCCGGGCCGGCACCCAGGGATGGGGCGTGCCCCAGGCCAGCTGGGCGCCCAGGGCCATGAGGCCGATGCCGCCCACGGGCGCCAGGCCCACGTTCAGGCCCGGGATGAGGCTCGGCAGGGACAGCAGCAGCGTCAGCAGGCCGTAGGTCTGCTCGCCGGCGGCGTCCAGTAGCTCGCCCAGGGTGATCTCCCCCTCGGCGTCCAGAAGCGCGTGGAGGGTGAAGAAGAAGGGGCGGGGCGTGGGCTGCACCCCTCCAGGATGACGGAAATCAGTCCTCGGTCCTCAGTCTTCAGTCCTCAGACTTCGGTCCGGGCGGGTGGCGGGACTGTCCCTGGCGCACCAGCTGGCCGCAGGCGCCGGCCACATCCTGGCCCCGGCTGCGGCGGACACTCACGGGCAGACCCGCGTCCGAGAGCAGGCGGCAGAGGGCCCCCACGCGGGACTCGTCCGGCGGCTCGAAGCCGCTGCCTTCGTGGGGATTGAAGGGGATGAGGTTCACCTTGGCGGGGAAGCGCCGGGCGAAGGCCGCGAGGCGGCGGCCGTCCTCCAGGCTGTCGGTGACGCCCTTGAGCAGCACGTACTCCAGGGTGATGCGCTCGCCGGACTGGAGCGGGAAGGCGGCCAGGGCCGCAGCCAGGGCCTCCAGGTTCCACACCCGGTTCACGGGCATGATGCTGGACCGGTGGGCGTCCGTGGTGCCATTGAGGCTGAGGGCCAGGCGCGGCCGCTTCGGGAAGGCGCCCAGGCGCTCGATGCCGCTCACCAGGCCCGAGGTGGACACGGTGATGCGGCGGGGCGGGATGGCCAGGCCCTTGGGATCCGTGAGGATGCCGACGGCGGCCATGACGTGGTCGAGGTTGTGGAGCGGCTCGCCCATGCCCATGAAGACCAGGTTCACGGGCCGGTCCCCGGGGCGGCCATGATGGTTCAGCATGGCCACCACCTGGCCCACGATCTCGGCGGCCGTGAGGTTGCGGATGATGCCCATCTGGCCCGTGGCGCAGAAGGTGCAGCCCATGGCGCAGCCCACCTGGCTGGAGAGGCAGAGGGTCACCCGATCGAGCGGCTCGTGGGAACCCGGGAAGCCAGGGTCAGGCTCCGCCTGTCCCTGGCGCTGGGGCTCCGGGGGCGTAGGTCGCAGACCGGGCCCCCGGACAACATAGGGCATGAACACACCCTCGACCTGCTTGCCGTCAGCCAGTTCGAAGGCGTGCTTGGTGGACCCGTCCTCGGAGGCCAGGTTCTGGACGAGGACCGGCCAGGCCAGGTCCACCTCGGCCTCCAGGCGGGAGCGGAGGGCCTTGGGCAGGCTGGTGAACTGCTCCCAGCGGGTCCAGCGCTGCCGGTAGAGCCCCTCGAAGAGCTGGCCGCCGCGCCAGGCGGGTTCGCCCAGGGAGGCCGCCAGGGCCCTCAGGCCCGCCGCGTCCAGGCCCGCGGCATTGGGACGCGCCGTGGTGCCGGCTTCCGGAGCCGGCAGGTCCCAGGGCTGGGCCATCTCAGTCCATCCGGATCTTGAAGGACTTCATCAGGCGCTTGTCATCCTCGGAGAAGGGCGGCTCCGGCCCTTCCAAGGGCAGACCCTCGCCCGCCTCCCCGCCCCTCAGGCGGATGGGCGCCGCCTCGAGGATGAGCATGAGCCCGTAGCCCTGGGCCTGGATCTGGTAGGTGAGATCGCGGCAGTGGTCGTCCTCGGCCAGGGCCTTCACCAGCGAATCTCCCAGTTCGCTCACCAGGCGATGCAGGTTCTCAGGCAGATCCATGGGCCCTCCGTCCCCCAGGATACCAGCGCCGTCATCCGGCCACAGAGGCCCGGAAGGCCGCCACGGCGCGCCGGGGATCGCCTTCCCAGAAGGGCCGGATGGCCGCCAGGCCGTCCAGGCGCGCGTGGCGGAGCTGGGTTGCGTTCGACGGATCCACACCGCCCAGGGCCAGGAGGCGGGGCCCTTCCAGAGGCAGGCTGTCCAGGAAGCGGCGCAGCCGCTCGTTCCCCCAGGGCGCGCCCTTGCCGGGGCTGGGGAAGATCGGGGAGACCAGCAGCTGGTCCACGTCCCGCCGGGCGGTCCACTGACCCTCCTCGTGCAGGGGCCGGGAGAGGGGCACCAGGTCCGGGTCCACGTCGGGGTGGGCCTCCGGCGCATGGAGGCCGCAGCCGGCGGCGAAGGCCACGTCCAGGCGGCCGGCCACCCAGAGGGCCACGTGCGGGGCCGTGTCCTGGCACCAGGCGGCGGCGTCCAGCAGGGCGCGGGCCTCCATCTGCTTCTCGCGGATGAGGAAGCCGTCCACGCCGGCGCGCAGCACCTCCGCCCAGCGGCCGCGGTCGAAGCCGAGGCCCGGCGTGATGGCCAGGAGGATCATCCGAAGAGACCCTCCAGCACCGCGGTGTCCACTTTCGGGAGGGCCAGGACGGCGGCGTTCTCCTGGGCATGCTCCGGCCGGCCCATGCCGCAGAGGGCCACGGTGACGCCAGGGCAGGAGCGGGTGAACTGGAGGGCGGCCTGGGCGGGTGTGGATCCCCCGAGGGCCTCCACCAGGTCTTCGGGAAGCTGCATGAGGATGCGGGCCTGCATGATGGAGGCGGATGTCTGCACGGAGAGCCCTGCGGCCCCGGCGGCCCGGAGGGGCGTCATGCGCTCGCCGAGAAAGGTCTGGGTGGGCGCCAGGAAGGCCTCGGTCAGGGCCAGGTTCAGGGGGAGCTGGATCCAGCGGAAGTGGTGGCCCCGGCCACCGATGTCCGTGGCAGCGGCCAGCAGGCGCTCCAGGCTGAGGTGGTCGGGCCTCCCCGGCGGCACGCGGAAGCCGTTCCAGGTGGCCACGCCGTAGGCGCGGATCTTCCCGGCCTGCACGAAGCCCTCGCACGCCTCGAAGGCCCGGGTCACCGCGGCGTAGAAGGCGTCCGGGCCCAGGTGGGGCAGCTGCTGCTCGGGGTTGTGGAGGTGGAAGAGGTCCACCGCCTCCAGGCCCAGGGCGGCCCGGCTCACCTCCAGCTGGTGGGCCAGGTAGCGGGGGGTCAGAGCGTGGCAGCCGTCCACCACCTCGCTGGCGGACAGGATGCCGGGTCCCTCCAGCACCCGCTGGAACCACTGGCGGGGGCCCTCATCGGTGCCGTCTCCCATGGGCAGGTAGCCGGCCTTGGTGGAGACGAAGAACCCGTCCCGGGGCAGGCCGGCGAAGGCCATGCCCAGGGCCCGCTCCGAGCGGCCGCCCCGGTAGTTGGCGGCGGTGTCGAACACGGTCCCCCCGGCCCCGAAGAAGGCCCGGGCCGCGGCGGCGTAGCCTTCATCGGCCTCCGCCGTGGGCTCTCCGAGGTAGGTGCCGAGGCCGAGGCTGCTCAGTTCCATGGAACCTCCCGGTGGGAGCCCCCTAACTATCCAGTTCTTCCTTCACGCCGCCGGAGCCCATGGTCACCAGGCGATCCGCGGCGCGGCGCGCCCACTCGGAGCCCGGGTAGCTCTCCACCAGCTTCTGGTAGTAGCTCCGGGCCTCGTCCCGGAAGCCCTTGATGGTCCCCGTGGTGTAGGCGTTGAAGTCCTTCGCGAACTGCTCGCCCTCCGCCGGGGTGAGGCTGTTCAGGTCCGCTTTCTGGAGCTTGGCGGCGTAGTCCTTCTGGTACTGGGCCACCTCTTCGGGGGTGAGCAGCCGCTGGCGCAGGGCCTCGCCGAGGTAGAAGTAGGCCCGCTCGCGGTCCACATAGTCCGGGTAGGTCTCCAGCAGGGCCTTCAGGCGGTGCTCGGCGCCGGGGTAGTAGTAGACGTTCACGTAGAAGACGCCGACGATCAGCTCATGCTCGGCGATGCGGCGCCAGCACTGGAGGATCTTGGCCTTGGCCTCCCCTGCGTAGGGGCTGCCGGGCGATTCCGCCAGCAGCTGCTGGAAGCCGTCGAGGGCCTTGCGGGTCTCGGTCTGGTCGCGCTCGGCGCTCTCGATGGACGAGAAGTGGCAGAGGGCCCGGTGGTAGAGGGCGTAGTCGCGCAGCTCGTGGCGGGGGAAGTAGTTCAGGAAGCTGCTGTATTCGACTTCCGCCTCGGGGAAGCTGGGGTTCGACTGGAAGAAGAAGCTGTCCCCCAGCATGAGCTTGGCCTTGGGGAACTCGGGCGAGCCGGGGAGGTACTGCTCCAGCTGGCGGAGGGTCACCCGGGCCTCGTTGAACTTGCCCTGCTTCATCTGCTTGTCCGCCAGGGCCATCAGCTCGGGGGAGTGGATGGTCTGGTCGACCGCCTTCGGTTTGCGGCAGCCCAGGCCCAGCCCCGCGATCAGCAGGCTCAGGGACAGGGCGGTGAGGATGCGCTTCATGCGGACTCCGGAGACAGCATTTCAGACGTGGCGGGACGGAGCGAAGGGTTCCATGGGCGCAGGCAGGGATCCCAGCCCTGGCGCAGGTGCTCCAGCCAGGGCTCCACGAGGGCCTGGGCCTGGGCCCGGCGCCGGTCATGGAAGACCTCGTGGTAGAACCCGGGCAGGCGGTGGCGTTCCAGCAGGCCGGGCTTCACGGCGGACCAGAGGGCCTCGGAGGCGTCCGGGTCCACCACCGTGTCCTCGCCGGACTCCAGGAGGAGGATGGGGCGGTCCAGCTCCTGGCCCAGGGGCAGGAGCTCCGCGCGGCCCTCCTCCAGGGCGGCGCCGAAGGCGGCGGTGGCCCAGCGGTGGCAGAGGGGGTCCGCCTGGTAGCGCTGGACGAGGACCGGATCCGAGCAGACCCGGCTCTTGTCGCCGTGGAGCTGGATGGGCCGGTGGGGCAGGATCCAGCGCATCACCCGCGACAGCACCAGCAGGGCCCTGGAGTTGGAGCGCACGGCCACGCTGGGGCTGGACAGGATCAGGCCGTCCAGGGTGTCTGCGTGCCAGAGCAGGGTCAGGAGGGCCACCAGCCCGCCGAAGCTGTGGCCCAGCACCACCTGGGGGCAGACGGGCAGGGGCGGCATGGGCACGCCGTCCACCACCCGGGCCGTGGCGCCGGTGCGCTCGGCGTCGTGGCGGCGCTCCTGGCGCAGGAAGAGGGCGAAGTCGTCCGCGAAGGCGCGGATGCCGTGGGCGTCGCCCCGGATGCCGCCGGAGCGGCCGAAGCCGCTGTGGTCCATGCTGGAGACGGACCAGCCCAGGTCGTACAGCCAGCGGGCCGTGTGCCGGTAGCGCTCGCCGTGCTCGCCGTAGCCGTGGGAGAGGACCACCCGGCCCCTGGGCTCGGGGTGCTCCCAGCGGGCCCAGGCCAGGCTCACGCCCCCATGGCCCGAGAGGACCCCACGGGCGGTGGGCTCCAGATCGGCGGGCAGCACGGGGGTGGGATCCTGCATCCGATCAGAATACCGTGGGGACGGCCCATCCCCGATTGGCATAAACTTGAAGGTTCCCCGGAAGATCGGGCAGGAGATGCGGACGATGGATTTCGAGACCCTGGTGCGGGCCAAGAACGAACTGGAGCCCCGGGTCCGGCAGCTGGTCGCCCACCTGGACCCCGAACGCAAAGCCCTGGAACTGGAACAGATCGAGGAACGCACCACGGCCCCGGGCTTCTGGGACGACCCCGAGGCCGCGAAGCCCCTGCTCCAGAAGCGGGGCTCCCTCAGCGACGACATCGCCCTGGCCAAGCGCCTCTCCGGCGGCCTGGAGGACCTGGAGACCGGGCTGGAGCTGGCCCGGGAGGACGTGGACATGCTGGCCGAGGCCGAGGCCGTGGAGGTCGGCCTCCGCAAGGTCATCGAGGACGCCGAGCTGCGCATGATGCTCAGCGGCGACCTGGACAGCACCCACGCCATCGTGGCCATCGCCCCTGGCGCCGGCGGCACCGAGAGCCAGGACTGGGCGGCCATGCTGCTGCGGATGTACCTCCGCTTCTGCGAGTCCAAGGGCTGGGCCACGGAGATGATCGACTACCAGGACGGGGAGGAGGCGGGCATCAAGGGCGCCACCTTCATCGTCGACGCCCCCTTCTCCTACGGCTACCTGCGGGCCGAGGCTGGCGTCCACCGCCTGGTGCGCATCAGCCCCTTCGACGCCGCCAAGCGGCGCCACACCAGTTTTGCCGCCGTCTACGTGAGCCCCGAGCTGGACGACACCATCGACGTGGACATCCCCGAGAAGGACCTGAAGATCGACGTGTTCCGCGCCAGCGGCGCCGGCGGCCAGCACGTGAACCGCACGGAGTCCGCTGTGCGCTTCACCCACCTGCCCACGGGGATCGTGGTGAGCTGCCAGAACGAGCGCAGCCAGATCAAGAACCGCGCCACGGCCATGAAGGTGCTGAAGGCCCGCCTGTACGAGCTGGAGCAGCGCAAGTTCCAGGAGAAGGTGGCCGCCGCCAGCGGCGAGAAGGCCGACGTGGCCTGGGGCAGCCAGATCCGCAGCTACGTCCTGCAGCCCTACCAGATGGTGAAGGACCACCGCACCGGCGAGGAGACCAGCCAGACCCAGAAGGTCCTCGACGGCGACATCGACGCCTTCATCCGCGCCCAGCTCCTGGCGAAGTCGCTCAAATCCGAAGGGTGAGGTTCCATCCCGAGCGAAATGCGCTGACAGGATTAACAGAATGAAAAGATTGGATTAACAGGATTTAAAAGCGATTTTCCTTGCTTTAATCCTGTTACCTGATTATCGGCGAGCCTCAGCCAGAAAAGCGGAACGCAGAGGGCGCAGAGACCGCCCTTCGGGCGCGCGGAGAGCGCGGAGGGGACTCGACCCACCATGCGTGGGCCCGCCGAAGGCGGCCCCCGTGGAGCCCACGCTTGCGAAGCTGCACCCCCAAATCAGCCGCAGCCCCGTTTTCAATCTGTGTAAATCTGTGGATCCGAGGCCGTTTCTCCGTCATCTCCGGCTCCAGCCTTTCATCTTGCGAACATGGGGCTGAGCTTGGCCGATAAGCAGGTCCTGTTAATCCTGCTTTCAATCCTGTCCTCGCTCTTCTGGGCCAGGAATGAATGTCACTCGCCCTTGGCGAGCTTTTCCTGCTCGTCCTTGGGGAGGCGGAAGATCCAGCGGCCGGTGATGCGGTCCCAGAGGTCGAAGCAGCAGAGCCAGTTGAGGAGGCCAGCGACCATCACGTAGGTGGCGCCGTACTCCTGGGTGAGGGTGCGCACGGGCTCCGTGCCGGCCCCGCCGAAGGCCCAGGCGAAGATCCCGTACAGGGGGCCGATGCCGGCGGTGGCGAAGGCGCCCAGGGTGGGCAGCCAGGCCCCGGCCTGGGGCACGAAGACGCCGCCCTTCACGCCTGCCACGGCCCCGAGCTGCAGCTGGAAGGCGCCCAGCACGCAGAAGGCCACCCAGACCCCGAAGAAGGCCTTGGCCCGGCCCTTCTCCCCGATCATCCAGTAGCCGGCCCCGGGCACCAGCCACTGGAACAGCAGGGGCCTCCAGGCGGCCTGGATGGCCTTCCGGTGGCGGAGGGGCATGGGGAGCCGTGGAACGGGCTTCTCGTCGCTCATGGGTCCAGATTACCCCAGAACCGGCGGCGGCCCGCGACCCCGGCTTTCCTCTAGGATGGTCCTTACCATGACCCGGAACCGCCCCGTTCTCCAGCTCAGGACCCGGATCACCATCCTGGTCTCGCTGATCCTGGCCCTGTCCCTGGCGGTCACGGGGATCATGGTGGACTGGCGGATGGCCCGCCAGACCCGCGAGGCGCTGGGCGAGCGGGTCATGCTGCTGGCCCGGATCACGGCCGCGGAGCTGGTGGTGCGTGAGGGCCTGGCGGGGGGGCGCTCCCGGGAGGAGGTCCAGGCCTATGCCGAGCGGGTCCGGGTGGAGTCCGGCGTGGACTACGTGGTCGTCATCGACATGGACGGCCTGCGGCTCTCGCACCCGAACCTGTCCATGCTCGGCGCCCACTTCGCCGGGGGCGACGATGCCGAGGTGTACCACGGGAAGTCCTACCTCTCCGTGGCCAAGGGCACGCTGGGGGTGTCCCTGCGGGCCTTCACGCCGGTCTGGAAGGACGGCCGGCAGGTGGGCGCCGTGGCCGTGGGCATCCTCCAGTCGGGGGTCGACCGCACGGTGGTGAGCGTGCGGAAGCGCATCGCCCTGGGCGGTTTCATCGGCTTCGCGGCCGGGATCCTCGGGGCCATGTACCTGGGCGGGCGGATCAAGAAGATCCTGCTGGGCATGGAGCCCCAGGAGATCTCGACCGTGCTCCAGCAGCGCAACGCCATGCTGCACTCGGTGCGCGAGGGGGTCATCGCGGTGAACCGGGACCTGGTGCTCACCCTCGTCAACGAGGAGGCCATGCGGCTGTTCGCGCGGGCCGGCAGCCGGGGCGAGCTGGTGGGCCGGGACGTGGAGGAGGCGCTGCCCAGCTCGCGGCTGCGCAACATCGTGGAAACCGGCCAGGCGGAGTACGACCAGGAGGGCGACATCCTGGGCCTGCCGATCCTGACGAACCGCGTCCCCGTGCTGGTGGACGGCCGCATCGTCGGCGCCATGGCCACCTTCCGGGACAAGACGGAGATGAACCGCCTGGCGGAGCAGCTGACGGGGGTCCGCTTCTACGCCGACGCCCTCCGGGCCCAGACCCACGAGTTCATGAACAAGCTCCACGTGATCCTCGGCCTGGTGAAGCTGGGGGAGTACGAGCGCCTCCAGTCCTACATCGCCGGGGGGGTGGGCCGGCTGGACGACGAGGTGGGCTTTGTGGTCCAGCGCATCAAGGATCCCGTCGTCGCCGGCTTCCTGCTCGCCCGGTTCGCCTCGGCGCGGGAGCAGGACATCCGCATGGAGCTGGACCAGGACGCCTCGCTGCCGCCCTGCCCCGATGACGCGGCCTCCCACGACCTCGTCACGGTGCTCGGCAACCTGCTGGAGAATGCCGTCGAGGCCATCGGCGACGGCGCCCGCCGCGAGATCCAGGTCTCCCTCCGGCCCGAGGGCGCCCTGCTGCACCTGTCCGTGGCCGACAGCGGCCCGGGCCTGCCCGAGGCCATCCTCGCCCAGGCCTTCACGCTGGGCTTCTCCACCAAGGGCGAGAACCGCGGGTTCGGCCTCTGGCAGGCCGCCCAGGCTGTCGAGGCCCGCGGGGGGCGCCTGGCCGTCGCCAACCGGGAGGGGGGCGGTGCCCTCTTCACGGCCACGTTCACCCTGTTTCCTGGGGAGGAGCCATGATCCGGGTCCTGCTGGTCGAGGACGATCCCATGGTGGCCGAGCTCAACCGCATGTACCTGAGCCGCGTGCCGGGCTTCGAGACCGTGGCCTCCGCCCGCAGCGCGACCGAGGCCCTGGAACTGCTCCGCAGCCACACCGTGGACCTGCTGCTGCTGGACATCTTCATGCCCGGAGCGAACGGCATCGAGCTCATGGGAACCATCCGGCGCCTGGCCGTGGACGTGGACGTGATCTTCGTGACCGCGGCGAGGGATGCGGCCACCATCGACCGGGCCCTGAAGCTGGGAGCCGTCGACTACCTCATCAAGCCCTTCGAGTTCGAGCGGCTCAAGCAGGCCCTGGAGAACTACCGGGAGACCCGCCACATGATCCGGCGCGGGGAGGCCCTCGATCAGGCCGAGCTGGACCGGCGCCTGGCCCGCCGGTCGCCGGAGGGCCGGAAGGCGGAGAGCCTGCCCAAGGGGCTCGACCGCAACACCCTGGACAAGGTGCTGCAGGCCATCGCCGCCTGGCGCGGGGAGTCCCCCTGGTTCACCAGCGAGGAGATCGGCCAGCAGGTGGGCATCTCGCGGGTTTCCGTGCGGAAGTACTTCGAGTTCCTCTGCGCGATCAAGACGCTCCGCATGGAGCCCGGCTACGGCACCGGCGGGCGGCCGGTCCACCGCTTCCAGCTCCAGAAGGCCTACCTGCGGGAAGCGCAGAAGTATCTCTGACCTGATGATCGGTGAGCCTCAACCTAATCCAGGACTTCAAAAGCCTCCACGAAGGACACCAAGAAGCAGGCCAAGGCCACGAAGGCAGGTTCGGCATCCAGCCCAGGACATCCGGGCCTTCGGCCCCCGGGCGCGCCGCGCGACCGGCTTTGCGGGCGGCGGTCCCGGGCGGCTTCCAGAGGCCGCCATGGCCGCCGCCCGCAATGGGATGTCCGCCGGTGGGTCGAGACCCATTCGCGCCCTTTTTCGTGCCCGGAAGGGCGCCTTCGTGTCCTTCGTGGTGATCTTTCCAGGGTGAGACCCCCGATCGTCGGGGTTTGTGATTCTCCGGGGGTGCCGCGTTCGGTCCCGGTCTGGCTGGACCTCGCTTTGACCGGCCACCCCACTGGGAATGCGGACTCGTCGCTTACAAAAGTTCCAAATCCTGGAATCAACTTCCAGAACGGCCGGGGGCGGGAGGCCCTGACGCAGAATCGGGAGATCTACCCGCAGGTCACATGGGCGGCTCGTCCGCTCGGCAACCGGGGGCATCCCCGATCGTGCCTCGACCTTGGCATCTTTCCCACCGCAGTTCCATCCGGCCCCCACGGGGCCGCCTGTTTCCCATGTCCGGATCTTCTGAAAGGACCTTCCGCATGCTCAAGCGAGCCGCATCAAAACTGTACAACTGGGTCGCGGTCATGATCGTCCTCGGCGCGCTGCTGGGGCACTTCTACCCCGCCGTCGCCGTGAAGATGCAGCCCATGGCCGACGGCTTCATCAACCTCATCAAGATGCTCATCCCGCCGGTGATCATGTGCAGCGTGGTGCTGGGCATCGCGGGCTCCGGCAGCATCAAGAAGGCCGGCCGCGTGGGCGGCAAGGCCATCCTGTACTTCGAGATCGTCAGCACCGTCGCGCTGGTGATCGGCCTCGTCATGGCCAACATCTTCGGGCCCGGCCGCGGCTTCCACGCCGACCCCTCCAAGCTCGATCCCAAGCTCGTGGCCAACTACGTCACCCAGGCCCAGCACCTGACCATCTCGGATCACCTGCTCAAGATGATTCCCAAGACCCTGTTCAGCGCCTTCACGGATGGCGACATCCTCCAGGTGCTGCTGATCTCCGTGCTGATGGGCTTCTCCCTCGCGGCCCTGCCCGACAAGGTCAAGGACCCCGTCATCGCCATGCTGGACAACCTCAGCAAGATGTTCTTCGGCGTCATGAAGCAGATCCTCTACCTCGCCCCCCTGGGCGCCGGCGCCGCCATCGCCTACACCATCGGGAAGTTCGGCCTCAAGTCGCTGATCCCCATGGCCCAGCTCATCTTCCTCTTCTACGCCACCTGCGCCGTCTTCATCTTCGTGGTGCTGGGCATCATCGCCCGGCTGGCGGGCTTCAACATCTTCAAGGTGGTGGGCTACATCAAGAGCGAGCTGCTGCTCGTGATGGCCACCAGCTCCTCCGAGTCCGCCCTCATCCCCCTCATGGACAAGATGGAGAAGCTGGGCCTCTCCAAGTCCATCGTGGGCCTGGTGATCCCCACCGGCTATTCCTTCAACCTGGACGGCACGAACATCTACATGACCCTGGCCTCGCTGTTCATCGCGCAGGCCCTGGGCATCGAGCTGACCCTGGGCCAGCAGCTGGGCATCCTGGTGGTGGCCATGATCACCAGCAAGGGCGCCGCCGGCGTCACGGGCTCGGGCTTCATCACCCTCGCGGCCACCCTGGCCGTGGTGCCCAGCATCCCCGTGGCGGGCATGGCCCTGATCCTCGGCATCGACAAGTTCATGTCCGAGGCCCGCGCCATCACCAACCACATCGGCAACTGCATCGCCGCCGTCGTGATGGCCAGCTGGGAGAAGGAGCTGGACTGGGACAAGTTCCACGCCACCCTGGGCAGGCCCGCGGAGGCCAACGACCCCGTGGCCGAGGTGCCCGCCCTGGCCAACGAGATGGAGTAGGCCTTCGGTCCTTGATGAGAAGCGGGGGCTCCGGCCCCCGCTTTTTTTGGCCTCCGCCGCAGAAATCTTCGGGATCAGGTCCCCGGTGGACCGGGCCTAGGGTGAAGACAGCACGGTCCTTAAGCTGGGCGCACCTCCGGAGTGACTGCCCTGCGATAGAACAAATGGTGTATCTACATTGACTTGCATGATTTGAGAGGCGACATCACCCTTCAGGTCCAGCGTTCTCCGCGCTTCTTGAGGAGGTGTGCATGACATTCCTGAAACCCCTTACCCTCGGTCTCGCCCTCGCGGCCCTGCCGCTCGCCGTCACGACCGGGTGCGACAAGAAGGCGCAGTCCGAATCCAGCGAGTCCAAGGATTTCGCGAGCAAGGTCGCAGAGGCCCAGCAGGCTGAAGGCCAGGCCCAGGGCGCGACCAAGGCCCAGGCCGAGGCCATGGCCAAGGCGGGGCTGCAGCCCAACGCGGCGAACATCCAGCTGACGGAGGACCAGCGCGCCCTCCTGGAGGCGCGCGTCAAGGCCGAGAAGAACAACAGCACCGCGGCCCTCCTCCAGGAGATCCTCGACCGCGACAAGCAGATCAGCGAGCTCAACACGAAGGTGGCCAAGCTCCAGTCGCAGCTGCCCCGGCCCCAGATCGCCACCGAGAAGGACAACCACTTCGCCATGGCCGTGCGCTATCTGAGGGGCCGTGGCCTCTCGGAGGAGAAGGCCAAGACCCTTGCCGCCCGGGCGAACATCCTCGAAGACCTCCAGCCCGGCTGGCAGGTCTACCACCAGTACGCCGGGGGCGCGTACATGACGGCCGTCACCCAGGGCAAGGCCGACATCGGGCCCACCGAGTACCTGCACAACCAGCGGGCGGCCCTGCAGAAGGATCGCGATGACCTCTCCACCCAGGTGCAGGACCTGGTGGCCGAGCGGGCGAAGGTGCAGGAGGAGGTGGATGCCCTCCACACAGAGAAGACGACCCTGACGGCCCAGGTGAGCGAGCTCACCACCCTGAGCCAGGCCCAGAAGGTCAAGCTCAACTCGCTGCACTACCTGGTCGGCCAGCGCAAGCAGCTGGTCAACGAAGGCGTCATCGTGGTGCCGGTCTTCGCCAAGGACCGCATGGGCCCCAAGGCCGTGGCCTCCCGCTTCGTCAAGGACCTGCCCCTGGACGATCCGAATCCCCAGGTCCAGATCCAGGCCTCAGATGTGGGCCTCACGAAGATCAGCAAGGTGAACGTGGTGCCCGGCTCCCTGCAGAAGGACAAGGACTACACCGTGATCCTGGCCGACGACCGGAAGAACGCCACCATCCGCATCCTGGACCCCGAGCGGGTGCGGAACGACCGTGTGGTGTTCGCGGTGACGGATTGAGGGGAGGTTCCTCCCTACGAAAAAGCGGGGGCGAAGGCCCCCGCTTTTTCGCATCGCGAAACGGAATCTAGCCGTGGCGAACGGCAGCAGCGCGATATTGCGGGCGCGCTTGATGGCTTCCACGAGGGCGCGCTGGTGGACGGCAGAAGCCGACCGGCCCCGAAGGGGCGGCAGGG
>NZ_AUAU01000009.1 GCF_000428885.1 Geothrix fermentans DSM 14018 | reverse complement strand
CAGGGGCCGCTACCTGCCAGCATTTCAGTGATTTCGAATCCCCCACTCTCCGCCAAAAAGCGCGCCCCGCAGGCGGGGCGCATTGGCGGAGAGTGGGGGATTCGAACCCCCGAACGGCTTTTGACCGTTACACGATTTCCAATCGTGCTCCTTCAGCCACTCGGACAACTCTCCCGTGGCTCCGCGCCGGGGCGCGGGGAACAGCAAGGTTAGCACGGCCCCTGGCGCGGGCCAAGGGCCGAGGTTTGAGGGGACTACACGGCCTCGAGGACGGCGACAAGGAGCTTCCAGAAGTTGCCCACGGAGGGCACGCTCACGTGCTCGTCGGGGGTGTGGACGTCCCACATGCTGGGGCCGAAGGAGACCATCTCCATCTCGGTGTACTTCTCGCCGATGAGGCCGCACTCCAGGCCGGCGTGGATGGCCATGATCTCCAGGGTCTTGCCGAACACCTTCTGGTTGGTCTCGTTGACGATCCTCACCAGGGAGGCCTTGGGCTCGGGCTTCCAGCCGGGGTAGCCGCCCGTCACGTGGGACTCGAAGCCGCCCAGGGCGCAGGTGGCGGCGATGCGCTCGGAGAGGGCGGTCTTCGAGGCGTTGATGGAGCTGCGGGTGAGGAGGTTCAGCTCCACCTCGCCCTCGCGGGTCTCGATCACGCCCATGTTGGTGGAGGTCTGCACCAGCCCGGGGATGTCGGGGCTCATGGCCTCGACGCCGTGGGGCAGGGCCAGCAGCAGGCGGATCAGGGCCTCGGCGTCGGCGCCGGACATGGCCTGGGTGGCCTCCCCGGCCTCCAGGGCCAGGTGCAGGCCGGGATCGAAGGCGCCCAGGGCGGCGCGCCAGTGGGCCTCCTGGCCCGCCAGGGCCGCCTTGAAGGCCGCTTCCTTCGCGGGATCCAGGAAGATCTGGGCGGAGGCCTCGCGGGGGATGGCGTTGCGCTTGTTGCCGCCCTTGATGCCGCCCAGGGCGAAGCCGAAGTCCGCCTTCAGGGCGCCCAGGATCTGGGCGAGGATGCGGATGGCGTTGCCGCGGCCCGCGTGGATGTCGATGCCGGAGTGGCCGCCCTTGAGGCCGAAGACCTTCAGGCGGTAGGCGCGGGCGCCCGCGGGCGGCGCCGTGCGGGTGAGCTTGCGGGTGGCGATGGTGTCCTCGCCGCCGGCGCAGCCGATGGTGAGGTAACCCTCCTCCTCGCTGTCGAGGTTGAGGAGGAACTTGGCCTTGAGGCGGCCGGGCTGGAGGCCGTTGGCGCCGGTCAGGCCCGTCTCCTCGTCGATGGTGATGAGGACTTCCAGGGGGCCGTGGGCGATGTCCTTGCTGGCGAGGACCGCCAGGGCGGCGCTCACGCCGATGCCGTTGTCGGCGCCCAGCGTGGTGCCGGTGGCGCGGAGGAGATCCCCGTCCTTCCAGAC
The DNA here is from genome assembly GCF_000428885.1 of Geothrix fermentans DSM 14018. Taxonomy (GTDB): domain Bacteria; phylum Acidobacteriota; class Holophagae; order Holophagales; family Holophagaceae; genus Geothrix; species Geothrix fermentans. The sequence goes on along the minus strand of NZ_AUAU01000009.1, from coordinate 163,313 downwards.
CTTGATGGGATCCTTGAGGAAGTCGTGGCCCGTGCCCTCGTTCTGCTCGCAGACCATGTCCACGTGGGCCTGCAGGCAGGTGGTGGGCCGGCCTTCCTTCCCGGGCGTGGCCTTCTTGCGGATGATGACGTTGCCGACCTCGTCGCGCTCCACCTCGCAGCCCAGGGCCTTCGCCTGGTCCGCCACCCAGGCGGCGGCCTGGGCCTCGTTCTTGGAGCCGCGGGGGATCCTGGAGAGCCCGAGGAAGTAGGACCAGATGGTTTTCGGTTCGAGGGTTTCGAGCAGGGCGTCCATGGGATCTCCGGGCGCATCGGGCCTCGGGCCCGGCGGTCCCCTCAGGGTACCGGCGGGCCCGAGGGGCCGTTCGTGACCAAGGTCACGTCAGCGGCCGCCCCCCAGCACCTTGTAGAGGCCCACCAGGTTGCCGTAGCGGGCCCGGCGCAGGGCGATGACCCCCTGCTGGGCGGAGTAGAGCGAGCGCTGCGCGTCCAGGACACCCAGATAGCTGTCGATGCCGGCGTCGTAGCGGGCCTTGGCAAGGCTGTGGGTCCGCTCCAGGGCCTGGGTGAGCGACTCCTGGGCGGCCAGCTGGTCGTCGAGGGTTCCCCGCTGGGCCAGGGCGTCGGCCACTTCCCGGAAGGCCACCTGGATCGCCTTCTCGTACTGCGCCAGGGCGATGTCGCGGCCGGCCTCGGTGGCCTTGAGGTTCGCCCGCCGGGCGCCGGTGTCGAAGATGGGGAGGACGATCTGGGGCGAGAAGGCCCAGGTGCTGGACCCGGACTTGAAGAGTCCCGAGAGCTCGTTGCCCATGGTGCCCACGCTCGTCGTGAGCGAGATGCGGGGGAAGAAGGCGGCCCGGGCGGCGCCGATGTCGGCATTGGCCGCCTTGAGCTGGTGCTCGGCCATGAGGATGTCGGGCCGGTGGGTCAGCACCTCCGAGGGGAGGCCGGGCGTGATGTCCTTCAGGGGCGTCACGGAGCCCAGGGAGGCGGGGAGCAGCTCCGCGGGGACGGGCGCGCCGACCAGGAGATCCAGGGCGTTCCGGTCGATGGCCACGGCGCGGGTGAACACCGCGACGTCGCCCCGGGCGGCATCCACGCTGACCTGGGCCCGGCGGGCGTCGATCTCGGAGGAGGCTCCGACCTCGAAGCGCCGCTGGATGAGCTTGTACGAGGCCTCCTGGCTGGCGAGGGTCTCCTGGGCCAGGGCCAGGCTCTCCCGGTCCGTGGCCAGGGCGAGGTAGACGTTGGCCACCTCGGCCAGCAGCGAGATCCGCGCGCTGTCCTGGGCCTGTTCCGTGGCGAGGTACTGCTCCAGGGCCCGGTTCTTCAGGCTCCGGACCCGCCCGAAGAAGTCCAGCTCCCAGGCGCTGATCCCGACGCCGGCCTGGTCCTGCTCGACGACGAGGGCCTGACCCGTGCCGGAGACGCTGGCCGGGAGGCGCTGCTTGGTGCCCTGGGCGAAGGCGTTCACCTTCGGAAGCAGGTCGGCCCGCTGGATCCGGTAGTAGGCCCGGGCCTGTTCCGTGCGGAGCGCGGCGATGCGGAGGTCCCGGTTGGTCTCGAGGGCGAGGTTGAGGACCTTCCTCATCCCCTCGTCCAGGTAGAAGTCCCGCCAGGGAAGCTCGTGGGCCGCGGGAGAGGTGGCCGCCCCGGCCTTGTAGGCGGGGCCTTCGGGCCAGGCCTTGGGGACCGGGGGTTCCGGCGTGCGGTACCTCGGGGCCATGGAGACGCAGCCCGTCATGGCCAGGGAGAGGGGGAGGATGGACCAGGCTTTGAGGGACATCACAGCTTCCCCTCCTCGGAGACGGCCTCGGAGACGGCGGGGCCCGCGGGCGCCGCTTCCCGGCCCGGGCCCGTGAAGAAGCGGTTGACCAGGACGTAGGACAGGGGGATGAAGAAGACCGCGATGAACGTGGCGGACAGCATGCCGCCGACCACGCTCGTGCCGATGGCGTTCTGGGCCGCGGCGCCAGCCCCCCGGGTGAGGGCCATGGGCAGCACGCCGAAGGTGAAGGCCAGGGAGGTCATCATGATGGGCCTCAGCCTCAGCTTGGCGGCTTCCAGGGCCGCCGCGACGAGCCCGGCGCCCTGGGCCATCTGCTCTTCGGCGAACTGCACGATGAGGATGGCGTTCTTGGCGGTCAGGCCCATGGTGGTCAGCAGGCCGATCTGGAAATACACGTCGCTGGACAGGCCCCGGGACCAGGTGGCCAGCACCGCGCCGAAAACGCCGATGGGAAGGACGATCAGGACGGAGAAGGGCACGCTCCAGCTCTCGTACAGGGCCGCGAGGCAGAGGAACACCACGAGGATGGAGACCGCGTAGAGCGCCGGAGCCTGGCTGCCGGCCTGGCGCTCCTGGTAGGAGAGCCCGGTCCACTCGTAGCCGATGCCCGCGGGGAGCTTCGAGGCGAGGTCCTCCATGGCCAGCATGGCGTCGCCGGTGCTCTTGCCGGCAGCGGGCTCGCCCTGGATGTTCATCGAGGGGAAGCTGTTGTAGCGCTGGAGGTTCGGGGAGCCGTAGCTCCACTCCCCGGTGGAGAAGGCGGAGAAGGGGACCATGGTGCCGGTCTTGTTGCGGACATAGAGCTTGTTCAGGTCCTCCAGCTGCATGCGGAAGGGGGCGTCGGCCTGCATGTAGACGCGCTTGACCCGACCCTGGTTGATGAAGTCGTTGATGTACGAGCCGCCCCAGGCGCTGGCGAGGGTGTCGCTGACCACGGGAAGGGGGACGCCCAGGGCGCCGGCCCGGTCCTGGTTGACCCGGACGTTGTACTCGGGCTGGTCGTCGAGCCCGTTGGGGCGCACGGCCTTCAGGTTGGCATTCTGGGCGGTCATGCCCAGCAGCTGGTTGCGGGCCTCCATGAGCTTGGCGTGGCCCACGCCGGCCCGGTCCTGGAGCTGGAAGTCGAAGCCCGTCGCGTTGCCGAGCTCCAGGATGGCGGGCGGAGCGAAGGCGAAGACCATGGCGTCCCGGCGGGAGGAGAAGGCCTTCATGGCCCGGCCCACGACGGCGTCGGCCTTCAGGTTCTTGCCATCCCGGAGGTGCCAGTCCTTGAGCTTGATGAAGGCCATGCCGTTGTTCTGGCCGCGGCCGGCGATGCTGAAGCCGGAGACGGTCATGCAGGAGGCGACCGCATCCTTCTCCTGCTCCTGGAAGTGCTGCCGGACCTCGTCCATCACCTTCTGGGTCTGCTCCATGGTGGACCCGGCGGGGAGCTGGACCATGGTCATGAGGATGCCCTGGTCCTCCTCGGGCAGGAAGGCGGTGGGGAGGCGCATGAACAGCACGCCGAGGCCGACGACGATGACGCCGTAGATGACGGTGTAGCGGACCCACTTCGCCAGCACGCGGTCGAGCTGGGAGACGAAGATGCCGTTCAGCTTGTGGTAGAAGCGGTCGAACCAGAGGAAGAGGGGGCGCGTGACCTTCCAGCCCTTCTCGGCGGCCTCGTGGCCCTTCTCGATGGGCTTGAGGAACGTGACGCAGAGGGAGGGCGTCAGGATCAGGGCCACCACCACGGACAGCATCATGGCCGTGATGAGGGTGAAGGAGAACTGCTGGAAGATGACGCCGGTGGAGCCGCCGAAGAAGGCCATGGGGCCGAACACGGCGGACAGCACCAGGCCGATGCCCACCAGGGCGCCGGTGATCTGGCCCATGGACTTCCGCGTGGCCTCCAGGGGTGGGAGCCCCTCGTCGTGCATGATGCGCTCGACGTTCTCCACCACCACGATGGCGTCGTCCACCAGGAGGCCGATGGCCAGCACCATGGCGAACATGGTGAGCATGTTGATGGACATGCCCACGTACTGGAGGATCGCGAAGGTGCCCAGCAGCACCACGGGGACGGCGATGGTGGGGATCAGGGTGGCGCGGAAGTTCCCGAGGAAGAGCAGCATCACCAGGAAGACGAGGATCACCGCCTCCACGAGGGTCTTCACCACCTCGTTGATGGCCACGGTCACGAACGGCGTGGTCTCGTAGGGGTAGCTGGCCTCGACGCTGGGCGGGAAGTAGGGCGCCAGGTCGCCGACCTTGGCCTTGATGAGCTTCGAGGTGTCCAGCGCGTTGGCGCCGGAGGCCAGGCGGATGAGCATGCCCGCGGCGGGCTTGCCGTTGAGGCGCGTGTCGCTCTCGTAGGACTCGGTGCCCAGCTCCGTGCGGGCCACGTCCCGCAGCCGGATGGTGGAGCCGTCGGGGTTGATGCGGAGGGGGACGGCGCCGAACTGCTCCGGGGTCTGCAGGAGCTCCTGCACGTTCACGGTCACGTTCAGCTTCTGGCCCTTGACGGCGGGGAGGCCGCCGGCCTGGCCGGCGGAGACCTGGGCGTTGTAGGCCTTCACGGACTGGCGGATGTCGTCGGGGGTGATGCCGTAGCCCACCATCTTGTCGGGGTTGAGCCAGATGCGCATGGCGTACTGGGTGCCGAAGGACATGACCTCGCCCACGCCCTGCACGCGGCTGATGACGTTCTCCACATTGGAGGCCAGGTAGTCGCGCAGGTCCTCGGCGTTCATGCTCCCGTCCGTCGAGGTGATGGACAGGATCATGAAGATGTTCTTCGTGGATTTCGTGACGGTGATGCCCATCTGCTGCACCACCTGGGGCATCAGGGGCTTGGCCAGCTCCAGCTTGTTCTGGACCTTGGCCCAGGCGGCGTCGGGATCCGTGCCCGGCTGGAAGGTGAGCGTGACGCTGCCGTGGCCCGCGGAGTCGCTGGTGGCGGACATGTAGAGCAGCCGGTCCAGGCCCGTCATCTTCTGTTCGATGATCTGGGTGACGGTGTTCTCCACGGTCTTGGCGGAGGCGCCGGGGTAGAAGGCGTCCACGGAGATGGAGGGCGGGGCCACGGGCGGGTACTGGGAGATGGGCAGGGTCTTGATGGCCAGCAGGCCCGCCAGCATCATGACGATGGCGACGACCCAGGCGAAGATGGGCCGGTCGATGAAGAAATTGACCATGGGGCTGCTCCTCTACTTCTTCGCGGCCGGGGCCGCGGGAGCGGGGTTCGAGCTGGCGGGCACGACCTTCACGGCCGCGCCCGGACGGATCTTCTGCAGGCCCTCCACCACCACGCGGTCCCCTGCGGAGAGGCCCTCGGTGACCAGCCACTTCGCGCCGATGGCCCGGTCCACCTTGAGGGTGCGCTGCTCGATCTTGTCCGAGGCGCCCACCACCATGGCGATGGCGTTGCCCTTGGGATCGCGGGTGACACCCTGCTGGGGCACGAGGATGGCCTGCTCGGCCACGCCCTCCTCCACGATGGCGCGGACGTACATGCCCGGCAGCAGGACGTGGCGGGGGTTGGGGAAGACCATGCGCAGGAGCTGGGAGCCCGTGGTCGGGTCCACGGTCACGTCCGAGAACTTGAGGATCCCGGTCTGGGGGTAGGGCGTGCCGTCCTCCAGCAGGAGCTTCACCTTGGCGGAGTCCGCGCTGCCCTTGATGCGGTTGGCGGCCAGGTTCCGCTGGATGCCCAGCAGCGCCGCGCTGGACTGCGGCGAATCCACATAGACCTGGTCCAGCTGCTGGATGGTGGTGAAGGCCGGGCCCTGGTAGGCGGCGGCCAGGGCCCCGGGGGTCACATTGGACTTCCCGACGCGCCCGGAGATGGGCGCGACGATGCGGGTGTAGCCGAGGTTGATGCGGGCGGACTCGGCGGCGGCCTTCAGGGCCTGGACCTCGGCCTCGGCCTGCTTCTGGGCCGCGGAGGCATCGTCGTAGTCCTGCTGGCCCACGGCGTGGACCGCGAGCAGCTCCTTGAACCGCTCGGCGCGCTTCCGGATGGCCGGCAGGTTGGCCTCGGCCCGGGCGAGGGCGGCCGCGGCCGAGTCGTAGGCGGCCTGGTAGGGCCGCGGATCGATCTGGTAGAGCAGGTCGCCCTGCTTCACATCGGCCCCCTCGGTGAAGAGCCGCTGCTGGATGATGCCGTTCACCTGGGGATGGACCTCGGCCATGAGGAACGCGGAGGTCCGGCCGGGCAGCTCGAAGGTGACTGCGACCTTCTCGGGCTGCATGGTCACCACGGCCACCTCGGGGGTGGGCTTGACCTGCTCCTTCTTGCCGCATCCGACCAGGAGTCCGCCGGCCACGAGGGCTCCGGCGAGGGAAAGCATTCCGCCTCGAGATGGGGTGCGCATGAGAAAGCTCCGTGTCATGAACGGGGGCGGAAGCCCCGGCTCGTCGGGTGGGACCGAAAGAATTCGGACCGAAAGTATCTAACGGCGCTGGAGGCCGTTGAAAGCGAAATCCGCGAGCCGGTCCGCTGCGGCATCGAGGGTCAGGGAAGGGTCGGCCGAGGTCCAGGCCAGCTGATGGATCTCGGCCATCGAGGCGTGGTGAATGCAGCACCCGTGAATGGCGCAGCCCCAGAAGTCGACCTCCGCGGGGGAAAGGTCGGGGCGGATGGCCCGGATGCATGTCCGGGCTTCGCGCACGAAGGGCTCGATGCGCTCCTGGAGGAGGTCCCTGATCTCGTGCCTCGGAGCCAGGAACTCGCTCATCCACAGCCGCGACGCCGACTCCCGGAGGGGGTCGGAGGTGTCGAAGTGGGCGTCCACCTCGCGGAGGACCCTGCGGATGTGGGCCCGCAGCCGCGCCCGGCCCTCCTCGGGATCCGCCGGATTGGGTCCGGCCTGATCGGCGTCCTGCGCGCCCTCATCCTGCGTCTTGGCGGCGAAGTGGGTCAGCAGGTACCGGAAGACCTCCCGGTACAGCCCCTCCTTGCCCTTGAAGTAGTAGGAGATGAGGGAGGAGTTCTTCCCGGCCATGGAGGCCACCAGCCGGGTGGAGGTGGCGTCGTACCCGTACTTCGCGAAGCAGGCCAGGGCCGCTTCGATCAGCGCTTCACGCGAGTCGGGACAGGAGGGGGTGTTAGAGGGGCACATGGGACCGGATGTATAGGTCGTTCGACCGATCTACAGCATTGATCAATCGAACAATCATGGCAATCCTTTTTTGCCCCATGTTGCATTTTAAGTTTCAAGATCATTTTTTTTATTGATTTATGTGCATTTCGAATGATTTGATGACCTGTTGGTCAATCGTGCCATCGAGGGTTCCCGACCGCCCTCAGATGCTGTAATCCTCGGGGAAGACCTGGACCCGCGCCGGCCGGACATAGACTTGGCTGCCCTCGGCGATCTGGAGATCGGCCAGGCGGTCGCGGGTGAGGTGCACCTCCACCTCGCCGCCGGAGGCGAGGCGCAGGCGCAGGCGGGCCAGGGCCCCCGTGGGCGCCAGCCGCGCCACCTGCGCCGCCTGGCCCTCGCCGGGATCCAGGCTCAGCTCCATCTCATGGGGCCGAGCGAAGGCCGTGCCCTCGGCCACCTGGTGGAGGCGGTTCATCTGGCCCACGAAGCCGGCCACGAAGGCCGTGGCGGGGTGGTCGTAGATGTCCCGCGGGGGGCCCACCTGCTCGATGCGGGCGCGGTTCATGACGGCCACGGTGTCGGCCACCTCCATGGCCTCCTCCTGGTCGTGGGTGACGAGGACCGTGGTGACCTTGGAGACGTCGTGCAGGCGGCGCAGCCAGTGGCGCAGCTCGGCGCGCACCTGGGCGTCCAGGGCCCCGAAGGGCTCGTCCAGCAGCAGCACGCGGGGCTCCACCGCCAGGGCCCGGGCCAGGGCCACCCGCTGGCGCTGGCCGCCGCTCAGCTCCGCGGGCAGGCGGTGCCCGTAGCTGCCCATCTGGATGAGCTGGAGCAGCTCGTCCACCCGCGCCCGGATGGCCTCGCGGGAGGGCCGCTGGGCGCGGGGCTTCACGTCCAGCCCGAAGGCGATGTTCTGGCGCACGCTCATGTGGGGGAAGAGGGCGTAGTGCTGGAAGACGAAGCCCACCTGGCGGTCCTGGGGCCGCCGGGCGTGGCTGGCCTCCCCGTGGACCCGCACCTCGCCCTCGTCAGGGGTCTCCAGGCCCGCGATGATGCGCAGCAGGGTGGTCTTGCCCGAACCGCTGGGGCCGAGCAGGGCCAGGAGGCCGCCCTCGGGGATGTCCAGGCTCACGCGATCCAGGATGGTCTTGCCCCCCAGGCGCTTGGACAGGTTCCGGATCTCGATGCTCATGCGACCTCGCCAGGGAAAAGGAACACCACGGAGACACGGAGGGCACTGAGGGAAACACGGAGGGAAGCACGGAGGAAGACAGGGTTTCTCCGTGTTCTCTTCTCTGCGCCCCCCGTGTCTCCGTGGTGGATCTTTCTCATGTTCCCTCCCGGTCCCGCCGGGCGCGCCAGGCGACGAAGGACTTCAGGGCGAGGCTCACCAGGGCCACCAGGCTCAGCAGGCTGGCGCAGGCGAAGGCGGCGCCGAACTGGTACTCGTTGTAGACGGCCTCGATGTGCAGGGGCAGGGTCATGGTCTCGCCGCGGATGTGGCCGCTCACCACGCTGACGGCGCCGAACTCCCCCATGGCCCGGCTGGCGCAGAGGATCACGCCGTAGAGCAGGCCCCACTTCAGGGCAGGCAGGGTGACCCGCAGGAAGGTCTGCCAAGGCGAGGCGCCCAGGAGCCGGGCGGCCTCTTCCGCTTCGGGCCCCAGGGCCTCCACGAGCGGAAGCAGCTCCCGGGCCACGAAGGGGAAGGTGACGAAGGCCGTGGCCAGGATGATGCCCGGCTTGGCGAAGATGACCTGGGTGTTGTGCCGGTCCAGCCAGGGGCCGAACCAGCCGTCCAGGCCGAAGAGCAGCACGAACATGAGGCCCGCCACCACGGGCGAGATGGCGAAGGGCAGGTCCAGCACCGCCACCCAGAGCCCGTGGCCGGGGACCCGGTGGCGGCCCAGGAACCAGGCCGCCGCCAGGCCGAAGACCGTGCTGAGCAGCACGGCGGCGGCAGAGCTCGTCAGGCTGAGGCGGATGGCTAGGGCTGCCTCCTCGTCCCGCAGGCTGGCCAGGAAGACGCGCCAGCCTTCGGACAGGGCGGCATGGAAGATGTTGGCCAGGGGCAGCACCAGGAACCCCAGCAGGAAGGCGAGGGCCAGGGCGGTGAGGGTCCACCGCAGCCAGCGGGGCTCGCCCACGCCCTCGGCGGGTAGGGGCATCTCAGGCATGGCGGCTGGCCCCCCCGAAGCGGCGGTGCAGCAGGTGGACCCCCAGCAGCACCAGCAGGGAGACGGTGAGCATGATGACCGCCAGGGCCACGGCGCCGTCGTAGTCGTACTGCTCCAGCTTCACCACGATGAGCAGAGGCGCGATCTCGGTCCTGAACGGCAGGTTGCCGGAGATGAAGACCACGCTGCCGTACTCGCCCACGGCCCGGGCGAAGGAGAGGGCGAAGCCGCTGAGCAGGGCCGGCAGGAGCTGGGGCAGCACCACCCGGCGCAGGGTGGCCCAGCGCGAGGCGCCGAGGCAGGCGGCGGCCTCCTCCATGTCCCGGGGCAGCTCCTCCAGCACGGGCTGGAGGCTGCGCACCACGAAGGGCAGGCTCACGAAGCTGAGGGCCAGCACGACGCCGGCCTGGTTGTAGACCGCGGAGAACGGCAGCAGGCGCCCGATCCAGCCGGTGGGGCCGTAGAGCGAGGCCAGCGTGAGGCCCGCCACGGCGGTGGGCAGGGCGAAGGGCAGGTCCACCAGGGCATCCGCCAGGCGCCGCCCGGGAAAGGGATAGCGCACCAGCACCCAGGCCAGGAGCGAACCCCACAGCAGGTTGAAGAGGGCCGCGATGAGGGCGGCCCCCAGGCTGAACAGGCAGGCCGTCCGCACCCGCGGATCCCCCAGCAGGGCTGCGAAGGTCCCGACTTTGGCGTGGCCCGCCTTGAAGGCGAGGGCGGCCAGGGGCAGGAGGATCATGAGGCTGGCGCCCAGCAGGGTGATGCCTGCGCTGAGGGCGAATCCGGGACGGCGGGGCTTCACTGGGGTTCCCTTCTTCTACTTCCGGGCGGTGATCTGGTCGAAGGTGCCGCCGTCCTTGAAGTGGGTCTCGTGGGCGTGCCCCCAGCCCCCGAAGGGATCGGCGACGGTGAAGAGCCTCAGCTTGGGGAACTTCGAGCCCGCGTCCTTCAGGGCCTTGGGATCGGAGGGGCGGAAGCCGTTCCGGGCGATGATGGCCTGGGCCTCCGGCGTGTAGAGGAACTCCAGGTAGGCCTTGGCCACGGCGGCGGTGCCCTTCCGCTGCACCACCCTGTCCACCCAGGCCACGGAGGGCTCAGCCAGGATGCTGCTGGAGGGCAGGACGATCTGGAACTTGCCCTTGCCGGTGCCCTCCGACACCAGCAGGGCCTCGTTCTCCCAGGCCAGCAGCACGTCGCCCAGACCCCGCTCCACGAAGGTGGTGGTGGCGCCCCGGGCTCCGCTGTCCAGCACGGGCACCCGCTTGAACAGCTCGGTCACGTAGGCGCGGGCCTTGGCCTCGGAGCCGCCCTTCTGAGTCAGGGCCTGGCCCCAGGCCGCCAGGTAGTTCCAGCGCGCGCCGCCACTGGTCTTGGGGTTGGGCGTGATCACCTGCACGCCGGGCTTGAGGAGGTCATTCCAGTCGCGGATGCCCCTGGGATTGCCAGCCCGGACCAGGAACACCACCGTGGAGACGTAGGGGGAGCTGTTGCGCGGGAGGCGCTGCTGCCAGGTCGCGGGGAGCAGCTGGCGCTGGGAGGCGAGGGCGTCGATGTCGTGGGCGAGGGCCAGAGTCACCACGTCCGCGGGCAGCCCGTCTATCACCGACCGCGCCTGCTTGCCCGAGCCGCCGTGGGACTGCGAAATGGACACAGTCTGTCCTGTCTTCGCCTTCCACTGGGCCGCGAAGACCGGGTTGAGGGCCTGGTACAGCTCCCGCGTCGGATCGTAGGAGACGTTGAGCAGCTTCAGGGACTGGGCCTGGAGCGGGGCGCCGACGGAGGCGAGAAACAAGAAGACCGTAAGGAAAGGTTTCATGAGGCCATCTTTCGAAAATGTCTGGAATCAATGGGCGAAAAGAAGGGAAGCGATCCTGCCGATCGAGTCATGCCACGCAGCGTTCATGACTGGGGAAAACCGCTTTCACCACGAAGACGGGAAGACCACGAAGAAGAAAAAAGTAAGGAACTACACTCGCGGAGGGTCGCAGAGACAGCAGAGGGCCCAGAGAAAGGACCCAGGCTTGAAGGCTCCGCATCCTCCGCTTCCTCATCTTTTCTCCGCGAGTGTTTGTTCCGTTCCTCGTGATCTTCCTGTCTTCGTGGTGAATCCTTTCCCCCCGTCATCAGTAGTTCTCCTGCGCCAGCACGAGGCCGGCGGCAACGGTGGCGTGGGTGGCTTCGTCCACGAGGATGAAGGAGCCGCCGCTGCGCACCCAGCCGTGGGGATCGGCGGCGACCGGCTGCTGGAGGCGGAGGTTCACCGTGGCGATGTCGTTCATGCGGAGTTCCGAAGCGGGCAGGGACTCTAGGGCCTGGAGGTCGAAGCGGCCGAGGATCTCTTGCACCTTGGCCCGCACCTCCCGGGTGCCGTGGCGCAGGACCAGGCGGCTCCCGGGGTCCAGGGGCTTCTCACCCAGCCAGCAGAGGGTGGCGTCCAGGTTCCGCACGGGCACCGGGGCTCCGGCGCTGCCGGCGATGAGGTCGCCGCGGCTCACGTCCACCTCGTCGGCCAGATGCAGGGTCACGCTCTGTCCCACCACGCCGCGCGCCAGGTCCTCCCCGAAGAACTCCACCCGCCGTACGGTGGTGCGCACGCCCGAGGGCAGGAGCGTCACGGCGTCACCGGGGGCCACGGAGCCGCTCTCGATGCGGCCCTGGTAGCCGCGGTAGTCCAGGAGGCCGCCGGTGCGGGGCCGGCAGACGAGCTGCACGGGGAAGCGGAAGGGCGCGTCGAGGTCCCGGGCATCCAGGTCCACGCCTTCGAGGAGCTCCATGAGGGTGGGGCCATCGAACCAGGCCAGATTCACCCCCCTCTCCACCACCATGTCGCCCTTGAGGGCGGACAGGGGCACGTACTGGAGGTGGGGGATCTCCAGCTTGCGGACCAGGGGCGCCACCTCCGCCTGGATGCGGCGGAAGACGCCCTCGTCATAGCCCACCAGGTCCATCTTGTTGATGGCCACCACCACATGGCGGATGCCCATGAGGCTGGCCAGGGTCATGTGGCGCCGGGTCTGGGGCAGTACTCCTTTTCGAGCATCGATGAGGACGATGGCCAGGTCCGCCGTGGAGGCGCCCGTCACCATGTTGCGGGTGTACTGCTCGTGGCCGGGCGCGTCGGCCAGGATGTACTTCCGGGTGCCCGTGCTGAAGTAGCGGTAGGCCACATCGATGGTGATGCCCTGCTCCCGCTCGGCGGAGAGACCGTCCGTGAGGAGGGAGAGGTCCACCTCCTCCAGGCCGCGCTTGCGGCTGGAGGCGGCCAGGGCGTCCAGGGCGTCCGCCAGGATGGCCTTGCTGTCGTAGAGCAGGCGCCCGATGAGCGTGCTCTTGCCGTCGTCCACGCTGCCGCAGGTGATGAACCGCAGCAGGCCGTTGTCCACGAGATGGTCCTGGGTCATCAGAAGTACCCCTCCTTCTTGCGCTGCTCCATGGAGGCCTCGCTGGTCTGGTCGTCGAGGCGCGTGGCGCCGCGCTCCGTGATCTCCGTGGTGGCGGTCTCTTTGACGATGGCCGCCAGCGTGCCGGCCTCGCTGGGGACGGGAGCGGTGCAGCTGATGTCGCCCACGGTACGGAAGCGGACCGACATGCGGACGGACACGGCGCCCTCGGACACCGGCGTGAGGGGCGTCACCGGCAGCAGGGCGCCGCCCGGCAGCACCACCACCTCCCGCTCATGGGCGAAGTAGATGGAGGGCAGCTCCAGCCCTTCCTCGGCGATGTACTGCCACACATCCAGCTCCGTCCAGTTGGAGATGGGGAAGGCGCGGATGTGCTCGCCGGGGTGGATGCGGGCGTTGTAGAGGTTCCACAGCTCAGGCCGCTGGTTCTTGGGGTCCCACTGGCCGAACTCGTCGCGGAAGCTGAAGATGCGCTCCTTGGCCCGGGCCTTCTCCTCGTCCCGGCGGGCGCCGCCGATGAGGCAGTCGAACCTGAACTCGTCCACGGCGTCCAGCAGGGTCACGCTCTGGTGTCGGTTGCGGCTTTCATGGGCCTGGCGCAGCACGATGCGGCCCTTGGCGATGCTCTCGTCCAGGGTGCGCACGATGAGCCGCTCGCCCAGCTCTGCGGCGCGGCGGTCGCGGAAGGCGATCACCTCGGGGTAGTTGTGGCCGGTGTCGATGTGCAGCAGGGGAAAGGGGAAGCGGCCGGGCCGGAAGGCCTTCTCTGCCAGGCGGAGGAGCACGAGGCTGTCCTTGCCGCCGCTGAAAAGGAGCGCGGGATTCGAGCACTGGCCCGCCACCTCCCGGAGGATGTGGATGGCTTCGGCTTCCAGGGCCTGGAGGTGCGTGAGGGTCTTCGTCATGGTTCTCTCGTTTGTTTCGCGGCAGGCGTGGTGTCCGGGCTTTGCCCGGGCACCGCGTGGGGGAGCACGAGGGGATGCGACGCATGCGTCGCATCAGAGGGAGCGGAGCGACTGGGCGGTCCCCCTTCGTTCTTGCCGGCACGGTTGTGGAGGCCGCATTCCTTGTGCTCGGGCCGCTCCCACCACCAGCGGCCCGCGCGCAGGTCCTCGCCGGGCTGGATGGCCCGGGTGCAGGGGGCGCAGCCGATGGAGGGGTAGCCCGCGGCGTGCAGGGGATGGGTGGGGATGTGGTGCTCCTTCGCGAAGGCCCAGACGCGCGCCGTGTCCCAGTCCAGCAGGGGGGCGACCTTCAGGCGCTCGGGGGTGCCGCCGTCGGCTTCCGTGGCCTGAAGATCCGTGCGGGTGGGGCTCTGCTCCCGGCGCAGGCCCGTGAGCCAGGCCCGGGAACCTGCCAGGGCGCGCTTCAAGGGGCGCACCTTGCGGATCTCGCAGCAGGCGTGGCGCTGATCCAGGCCTTCGCGGAAGCCGAAGAGCCCCTGGTCCCGCACGAGGGCTTCCACCTCCGCGGCCTCGGGGGCGTAGGCCTCGAAGCGCAGCCCCGGATAGCGGGTGCGGAGCCGCTCGAAGGTCTCGTGGGTCTCGGGGTGGAGGCGGCCCGTGTCGAGCATGAAGACCCGCACGGGATGGCCGGTCTGGGCCGCCAGGTGGACCAGGACGCTGTCTTCCACGGCGGCGCTGCAGGCCAGCGCCAACTCGTCGCCGAAGGTATCCGCGGCCCACTGGACGAGGGCCTGGGCGTCGAGGCCCGGCGGTGGCTGGGGAAAGGGGGTGGACATAGGCGGCCTCAGCTTTCGGGTTCCAGGAGGTGGCTCAGAGCTTCGGCACCGGCGCGGGCGGCGAAGTCCCCGAAGGCCTCGGCGGGGCGGCCTTCCCGGGCCCAGGCGCCGAACAGGGCGTCCAGGGCCGTGGGCAGGGCGTCCACGGCCAGCTTGTGGCGCACAGGAAAGGCCAGGCGGGTGCCCTCCGGGTCGCCGCCCACATAGAGGGCATAGCTCTTCGAGGTCTGCCCCACCAGGGCCAGCTCGGCGGTGTAGGGCCGGGCGCAGCCGTTGGCGCAGCCGGTGACGCGGAAGATGAGGGTGCGGCCCGCGAGTCCCTGGCGGGCCAGGGCGCTCCGGACCTGGCCGAGGAAGTCCGGCATGGCCCGCTCGGCCTCGGTGAGGGCCAGGCCGCAGAGGGGCAGGGCCACGCAGGCCATGGCCCGGGCGGCCAGGGGATCCACGGCCTCCAGCGCATGGCCGTGCTTCCGGAACAGGGCTTCCACGGCGGGGCGATCCTCTCGCGCCAGGCCCAGCAGGATCAGGTCCTGGTCCGGGCTGACCTGGGACGAGGGCCGGAAGGTGGCGATCACCTCGCGCAGGGCCGCCTTGAGGCTTCCCGCGATGCGGCCCGAGGGGACGGAGAGCCCCAGGGCCAGGGTGCCGTCCGTGCGGTCCAGCCAGCCCAGCACCGGGGAGGTGCGCCAGGGCGGCAGGGGCCGGGCCTCGAAGGTCAGGCCGGCGCGGGCCTCCACCTCAGCCTTGAACCAGGGCAGGCCCTTGCGGGCGATGACGTACTTGAGGCGGGCGCGCTTACGGTCCTCGCGGTTGCCCTCGTCGCGGTGCACGCCGACGACGGCCTCGGCCACGGGAAGGAGCGCCGCCGCCGGGATCCAGCCCAGCTCGTCCGCCACCCGGGGGAAGGTGGTGGCGTCGCCATGGGTCATGCCCAGGCCGCCGCCCGCCACCACGAAGAAGCCGTCCAGGAGCCCGCCGTCATCGAAGGTGGCGGCGAAGCCCAGGTCGTTGGTGTAGAGGTCCACCAGGTTCTCGCCGGTGACCGTGGCGCTGATCTTGAACTTGCGGGGCAGGTAGGTGGCGCCGAAGAGCCGCTCCTGCTCGCGCTCCGGGTCCACCCGCTCGCCGTCCAGCCAGATCTCGGCGTAGGCGTTGGAGGTGGCCTGGAAGTGCGAAGCCAGCCGGTCCACCACGGCGTCCAGCTGGGCCAGGTCCGGCCGCAGCCAGGGATTGGGGGCCTGGGTGACGGTGCGGACCACGTCGCCGCAGGCGCCCTTGGTGGTCTGCAGGGCGTCGTGGATGCCCTGCAGGGTGGCCTTGAGATCGCCCTTGAGGACGCCGTGCAGCTCGATGCTCTGGCGCGCGGTGAGGCGCAGGGTGCCGTCCCCGTACTGATCCGCCAAGCCGTCCCAGGCCAGGTACTGGTCCGGGCTGAGGCGCCCGCCGGGGATGCGGCCCCGCAGCATCAGGACGGGCGGCTTGTCGGCGGCGCCCCGCTCCTTCTGCTGGTAGAAGCCGTGGAACTTCACCAGGGCCTGGCCGTCCTTGGAGAAGGAGGGATCGGGGCTGGCGAGCTCCTCGGCGAGGGTCCCCCGCAGGTGGCGGGAGGCGGCCTTGAGGGTTTCCATGGCGGTGAGGGTCATCGGTGGGCCTCGGCGGGAAGGGCCTCCTGCTGGACCTGGCGCAGGAGGGAGCGGAGCCGTTCGGCGCGCTCGGCGGGATCGGGAAGGGACTGGCGGAGTTGGCGGCGGAGCTGGACCAGGGCTTCGAACTCAGGGATGGCGGCGTCGGGCACCAGGCCCTCCAGAGCCTCCCGCACCACGCGGCTCAGGCCGGCGAAGGCGCCTTCCGTCGAGAGGGCGGCCACGAAGGGCCCACGGCGCAGGATGCTGGGAAAGAGGGCATCGCAGGAGGCGGCGTCGTCCACGGCGTTCACCCACAGGCTCTGGGAGCGGGCATGGGCGGCGACGACGGCGTTGGCCGCCGGGTCGTTGGTGGCGGTGATGACCAGGTGGACGCCGTCCAGGTCCTCCGGGACGAAGGCGCGGTCGTGGCGCTCGGTGTCGAAGGCTGCCAGCTCCGCCAGGAAGGCCGGATTGAAGGCCGGGGAGACGGCCCGGATGCGGCAGCCCGTGGGACGGAGGGCGCGGAGCTTAGCCTGCGCGACGCTCCCGCCGCCCACCACGAGCACCTGCTTCCCGCGGAGATCCAGGAACAAGGGCAGCAGGCTCATGGGGGATCTCCTGGGTCGGGTGGAAGCGGTGGTGGAGGGATTCGCCGAGGAAGAGGATTCCGGGGCCGGGAGTGGCGGGGAGGAGGGCGCCGGAGGCCGCGTGGGCCAGGGTGGAGAAGGTGCTGGTCTGGCCCGGACACTGGGCCTGCTCCACCAGCGCCACGGGCAGGGCGGGCGAGGCGCCGTGGGCCAGCAGCTCCCGGGCCAGGGCCCGGAGGGTGCGGGTGCCCATGTAGACGGCGATCGTGCCGCCGCTGGCCGCCAGGTCGCGCCAGGCGGCGGTCGTGGCGGGCAGGTGGTGGCCCTCCAGCACCGTGATGCGGCGGCTGACCTCCCGGTGGGTGAGGGGGAAGCCCGCGCCCGCGGCGGCGCCCTGGAGGGCGCTCACGCCCGGGATCACGTCGAAGGGGATGCTTGCGGCCTCCAGGGCCAGGGCCTCCTCGCCGCCCCGCCCGAAGATGAGGGGATCGCCGCCCTTGAGGCGCGCCACCCGGCGTCCCGCGCGGGCATGTCCGATCATCAGCCGGTGGATGTCCGCCTGGACCGTCCCGGCCGAGCCGCAGCGCTTGCCCACGGGGATGGCCAGGGCCCCGGCCGGGAAGAGGGCCGCGAAGGAGGGATCCAGCAGGGCGTCGTAGAGCACCACCTCGGCAGCCTCCAGGGCCCGGAGGCCCCGGACCGTGATCAGGTCGGGGTGGCCGGGGCCCGCGCCGATGAGGCTGACGAAGCCTGCGGTGGATGCGGTTGGGCTGGGGACCTGCTCGATGCGATGGGGATCGGGCATGGGGTGCTCCGGGGGCGGCCTGGGGAGGCGGTCACCCCAGATTCCACGGAGCTGGATGGATTGTCAATCTGTTTAATTAAATTGATTAAGTATTATTGAATTCCCGGGCGCCCATCCAACGCAAAGCGCCCGCCGGAGGGCGGGCGCAGGGCAGTGGGGGTGGGGGCAGGCCCTGGGAGGATCAGGCCCCGGCCGCCTCCCTCACTTCGGTGAGCTGGGCCAGCGTGTAGGCCGCGAGGGCGAGCAGAAGGTCCCGGACCGCCACGTCCAAGTAGGCGCCCATGGTGAGCAGGTTCAGGGCGATGCCCACGAGCCAGAGGCCGGCCACGTAGGCCCCCAGGCGGGTCCAGCGGGTGAGGATGGCCAGGCCCACGGCCATCTCCACCAGCCCGATGGCGCGCATGAAGGTGGCGGGGGAGACCGGGATCACGCGCAGCGCCAGGGGGTTCAGGTACAGCTCCCACTTGGCGAGGAGGTTGAAGTACTTGTCCAGTCCGGCCAGGAAGGGCGCGGCGCCGAGGCCGATGCGCAGGGCCCACCAGCTGGTGTTCAGTCGGTCGTTCATGGTGTGTGTCCTTTCGTTCAGGAGAGCCTCACAGGCTCTTCAGGTACTCGACGAGGTCCGCCTTCTGCGCGGGGGTCAGCCCCAGGCCCTTCCGGGTGTCATAGGTGTCGACGACCGCGCCGAGCGTGGGGGCCGTCCCGTTGTGGAAGTAGGGCGCGTGCTGCCACAGCCCCGCCAGGGGCGCGGTCCGGTACATCTTGGTGGCGCTCCGCGAGGCGTAGCTGGGCACCCCCGCGGGCTCGGGCTCGCTGACCACCTCGCTGGGCGAGTGGAGCCTGAGGTTGGCATCCGTGAACGTCGGGCCCGCGTGGCAGGCGGCGCACTTGCCCGGGCCCTCGAAGACCGCCTTGCCCCGGACCGCGGCGGCGGCATCGAAGCTCCCGGCCGGCGGCCGCGGCGCGGCGATGCTCAGCTGGTAGGCCTGGAGGGCCGGCAGCTTGGAGGACACCAGGTCCGTCGTCCCGTTCGTCACGTTCACGCCCGTGCGGGGCTCGGAGAAGCTGCCCTGGCCGCCCATCTGGGTCACGGCCACGTAGCGGTTCCAGTAGGCCAGCTCGGTGCCGTCCCCGGTGGCGGTGACGCTGTGCACGCCCAGCAGGCCGTAGGCGGGGGGGATCACCTGGGGCCCGTTCTGGCCGTCCAGGTTGAAGCGGGGATCGTACCTGCCCTTGCCCCAGGAGGCGTAGACGGCCTTGGCGCCCGCGGGCACCGCGGGGGAGAGGGCGATGATGGCGCCGGGGTTCAGGTCGCGGTTGGCCCAGCCGTCCAGGCGCTTGCCGATGCCCGGCGCGAAGGAATCGTCCACGGTGGAGTGGCACAGCGCGCAGGTGATGCCGACCCGCGTGAGGGTGTCCTTCCCGTTGACGCTCTCCACCGTGCCCTTCACGCCCACGACGGCGTTGAGCTTCAGGAGGGCCACCGTGGTGGCCGGGTCCGTCAGGCTGATGGCCCCGCTCTGGATTCCCTGCACCACCGCCGGGGGCAGCGCCTCGGCGTCCACCTTCAGGCCCACGGACAGGGCGGTGGTGGGATCCACGGCGGCGGCGATCACCTGGTGCATGCCCAGGGTGTCCGTCCAGAAGGCCTCATCCCCGAAGGTGTCATTCCGGAAGATGACCTTGCCCTGGGCCACCAGGGCGGGGTCCAGGGGCGGCTCTCCCGGCACGGCTGCCGCGCGGTGGCTGGATGTGCAGGCGGCGGCGGCGAGCAGGGCCAGGACCGGGAGGGCCAGGGCGTATTTCAGGGGCGGTTTCATGGCGGACTCCTTGAGCGGACGGGCGCTCCAGTGGCGCACCCTCCGAATCTAGGGGTTCGATAAAAACAAACAAGAATGTTTAAATTGTTTAAACTCTCACTGAACTCTCACTCGGACACGCGCCTCCGGAGGCGGCCATGAAGAACCTGCACGAGAACCAGCGCAAGATCCTGGAGCACCTGCTCAGCCACCACGAAGGCGCCTCGCTGGACGAGCTGGCCACGCACCTGGGCCTCACCCGGACGGCGGTGCAGCAGCATGTCCTGAGGCTGATGGACCTCGGCTACCTCACCTACACCGACACGAAGGGAGCCGTGGGCCGACCGCGGCGGCACTACCTGATCTCCGACCAGGGGATCGACGCCTTTCCCAAGCAGTACTCCTGGCTGGCCAACGCCATCCTGGCCCAGCTCGCCCAGGATCTGGGGCCCGGCGCCGCCCGATCCTTCATGAGGAACCTCGCCGGGTCTGTGGCGGCCTCCCTGGAGGGCCAGGTGAACCCTGCCGATCCGCCGGCCCAGCGGCTGCGGAAGGTCACCGCCCTCATGAACGACCTGGGCTACCGGGCCGTCCTGAAGCCCGGGGGTTCCGCCGGAGAGGGCGCCATCGAGGCGGTCAACTGCGTCTACCACTCCGTGGCCAAGGCGCACCCGGAGCTGTGCCAGTTCGACGTCAGCCTCATCGAGCGCGCCACCGGGATGGACGTCCACCTCGAGACCTGCATCGCCAAAGGCGGCGCCGTCTGCCGGTTCTGCGTGGCGAAGGCGAAGCTGGCGTGACCCGGATGGCAGGGGTTCTCCCGACGGCGGGCTTGCCTTCCGGCCGGTGCCCCCTCATCTTGGAGGCGGAGTCTGGATGCGCCATCAGCACACGACAACCTGGATGAGCCTGGAGACGGTTGAAGCCTCCAGGGCCGAAGCCTAGGCTCCGGCCCTCACCCACTCAGAAGCGCCCCCGCCCAGGGGCTTGAGCGGCCATTCATCCAGGAAATCCACCATGACGCATCCTGCGCACGCTCCCGCAGGCCCCGGCCTGCCTTCATTCAATCCCCTCGAGCCCTATGGTTGGACTCCAGCCCGCGCCGAGGCCTATGGCAGATGTCTCCAGCCAGGCTGCGAGCCGGGGCGCATCGTGGCTGCGACCCGTGGCCTCGTGCTCGCCCAGACCGCTCACGGCGAACACTGGGGCGTGCCCACGGGCCACCTGCGGGAACGCCTCCAGCGCGACGGGCTGAGCCTCTGCGCCGGGGACTGGATCGTTCTCCAGCCGAACCCCGGCCCCTCGAAAGCCTCGGTCATCGAGCTGCTCCCGCGCGGAGCTTCGCTCCTGCGGCAGGGGGCTGGACCCGGCGGCCGCCCCCAGTGCCTCGCGGCCAACCTCGACGTGGTCCTGCTGGTCATGGGGCTGGACCGCAACTTCAACCCGGCGCGCATGGAGCGGCTGCTGGCCCTGGCCTGGGGCAGCGGCGCCCAACCCATGGTGGTGCTCACCAAGCGCGATCTGAACGCGCAGTGGAAGGCCTTCTCCACCCGGATTGAAGGGATCGCCCCCGGCGTGATGGTCCGGGCGATCTCCGCGTGGAGCGGCGAGGGCCTGGAAGCGCTCCAGGACCTTCTTCCCGTGGGGCGCACCGGCGTCATGGTGGGGTCCTCGGGGGCCGGGAAGTCCGCCCTCCTCAACGCCCTGATGGGCAGCGAGATGCGGCGCACGCAGGAAGTGCGGGCCTCGGACGGCCGGGGCCGCCACACCACCTCACTGCGGGAGCTCTTCCTGCTGCCGGGCGGCGGCTGCCTCATCGACACCCCGGGCATTCGCGAAGTCGGCCTCTGCGTCGAGGGCTCCGACCTGGACACCGCCTTTTCCGACATCGCGGCCCTGGCGGAAGGATGCCGTTTCAGGGACTGCACCCACGGCGCCGAGCCGGAGTGTGCCGTGCAGGCCGCCCTCGCGGGAGGCGCCATCGATCCGGATCGATACGGCCACTACCTGCGCCTGCGCCGGGAAGCGGCCTTCGAGGCCGCCCGCAGCGACGAACACCTCTGGCGGGAGCGCGAGGAGAAGTGGCGCCGCATCAGCAAGCTCCAGAAGCGATTCAAGAAAGGCGAGTGAATGTTCCGCAGTCAGCGCCCTCTCTAAGCCCGGGCGGCAAGACCGACACGCCATTGTCCGAACACGGCCATCTTTTCTCATTAGGTAATGAGGCGTTATTCGATTGGTGTAATGTCCTTTTGACGTAGGCCAAGAACCAAATCATTCAATTCTTCGAGTGCTTTCTGCTCGAGGATCCATGCCTTCGTTCGAAGGGTGCTTGCGCGAAGGGCAAGATTACCAATCTCATCTCGAACTTCTGCGGATGGCCAAGGCACTGGGATGGTGGCGAGTTGAAATCGATCAATTTCTTGGATTACAGAGCCATAGGCCTGCCGTTTAACGAGGAGTTGCCCAAGATCAGATGCCAACCACACGTATAGGTACCCAGGATTACAGGTATCAGCAGGCACAATCCGATTTGCATGTTCACTAGCAGTCCAACCGCTCATATATTTCGGGACTAGAAAGGTTTTTCCGGTTGTTCCCGACCTTGTCACCAGTACCATGTGTTCAGCAAGTTGGATTTCAGGGAGGTCTTTAGTATGTGCACCCTTAGCTAATCGTTTGATGTCGATTGGGTCGATTTGGAATATCTGTTTACTGCTGAGCATGGGAATTCCGCCTTTGGGCACATAGACCCGTTTGCGGAATTTGGTGACTGAAAAGATGTTTTTAGAAATATTGGGATCACCAAGGGTCAGCGTGGTAATAGGCAGTTTTTTAATTAATTGAAGAACTCGATATACTTCGGGAGAATGATAACTGCCCTCTAAGCGGTCCTCTAAGGTTGATGCACGAATTTGACTGCAGCGTGGACCTGGGTTTTCGGCACCCAAGTCACTGACCGGGGGTAACCCAAGACGCTCATGCAATAACTTGCCTGCATGTTTGAGGAGGTTATTGGCCTCGTCTCTTGCTTCAGTGGCCTCTACCATCGCTCGGCCAATTTGGAAGCGCATGAGGGTTGGAATATCTGGCACTTGTATTCTTTTCAAGTGGTTTGGCTCGATATGAACAACCACTGATCCGTAGGTGGCTTGGGTCATCTGCAGACGTCCCCAGCGTGTGCGCAAAAAAGCGGCAATGAATCCCGCCAGTTCCGGTTCTATGGAGCGAAGACGGATTGCGTGCTGAGACAGCGCCATTCCTTCAATGGATTGTCCGGCTAAAGCAACATTCCCAATCGTTCCAGAACATGAAATAAGAACGTCCCAAAGTCTTATCTTTAAATGATCAATTCGTTTAGTGTGTTTTAAGCTCAAATACCCTTCTGGCTCTGGATTTAGTGCAATAATATCAGAGCTAGACAGAAAAGGAATACCATGAGGAGGGCGGACCCAAATTCTTTTAAATCTGAAAGCATTATGGGCTTCATGTGCAAGCCCTCCGTGGCCAAATAGGGGCACCAAGTTATAAGGAGCAGCATCAAGCTCCTCAATGGCCTTCTTAGCTTCCAGGTTGAAGGCCGACGCTTCCAAACGC
Organism: Geothrix fermentans DSM 14018; assembly: GCF_000428885.1. Taxonomy (GTDB): domain Bacteria; phylum Acidobacteriota; class Holophagae; order Holophagales; family Holophagaceae; genus Geothrix; species Geothrix fermentans. The sequence continues at coordinate 140,706 of NZ_AUAU01000009.1, read as the reverse complement.
TCCCCTGCCTTCAAAACCTCTCGTAATGACACGCCGATAGAGTGCCTAAATATCGGACCATTCGAATAGGGCTGAGTTTTGACGGCGGTTTTCACCATCCCAACACCTTCTCGATTTTCCAGGTCAAGAATTCCGCAGCAACTTCTGGGGTGTCGTCGTCCAATACCTTTAAACGCGGGGCATGACGGACAGTCCCTTTTCCATTTGCAGTGTGTTCCATATGGGAAATTTTAGGACTAATTAAAATTTCTTGACCATCCTCATCGCGCTTAAACACCTTATTATTTCGCTTGTCATGGCCTATGGCCTTGATTTCAGCCATGAAAATCTCGTAGTCACTCAAAGATCCTTGAAGAGCCTCTTTTGTCATTTCCTCCTCAGTTTTTCGTTGGAGGATAAGCACAGATGTTTGCGTGCCGTTTCGGGGTTGAAAGGTGTCAGGATGGAGATCGATTGATCCCACAATGCGGCAGTGCGTAAGCATCCAATGACGGACATAGGCTAGCCCTGGCGCGCCCAGGATGGCGTCTGGAAGCACAATAGCCATGCGGCCACCCGGCTTCAAGAATTGCCAACATCGCTCAATAAAAAGAATTTCGGGTGGTTGAGAATTCTGCACTTGCTCTGTTGGTTCCCATCCCTTAGAGGATTTTCGCCAAACGTGTCCTAGCTTGAATTGGGATAGAATTTCTCGGTCTTTTATGGGTAGTTTTGAACCGAATGGTGGGTTTGTGGCGATGGCGTCAAACAATGCCAGATCCTTTGGCCCTCGAATCTGATTGGGTTTAACTTTTACAGAGGCAGCAAAGGCATCTCTGAAATCACTTTCCCAAGCATGTGGATGGAGGAGACTATCTTGTCGAAGGATGTTTCCTGCGCCGTCATTATTCATTACCATGTTCATTTTTGTGGCTTTGACGAGGTCGGGGTTGATGTCGATCCCAAAGAAACAATCCCCAGCTAATCGTTTAACTCTCTCTTGAATAGCGAGCCGTTGAGCTTCTGATCGACCACGCCCGGCTTCGGTTCTCAGTTGGTTGATCATTTGGGCCATGGCGATGACCAGGAATCCACCCGTACCACAAGATGGATCCAGGATCCGTTCGCCTCGCTTTAAATCTAGCATTCGAATGGCCATAGTTTGGACATTACGAGGAGTAAAAAACTCTCCGCGGTCACCGCGGAGATTCGCACCAACCAACTCTTCATAGGCTTTCCCCTTCACATCAATATCCGTGTCCAGGAAGCTATAGCGCTGGAGCTCTCCTACCACATATGCAAGTGATCGTGGCTGTAACTTAATTTCATCATTTGCATCGAAAATAGCGAGGTATTGCTCTCGCACCTTCTTGAAGATTTTTCCGAGGCGATTCTTTACTGTGAGTTGACCATCAGATGAGGCCTTTTCCTTGGCTGTTGCAAAAAATTCGAGTGGTTCAGGGATATTTCGTTCATCCCAAATTTTGCAGAATATAACTTTCAATAATTCAAAAAAGGCTGGCTGTTTTTGCATGCCATCAGTTACGTAAATATGGTCATGACAAATCCTAAATGAAAATAACATATTGTCGTCGGAGGCATGTTTTAATTCATCCCTTTTGGGGCGATCTACCTCTTCGGGATCACCATTCTTAGCCGGAATGTCATTTGGTTCCTCCCACTCCGTTGCGCCATCAATCTGAACTTTTCGATATACAGCCTTGTGCTTCCCGTTGGTCCACATGCCCCATTGCGCATTTGGGCAGGCTGTCATGTAACTCTTTAACTGCGCAGCTCCATCCTTTTGACTAGAGGGGGGTATAGTGTCGCGCTTGCATTCGATAATGATCCAAATATTGTCCTGAAGATGATCCTTACCCTCTGGAAATATGGCCAAATCTACACGCGTCTTCTTTACTCCCATCTGAATCTGAAACTCAACCGCGATTTGGTCGGATGAGAAGCCAAGCTCTAGGACGAGACGCCGCTCAATGTTTTGACGGACGTATTCTTCTGGGGTGTCGTTGCGAATCTTGCCGTCGATGTAATCGCAGATCTTGCCATCGGGTAGTGCTTCGAGAACCTTGGTCATTGGATTCCTGGCCGCTGGGAACGGCATTCGCCGTTGGTTGGATGATTGGGATTCTGCCAGGAATGTTCCCAATCCCGTCCATTGCCTTTGCTCGGTGGTAGCGCGGTGGTAGCACGAAAGGAAAAGGCCCTTCCTGGCGGGAGGGCCTAAGTGGCGGAGAGAGAGGGATTCGAACCCCCGTTGAGGTCACCCCCAAACCTGATTTCGAGTCAGGCGCCTTCAACCGCTCGGCCATCTCTCCAGGCCGTCCAGTCTAGCAAACTGGAAGCTAGAATCCAGCGGCAGGAGGGGACACATGGCGGCGAGGGCCTGGGCATTCGGTCTGGCGGTGATGGCGGCGGGGAGCGTGGTCCGGGCACAGGAGACGGACCTCGTCCTGACGGACGCGGCGGCGGACCGCTTCGCGGCGCTGGCGCTGAAGTGCGTGCGGCAGGAGTACCCGAACAAGCTGGACCACGTGATGAACGGGGCGGGCGAGGTGAAGGGGCCGAAGGACCTGCACCCGGCCTTCTACGGCTGCTTCGACTGGCACTCGTCGGTGCATGGGCATTGGATGCTGGTCCGGTTGCTGCGCACCCATCCGGAGATGGCCCGGGCGGCGGAGATCCGTGCGGTATTGGATGAACACCTCTCGCCGGGCCCCATCGCGGCGGAGGTGGCCTACCTCGGCCAGCCCAACCGGCGCAGCTTCGAGCGCACCTACGGCTGGGCCTGGCTGCTCAAGCTGACGGCGGAGCTGAGGGCCTGGGACGCGCCCGAGGCCCGGCGCTGGTCCGCGGCCCTCCAGCCGCTGGCAGACCGGGTGTCGCAGGCCTTCCTGGACTTCCTGCCGAAGCAGACCTACCCCATCCGCACCGGCGTGCATCCCAACTCGGCCTTCAGCCTGGACCTGGCCCTGGACTACGCGAGGGAGGCGAAGGACACCCGGCTGGAGGCGGCGATCCTCGACCGCGCCCGCGCCTGGTTCGCGAAGGACCGCCGGGGGCCCCTGGCCTGGGAGCCGGGCGGGGAGGACTTCCTCTCGCCCTGCCTGGAGGAGGCGGCCCTCATGGCCCGGCTGCTGCCCCGGGACCGCTTCGTCCGGTGGCTGGACGGCTTCCTCCCGGGCCTGCCCGGCGCGCTGGTCCCGGCGGTGGTGTCGGATCGCACGGATCCCAAGATCGTCCACCTGGACGGCCTGAACCTGAGCCGCGCCCGGGCCCTGTACGAGCTGGGGCGCGCCCTCGGGCCCGCGGACCCGCGCCGCGCCGCCCTGGTGCGGGCCGCGGACCGGCACGCCCGGGCCTCCCTGCCGCACCTGGCCACGGGCAGCTACGAGGGCGAGCACTGGCTCGCCACCTTCGCCGTGCGCGTGCTTGAGGCGCGCTGAGCCGGGGCCGGCCTCTCAGGCCCGGGAGGCGGGCCCCAGCTTCTCATTCAGGTGCGCGAAGTAGTGGCGGTCCTCGGTGATGAGGTGCCCCTTCACCACGTCGTTGACCAGGAAGGCCACCAGGCGGCCGAAATCCACCTGGCCCTCCCGCAGGTCCTGCTGGAGGTCGTGGGCCGTGGCCAGGAGGCCCGCGTGGATGCGGTGGTGCTCCGGCAGGTCGGGATAGCCCGCCCGCTGGAGGAGGCTCTCCTCGTCCCGGAAGTGCTTGTCGGTGTGGTGGATCAGGGCGTCCAGGCGACCCTCCACCTCCGCCTGGGGCCGGCTCTCCAGGAGGGCGGCGAAGAGGGCGTTGGATAGCTCGAAGAGAAGGATGTGCTGGGCATCGATGAGGCGATGGCCGCTGGCATAGGCCTCCTCCCAGACCAGCTCCAGCAGGTTCGGTTCCGCCTGGGCGGTGGTGCCCGGGCTGGCGGCCACCTGGTTCCTTCCCCCGGCCTTGGCCTGGTAGAGGGCCCGGTCGGCCCTGGCCACCCAGGCCTCCACGTCCTCGTCGTGCAGGTACTCGGCGACGCCGGCGCTGAGGGTGATGGGCTCGGCTCCGGGGAACGCGGTCTCGGCCAGAGCCGCCCGCAGACGCTCGCCGAGGCGGAGGGCCCCTTCCAGGTTGGTGGCCGGCGCGAGGACCAGGAATTCCTCGCCCCCCCAGCGCACCAGGACATCCGAGGCCCGCAGCACGGGCCTGAGGGCCGCCACGGCGCCGGCCAGCACCGCGTCCCCGGCCGGGTGGCCGAAGGTGTCGTTGATGCGCTTGAAGTGGTCGAGGTCCACGATGATGAGGGCCAGGGGCAGGCGGCGGCGGCGGGCCAAGCTCATCTCGGCGGCCGCCACCTCCTCGAAGTGGCGCCGGTTCCAGGCCCCGGTGAGGCGGTCGCGGCTGGCGGCCTCCTCCAACTCCCGCATGGTCTGCTGGAGGTCGGTCCTGGCCTGGAGCTCGGAAGCGGCCGCGGCCTCGGCGGCCCGGGTCCGGGCCGCGAGGGTGCGGCTGCGCGCCGCCGAGCGCCACCAGCCCAGCAAGGCCAGGGCGGCCAAACCGGCTGGAAGGGTCGAGGCCAGGGATCCGAAGGTCGCCACGGTTGCTCCGATGCTTCCATCATCGGACGGGCGGGGGGGAAGTCTGAGAAGTCTGAGTCGTGGGCAGAATGTGCTTGACCCTCAATCTCGATTGGCCGAATATCGGGCAGTCTAGTCCGAATCATCGATAAATGACTGCGCTCCGCCTGATGCCACGGGGAAGGCGTTTCCGCTCTCCCCGGGGCGCGGGCCTGATCCAAGGAGGATCCCATGAGGATGCGGCCTGATGTCCTGGCAACCGTGGCTCTCGTGAGCCTTTTCCCGCTGGCCACCCCGCTCCAGGCCTGCTGCGACGATTTCTGGAGCTGCGTGGGGGCCGTGGCCTCCGGGGGCCTCACCTGCGCGGTCGAGAGCCTGATCAACAGCATTAGGAGCCTCATCGAGAACGTCTCGCGGCTGGCCTCCACCCTCGGCCAGCAGGCGGCGGACGTGGTGAACCTCGCCAAGTCGGAGCTGAACGGCGCCGCCAACGACCTGCGGAACCTGGCTGGGCAGGCCGAAGGCGACTTCAATGCCGCGGCCCAGCTGGCCCAGTCCGTCGTCAACGAGGCCAACCGTCCGCAGGTGATGGTCCCCCATGTGGCGCCCGGCGTCGCCACGGCCGGAGCGCGCGTGGGCGCGGCCGCCGTCCAGCCTCCCGGGAGCCGCCCCGCGGCCGCAGCCGCACCGAAGCCCGGTGCCGCCACCGCCATCGCTCCGAAGCCGGTGGCCGTGGGCGCCGCAGGCATGGGCACGGCCGTCCGCGTGGACCAGCTGCCCGCCGATCCCCAGGAGATGTTGGAGGCGCTGCGGCGGGCCAAGGAGGCCATCGACGCCCTGCGCCCGGACGTGACCCAGCCCATCAACCAGGTCCGCCAGTTCGCCACCCAGGCGGAGCAGCAGGCCGCCTCGGCGGCGACCTCGGCCGCGAACATCGCCCAGACGGCCCTGCTGGGGCCCCTGCAATCCCTGGGGAACATGCTCACGGACCTGGTCAACCACCCGGAGCGGATCTTCGACCCCAGCCGGATCGTGGACGATGCCATCACCCAGGTCACCAACCAGGCCGTCACCACCATGACCCAGGTGCACGACGCCGTGATGCAGCAGGCGAAGGCCACCCTCGACCAGGCCCAGCGGCCCATCCAGGACGCCCTCGACCGCGCCGCCGTCGCGAAGAAGATCGCCGACGCCATGCAGAAGGTCCAGCGCGCGAAGACCAAGGCTTCCTGCGACGCCCTCAACGGGCTGATCCCCCGCCAGCGGCTGGACGTCCGCGCCTTCACCACCCATGTGGCCGGCGCCGCGCCCGCGCCGGGGATCGCGGCCCTGAACCTGGGCCAGCACCGGACCATGGCCCTGGCGCCCTTCAACCGGACCGCGGCCTCGCGGCTCACCGCCAAGACCGCCGGCACCCAGATGGGCGCCAAGCTCAAGGGCCCCTGGCAGGAGTTCAAGCGCCTCCAGGCGGCGCCGCCCAAGGTGGATCCCGCGGCCAGGCCGCGGGTGGACGCCGAGATCTCCCGCCGCTTCGCCGGCAAGTCCGGACCGGCGGCGGAGGCCGAGAAGCGGGCCATGCTGAACGAGGCCCGCGCGCGGTTCGCCAAGGATCCCGCCCTGCTGCGGAAGGTCGAGGCCATGCTCGACAACGATCCGGTGATCCGTGGCCACCTGGGCGGACCGCAGGGTCCCGCGGTGCGCGAGCGGTAGGTCCTTCTGAGTTCCCCCCTTGCCTGGGAGGCATGCGTGATCGACCGGTCTCTGCGGACCTTCGTCCTGGCCACCGCCGTCGCCACTGCCACCGCCACGATGGCGGCCGGGGAGGCCTTCGAGCTGAAGCCTCCCGCGGCGCCCGGTAGGCCCCTCCAGGGCACCGCCACGGCCCCCGCAGGGACGGAGTGGGTGGTGGTCTTCTACCGCGTGGCGGGCGAGGAGGAGTTCTCCAGCTTCAACCTGGATGCGGGACCGGACGGCACCTCGTATGCCGGCCAGCTGGAGGCGGCCCTCCCGGCCGGGGCGAAGCTGGAATACTACGCCGCCCTGCGCACGCCCTCCGGCATCAAGTACCTGCCCAGGGAGGCCCCGGCCTCCTTCGCCAGCCTGCAACTGTCCGGCACGCCCTCCGCCTCCGCCGGCGGGGCGGCCCCCGCACAGACCCCGGCCCCGGCCCAGGCCCAGGCCCAGGCTCAGGCCGGGGCCACCTCCACCCCGCCTCCGGGTACGGTTCCAGGCGCCCAGCCCCCGGCCCATGGCCCCATCTATTTCGACGGCGCCTTCGAGCGCGTGGCCCACCACCAGGAACCGGTTCCCGGGGAGGCCCGGAACCTCGCCTCGGGCCAGATCCGGCTCGCCTACCAGAGCGAGGAGAATGGCCGCCAGGTGCTGCTCAACGCCCGGCTCGTCTACACCAACCAGCCCCTCGGCACCCAGTCCCGCTGGAGCCTCGGCGACCTCCAGGCGGCCTATGCCGCCGGGAACCACAGGATCCAGCTGGGCGACATGGTGGTCCAGGAATCGGAGTTCACGCTGGCCGGGGCGGGTCGGCGGGGACTCGACTACGCCTATGCGGGGCAGCCCCTGGGAGCCCACCTCTTCGCCCTGAACACCCAGGCCCACTCCGGCACCGAGGGCCTGGCCTGGCCCGAGAAGGGCAGCGAGGTCTACGGCGGATCCCTCGGCTACGGCTGGCTCGCGGGGAACCTCCGGGCCAAGGTCGTCTTCCTGTCGGGGAAGGACGACCCTGCCACAGCCGTGAACCTGGCCTCGCTGTACGCGCCCATGGTGCGGGATGGCTCCACGGGCTCCTTCGTGCTGGACGGCCGGTTCTTCGACAGCCGCCTGGCGGTGTCCGGGGAATACGCCCGCAGCCTCTTCACCAAGGACCTCCTGAACCAGGGGACCCACCTCACGGACCAGGCCTGGCGCCTGGGGGCCATGTGGATGAACGGCCCCTTCAGCGCCCAGCTGGGCTACCGGGACGTGGGCCGGGATTTCGGCACCGTGGGCGTGGCCTTCTTCGTGGGGGATCGCCGCACCCTGAACGGCAGCGTGGGCTTCAACCGCGCCACCTGGAGCCTGAGCGCCACCGCCGTGGACGAGCGCACCAACCCCACGGGGCAGCCGGGCCTGGACCAGGCCTGGAACCAGTCCCAGAGTCTGGACGCGCGGGTGGGCCTGACCCAGTCCCTGTTCTGGCGCGTGGGCCTGCGGCATGCCCGCCAGGAGGCCGAGCTGGTCTCCAATCCCCTCATCCCCTTCAGCAACAGCAACCGCGCCGGCTTCACCACGGGCCTCGACCTGATGCTGCCGCCCGCCTCGAGCCTGGCCTTCAATGCCCAGTTCGACCGCCTGCGCTCCGAGGGCGCCAGCGGCACCCGGGGCACCAGCACCACCTTCTCCCTGGGCGGGAGCCTGGGCCTGGGCGCGCGGGTGCGGCTCTCCCCGAACCTGAGCTGGTCCCGCACCCTCAGTGACCCGGGCGACCAGAAGACCACCATGGAGAACGCCTTCCTGAACGCCGACGTCGCCCTCGTTCCGGGGCTCCTGGGATTCCTCCTGAACGGGGGCGTCTCCCGCACCATCCTGGTCACCGGCGATGTGATGGAGAACTCCGTGGCGGAGGGCACCCTGCGCCTCTTCCTGGACACTTTCCTCAAAGGCCGCGGCCGGGCCAGCCTGGGCCTCAAGGGCCGCTACACCCACGCGCCCGACCTGGCGGCCCTGGCCCGGAGCGCCGCGGCCACGGGCGTCCCCGCCACCGGCGCCACGGCCCCCATGGCCAATGACACGCAGGTGTCGATCCTCCTGAACGTCTCGTACTGAGGAGCTGCCCATGCGAATCCTCCTCCTCACCCTCGCCCTCCTCGGTTCCCTGGCGCTCCGCGCCCAGGGGACCATCTCCGCGGCCCCGGGCCTCCCCCTCACGGGGATCCCCACCACCTTCCTCCTGTCGGCCCAGCCCGTGGGCCCCGTGGCCTGGGACTTCGGGGATGGCGCCACCCTCAGCGGCGGCACGGCGGTCTCCCACGTGTACGCCCGGCCCGGGACCTTCCTCGTGCAGGCGGTCTATCCGGTGGTGGCGGGCCAGGTCATCCAGACGGCCCAGCTCCCCCTCCGGGTGGCGGACCGGTTCGGCCCCGCCGCGCCCTTCAGCATCTCCATGCTGCGCCTCCGCTGGGAGGACGGGCGCGTGGACACCACCGTGGAGCAGGGCTTCAGCCCCCTGACGGCCTATGCGGACCTGAAGTTCGAGGGCACGGGCCAGCTCCAGGCCCAGTGGGTGGTGGACGGGATCCCCCTGGGCACCTTCACGGCCCCCCTGGCCTTCGCCGGGACGGCCACCCTCGACTCGAGGACTGCGATCCCGCTGCCCACCACGGACTACGGCGAGCACCGGGTCACGCTGAGGATCCTTTCGCCGGCCATGCCCTTCGAGCCGCCCCAGATCCGGTACTTCGTGAGGCTGGGCGGCGAAGAGGCTCCCCAGATCGACGATGTGGTTCCCTCCGCGGCGCGTCCCGGCGAGGAGGCCGAACTGCGCATCCGGGGCCGCCGCCTGGCTCCGGGCATGGCCGTCTCCTTCGGGAAGGACGTCGCCCTGGTGGCGCCCCTCCGCTTCCCCGAACCCGGCTGGGCCATCGCCCGGGTCTTCGTCTCGCCCACCGCCAGGCCCGGGTTCCGAGAGGTCCAGGCCTTCAGCAAGGCCGGGCGCAGCCGGGGACCCGCCCGCCTGGAGGTGCTGCCCCGGCCGAGGCAGGCCGCTGCGGGACCGGCGCCGGCGCAGGCCTCCCCCCTGGTGGCCTTCCTCTGGTCCGAAGGGGAGGGCGTCGCCCGGCCCAGCCTCCTCCGGGCGCTGACCGCCGCGTTCTTCCCCGTCCCGGACGAAGCCGGTGTCCCGATGGAGGCGGCGGGCCTCTTCCCGCTGAGCTCCATGGAACGCTAGCCCCGGCGGCGCCGGAAGAAGGCCTGGAGTTGCTCCCGGCACTCGGGCTCCAGCAGGCCGCCCTCGAAGGTGAACCGGTGGTTCAGGGCGGCGCCGTCGAGCGTGTCCAGCCACCGGCTGACGCCGACCTTGGGGTCCGACGCGCCGAACACCACGCGGCCGACGCGGGCGTGGATCAGGGCGCCGAAGCACATGAGGCAGGGCTCCAGCGTCACGTAGAGCGTGGCACCCGTGAGCCGGTAGTTCCTGGCCCATGCCCCGGCGGCCCGCAGGGCCTGGACTTCCGCGTGGGCGGTGGGATCGTTCAGCTTCACGGGGTGGTTGTGCCCCCGGCCCAGCAGGGCGCCCTCGGAGACCACCACCGCGCCCACGGGCACCTCGTCCAGGCGGTCCGCCTTCTCGGCCTCCTCCAGGGCGAGCTTCATGAAGTAGATGTCGTCGCCGCTCCACATGGGATCAGTGTGGCCGAACAGCGATCGGTACATCGGAAACAAAGGAGCAGTATGACCGGAAAGCCCTTGAACAAAAAGGCTGATCCTCGCTTTCCCAGGTCGTTACACTCACTTTTGGTCCCGAAGGACCGAGTCATTCTCACGACCCCGCGGCGGCCCGGCCCCCGCGGGGTTTTTGCAGAGCCACTTGACATGATCCGTGGGGGACGGCCTGCTCACTGCATTCACGATGTCCCCCCCGGGCCCCCCACCTCGCCATCAGGCTCAGCCTGACGCAGAGGTCCGTTGCGGAGGACGCACATGCAAGCGCACCTGATCCTGAAGGACGGGACCATCTTCCGGGGGCGCGCGCCGTTGGGTTTCGGCGGAGACGGCGAGGCGGTGTTCACCACGGCCATGGCCGGCTACCAGGAGATCCTCACGGATCCCAGCTTCGCGGGGCAGATGGTCTGCATGACCTTCCCCGAGCAGGGCATCTACGGCATCCACGCCGACCTGAACGAGGGCACGCGCCCCTGGGCCACGGGCCTGCTCTGTCGCCGCCTGACCTTCGCGCCGGATCACACCCGCTCCGAGGGTGATCTGGCGGGCTGGCTCAAGCGCCACCACATCCCCGTGATGACGGACCTGGACACCCGCGCCCTCACCCAGCACCTGCGCGACCAGGGCTCCCAGCCTTCCCTCATCTGGACCGAGCTGGACGGCAGCCTGGACGCTGGGGTGGCCAAGGCCAAGGCCCTGCCGGACATGACCGGCCAGGCCCTCTGCGCCGAGGTGAGCTGCAGGGAGCGCTACGAGCTGAATCCCGGCGGCACCTTCCGCGTGGCGGTGCTGGACGGCGGCATCAAGCTCAGCATCCTGAGGCAGCTGGAGGCCGTCGGCCTGCACCTGGAGGTCTTCCCCTGGGACGCGCCCGCGACGGAGCTTACGGACAAGCGCTTCCACGGCCTCTTCCTCAGCAACGGCCCCGGCGATCCCGCCGCGCTGCCCGGCATGCAGAAGGAGGTGGAGGCCTGCCTCGGCAAACTGCCCATCTTCGGCATCTGCCTGGGCCACCAGCTGCTGGGCCAGGCCTTCGGCGGCCGCACCTTCAAGCTCAAGTTCGGCCACCGCGGGGCCAACCAGCCCGTCCACGACCTCATGACCGGCCGCATCGAGATCACCGCCCAGAACCACGGCTTCGCCGTGGACGAGGCCAGCCTCCCCAAAGAGATCGAGGTCACCCACAGGCACCTGAGCGACGGCACCGTCGAGGGCCTGCGCCACACGAAGCTGCCCATCTTCAGCCTCCAGCACCACCCCGAGGCCAGCCCCGGCCCCCACGACGCCCATCCTGCGTTCAAGCGGTTCGTTGCGTTGATGGAAAAGAATCCAAGATGATCAACCGCAGAGGACACAGAGGGCACAGAGAAAGAAAAAGCCTTCTGTTTTTCCTCTGCGCTCTCTGTGTCCTCTGCGGTTAAACACAAGGATCTGGTGATGCCGAAGCGTACGGATTTGAAAAGCGTGCTGGTGCTGGGCTCGGGCCCCATCCAGATCGGGCAGGCCTGCGAGTTCGATTACTCGGGGACTCAGGCGCTCAAGGCGCTGCGGGAGGAGGGCATCCGCACCATCCTGCTCAACTCCAACCCGGCCTCGATCATGACGGATCCGGGCCGGGCGGACGCCACCTACCTCGAGCCGCTGACGCTGAGCGTGCTGGAGAAGGTGATCGAGGCTGAGAAGCCCGACGCCATCCTGCCCACGGTGGGCGGCCAGACGGCCCTCAACCTGGCCATGGAGGCCCACGAGAGCGGCCTGCTGGCGCGCACGGGGGTCCTGCTCATCGGCGCCCAGCCCGAGGCCATCAACCGCGGCGAGGACCGCCAGCTCTTCAAGGCCCTCATGGACGACCTGGGCCTGGAGACCTGCCGCGGCGGCTTCGCGCACAACATGGCCGAGGCCCGCGACCTGCTCAAGCTCACCGGCTTCCCTGCCATCATCCGGCCCAGCTTCACCCTGGGCGGCAGCGGCGGCGGCATCGCCTACAACGTGGACGAGTTCGAGACCATCGTGGCCCGCGGCCTGGACCTGAGCCCCACCAAGCAGGTGCTCATCGAGGAGAGCATCCTGGGCTGGAAGGAATTCGAGCTGGAGGTGGTGCGCGACCTGGACGACAACGTCGAGGTGATCTGCTCCATCGAGAACCTCGACCCCATGGGCGTCCACACCGGCGACAGCATCACCGTGGCGCCGGCCCTCACGCTCACGGACCCGGAGTACCAGCGCATGCGCGACGCCGCCCTGGCCGTCATCCGCGCCGTGGGCGTGGAGACCGGCGGATCGAACATCCAGTTCGCCCTGGACCCCGAGACCAGCCGCATCATCGTCATCGAGATGAACCCCCGCGTGAGCCGAAGCTCGGCGCTGGCCTCGAAGGCCACGGGCTTCCCCATCGCCTGGGTGGCCACGAAGCTGGCCCTGGGCTACCGGCTCTGGGAGCTGCCCAACGCCATCACCCGCATGACCAAGGCCGCCTTCGAGCCGGTGCTGGACTACGTGGTGGTGAAGATCCCCCGCTTCACCTTCGAGAAGTTCCCCCAGGCCGAGAAGGTGCTGGGCACGCAGATGAAGAGCGTGGGCGAGGTCATGAGCCTGGGCCGCAGCTTCCAGGAGGCCCTGCAGAAGGCCATCCGCTCGCTGGAGGAGGGCCACCGCGGCATCTCCGGTGCCCTGGAGGGCAAGCTGGACCTGAACCGCCTCAAGGAGCACCTGCTCATCCCCGGGCCCCAGCGCATCTTCTGGGTCTACCACGCGCTGAAGGCCGGCCACAGCGTCGAGGAGCTGCACCGCCTCACGAAGATCACCCCCTGGTTCCTGCGGGAGATCGAGGAGATCGTGGTGCTGGAGGGCCGCCTGCGGAGCTTCCCCGTGGACCGGCTGCCCGTGGAGCTGCTGGAGAAGGCCAAGCGCGCCGGCTTCGCAGACGACCAGATCTCGGTGTTCTGCTCGGGCACCGAGGCGGAGGTCGCCGCCCGCCGCGAGGCCCTGGGGCTGAGGCCCGCCTACAAGCGGGTGGACACCTGCTCCGGCGAGTTTCAGGCGGAGACGCCCTACCTCTACGGCACCTGGGAGGATCACAGCGAAGCCGCGCCCACGGACCGCCCCAAGGCCATCGTGCTGGGCAGCGGCCCCAACCGCATCGGCCAGGGCGTGGAGTTCGACTGCTGCTGCGTGCAGGCCGTGGAAGCCATCCGCGCCAGCGGCGTGGAGGCCATCCTCGTCAACTGCAACCCCGAGACCGTCAGCACGGACTTCGACACCAGCGACCGCCTCTACTTCGAGCCCCTCACCTTCGAGCATGTGAAGGCCGTGGTGGACCGAGAGGCCGCGGGCGGCAAGCTGCTCGGCGTCTTCGCCCAGTTCGGCGGCCAGACGCCGCTCAAGCTGGCCTCGCCCCTGGACGCGGCGGGCGTGAAGCTGCTGGGCACACCCCTCGACACCATCCTCGACGCCGAGGACCGCGAGCGCTTCGGGCGCGCCCTCAAGCGCCTGGGCATCCCCGCGCCCGCCTGGGGCATGGCCACCAGCTTCGAGCAGGCCAAGGACATCGCCCAGCGCCTCAACTATCCCGTGATGGTGCGGCCCAGCTTCGTGCTGGGCGGCCGGGCCATGGCCGTGGTCTTCGACGACAAGGGCCTGGAGAAGTACATGCGGGAGGCCGTGGCGGTGAGCAACGACCAGCCTGTGCTGCTGGACCGCTTCCTGGACGGCGCCCAGGAGCTGGACATCGATGTGGTCTGCGACGGCGAGGAGGTTGCCATCGCGGGCCTGCTGGCCCACATCGAGGAGGCGGGCATCCACAGCGGCGACAGCTACGCCGTGATCCCGGCCCTGGGCGTGCCCGAGGACATCCTGGAGACCGTGAAGGGCTACGCGCGCAAGCTGGCCCTGGACCTGGGCGTGAAGGGCCTCATGAACCTCCAGTTCGCCGTGAAGGACGGCATCGCCTACTGCCTGGAGGCGAACCCCCGCGCCAGCCGCACGGTGCCCTTCGTGAGCAAGGCCACAGGCGTGGATTGGGCCGGCGTGGCCGCCCGCATCGGCCTGGGCCAGACGCTGAAGCAGCAGGGCGTCACCGACGGCGTGCCCCGCGCGGTCTCGGTGAAGGGCGTGGTGTTCCCCTTCGCCAAGTTCCCAGGCGTGGACCCGGTGCTGGGCCCTGAGATGAAGAGCACGGGCGAGGTCATGGGCATCGGTGAGACCTTCGGCGAGGCCTACGCCAAGGCCCTGCTGGCCGCGGGCATCCCGCTGCCGCTGTCGGGCACGGTCTTCCTCACCGTCAACGACCGCGACAAGGCGCGGCTGCCGGAGCTGGCCCACAAGCTCGTGGCCCTGGGCTTCGGCCTCTGCGCCACCGAGGGCACGGCCCGCACCCTGGAGTCCGTGGGCCTCAAGGTCCGCAAGATCTTCAAGGTGAACGAGGGCCGGCCCAACGCGGTGGACCTCCTCAAGAACGGCGAAGTGCAGTGGGTGATCAACACGCCCCTGGGCCGCGACGCATTCTTCGACGAGAGCGCCATCCGCCGGGAGGCCCTGCGCCTGAAGATCCCCTGCCTCACCAACCTCAGCGCCGCCCTCGCCGCCTGCGAAGCCGTCGAGACGTTGCGGGGCGAGATGAAGGTGAGGGCCATCCAGACGCTGGGGGCTCCTTCTCCTTCTGGGCGTTAGTTCGTATCGGTGGTGTTTCCACTTGATTCGATTTTATGGTCCTGTAGTGCTTTTACTAAAGTTATTAATTCTGGATGATCACCTAAAATATTAATTCTGAGATGACTTACTTTATTTATCTGTTGATAAGCATCGGTAATTCTTTCTAGCATTGGTACAATTTTTTCGTGAGAAGTGGATACAAACTCTTCGATATCGGATAATTTTGTTGGCAATTTGTATCCATATTTTCCACTTGAAATGATGACATTTCTTCTACGTAGTATGGATATACCCTGCGCTGCTAAACGCCTACGATTGAGATTTTCGATTCCCTTTGTTTTTAAATGTTTTATAATTTTATCTGAATATGCAAATTTTTCATCGTCAAATATTTCATTATTTAGTAGAAGAAACTTTAAGATTTCTACCCGAAGACGCTCCTCAAGCCCATCTTCCGTGGATTCCATAGACTTTGGAGTATTAGCTTCAATATATATTTGCGCTTGAGTGTAACAATAATTACGAATGATTTTATCCAAATGATCAGGAGTATGTGTATCACTGTAAAATGATTCATGTGATGGTGGCCAGAATTCAATGGAAAGTGCGGTTGATCTTATGACATTTTTAAATTCATTTCTTATCTCAATTGGTATTCTTTTATCTACAATTTTAGCCCATGTTCCTGCAATGAAGTCTGCAATTTGGATTAATATTTCGTCTTTACTTGATTTAAATGAAAAGATATAGTTTTCTTCTGGCAGCAACGAGGGAGTTGTTTTTGATCCGACGTATTGTTCAACGGATTTCATGAATTCTCTACTGCCATGTTCATCGCTTATGATCGTTAGATTTTTATATGTTTTAAAAAGATCTTGATATAATATTCCTGGAAGATATTTTCTAAATACTTTTTTAAAGCCTAAACCACCTGTTTTGTCAATTTTATTTTTATCAACGATAAAAGTTATATATTTGATATTAATCATTTCGATATCTTGTAATATTTTTATTCTTTTTGTATGTTTATTGCTGATTGTCGATGATTTTATTTCGCCTGTTTGGAAATGTGTGTTTCTGAGTGAATTTGAAAGTCTCTTTGCAAGTTCAAGACCCGATTCGGGAACAAGAACGGCTGTGATTATAAAAAAATCAGAAACGCCATCAATTTTTGTATTTAAATTTTCGTTACCTGCTTCGTCAATAAACGCAAAATATGTTTCTTCCATACCTATTTATCCTTTCTTGGAAAATTTAAGATTAAGCCTGATCTGATTGATATAGGAAATATCTCAGTCATCTATATAATCTATGATAGGCAAAGTGCAAGTAGAAATATGAATGAGCAACTCGTTTATGGGACGCTAACAATCTTCAAGTGAGAAAATTGGCCCGGACACTTTGACTTGATGTTGTTCGACTTTTATGTGAGGCGCGAATGTCTATCAATGACCGCATCCAGTCCTTCCTGGCCTCGGGGCCCTTCGCGGTGGTGGGGGCCAGCACGGACCGTGACAAGTACGGGAACAAGGTGCTGCGCTGCTACCAGCAGCACGGGCATGAGGTCTATCCCATCAACCCCAAGGCGCCGGAGGTGGAGGGCCTCAAGGCCTACCCCTCGCTGGCGGCGCTGCCCGTGAAGGTGCCGGCCATCTCCGTCATCACGCCGCCCGCCGCCACGGAGCAGGTGGTGCGCGAGGCCGCCGCCGCAGGCGTGAAGCACGTCTGGATGCAGCCCGGCGCCGAGAGCGACGAGGCCATCCGCACGGCGGAGTCGCTGGGGATGAACGTCATCGCCGGGGGGCCGTGCCTGCTGGTGGTGATGGGGTACCGCGAGAGCTGAATCTGCTGCCCAGATTCAGCAGGGAATTCGCCATGCGAATTCAGACATACATCTTCGTTTCTTACTGAATTCGCGCAGCGAATTCAGCCTACGCCAGCCCCAGGCTCCTCCGGACCTCGAGCCGATCCTCCTCGTGGGCCTGAACCACCTTCGGCACCTCGCGGCGCCACAGACTCGAGACATCGGCGAAGGAGATGGTCGGCTTCAAGGCGGCGCCAGGGGTCGAGGCTTCGGTTGAGTCCTGCGAGCACATCCCGCGGGTACCAGGTTCGGGGGTCATGGGTTTGGATCCTCAGGAGAGAAAGGTAAGCGGTCTGGAGCTGGTAGGCAACCGCGGATTCGGCCTGCTTCGGGCGGGCGCGCACACTGGCGAGGGCCTCCTGGCCGCTGGTCATGAGGTCTTGGCCCGCATCATCCACCCGCACGTGGTACAGCCAGAGGCCGCGGCCCGCGCGGGGCCCGAGGCCCAGGAAGGTGAAGGGGGCCCAGGCGTGGGTGCGGGCCATGCGGTGCAGGGGCACGTAGCGCCCCTCGCGCTCGGAGCGGGCCAGCATGGCCCTGAGGGCGCCGTCGAGGTCGCGGTCCGTGTAGGCGAGATGGACCTCCCCGCAGCCCGCGCGCCGGATGCGCTCCAGGAGGAAGGCCACGCCGTCGGGATCCGTGTGGGGCGCGTCGAACACCGCGCCGAAGGCTGACCCCAGGGCCAGCGCGTGGGTGGTCTTCCCCGTGGCCTGGCCGCCCATGAAGATGATCACCGGCCCGCCCCGGGCCAGGCCCAGGGCCCGGTCGCGGAGGCGCTTGGCCAGGGCGTTCAGGTGCACCGAGGCCCGCCCCCCGGGATCCTCCAGGGCCTCGTAGCCCTGGGTGGGATTGCGGCGCAGGGTGGGCAGCAGGGTGGCAAGCACGTCCCCGTTCACCAGCTGGCCGCCCAGGGTGCCGGGCCGGGCGGCATAGTCGTCGAGCGCCGCCTCGGCGCGGCGGGCCAGGTCCGCGGCCTCCATCTCCAGGGCTTCGCGCAGGTCCCTCCGCAGGCCTTCCTCCAACTCCCAGTAGGAGCGGCGCTGGTGCCAGGGGACCTGCTGCCAAGGCAGTGGAGCCGGGAGGGGGGACATGGCCCCCAGCCTACTGGATGCCGGGGCTTCCGGCACCCTATGCTCGAGACCATGTCAGAGCCTGCGCCAGATCCCGCGTCCGAAACCGCCTGCACCCTCCTGTTCCCCGGCCAGGGCACCGAGGCCGTGGGCATGTCCCGGGGCTGGGAGGCCCATGGACCCTGGACGGACGCGCTGGAGGCTGCCGAAGCCCGCACGGGCCATCCCCTGCGGCGGGCCATGGCGGAGGGCCCCCTGGACCTGCTGCGCGCGCAGCGCCTGGCGCCCTGTGCGGTGCTGGCCCACTCCGTGGGCATCTTCCGTGCGCGCCGCGCGGCAGGCATGCCCCTGCCCGTGGCCGCCGCCGGGCACAGCATGGGCTTCTACTCGGCCCTGGTGGCCGCGGGCGTGGTGCCCCTGGAGGCCACGCTGGACCTCATCTCCGCCGTGGAGGACCTCAGCGAGACGGCCTTCGGCGAGGGGACCATGGGCATGGCCTTCCTCATCGGCGTGCCGGAGCTGGACGTGCGGCGGACCCTGGCCGGCCACCCGGAGCTGGTGCTGTCCAACCGCAACGGCCAGGCCCAGTTCACGGTCTCCGGTCCCCTGCCGGCCCTGGAGGCGCTGGTGCGGGAGCTCGGCCCTTCAGCCCTGAAGGTCGGCCTGCTGCCGGTGAAGCATCCCCTCCACGGTCCCCACATGGCGGCACTCCTGCCGGCCATCACCCGGAGGCTCGGGGCGGTGAAGCCCGCGGACCCGGCCTTCCCGCTCATCTCCCACTTCGACGGCCGGCTGCTGACCACCGGAGCGGCGGCCTGGGACGAGGGTCTCGCCTCCGTGGCCCTGCCCGTGGACTGGCTGGCGGTGGTGGCCCGCCTGAGGGCCCTGGGCGCGCCCCTGGCGGAATGCGGCCATGGCCGGCAACTGGCGGGGCTGACCCGCTGGGCGGCGCGGGATCTCGCCGTGGCCTCGCTTCAGGAACCTCCTCAGCCATAAAAAACCGCCTCGATGCCCGGAACTCCTCTAGATATGCCGGTCGCGGCTCTGCCATGATGGGCTCCCGACCCCCTGGTCCGGACGCGCCCATGCCGGTTTCCCCTCTCAATCTCAGCGAAGCGCTGGCGAACCGGTGTTCCCAGGTGCTCTACCGGTGCATGGAGGAGGTGGGCAGCACCAAGGGGGCGCTCTACCTGCGCGTGCCGGGGCAGGGGGGCTTCGAGGTGGTGAGCTTCTACGGCTGGCCGCGGGGCACGCGGCCCCCGGTGGCCATTCCCGGCGGCCACCCGCTCCTGGTGAGGACCCAGCGCGCGCGGCGGACCTACGTGGTGAACGACGCCTCCGAATCCCCGGAGCTCTCGGCCTTCGGCCAGGGTGGGGAATGGCCCCGCTACCTCATCACCCCGGTCTACCTCCAGGGGGACTGGGTGGGCCTGCTCATCCAGCGGGACCGCATCAAGGGCGGGACCTTCGAGGTGGAGCGCGACGAGCTGCCCACCCTGGCCATCTGCGGGGACCTGGTGGCGGCCCTGAAGGAGTTCCGCCTCTACGGCGGCCCCGAGGCGGCCGCGCCTCAACCTATCGGCCCCGGCCAAGTGCCCGAGGGCCTGCCCACGGCGGCGGACATCCTGGAGGAGCTGGCCCCGGAGATGGAGCGGCTCCTGCCGCCAGGTCCTTCCGCGGCCCCGGGTCCGGCCCGGGCCCAGAAGCCCGGCGACCGGCCCGCGGTGCACCAGGACCGGGAGCGGCTCTACGGGTTCCCCGGAGGCCGGGAGACCTATGGTTCGCTCCCCTGGGACGCGGACCGCAGCCTCAGCAGCTGGGTGGCCCCCGCCCCGGCGAACGCCGAGCGCCGGACGGGCATGGTGCCGCCGGAGCAGCGGACGTTCTTCTGGGAGATCGCGGGGCTCATCAGCCAGATCCTGCCCGCCACCGCCGTGGCGCTCTGGACGGAGGACCCGGAGGAGATCCGGCCCATCCTGGCCTTCAGCACGCTGCCCCTGTCGCCGGAATTGCAGCAGCAGATCCTGGCCCACGCCACGTTCCACCTGCCGGCGGTGCGCGAGCCGGACCTGCGCCTCATCAGCCGGGTCGAAATACCCGAGGTGCCCGTGCTCACAGGCGCCTTCGCCACCTACATGCCTCTCCTCCTCAACGAGACGCCCCAGGGCCATGACCTGGTGATGGTGTTCCGCCTGGAGGACCACTCGTTCTCCCTGGCGGAGATCGAGGCCATCCAGCAGCTGAGCCGGGTGCTGGCCCTCCACCTCCAGGAGGCCCGGCTCCACGAGCGGTACCACCACGCCTTTCTGTCCGTGAGCCACCGCATCCTCCAGGCCGGCGAGGTCCGGATGCCGAACCTGCGCCCCCACAGCCTCGCCACGGCCCGCCTGGCCCGGGATCTGGCGATGATGCTCGACCTGCCCACCGAGGAGGTGGAGGCCGTGAGCATCGCCGCCATCCTCCATGACGTGGGCCTGCTGCTGCTGGATCCCCAGATGCTGGCCAAGCCCACGCTGACTCCCGAGGACATGCGGAAGGTCCGGGATCATCCGGAGCTGGCCGCCGTCTTCCTCAAGGACCTGCGCTTCCCCTTCGACGTGGTCCGCGTGATCCGTCACCACCACGAGCGCTGGGACGGCCAGGGCTACCCCGATCGCCTGCGGGAGACGGCCATCCCCATGGGCAGCCGCATCATCGGCGTCATCGAGGCCTACGAGGTGATGACCAGCGGCAGGGGCTACCGGCGTCCCAAGGGCTTCCGCCAGGCTCTGGCGGAGCTGCGCAATGAGGCCGGCACCCAGTTCGACCCGGCGGTGGTGGGAGCTTTTTCCGAGCTCATGACACGGAAGGGGGAACGGGCCTGATAATGGTCAGGCCTGGTTCTCCAGGTCCAGGAGCCACCTCCATGCGGTCCGCCCGTATCCTCCACGCCCAGAGAGGCTTCACCATGGCCCTGGCCCTGGCCCTGGCCGTGGCCATGGGGGTCATGCTCATGAAGGCCGGCCCGCGGCTGAGCGCCGAGGTCCAGCGGGAGAACGAGGCCGAGCTGATCTTCCGGGGGGAGGCCATCGCCTCGGCCCTCCGCATCTATTTCGCCAAGATGAAACGCTATCCCACGGATCTGGACGAGGTCATGAAGGTCCGGCCCCGGATCCTGCGCCAGAAGTACCTGGATCCCATGACTCCCGGCGGGGAATGGCAGTTCGTCACCCAGGTGCAGGCGGGGGCCTCCGGGAACACCCAGGGCCTGCCCATCGTCGGCGTGCGCAGCCGCAGCGAGAAGGACAGCATCCACGCCTACCAGGGCAAGACCCTGGTGAAGGACTGGCTCTTCACGGCCGACGAGAACCTCCTGGGCGGAGGCGCCGTCACGGAGAACGAGCGGACCAGGCCCAGCCTCCGGGGCACCCCGGTGGTGGCGAAGCCCTGAGGCGCCATGCGGCCGCTCGCCCTGACCCTCGCCCTGTCCCTGCTCTCCGCCCTGCCATCGGGGGCCCAGGGCTTCCGCCCCTGGGTGCGGAGCCTGGAGGCCCGCGGCATCGCGGTGTCCGCGGGGATCTGGGACGTGGACACGGGGAGGGCCCTGGAGCGCCATGACGACGCCGTGGCCCTGGTGCCCGCCAGCACCACCAAGGTCGTCACCACCTACGCCCTGCTGAAGACCCTGAAGCCCGACAGCACCATCGAGACCGAGGTGTGGGGCGACCTGAAGGACGGCGTGGTGCAGGGCGACCTCACTTTCAAGGGCGACGGCGACCCCCTCCTCACCAGCGAGCGCATCTGGATGCTGGCCCAGTCGCTGAAGCGGCTCGGCCTCCAGCGCGTCACGGGGACCATCCGCCTCGACCAGAGCGCCTTCGACGCCCAGCGGCAGCCCCAGGGCTGGGAGAACACCTCCGCCGACGCCCTGCCCGAGGTGCGGGCCCTGTCCGTGGACTTCAACCGGGGCGAGAACGGGCGGCCCGTGGCGGACCCCGACCGCCTGGCCCAGGAAACCATCCTGCGCATCCTCCAGGAGACGGGCATCACCGTGGAAGGCCGTCCCGGCGGCAACGGAAGTGGAAGTGGACCCGCCGTCCCCCGCAAGCTGGCCACCTGGACCTCGCCGCCGCTGCGGGCCCTGGTGCAGGACATCAACAAGTGGTCCAACAATTTCATGATCGAGATGCTCACCCGGCGCTACGGGGCGGGTTCCTGGCCCCGGGGCGTGCAGCGGATCCAGGCCTTCTACCAGACGGCTTTCAACCTGGGTCCGGAGGCCATCCAGATCACGGACGGCTCCGGCCTCAGCAAGGACAACCGCCTGTCCGCCCGCACCCTCGCCATCATCCTGCGGGGGGCCTACCACGACTTCGAGGTGGGCTCCGAGTTCGTCTCCTCTCTGAAGATCATCGGGGGCGAGCCCTGGAAGCTGCGGATGAAGGACCCCAACCTCACCCGCCGCGTGCGCGTGAAGACCGGCCACCTCGACCGCGTCATGAGCCTCTGCGGCTACCTCCAGACCCTCGACGGGAAGGTCCGGGTCTTCGCCATCCTGCTGAACGGGCCCGCCCGGGACGAGGACGTCTGGGAGCAGGTTTCCCGCTGGGCGAACTGACCGGATCGGCCGGGGCCCCTTGCGGGCCGGTCCGTCCGGCGGCGATGCTGGAACCATGGATGAGATGCGGGCGGGGACGCCGGATCCGAGAGGCCTGGCGGCCCTGATCCTCGGGGCTTCGCTCCTGGGGTTCGCGGCCATGCTCGTGCGCTGGGCGGCGCCCGCGGGGCCGCTGGCGGTGGGCTTCTACCGCATGGCCATCGCCCTGCCGCCCGTGGCCTGGCTCGCCTGGCGGGCCCGGGCCTCCGCCCGGCCCGGCCTGGGCCGCGCCCGCGTCTGGGCCGGCGTGGCGGGCCTCTGCTTCGTGGGCGACCTCTGGATGTGGCACACCTCGCTCCACCACACCAGCGCCGCCAATGCCACGCTGCTGGTGACGCTGGCCCCCATCTGGGTGGCCATCGTGTCCGTCCTGTGGCTGGGCGCCCGCCTGCGGCGCCGGTTCTGGCTGGGTGTGTTCCTGGCCCTGGGCGGGGCCCTCATCCTGGGGCTGGCCAAGGGGGCCCGCTGGGGCACCGGGCTGGGCGAGCTGCTGGGGGCCCTGGCCTCCCTGGCCTACGGCGCCTTCACCCTGGCCCTGGGCCGCGCCCGGCAGGAGCTCAGCGCCCCGGAGGCCCTGTTCTGGGTGGTGCTCTGGTGCGGCTTGGGATTCGGCCTCCTGGGCCTCGCGCAAGGGGAGGCCTTCACGGGCTACCCCGCCCGGGCCTGGTGGGCCCTGGCGGGCCTGGGGATCGTGGTGCAGGTGGTGGCCTGGTGGTTCATCACCTGGGGCATGGGCCACGTCTCCACGAACATGGGCGCCATGGGCCTCATGACCCAGCCCGTGGCCACCGTCATCCTGGGGTGGTTCCTGCTGGGGGAATCCGTGAAGCCCATGCAGGGCCTGGGCACCCTGCTGGTGCTGGCGGGCATCGCCGCCTGCGCCTTCGCGCCGCCGGTGACGGCGCCGGGCAAGGGGTGAGCCCCGTCCGTCAGAGCTGCAGGTGGAGGCGCAGGCCGTAGAGGGTGGCCGGGCCCCGGTCATGGTTGAAGGCGAGGTTCTCGAAGCGCTGGGCCTCGAGGCTGAGGGAGCCGAAGGCGCCGAGGGCCACGGCGTAGTAGACGTCCAGCACGCGCTCGGCCGCGTAGGCCAGGCGGCCGTCGCCCACCATGAAGCCGTAACCGCCCGCCGCCAGGTAGTCACGGTGGTCGCGGTTGAGCCCGTTGGCCGCGAAGCCGAGCCCGGCCCGGTCTGCGCTGCGGCCCCAGGCCCGGGCGTTGGCGGACAGGCCCATGGACAGGGTGCGCTCCACTTCGGTGAAGGCCCAGGATTCGGTCCTGCCGTCGTTCCAGCCCGCCCGCAGAAAGAGGCCCAGGTCCGGCGTGACCGCCTGCTCGGCGTTGAGGCCGAACCCGTGCTTGACGCGGCCCGGCGCGCGGGTGGCCGTCACGTCCGGGGCGGCGGGAGCCAGCGCGAGGGCCTCCCGGTAGGACCCCATGCGCGCGTGGTTCTGGAAGGCGAGCAGGCGCAGGGCGCCCTTCTGGCCGCCGAGTTCGTGGTCGTGCTCCAGCTCGATCACCTCGCCGTGGGCATGGCGGACCTCGTGGTCCAGCTCCAGCTGGTTCGCCTCCTTCGGCTCCATGAGGGACCCGGCCCGCAGGGCCCAGTCGTCGTGGAGCCACTCCAGGGCGAGCCCCCAGGTGTAGCCGCGGGTATCCGCCGGATAGTCCCAGGCGGCGTTCGCCCACAGGCTCCAGTTGTTGAACTGGGTGCGGGCGTCGTGGCTGTAGGTGTTCCCGTCGAAGATGTCCGTTCCCGACAGCTTGCCGGCCGTGAGCGCCACGCGGCGGCGGCTCTGGCGGGTGGCCGCCTGGTTGGGACCGTCTTCCACGGCCTCCAGAGGCCCGTCCAGGTTCCAGGTCTGGCGCAGGAAGAGGCGCGCCAGGCCCACCTTGAGCGTGGGGCTGTCCACCCGGTAGGTTTCCCCGTTCGGGGGCGCCGCGAGGCCCAGCACGCGGCTGACCCCGGCGCCCGCGAAGGCTTCAGCGTTGGCGTAGAGTTCCGCGCCCTCCCACAGCCGCCGGCCGATGAAGAAGGTGGTCGTGTACGAACCCCGGACCTCCCGGCGATCCTGGAGGCTGTTATCGCCGGCGTAGGGGGCGTTGAACCCGCCGTGGCCCTGCAGCTGGTAGGTGAGCTGGGCGTGGAGGGACCAGGGCGAGTCTGGGCCGGCCTGCGACTGGGCCGCGAGAGCCGCTGGCAGGCAGAGCAGGGCGAGGAGGCGGGGTCGCTTCATCATGGGGCGGTCTGTCGGGAGGGCTATTCGGGCGTGAGGACGCCGCGTTCCTCGCGGTAGGCGAAGAGTTCCCCGAAACGGCCCCACGCGACGAGGGTCTCGAAGGTCTTCTCCGGATCCTCCATGGGCAGCCGGGTGGCCAGTTCCTGGAGGAGGGTCTCCTCGGAGAGCTCACCCTCCTCGAGGTGTATCATCTCCTGCACCACGCGGAACAGGCGCAGCTCCAGGAGCTGGGCCCGCCAGATGTCCTTGCGGTCGTCCATGTTGGCGTTCACGAAGCGCTTGCCGAGGGGCGTGAGCAGGACGCCGCGCTTGGGCGTGTCCACCAGGTCCAGCATCTCGGCGGCCTTCACCGTGGTGAGCACCTTCTCGAAGGCGACGTGGGTGTGCGAGGCCACCTGGAAGAGGTCGCTGGTGCCGCCCTGGGTCTCCAGGAACTCCAGCAGGCCCAGGATGTCGCCGCTCTGGGCCTGGGGCAGGGGCTCCACCTGGTCCTCCTGGGAGGCGGCGCTGGGAATGGGGGCGGTGACCTGGACGTCGGGCCGCTCGGCGCTGGTGAAGATGTCGTGCAGGTGGTCCACCAGCTTCATGAATTCCGCAGAGCGGCTGTCCCGGGGGCGCGCCATGGGCACGTCCACGATGGTGCGCAGGGTGCCGGGACTGCCGGAGAGGATGGCCACCCGGTCGGCCATGAGCAGGGCCTCGCGGATGGACTGGCTCACCATCACGATGGCCGAGGGGTTGCGCTCCTTGTCGGCCCAGATGTCCATGATCTCGGCGCGGAGCGCTTCCGCCGTGAGGGCGTCCACCTGGCTGAAGGGCTCGTCCATCACCAGGATCTCCGGATCCACGGCCAGGGCCCGGGCCACGCCCACCCGCTGCTTGGTGCCGCGGGAGAGCTCCCGGGGGAAGGCCTCCTCGAAACCCTCGAGACCCACCTTGCGGATGGCCTGGTGGGCCCGCTCCCGCACCTCGTCCTCGGGGAGGTCCCGGGCCCGCAGCACCACGCGCACGTTCTCCTCCACCGTCATCCAGGGGTAGAGGGCGAAGCTCTGGAACACCATGGCCACGCCGGGGTTCAGGCCCTCCAGCCGCTCGCCGTGGTGGCGCACCTCGCCCTGGGTGGGGGGCATGAGGCCCGCCAGCAGCCGCAGCAGGGTGGACTTGCCGGATCCATTGGGGCCGATGAGGCAGAGGATCTCGTCCGGGCGCACGTCGAGCCGGATGTCCTCGAGCACGCGCTGGACGCCGCCGCGCGGGGCGGGGAAGCGCATCTGCACGCCGCGCAGCTCGCAGATGGGGGAGGTGTAGGCCTGCTGCATGTCCACCTCAGCGGTTGAGGGCGTAGCGGGTCTCGGCCAGGCGGTAGAGGGGCACCCAGACGAGGCGGTTGAAGAGGACGACCAGGGCAGCCATGAGCAGGGCACTGGCCGCCAGGTGGGGCATGGAGCCCTGTTCCGTGGCCAGCACCACCTCGGCGCCGAGGCCGAAGGTCCGGAGCGTCTGCTGCTTGGCGGTGACGATCTCGGTGACGATGCTGGCGTTCCAGGCGCCGCCTGTGGCGGTCACCCAGCCGGTGACGAGGAAGGGGAACACGGCCGGGAAGTAGAGGTTCCAGCATCGCTTCCACAGGGACATCCGGTAGGCGGTGGAAGCCTCGCGCAGGTCCGCGGGGATGGCCTGGGCGCCCGCGATGATGTTGAAGAGGAGATACCACTGGGTGGACAGCACCATCAGCAGCACGCAGCTCACGCCCAGGCTGATGCCGACGGAACTGAACAGCAGGATGAGGGACGCGAAGATCAGGGAGGAGGGGAAGGAGGCCGCCACCTGCACCACGGACTGGAGGCGGCGGGACCACTTCGGCGACATGCCGATCCAGAGGCCCACGGGCAGGGTCCAGAGGGTGGCTAGGAACGTGGAGAGCAGCACCCGGGCCAGGGACGCCCCGCCGGCCTTGAGCAGGGTGACCCACTTGGCGCCGCTCACCTCCGCCAGCAGCCGCACGACGGAGATGCCCCCCAGCGAGAGCAGCCCGAGGATGCCCACCAGGGCGGACGCCGCCACCCAGGATCCCAGCCTCCCCGGCCGCTGGATCTCCTCGCGGGCCTTGCGGAGGATGAGGGCGGGGCGCGGCACCCGGCGCTGCAGCCGCTGGTTCCTCCGCTTCTCGAGCCACTTCAGGAGCCGGGAGCGCCGGAAGAGCCTGAGCAGCCAGTTGTCGCCCGGGTCCACCTCGGCGCCCTCGTCCACCTGGAAACGCTGGGACCAGGCCACCACGGGGCGCCAGACCAGCTGGTCCAGGAGCACCACCAGCACCAGCATGGTGAGGATGGCGTAGATCTGGGCGCGGGTGTTCCCCTGCTCCACCGCGGTGTTCATGTACGAGCCCAGGCCCGGGAGCTGGAAGTTCTTGTTGCCCGCGCGGAAGGCCTCGGCGGACATCAGGAAGAACCAGCTGTTGGCCACGCTCACCATGGAGTTCCACACCAGGCCCGGCGTGGCGAAGGGGATCTCCACCCAGCGCAGCTTCTGGAGCCAGGTGAACCCGTAGAGACTGGAGGTCTCCTCCAGCTCCTTGGGCAGGGTCTTGAGGGACTGGTAGAAGCTGAAGGCCATGTTCCAGGCCTGGCAGGTGACGATGAGCAGCACCGCCGACAGCTCGAGCCCGATGTTGCTGTGCGGGAAGAGCGTGAGCATGAGCAGCAGCACCGGCGGCAGGAAGGCCAGCAGGGGGACGCTCTGGAGGATGTCGAGGATGGGCACCAGGATCCGCTCCGCCCGGGGATCCTTGGCCGCCCAGTAGGCCACCACCAGCGTGAAGGCCAGCGAGACGATGTAGGCGGCGATGGCGCGGATCAGGGAGAGCAGCAGGTATTTGGGCAGGGCCAGGGCGCCGAGGGCGATCTCCACCGTGGGCCGCTGGACGGAGGTCCATTCCTTCCCCACCAGCCAGAGCGCCGCCAGCGTGCCCACGAGGGCCGCGAGCACGAGCAGGTCGATCCATCGGCGGTGCCGGATGGGCGCCGTCAGCAGGTTCATCGCCTGGCCCCAGACAGTGTCGAGGAAGCGGTGGATCATGGCCGGTCCGGAGGAGCGGATGGGGCGCGGCCAGGCGCGCCGCCATCCCGTTCAGGGGGCGGATTCGGGGGAGCCGGGGTCTCGCGTGATGGCCGCCTCAGCGGGCGGCGTACCACGACGGAGGCTCGGCGAGGTCGGCTTGTCGTCCCATCGAACCTCCTTTCCGGCGCCAGGGCCATGGCCAGTCTGACCCCGGGCCGGGCCCCGGTCAACACGGGAAGCGCTTCACCTGCGGCCGCAATGGGGGCACCATGATCGGTTCATCGAGGAGCGGAATCGTGCGGAACGGCAGCCATGGCGACCGCTGAGGAGCGGGTGCTGGCCTTGGCCGTGGCCCGCGGGTTCCTCGAGCCCGGCGACATCAGCGGCCAGCTGGACGACCTGGTGGCCTCCGGACGCCTGGGCGAGGCCGATCGCCGCATGCTGGAGCAGGAACTGGCTGACCTGGAGGCCGCGGAGGCGGACCACTGGTCCATGGAGATCACCGCCCAGAGACCCGGGTTGCCCGATGGCCCGGCCACGGGGGAAGGCCCCGGGACGGGGCCCCCGACGCCAGGTCCGGAGGCGTCCGTCCCCCCGGCCGGGCTCCGGCAGAGCGGGATCTTCAGGGCCCGGACCCTCGAGCGGTGGGGGCGGTTCGAGGCTCTGGAGCTGCTCGGCGAAGGGGGCATGGGCCGGGTCTTCCGAGCCACGGACTCCCGTCTCCGGCGCGTGGTGGCCCTCAAGTTCCTCCGGCGGGACGATCCCGCACTCCTGCAGCGGTTCGTCCAGGAGGCCCAGCTCCAGGCCCGCATCGACCACCCCAACGTCTGCCGCGTGCACGAAGTGGGCGAGTGGCGCGGCCAGCCCTACATCGTCATGCAGTTCATCAACGGGGAGACGCTCCTGAAGGCCGCGTCCACGCTGTCGCTGGAGGCGCTCCTGCGGCTCATGACGGAGGTCTGCGAAGGCGTCCACGCGGCCCATCGCGTGGGCCTCATCCATCGCGACCTGAACCCCGCCAACCTCATGATGGAGCGGCTCGAGGACGGGCCCACCCGGGCCTGCGTGCTTGATTTCGGGCTGGCCCGGGGCCTGGAGGGCGGCCGGTTAACGGAGACTGGGCAGGTGATGGGCACCGTCAGCTACATGTCTCCCGAGCAGGCGCGGGGGATGGCGGGCCTGCTGGACCGTCGGTCGGATGTCTATTCCCTGGGCGCCACCCTCTACGAGCTGTTGACCGGGTACCCGCCCTTCGGGGGGGAAGGACTCGACTGCATGGCGCGCATCGTGAAGGACGACCCGGTGCCGGTCCGGAGGCACGTGCCCACCATTCCGCCGGACCTCGACACGGTGGTGCTCACCTGCCTCCAGAAGGACCCGCGCCGCCGGTACGCCACCGCCCGGGCGCTGGGGGAGGACCTCCAGCGCATCCTCGACGGCGAACCCATCCAGGCCCGCGCAGCCACGTCCGTGGAACGGATGGTCCACTGGGCGCGGAAGCGCAAGGCCCTCGTGGCGGCCTCCGCCGCGGTCTGCCTGTCCATTGCGGTCTTCGGCGGGCTGGCCGTGCGGGAGCGGCTGCGCGCCCAGACCCGGGCCGCCCACGCCCAGCAGTTCGGTCAGGCCGCCGAGCGCATCGAGGCCCTGGCCCGCTACCTGCGGATCCAGCCGGCGCGGGATCTGACCCGCGACCAGGCGGATCTCAGGGCCCGTGTCGAGGCCCTGTCCCAGGAGGTCCGGGCCGCGGGGCCGCTGGCGGAGGCGCCCGGCGCCTATGCGCTGGGGCGGGCACGGCTCGCCCTGGACGATCCCTCCGGTGCCCGGACCCAGCTGGAACGGGCCTGGGCCCTGGGCTTCCGGACCCCTGAGGCGGCCCATGCCCAGGGGCGGGCCCTGGCTGCGATCTACCAGATCGAACAGGGGAAGGCCTACGCGCTGCCCGACCCGGACCTGAGGCAGCGGCGGCTGGAGGAACTGAAGCAGGCGCTGCGGATTCCCGCCGCCGACTGGCTGCGGCGGGGCGCCCAGGCCAGCCTGGAGCCTCCGCCTTTCCGCGCGGGGCTGCTCACGCTGATGGAAGGGCGCCCGCAGGAGGCGGTGCAGCTGGCGCGGGAGGCCCAGGCCCAGGCTCCCTGGTTCTACGAGGCTCTGCGGCTGGAGGCGGAGGCCTGGCTCGCCCAGGCCCACCTCGCGCAGGAGGAACAGATCACCAGGCCCGCCCTGGCGGCGGCGGGACGGGCCCTGGCCGAGGCCGAGCTCCGGGCCCCCTGCGATGTGGACCTCCTCCGCCTGGACCTCCGGCGCTGGCAGGAGGCCGTGGCGCTGGGCTGGCAATCGGGGGCGGACCCCCGGGGGCCCGTCCTGGCCCAGGTGGCCGTGGCGGACCGCTGGACCCAGCTGGAGCCCTCTGCTGCCGAGCCCCTGGCCTGGCGGGCGCGGGCACGGGGGGAGATGGCCCGGTACCTGGCCTATCGGGAGAGCGACCCGGGGGCCTGGCTGGCCCAGGCCGGAACGGACGCGGCGGAGGCCCTGCGGCGGGACCCCGATGAAGTCGAGGCCTTCACGGCCCGGGCCTCCGTCCTGCGCACGGAGGGGTTCCGCCTGTTGAGCGCGGGGGCGGATCCCTCCCAGCGCCTGAAGGAGGCCATGACTGCGGCTGATCGGGGCCTGCAGCTCGATCCAGGGCACATCGTCCTGATGAACATCCGCAATTCCGCCCTGCTCGCCTGGATCGACCACACCCGCCTGAAGGGCCTCTACCGCCGCGACGCGGTGGCGCCGTACCTGCAGCAGGCCCGGGCCACGGCGGAGGCGCACCCTGAGGATGCGTACTACCAGTCGAGCCTGGGGGGCGTGGCCCAGGCCATGGCGAAGGCCAGCCTGGCTTCCGGGGGGGATCCCGCCGCCGACGCGGAGGAGGCGGTCCGGGCCTACGAGGCGGCCCTGAAGACCCAGCCCGGCCACGTGGGGTTCCATCGGGGCATCCTCATCGCCCGGGCGGTCCAGGCCAAGGCCCTGGCGCGGGATGGACGGGATCCCGAGGGTGTGGTGGACCTGGCGCGCACGGCCTTCCACCGCGCCCGGAAGGCCCGGGTCCCCCTGGCGACCCTGACACCCTACCTCATGGAGGCGCTCCTGGCCGCCGCCACGCAGGCGCAGGCGCAGGGCCGGGATCCCGGTGGCTACCTGGACGAGGCCGGCCAGCTGCCGGTCAAGCAGGGCGGCAGCGCGGAAGATCCCGTCGAACCGGGCGCCATCCGGCTCCGCTACCTGGCGCTCCTGCTGCGCACAGGGCACCGGCCCCAGCCCCCGCGCCTGCGGGAATCAGGGGAGGACCTGGCCCGGTCCCTGGTCAGGCTGAAGCCCGTGGATCCGGGGTTCTGGCTGGCCCTGGCCCAGTTCCGCGAGGCCTGCGGCGACCAGGCAAGCGCTGCGCAGATCCGGGCCAGGGGCAGGGCCCTGTACCCGGGCTGGCGGGACTACTAGCCGTTCACGGGATTCATGAGGCTCTTCGAAAGGTAGGCCGGCGTGGTCCCGTCCGCTTTGGGGTGGTTCCAGATCTGGTTCACCACGGCCGGGGTCATGGGGAGGTGCGGCTGGTCGCCGATGATCGGTCCGCCGTGCGGGAAGTGATGGAGGAAATCCTCCCGGCTCATCTGCTTGCCCTCGGCCGGGCCGCCCTTGTCGTAGAACTTGCCGAAGACCTCCACGGCCCGGTCGCTCCACACGAGCGCGTCGCAGATCTTCGGATCGATGGTGTGGACCCGCGTGGTGCCGTCGGGCATGAGGAGGTTCACGGTGATGCCGGTGATCCGGGGGCGGGGCGAAGCGGTCATGGGGGATCTCACTGGGTGGCGTGGGCGGCCGATCGGCTCAGGGCCGCGGCACGGCCTGGAGCAGCTGGGCGATGACCTGATCCGTGGTGGCGCCGTCGGCCTCGCTCTCGAAGGTGAGCAGCAGGCGGTGGCGCAGCACGTCCGGGGCGAGGTCCACCACGTCCTGGGGCAGCACGTGGTCGCGGCCCTGGAGGTAGGCCAGGGCCCGTGTGGAGGCCTGGAGGGACAGCGAGGCCCGGGGGCTGGCGCCGCAGCGGAGCAGCTCCTTGCCCTTCCAGGGCTTGCCGTGGCCGGGCCGGGTGGCCTGCACCAGCTTCACGATGTAGGTGCGGATGGCGTCGTCCAGGCGCACCTTCTGGGCCTCCCGGCCCGCGGCCAGCAGGGTGGGGCCGTCCACCACGGGATTCACCTCGTCGCCGTTGAGGTGGGCGCGACGGAGGACTTCCACCTCATCCTCGGCCCTGGGGTAGTCCACCCGGAGCTTGAAGAGGAACCGGTCCATCTGGGCCTCAGGCAGGGGGAAGGTGCCCTCCTGCTCCAGCGGGTTCTGGGTGGCCAGCACGAGGAAGGGATCCGGCAGGCGGAAGCTGTCCTCGCCCAGTGTCACCTGGCGCTCCTCCATGGCCTCCAGCAGGGCCGCCTGCACCTTGGAAGGCGCGCGGTTGATCTCGTCGGCCAGCACCAGGTTGGCGAAGATGGGCCCGCGCTTGGGCGTGAAGGTGAGCTGCTTGGGATCGAAGACCAGGGTGCCCACCACGTCGCTGGGCAGCAGGTCCGGCGTGAACTGGATGCGGTGGAAGCTGGTGTGGCTGGCGGAGGCCAGGGTCTTGATGGTGCGCGTCTTGGCCAGGCCCGGCAGACCCTCCAGCAGCACGTGGCCGCGGCAGAGCAGGGCCACCAGCAGGCGGTTCAGCAGCTGGGGCTGGCCCACGATCACCTTGCGGCATTCGGCGAGCAGGGGTTCGAGGGAATGGGCGGTCTGGGCCATGGGGGATCCTGGGACTCCTCCCATCTTGCCTGGATCGAGGCGCCACCGGAATGCCGCATTGACCCCTGGTAGGTCGTCATGACCCACGGTAAGTGCTTACGGGCTCTGTGGCCGGTGCTAGGCTCCTCCAAACCCCGATCCCAGTCACTTCCCATGGAGGACCCATGCGATCCGCAGTCATCGTCGAAGCCAAGCGCACGCCCATCGGCCGGGGCGTCAAAGGCGCCTACGCCGCCACCCGCCCGGAGCAGCTGGGCGCGGTGGTCATCGAGGCCATCAAGCCCCAGCTGAAGGACTGGTCGGGGCTGGAGGACGTCCTGGTGGGCTGCGCCATGCCCGAGGGCGAGCAGGGCATGAACATGGCCCGCCTCATCAGCTTCCGCGCGGGCCTGCCCATCACCGCGGGCGCCGCCACCGTCAACCGGTTCTGCGGCAGCAGCCAGGAGACCATGCTCATGGCTGCCCGGGCCATCGCGGCGAACCAGGGCGACCTCTTCCTCACCGGCGGCGTGGAGAGCATGTCCAAGGTACCCATGATGGGCTTCAACCCCAGCGTGGATCCCTACATCACCGAGCACTATCCCGAGGCCTACTGCTCCATGGGCATCACGGCCGAGAACCTGGCCAAGGAGTACAAGATCACCCGCAAGGAGCAGGACGAGTTCTCCTTCCAGAGCCACCAGAAGGCCGCGGCCGCCTGGAAGGCCGGCAAGTTCGAGAAGGAGATCGTCCGCTTCGAGACCAAGGGCCTGGACGGCAAGCCCGTCACCCTCAAGCAGGACGAGTGCGTGCGCGCCGACACCAGCGTCGAGAAGCTGGGCGAGCTGAAGCCCGCCTTCCTGGCTGACGGGAACGTGACCGCCGGCAACAGCTCGCCAGTCACGGACGGCGCCGCCTTCCTGCTGGTGATGGAAGAGGGCCTGGCCAAGTCCCTGGGCCTCAAGGCCCGCGCCCGCATCATCGGCGGGGCCGTGGCCGGCGTGGAGCCGGACCGCATGGGCATCGGCCCCGTGCCCGCCGTGAAGAAGGTGCTGGACCGCTTCGGCCTCAAGCTCGACCAGATCGACGCCATGGAGCTCAATGAGGCCTTCGCAGCCCAGAGCCTCGCGGTCATCCGCGAGGGAGGCTACGACATGGCCAAGGTGAACGCCTGGGGCGGCGCCATCGCCGTGGGCCACCCCCTCGGCGCCAGCGGCGCGCGCATCCTGACGACCCTGCTGAACCGCCTCGAGACCGACGGCGGCAAATACGGCATCGCCACCATGTGCATCGGCGGCGGGCAGGGCATCGCGTCCATCATCGAGAAGATCTGATCCAACCACGCGAATCGACATCAGGAGGTTGGACATGACTATCAAGAAGATCGGAGTGCTCGGCTCGGGCGTGATGGGCTCGGGCATCGCGGCGCACGTCGCGTCGGCGGGCTGCCAGGTGGAGCTGCTGGACATCGTCATCGACGAGGCGGCGCCGGACAAGCTGGCGGAAGGCGCCCTGGCGGGCCTGGCGAAGTCCAAGCCGGCCCTCGCCATGCACGCCTCGTACCTCAAGAAGATCCGGCCGGGCAACCTGCGCGATCACCTGGACCGCCTGGCGGACTGCGACTGGGTGGTGGAGGTGGTGAAGGAGGACCTGGCCATCAAGCGCGAGTTGTACGGCCGGCTCGAGGCTCACCTGAAGCCCGGCGCCTGGGTCAGTTCGAACACCTCCGGCATCCCCCTCAAGCTGCTGGTCGAAGGCCGTGGCGATGCCTTCCGCAAACACTTCGTCATCACCCACTTCTTCAATCCGGTGCGCTACCTGCGCCTGCTGGAGTTCGTGAAGGGGCCCGAGGTCGACGAGAAGGAGGCCCAGGCCTTCCGCACCTGGCTGGAGGAGGCCCTGGGCAAGGAAGTGGTGCCCGCCTACGACAGCCCCACCTTCATCGGCAACCGCATCGGCATCCACAGCATCATGGCCACCCTGCAGCTGGCCCTGAAGGAGAAGATCCCCTTCGAGGTGCTGGACTCGGTGCTGGGCGACGCCGCGGCCCGGGCCAAGAGCGCGGCCTTCCGCACCGCGGATCTGGCCGGCGTGGACATCCTCGCGGCCACCGCCAAGAACGTCTACGACCTCTGCCCCAACGACGAGGTGCGCGACGTCTTCAAGTTCCCGGACTTCCTCCAGTACATGCTGGACAACAAGCTCCTGGGCAACAAGACGAAGCAGGGCTTCTTCAAGAAGGGCCCCAAGGACGCCAAGGGCAAGAAGACCTTCCTGGCCCTGGATCCCGCCACCCGCGAGTACGTGCCCCAGGTGAAGCGCGACTGGCCCATCCTCAAGGAGCTGAAGGGCATCGACGACGCCGCCGAGAAGGTGAAGACGCTGCTCACCAGCGACACCGAGGCCGGCCGCCTGGCCTGGCGCTGCATCGCGCCGAATCTCACCTACGCCGTGAACCGGCTGGGCGAGGTGACGGACGGGCCGCTGAATGTGGACCGCGCCATCAAGAATGGCTTCGCCTTCGAACTGGGGCCCTTCGAGACCTGGGACACCCTGGGCGTCGAGCGGGTCGTGGCCCGCATGAAGTTCGAGGAACTGCCGGTGCCGCCACTGGTCGAGCAGATGCTCGCCAAGGGTGTCACCAGCTTCTACCGCTGGGAGCACGGCGTCCCCGTGGCGCAGCTCAACCCGAAGACCCTGGCCCACGACGCGATCCTCGAGGACAAGCGCGTGATCATCCTCAAGCGCGAGGAGGGCCGCGGGAAGGTCGTCGCCGAGAACGGCAGCTGCCAGCTCTTCGACCTGGGCGACGACGTGGCCTGCCTGAGCTTCCACAGCAAGATGAACGCCCTCGACGACGGCATCATCATGCTCATGGAGGACACCATCCAGAAGCATGTGCCGGGCCGCTTCAAGGGCCTGGTGGTGGGCAACCAGGGCCAGCACTTCAGCGCCGGCGCCAACCTGGTGATGGTGCTGAACGCCGCCAAGGACAAGCAGTTCGACCAGATCGAGGAAGTGGCGCGGCGCCTCCAGTACGCCGGCCGCATGCTCACCTACGCGCCGTTCCCGACGGTGGCGGCCCCCTTCAACCTGGCCCTGGGCGGCGGCTGCGAGATGACCATGGCCTGCCAGCGGGCCGTGGGCCACGCCGAGCTCTACATCGGCCTGGTGGAAGTGGGCGTGGGCGTCATCCCCGCGGGCGGCGGCTGCCTCCAGATGCTGCTGCGCATGGAGGACGCCCTGGCCGCCAAGAACCAGCTGGGCCCCATGCCCAAGGTCAAGGCCGCCTTCCAGTTCATCGGCACCGCGAACGTGAACACCAGCTTCGACGAGGCCCAGCGCAACGGCTACCTGCGCCGCACGGACCGCCGCGTCATGAACAAGGCCTTCCTGCTGAACGAGGCCAAGCAGGAGGTCCTGAAGATGGCCGCCGACTTCCAGCCTGTGAAGGAGCGCACCCTGCGCCTGCCGGGCCGGGGCGGCAGCGAGGCCCTCAAGATGGCCGTGAAGGACTTCCAGCTCCAGGGGCTGGCCAGCGAGCACGATGCCGTCATCATGGGCGAGCTGGCGAACATCCTCTGCGGCGGCGACGTGAGCCTCGTCCAGGAGATCACCGAGGAGCGGATCCTGGAGCTGGAGCGGCAGGCCTTCGCCCGCCTCTGCAGCTATGAGAAGACCCAGGCCCGAATGGACGCCATCCTGAAAACGGGCAAGCCCCTCCGGAACTGAACGGAACTCCCGCCATGTTGTGACTTAAGCCGCCTTTTCCCGGGCGGCTTTTTTTTGGGTTGCCAGGTGTAGGGCAGGTCGGAACACTTGGGGCGGTCCACATCGGAACCAGACAATCAGGAGGCGCTGTGAGCGGAAATTCTCAGTCAACTCCACGCGTAGCGGCCATCGTGGGCCCCTACCTCTCCGGAAAGACCTCCTTGATGGAGAGCCTCCTCTTCGCGGCGGGCGCCCTGCCGCGCAAGGGCTCCGTCAAGGAGGGGAACACCGTCGGCGACGCCTCCCTGGAAGCCAAGGCCCGGCAGATGAGCGTCGAGGCCAGCATCGCGTCCTGCACCTACCAGGGTGAGGCCTGGACCCTCATCGACTGCCCCGGCTCCGTCGAGTTCCGGCAGGAGACGGTCCACGCCGTGATGGCCGCCGACATCGCCGTGGTGGTCTGCGACCCTGACCCCGCGAGGGCCCTCATGGCCGCCCCGGCCCTGAAGTTCCTCGACGACCACAAGATCCCCCACGTGATGTTCATCAACAAGCTGGAGGCCGCCGGCAGCGCAGGCAAGCTGAAGGACGTGCTCAACGCCCTCCAGCAGATCTCCGAGCGCCCCCTGGTCCTGGTGGAGATCCCCATCAAGGAGGGTGACCAGGTCACGGGCTATGTGGACCTCATCAGCGAGCACGCCTACAAGTACCAGGCGGGCGACGACGCCGACCTGAAGCAGCTGCCCGAGTCCGTGCTGCCCGAGGAGCACGAGGCCCGCCAGGCGATGCTGGAGAAGCTCGCGGACTTCGACGACCACCTCATGGAGGAGCTGCTGGGCGACGTGGTGCCCTCCCTGGAGGAGGTCTCCGGAGACCTGGCCAAGGATGTGTGCGACGACCTGCTGGTGCCGGTCTACTTCGGTTCCGCCGAGAAGGACAACGGCGTGCGCCGCCTCTTCCAGGCCCTCTGCGACGAGGCGCCGCGGGTGGACGCCACCGCCGCCCGCCTGGGCATCCCCGAGGGCAAGGACACGCTGGTGCAGGTGTTCAAGAGCGTCCATGCCCAGCACGTGGGTAAGCTGAGCATCTCCCGCGTGTGGCGGGGCGAGGTGGCGGACGGCGCCATGCTGGCGGGCAACCGGGTGAGTGGCATCAACCGGCTCTTCGGCTCCCAGCAGATCAAGCAGCAGAAGGCCTCCGCCGGCGAGGTGGTGGCCCTGGGCCGCATGGACGAGGTGAAGACCAGCGAAGGCCTTACGCCCGCCGCCCGGCTGAAGCTGGCCTGGCCTGAGCCCCTCCAGCCCATGCTGGCCCTCAGCCTCCACACCACCAAGGCCGGCGATGACGTGAAGCTTTCCCTGGCCCTCCAGAAGCTGTGCGAAGAGGACGCCTCCCTCCAGGTCGAACAGAACGCCGAGACCCAGGAGCGCATCCTCTGGGGCCAGGGCGAGGTCCACCTCAAGTGCGCCCTGGATCGGCTCAAGAGCCGCTTCGGCCTCGACGTGCAGGCCAACCCGCCCATGGTCCCCTACCGCGAGACCTTCACGAAGGCCGCGAAGGTCCATGGCCGGCACAAGCACCAGACCGGCGGCCACGGCCAGTTCGGGGACGTGTGGTTCGAGGTCAAGCCCCTGCCGCGCGGCACGGGCTTCCAGTTCGAGGAGCGCATCGTCGGCGGCGTGGTGCCCAAGAACTTCTTCGGCGCCATCGAGCACGGCGTGGTGGACTGGATGAAGCGCGGCCCCCTGGGCTTCCCCGTGGTGGACATCCACGTGGCCCTGGTGGATGGCAGCTACCACACCGTGGACAGCTCCGACATGGCCTTCAAGACCGCTGCCCGCATCGGCATGACCGAGGCGGCGCCGGTCTGCCACCCCGTGCTGCTCGAGCCCATCTCCGAGGTGCACATCAGCGTCCCCAGCGAGTACACGCCCAAGGCCCAGCGCCTGGTGACGGGCCGCCGGGGGGGGCAGGTGCTCGGTTTCGACGCCAAGCCCGGCTGGAAGGGCTGGGATGTGGTCTCCGCCTACATCCCCCAGGCCGAGATGAGCGACGTCATCGTCGAACTGCGCAGCCTCACGATGGGGGTCGGCTCCTTCACCTGGTCCTTCCACCACCTCCAGGAGCTGGTGGGCCGCGACGCCGACAAGGTGGTGGAGGCCCGGAAAGCATCGAAGACCACAGCCTGATCCCCAGGGGCTCCGGCCCTGGCGGGCCGGAGAATAGGAAAAGCCATAAAGCCTATGGGATGAGACAATCCTTACTCCGGAATTCCGCAGGAATTCCGGAGTAAGGAGCGGGCAGTGGCACAGAAGGGCGTACAGATCATCGCGGTGGAGCCCGGCAGCCTGGCGGAGGAGGCCGGGATCCGCCCCGGCGACACCCTCCTGGCCATCAACGGCGAGCCGGTCCTGGACCAGCTGAACTACCAGTTCCTGGTGACCCAGCGGGACGAGACCGGCCTTCGCATCCTGCGTCCGGACGGCAGCGCCTTCGAGGCCTCCGTGGAGAACGGCGGCGAGGGCCTGGGCGTGGATCTGGCCCAGGACGAGGTGAAGGTCTGCAAGCAGAACTGCGTGTTCTGCTTCGTGCACCAGATGCCCAAGGGCTTCCGCAAGTCGCTCTACCTCAAGGACGAGGACGTGCGCCTCTCCTTCCTCTACGGCCACTTCACGACCCTTTCCAGCAGCGATGACGCGGAGCTGGACCGCATCGTGCGGGAACGACTCAGCCCCATCCATGTCTCCGTCCACGCCACGGACCCCGTGGCCCGGGTGAAGGTGGTGGGCAATCCCCGCGAAGGGCACATCCTCCGCAAGGTCGATCGGCTGCTGGAGGGGGGCATCGACGTCCACACCCAGGCGGTGGTGGCGCCCGGCCTCAACGACGGAGCCATCTGGCAGCAGACGGTGGACGACCTCTGGGCGCGCCGGAAGGCGGGCCGGGGCGGCGTCCTGAGCCTGTCCTGTGTGCCCGTGGGCCTCACCGGCCACCGGGAGAACCTGCCCGCGGTGGCGGACGTGGACTCGGCCTTCGCCCGGGACTGGGTGGCCCGCTGGACGCCGGAGGTCCGGAAGTACGCCAAGGCCAATGACGGCGAGCCCTGGCTGCTGCTGGCGGACGAGTGGTTCACCCGGGCCGGGGTCGAGGTGCCGGGACGGGCCTTCTACTCGCGGTCCTGGGCCCAGCTGGAGAACGGCGTGGGCCTGGTGCGCCGCTTCCTGGAGCACAGCCGGCGCTTCATCAAGTCTCCACGGGCCAGGGGATTCATGGGGCGTCGAGTCCTCCTCTTGACCGGCGCGAGTTTCGCGCCGGTACTCAGCCGCGTAGCGGCTGAGCTTAACCGCCAAGTGGGGAGCCACCTGCGCGTGGTGCCGGCCCGCAACTTCAGCTTCGGCGACAGCGTGACGGTGGCGGGCCTGCTCTGCGGGGAGGACCTGAAGTATGCCGCCCACGCCGACCGGGACCAGAAGGGTGGCCGGGCGGACTGGGTGGACGCGGTGGTGGTGCCCTCAGCCAGCCTTCGCACCCATACGGGCCCCACGGATCAGTACACCCTGCGGGGACAGGTGGTGCGCGAGGAAGGCACCTTCCTGGACGATCTCACCCTGCCCGGACTGGCGGCGGATCTGGGCGTGCCCACCGTGCCCAGCGGCGCCAACCTCTCCCACCTGCTGGACCACCTGGAGGCCGCGGACCGCGGCGCCTTCCGGGGTGGGGCCCTGGCTTCGGCCTTCCACACCGCCGGGTTGAACCTGCCGCAGGGGGCGTACAACCCTTGAGCTTGCCTCTGCCACGGCCGCTGCGCGGTCGTGGATACCTCCAGGCGAAGCCCGGAGGCCCCTGGCATGGAAGAATCAAGGTATGCCAAATTCAATTGCCCACTCCCGCCGCCGCATGGCGGCCCGGGCGGAGCTTGCAGGCTCCGCCCTCTGCTTCGGCCTCATGGCCATCCTGGCGCGGAAGCTCACGCTGCCGGGCATGGGCTTCACGGCAGGCCATCTGGCGGTACTGCGCTTCGTGGTGGGGGCGCTGGTCAGCCTGGCGGTCTTCGGCCTGATCCCGGGGCTCTACCGGCCCAGCAACTACCGGCTGCTGGTGAGCCGGGGGCTGTCGGGAGGGGCGGTGGTGGTGCTCTACTTCTACGCTCTGGCCCACATCCCGGCGGGCGAGGCGGGCATCCTCTACAACGTCTTCCCGGTGATCGCCGTGGTGATGTCGCTGGCGCTCTTCAAGGAACGCCCCACCATCCACCTCTGGCTGGCGATTCTGGCGGCCTCCCTGGGGGTGGTGCTGGTGCTCAGCCAGGGCCACCTGGGCTTCGGCCTGGGCCGGGGCGAGCTGGCGGCGCTGGCGGCGGCGGTCTTCGCGGCCACCAGCGCCAACGCCATCCGGGCCGCGCGCCACACGGAGAACGCCGCCACCATCTTCTTCTACTTCTGCCTGGCCGGGCTGCCGGTGGTGCTGCCCTTCGCCCTGTCGCCCTGGCCCAGCCTTCTCCACGGGGGCCTGGCGCCCTGGGGGCTGGCGGTCCTCATGAGCCTGCTGGCCTATGGGGGCCAGATCCTGATGTCCGAGGCCTACGGGGCCCTGTCGGTGTCCGAGGCGGCGGTCTGGCTCCAGCTGCTGCCCGTGGTCCAGTACATCCTGGCCGTGCCCCTGCTGGGGGAGCGTGCTACCGGGGCGGGGCTCGCGGGCGTCCTCATCACCGTGGCGGGGGTGGCCTACGGCACCGTGCTGGGGCACCGCAAGGCATGAAAAAGGGCCCCGGAGGGCCCTTTTCGGGGATCGCGGGGCGCCTAGCTGACGGGCGCGGCCACGATGCGCTTCTTGAGGGAGACAGCCACCTTCACGTCGCCGCCATCCTGGCCCTGGAACTTGTCGAGCTGATCAAGGGACTTCTTCTTGGCGGTTTCCGAGGCGACGCGGATGGCGTCGAGCACATCCACCATGGCCTGGAACTTCACGTCCTCGTCCACCTTCAGGAAGACCTTCCGGTAGTTGAGGGGCTGCAGCATCACGGCGTCGGGCAGCTTGTCCTTGATGCCCTGGGCGTCGATCTTGTCCTGCTGGAGGGTCATCGTGC
The DNA here is from genome assembly GCF_000428885.1 of Geothrix fermentans DSM 14018. Lineage (GTDB taxonomy): Bacteria > Acidobacteriota > Holophagae > Holophagales > Holophagaceae > Geothrix > Geothrix fermentans. The sequence goes on along the minus strand of NZ_AUAU01000009.1, from coordinate 99,603 downwards.
CGTCCTGGTCCACCTGGATCAGGATGTTGTTCGGATCGGGCTTGGGAGGGGTGGCGGTCTGGACGACCTGGGGCACCACCACCTTCATGGCCTTGCTGAGGCCAGGCACCATCACGATGAACACGATCAGGAGCACCAGCACGATGTCGATCAGCGGGGTGACGTTGATATCGGATTTCGCTTTGCCCTTGGGCGCGCCGGCATCCATCAGTTGCCCCCTTCCTTCTTGTCCTTGTCCTCGCTGGTGACGATGGAGGCCTCGTCGGCGCCACCCTTCCGGCAGGACTGGAACAGTTCGTTGATGTACTTGAAGGGCAGGTCGGCATCAGCCTTCACGAACACCCGCTTGTCGTTCAGCATCGAGACGTTGCGGTTGATGTAGTCCTCGAGCTTCTGGCGCTGGGCTTCGTCGTTGATGAAGAACCGCTCGTCCTTCGCGTCCTTGTCGTCGATGAGCACGGCGCCGGGGCCGATCACTTCGTACTTGTCGTTGCGCTTGGAGGTCAGCATGAGGGTCAGGTACTTCTGGCCGGCATCCTGCTGCTGCTCCACCTTCGGGGCATGCTTGGCCAACGGCAACTTCACGGCGTTGTTCACCGCCGGCGTGATCACGATGAAGATGATCAGCAGCACGAGAACGATGTCCACCAGCGGCGTGACGTTGATGTCGGACTTCATTCCACCCTTGGAACCACCTGCATCCATGGTGTGTTCTCCTTAGAAAAATCGCCCGGGAGCTCGCGCTCCCGGGCGGGGGTGGCGATCTTAGCTCTGGCTCTCGCGGCGGATGAACTCGTCGATCATCTGGGAGGCCGCGTTGTTGATGTTGGTGACGACCACATCCTGCTTGTTGGTCAGCAGGTTGTAGATCCACACGGCGGGGATGGCGACGATCAGGCCGAGGGCGGTGGTGGCGAGGGCCTCACCGATGGAGCCGGCCAGGGCGTTGATGTCGCCGGCGCCCTTGGTCTTCAGGTCGGAGAAGACCTTGATGATGCCGATCACGGTGCCGAGCAGGCCGATGAAGGGGGCGAGGGCGCCGATGGTGGCCAGGCCGCTCATGCCCTTCTTGAGGAGCTCGACGACCTCGGCGGTGCCGCGCTGGATGGCGCGCTCCACGGGCTGGATGGCGTCGTGGTTGGGGTTCATGGTCTTGAGCTGCTTCTCGTACTGGAAGATGTCCAGGCCGTGCTTCAGCACCAGGGCGATGTGGCTCTTGTTGTGGGTGGTGGCGGCGCGCTTGGCGGCCTCGAAGTCACCGCGGCGGAGGGTGTCCATGAAGAGCTTGAGGAACTTGTCGGAGGCCTGGTTGCTCTGCGCGTAGGTGACGAAGCGCTCGACGGCCACGTAGATCTGGTAGGCCAGCAGGACGAAGAGGATGACGATGATGAACTTGTTGGCGATGGACGCCGCGCGCCAGATCTCGGCCGCGGAGAAGCTGTCGTGGCCGCCTTCGGCAAGACCGAGCATCAGGGGGGTGGCAAGCAGGTTCATGAGGTTTCCTTATGGAATGGGATAGAGAGGGTTGGACGTAGGAAGGGCGCGGGCTACCGGAGCCGGAACGGCATCGTGAGCTTGAATCGCGCGTACTGGGGGGCGCCGTTCAGGAGGGCGGGCTCGAACTTCCACTGCATGGCGTAGGCTTCGGCCGTGGGCCGGAGCTGGGGGGGGCCTTCCTTCGCGACGGCCGAGGTGGGGATGCCGTCGGGTCCGACCACGATCTCCACGACCACCGTGCCCTGGATCTTGGCGATCTTGGCGAGGGGCGGGTAGGGCGGGGCGGGGGGCTGGTACTTCACCTTGATCTGGCTGAAGTCGAAGTCCACCACCTTGCCGGTGCCGCCGACGACGCCGCCGACCACACCGCCGACCACGCCGCCGATGACGCCGCCGGGAACACCGCCGGGGACGCCGCCGGGGACGCCACCCAGAGAGTGGTCCTGCTTGGGCAGTTCCTTGGGAACCGTCTCAGGCACCACTTCCTGGCGCGGGTCGATGGGAGTCGTATCCGCCTTGCTCGTCGACACGGCGGCCATGGGCGGCGGCGGCGGCGGCGGCGGCGGAGGCGGGGGAGGAGGCGGCGGCGGCGCGGCCTCAGCCTGCTCGGCGAGGTCGATGGCCATGGTCTTCAGCACCTTCTGGCCCGTCTCCGTGTGCTTGGCCAACTGGAAGGCCACAAGCGCGAACAAGGCGTACATCGCCACGGTGGTGGGGATGGTGACCTTGGGGTTGCCTCGCCGGATGGCGTTGTTCCCGGCCGAGAGCGACGACTTGTAGACTGCGTCCTCCAGGGACTCAGCTGGTGCGGCTGTTTTGGCGGGGGTTGACTTCTTGGGATCTTTGCTCATGCGACTCCCGTGAAAGATCCAGGGGAAAAAACAGCGAGCCGAACCGACGGGAACATCGGTCCGGCTACGGAGATGGGGATAAAGAACCGGGGCAAGCCCAACGGCTAAGATGGCAAAGGGTCGGCGGCTGGTCAAGCTGGAATAACGGGCGCAACCCCCCATGAACAGGGCATTCGGCGATTTTTTGGTGGGTTTGGCAACACCCATCTGCGTTTCAAAAGGGTGGCATTGTTAATTTTTGTTAAGAAGGCCTGACTTCCCCATGCTGAAAATCACAACCCCATATTTTTCATTCATCCAGGAGTCCGGAGCCCCCCCCGGGCCCGCCCGCGCGGGGCGATTTCATACCTCGCATGGTGAGGTTGCCACACCGGTGTTCATGCCCGTGGGGACTCAGGGAACGGTGAAGGGGGTCACCCCTGCCCAGCTGGCCGAGATCGGGCCCCAGGTGATCCTGGGGAACACATACCACTTGGGGCTCCGTCCGGGCGATGCCCTGGTGGCCCAGCACGGGGGGCTGCACCGCTTCATGGGCTGGAACGGCCCCATTCTCACGGATTCCGGAGGCTTCCAGGTCTTCTCCCTGGCCTCGCTCCGGAAGATGACGGAGGAGGGGGTGACCTTCCAGAGCCATCTGGACGGCAGCCCCCAGTTCCTCTCGCCGGAGCGCAGCCTTGAGATCCAGCGGAACCTGGGCTCGGACATCTGCATGGCCCTGGACGAGTGCCCGCCGGGCCGGATCGAGCGCGCCAAGCTGGAGGCCAGCATGGCCCGCACCACCCGCTGGCTGGCCCGGAGCCGGGCCGTCCCCCTCCAGCCCCACCAGGGCCTGTTCGCCATCAACCAGGGAGGCACCCACCTGGACCTGCGACGCCGCCATCTGGAGGAGGCCATGGAGCAGGACGCCAAAACCCCCTTCCAGGGCTTCGCCGTGGGCGGCCTCAGCGTGGGCGAGCCCAAGCCCGAGATGAACGCGGTGCTGGTGGAGTTCGTGAAGGAGCTGCCCGCGGACCGGCCCCGCTACCTCATGGGGGTGGGGACGCCCGAGGATCTCCTCTTCGGCATCGAGCAGGGGGTGGACCTCTTCGACTGCGTGCTGCCCAGCCGCGAGGCGCGCCACGGCCGGATCCTCACCAGCCGCGGGAAGCTCAACCTCAAGAACGCCCGGCACCGGGAGGCCGACCAGCCCCTGGATCCGGATTGCGGCTGCTACACCTGCCGGACCTTCAGCCGGGCCTACCTCCACCACCTCTTCCGCTGCGGCGAGCTGCTGGGCTTCACGCTGAACACGATCCACAACCTGAGCTACACTGTGGGGCTCACCCGCGCCGCGCGGCAGGCCCTGCTGGAAAACCGCTTTCCGGCATTCGCCCAGTCCGTGCGCGCCCGATGGCAGACCGAGGAGCCCTAGATGATGTACGCCCTTCTTCAGCAGCCCGCGGCCGGCGGCGGCCCGGCCTGGATCCAGTTCGTGTTCATCGGCGGCATGGCCCTGATGTTCTACTTCCTCCTCATCCGGCCCCAGAGCAAGGCCCGCAAGGAGATGGAGGCCCGCCTCTCGAAGCTGAAGGCCGGCGACGAAGTCGTGCTGACCTCCGGCCTCTATGCCACCATCGACCGCGTCGAGGACAAGCACATCTGGATCAAGCTGGGCGGTTCCCTGGTGAAGGCCCGGCGTGCCGCCGTGGCCTCCCTGGCCTCCGAACCCGAGCAGCAGAACTGACCCCATGACCTTCCGGGCCGGCCTCCCCGCCGGCCCGCTTTCTGTTAGGAGCGCCCCGTGACCAAACGGAGCCTCTGGCGCCTCGCCATCGTCCTCGCCGTGCTGTTCGGCTGCGGTTACTTCTTCACGCCCCTGTCGAAGGTGAAACTGGGCCTCGACCTCCGGGGCGGCGTCCACTTCGAGTTGGAGGTCCAGGGCCAGGAGGCTCTCGCGGCCGACCTGCGCGACAGCAAGGACCGCCTCGCCTCCCGCCTCAAGGAGAAGGGCCTGCCGGGCGCCGTGGTGCTGGCGGACGGCGACGCCCTCCGGGTGACCGGTGTGGGCGCCGACCAGAAGGCCACCGTGGAGAAGGTCGCCAAGGACTTCTTCTCGGGGTACGACCTGGCCGCGGAAGGGGACGCCTTCCTGCTCCGGCAGAAGGGCAGCTACCAGAAGCAGCTGAAGGACGACGCCAACAAGCGGGCCCTGGAGGTCATCGAGAAGCGCATCCGCGACATCGACCCCGCCAACGTGCTCGAGCCCGAGATTACCGCCAGCGGCGCCGAGGGCAACCGCATCGTGGTGGAGATCCCCGGCATCGAGGAGGGCGACCGCGAGCGCATCAAGAAGCTGCTGGCCACGCCGGGCCACCTGGAGCAGCGCCTGCTGGCCAAGGCCCCCCAGATCTACTTCAACTCCAAGGAAGAGGCCCTGGCCTTCTTCAAGGGAACCATTCCCCCCGAGTTCGAGCTGCTGCCCGAGATCGAGAGCGACCGGCAGGCCCGCCGCGCCGGCCAGCCCGTGGTGAAGGCCAAGCCCGGCGAGGAGAAGATCAGCCGGTGGGTCCTGCTGGAAAGCCGCGTGGCCGTGGATGGCGCCGACATCATCGACTCGCACCGGGCCTCCAACTCCCAGACCGAGGCCAACGAGGTCAACTTCACCCTCAACAAGAAGGGGGATGACGACTTCGCCCGCCTCACGGGCATCGCCTCCGAGGAGAACCGCCTCATCGCCATCGTGCTCGACCGCAAGATCGTCACCGAGCTGAGCGCCAAGGAGAAGATCATCGGTGGCGCGGTGCGCATCAGTGGCAGCTTCACCGCCCAGGAGGCCGATGACCTCGCCAGCCAGCTCCGCAGCGGCGCCCTCCGCGCCCCCATGAAGTTCCTGGAAGAGCGCGTCGTGGGCCCCGGCCTGGGCCGCGACTCCATCCACGCCGGCGTGCGGGCGGCCGTCATCGGCTTCGCCGCCATCATCGGCTTCATGGTCATCTTCTACCACTGGTCCGGCGTCAACGCGATCGTGGCCCTCACCGTGAACGTAATCGTGATGATGGGCCTGCTGGGTTCCTTCCGCGCCACGCTCACCCTGCCGGGCATCGCGGGCTTCGTGCTCACCCTGGGCATGGCGGTGGACGCCAACATCCTCATCTTCGAGCGCATCAAGGAGGAACTGGGCCTGGGCAAGAGCGTGGCCGGCGCCATCGACGCGGGCTTCGACCGCGTGTTCTGGACCATCGTGGACAGCCACGTCACCCAGCTCTTCTCGGCCCTGCTGCTCTTCATCTTCGGCACCGGCCCCGTCAAGGGCTTCGCCGTCACCCTCACCGTGGGCGTCGTAGCCTCGCTGTTCACCAGCATCTACATCAGCCGCTACATCTACGACTGGATCCTGGAGCAGCACCCAGGCACCAAGACCCTCTCCGTGGGCACCCACACCTTCTTCAAGGGCTCGGCCTACGACTTCATGAAGTACAAGGGCACGGCCATCGCCATCAGCTGGGGCATCATCGTGATCTCCCTGCTGTACGTCCGCCCCTGGAACCTCACCCACAACAACCGCATCCACCTCGGCATGCAGTTCGTGGGCGGCAACGACATGACCGTGCGGTTCCGCGGCGCCATGGAGCCCGAGTCCATCCGGGCCGTCCTGGCGAAGAACGGCTACTCGGACGCCACCGTGGTGGCCTACGAGAACGCCGACAAGACGGTCCGCGACTTCTCCGTGAAGGTGAAGGCCCGCAAGGACGCGGACCAGAAGGACAGCACCATCCAGGCCAACGCCCTCCGCGCCATCTTCAAGCAGATGGACCCCGAGGCCGCCGCCGGAAGCCCGCTTCCGGCCCTGAACCTCGAGGGCTCCAAGACGCTGACGGATACGCTGGTGAAGGCCAACCCCGCGGGGATCGGCGGTGACGAGATGGCCCTGGCCGCCGCCTATACCCCCTTCGCGGAGAAGATCATCGCCGGCCGCGACCGCCTGCCCTCGGGCCTCTACCAGACCTTCGCCGAGCTGCCCCAGGACCTGCCCCAGGCCGTGAAGGACACGGTCCAGAAGAGCTACCGGCTCGGATCCGTGGGCATCCTCAAGGACGAGAGCTTCTCCCCCAGCATCTCCGGTGAGTGGACCCGCAAAACCCTCACCGCCGTGGCCTGGGCCCTGGGCGCCATCCTCGTCTACGTGATGTTCCGGTTCACGGCCAGCTACGCCGTGGGCGGCATCGTATCCCTGGTCCACGACATGCTCATGGCCCTGGCCCTCTTCGCCGCCTTCGGCTACGAGTTCAACGTGCCCGTGGTGGCCAGCTTCCTCACATTGATGGGCTACTCCATGGCCGACACCATCGTGGTGTTCGACCGCATCCGCGAGAACAGCCACCGGCCGGAGTACCGCCGAGCCACAGTGACCAAGCTGGTGAACGACTCCATCAACCAGACGCTGGGCCGGACGATCCTCACCTCCATGTCCGTGCTGTTCGTCAGCGTCTGCCTCTGGCTCTTCGGCGGCCCGGCCCTCAAGGACCTGGCCTTCCCACTGGTCATCGGCGTCATCACCGGCACCTACTCGTCCATCTACATCGCGAGCCCCGTGGTGGTGTACTGGGACCAGTGGTTCGGCGGCAAGGACAAGCTGAAACAGCATGCCTAATGCTGTTTGGGGGTTACGCGCTTCGCGCACACCCCCAAGCCCCCGCGAGAAAGCCCGGCGAAGCCGGGCTTTCTCTTTCGGCCGCCACCGAGGATCTAAGGTCGCGCTGGCGTGAACATCCCCGGGCCCCCACGAAGAAGCCCGGCAGAGCCGGGCTTCTTCGTTTCCTGCTTTAGCCGAGAGCCGACAGCTGATAGCTGACAGCCGATAACGCTATTTCAGATGCTTCTCCAGGAAGGCATAGATCTCCTTCCGCGACTCCTGGGCCACCGTGGTGTCGATGCGGTTGAAGCTGTGGCCGCCGGGGGCGTCCTGGTAGATCTTGTGCTCGAAGGTCTTGCCGGCGGCCTTGAGGGCGTTGATGAGGGTCTCGACCTCCACCACGTTCACGTCGCGGTCGTTGGTGGTGCTGTGGATGAGCAGGGGGGTGCGGAGCTTCTGCACGTTCCACACGGGGCTGCGGCGCCGCACCATCTCCACATCCTCGCTGGGGGTCTTGCCGGCGAACATGGTGCGGACCACGGCGTCGTCCCGGTATTCCTCGCCGGCGTAGCCCACCCGCATCAGCAGGTCCGAGACGGGCACGCCCGCGTAGCACGCGGCGAACTTCTCCGGGTGGTCGAAGACGGCCATGAGGGAGATGAGGCCGCCGTGGCTCCAGCCCACCATGGCGCAGCGCTTCGGATCCACCGGCAGGTGCTCCACGGCCCAGTCCCGGCCCGCCACCACGTCGTCCACCTCCAGGCCGCCGTAGTCGATGGCGTCATAGAGGCCCTTCCCGTAGCCCGTGGAGCCCCGATAGTCGGGGGCCACCACGATGTAGCCGCGCGTCACCATCTCCCGGACGATGTGGGCGTGGTAGGTGCCGAAATCCGCGTGGACGCCGCCGTGGGGCAGCACGATGAGGGGCAGCTTCCGGCCCTTTTCCGCCTGGCGGGGCACGAAGACGTACTGCTGGATCTTGAGGGGGTGGCGCGCGTTCTTGATGCCGTAGGTCTCCTCGCCCCGGGGGTTCGGGGGGCCCGTGTAGGTGACCTTGTCCACCACGGCCACGTCCGAGAGCCGCTGGAACCAGAGCTGATCGTCCGCCGCCTTGCGGAGGGAGTCCAGCTCCCAGTGGAGGCCGCTCACGCGGGACTCCAGGCGCTTGAAGCGGGCATCCTCCGGGGCCTGGGCGGCCAGAGGGGGCAAGGCCAGGGCGCAGAGCAGGAGCGGGGCGGGAAGGCGCATGGGAACCTCGGGATGGGCACTCCCGAGGTTACTGCAAGAGCCCTCGTCTTGCGATATCAGCCCTCCCAGCTCACCCAGCCGGCCCGGCCCGGGATCTCCCTGCGGGAAACGACCTTGGCCGGCGGGTTCGCGGCCTTCAGCTCCGGCAGCCAGTCCACGTGGGTGCGGGCCTGGACGCCGCGCTCGCGCAGGCCGCCCAGGAAGGCGTCGAAGGTCTCGAACAGCGCGCCGCCTTCGACCTCCGTGTGCAGGGCATAGACGTTCAGGGCGTCCTCCCGCACCAGGCCCCACACCTCCCGGTTCACCTGGTCCGGCGTGCGGCCGTCCAGGCCCAGCAGCTCATCCAGGGTGGGCAGGGTGGTGGGGATCTGGAGGGTGGAGAGGGTCTTGCCCTTCACGATGGGGTAGAAGGGCGCGAAGCCGCGGCAGTCGCCGGCATAGCCCAGGCCGTAGGCCTCCTGGAGTTCCAGGGTGGTGTCGTTGCAGCGCCAGGCGGGGCTCACGGCGCCCAGGGGCTTCTCGCCGAAGACCGTGCCGAAGGCCTCATGCGCGTTCGCGTACCAGTCCGACAGCCACTGCCGCGACTTGCGGTCCAGCAGGTCGTGGTACTGCACGTGGTCCCAGGCATGGATGCCCACCTCGTGGCCGGCCTCCTTGGCGGCACGCATCTCGGCGGCGGCACGCTTCCAGATGGTGGGCGCCGGCAGCAGGACGCCGTACATCATGGTCTTGAAGCCGTAGAGCTTGGTGGCGTTGGTGCGCCGCATCTTGGCCAGGAAGCCCTTGCGGAAGATGCGCCGGATGGCCTTGCCACTGTTGTCGGGCCCGAAGCTGAAGTAGAAGCTGGCTCGCATCTGGTGCTTGTCCAGCAGGCGCAGCAGGGTGGGGATGCCCGTGACCGAGCCTTCCAGGGTGTCGACGTCCACGCGGAGGGAGATGGCTTTCATGGGGGTTCCTTGTCCTCTCCATTGCACCCGCGAAGGGGCCGGGCATCAAGGCGCGGGGCTGGGGGGACCACCACCGCGTTCCCGGCGCCGCTGGACCAGGCCCTCGGTCCCCTCCATCCAGCCCCGCTGGATGGCGCCCATGCGCCGCCACAGGAGGAAGCCCGACAGGAGGACGGCGGCCAGGGCCAGGGCCGGTATCAGGCCCGTGGGCAGGAGGGGCTGCAGCAGGGCCACCAGGGGCAGGGCCACCGTCGCTCCCAGGGCCAGCTCGATGACGAACCGGATGGCATCGCCCATGCCCTCGGTCCGGTCCCCGGAGACCAGGATGGCCCGTTCTGCGATGGCCCGCGCGATGCGGCGGACCTGCTTGAGGATGCCCAGGAGGAAGCGCAGGGCCAGACCGCCGACGAGCAGCCAGACCAGGTACACCGCCAGGGCATGGGACAGTCCCCGGGCCACGACGAGCCCCGTGAGGGTCCGATGGAGCAGGGTGCCGAGGCCCACGGACACGGCCACCAGCAGGCTGTCCAGCAGGAGGTAGCCGAAGGGCCGGCGGAGGTGGAACCAGGCGGCCTTCCGGAACGGGAGGCTCCGCAGGTGGCCCATGGCGGCCCGGTGGTGCAGGAGGAAATGCCGGATCCGGCGGGGCAGCCAGCGCTCGACACCATCCGCCAGGCCCTCCGAGTGCTGGATCAGCAGCGGGGTGGTCAGGGTAGTCAGGGCGCAGGTGGCGGCCAGGACCGGGAAGAGGGCCGGCCCCACCACGCCGAGGCTCTGGCCCAGGGCCGCGATGATGAAGCTGAACTCGCCGATCTGCGCCAGGCCCGCCCCGGCACGGATGGAGCTCCTGAGGCTGTTGCCGCCCAGCAGGCCGCCCAGGGCGCCGGACAGGATCTTCCCCGCCAGGACCAGCAGGGTGAAGAGGGCCAGACCCTTCCAGTTGGGCAGCAGCTGGCCGGGATCGATCATCATGCCGATGGAGACGAAGAAGACCGCCACGAACATGTCGCGCAGGGGATGGACGAGGTGCTCGACCTTCCGCTCCCGGCCCGATTCCGCCACGATCATGCCCGCCAGGAAGGCGCCCAGGGCCACGGAGTAGCCCGCCTTGGCCGCCAGCAGCGAGAAGGCGAAGCAGAGGCCCACCACGGTGACCAGGAGGGTCTCGCTGCTGCCCGTGTCTGCCACCCAGCGCACGAAGCGCGGCAGGATCCAGCGGCCGAGCAGCGTCACCACCACCAGGAAGCCCGCCAGGCGGGCGAGGGTGAGCAGGAAGGCCGGCAGGCTGAGGCCCGCCCCCGAACCCACCGCCGTGAGCAGGGTGAGCATGAGGATGGCCAGGAGGTCCTGCACGATGAGGGTGGAGAGCACCAGGTCCGCCAGGGGGCCCTTGGCATTCATGGCCTCGAAGACCCGCGCGATGATCATGGTGGAGCTGACGGCCAGCGCCGCTCCCGCGAAGACGCTCTCCACGGCGCCCCAGCCCAGGAAGCGGCCGGCGAGGAAGCCCGCCCAGGCCATGAAGCCCCCCTGGATCAGCGCCACCAGCGCGGCGGAGGGGCCGGAGTGCAGGAGCTTCTTGAGGCTGAACTCCAGGCCCAGGGAGAACATGAGAAGGATGACGCCCAGCTCCGAGAGCGTGTGGACGTTGCCCTGGTCGGCCACCAGCGGGATGGGGAGGTGGGGGCCGATGATGAGGCCCGCGAAGAGGTACCCCACCACCACCGGCAGGCGGATCCGCTGGCAGGCCACGGTGGTGAGCGCCGCGACGCCCAGGACCATGGCCAGGTCGGCGAGGATTCCTGGGGTGGCCGGGGCTGCGGTCATGCGCTCCTTTCCGGGATTCCGGATGATAACCCGGCGGCGCGGAAGACTGTTGAGATCGCGTCTCCCGATAGACATTCGGAAGCCGGAAACCTCCGCCGGAATTGGATCTGAGAAGGGTTGAAGAAGGCCGAAAAAGGATGCTCCCGACCCGGTCATCTGATCTATGATCGTGCCGCTATCCAGATCCTGACCAACGGGTCACCAGGAGGTTTTGCCATGCAGAAATCCCTCCACCTCGATCCCAACAAGTGCACAGGCTGCCTCCAGTGCGAGATGGCCTGCGCCTGGGAGAACCACCGGAGCTTCACCATCGCGAAGTCGCGCATCAAGGTGTTCACGTTCCACCATGAGGGGCGCTTCGTGCCCTACACCTGCACGCAGTGCGACGAGGCCTGGTGCATGACGGCATGCCCCGTGGACGCCATCCGTCTGGATCCCGTCACCGGCGCGAAGATCGTGCTGGAGCCCACCTGCGTGGGCTGCAAGGTCTGCACCATCGCCTGCCCCTTCGGCACCATCAACTACGTGGCCTCCACGGGCAAGGTGCAGAAGTGCGACCTCTGCGGGGGCGAGCCGGCCTGCGCCAAGGCCTGCCCGACCGGCGCCATCACCTATGTGGATGCGGACTGGACGGGGCTCGGGAAGATGCGCCAGTGGGCCGGCAAGACCGACACCAACCCGGCGACGGTGTGAGGAGCGACTGCCATGGCATGGACCAAGAACGTTCTCCGCGTGAACCTCGAGGCCGGCACCTGCACCACGGAGCCGCTGAACCTGCAGTGGGCCCAGGATTACCTGGGCCAGCGGGGCCTCGCCACCAAGTACCTCGTGTCTGAGATCGATCCCAAGGTCGATCCCTTCTCCCCCAAGAACAAGCTCATCTTCGTGACGGGCCCGCTCACGGGCACCATGGCCGCCACGGGCGGACGCTATTCCGTGGTCACCAAGGGACCGCTCACGGGCGCCATCGCCTGCTCCAACTCCGGCGGCTACTTCGGCGCCGAGCTGAAGTTCGCGGGCTGGGACATGGTGATCTTCGAAGGCGCCTCGCCGAAGCCCGTCTACCTCCTCATCAATGACGGCCAGGCCGAGCTGGTGGACGCCTCGCACCTGTGGGGCAAGACCGTCTGGGAGACCGAGGAGATCATCAAGACCCAGCTCCAGGACCCCCAGATCCGCGTGGCCTCCATCGGCCGGGCGGGCGAGAACCGCGTGCTCTACGCGGCCATCGTGAACGACCTGCACCGCGCCGCGGGCCGCTCCGGCGTCGGCGCCGTCATGGGCTCCAAGAGCCTCAAGGCCGTGGCCGTGCGCGGCACGCGCACAGACGCCTACGCGCCTGCGAACCCCGAGGCCTTCTTCGCGGCCACGGAGGCCGGCAAGAAGGTGCTGGCGGCCAACGGCGTGACAGGGCAGGGGCTCCCCACCTACGGCACCCAGGTGCTCATGAACGTCATCAACGAGCTGGGGGCGCTGCCCACGCGCAACCACCGCGAGGTGCAGTTCGAGGGCGCCCACGACATCTCCGGCGAGGCCATGCACGAGAAGCGGCCCACGGACGGCAAGACCAACCTCGTCACCAACGGCGCCTGCTTCGGCTGCACCATCGCCTGCGGCCGCATCTCCCGCATGGATCCTGGCCACTTCAGCGTCAAGGACAAGCCCCAGTACCACGGCGCCTCCGGCGGCGTGGAGTACGAGGCCGCCTGGGCCCTGGGCGCCGCCAACGGCGTGAACGATCTGGAGGCCCTCACCTACGCCAACTTCCTCTGCAACGAGGACGGCTTCGATCCCATCACCTTCGGCGCCACCGTGGGCGCGGCCATGGAACTGTACGAAATGGGCGTCCTTACGGAGCAGGAGGTGGGCTTCAAGCTGCCCTTCGGCTCCACGGAGGCCATGGTCAAGCTGGCGGAGCTGACGGCCCGCGGCGAGGGCTTCGGCAAGGTCATGGGCCTGGGTTCCAAGCGGCTCTGCACGAAGTACGGCCACCCCGAGCTATCCATGACCGTCAAGAGCCAGGAGTTCCCGGCCTACGACGGCCGCGCCCTCCAGGGTATGGGCCTGGCCTACGCCACCAACAACCGGGGCGCCTGCCACCTGCGCGGCTACATGGTGTCCCCCGAGGTGCTGGGCATCCCCGTGAAGATGGAGCCCCAGGCCACCGAGGGGAAGCCCGCCATGCTCAAGGCCTTCCAGGACCTCACGGCCGTGGTGGACTCCGCGGGCATCTGCCTCTTCACCACCTTCGCCTGGGGCCTCCAGGACATCCAGCCCCAGATCCAGGCCGCCTGCGAAGGCGACTGGTCCGAAGAGCGCCTGCTCCTGGTGGGCGAGCGCATCTGGAACCTGGAGCGGGAGTTCAACCTCGCCGCCGGCTTCACGAAGAAGGATGACAACCTGCCGCCGCGCCTTCTGAAAGAGCCCGCCCAGACCGGTCCCCAGAAGGGTGCCGTGTCGAAGCTCGACGTCATGCTCCCCGAGTACTACCAGCTGCGCGGTTGGACTCCGGAAGGCGTTCCCACCGCCGAGACGCGGAAGCGCCTCGGCGTCTGAGCGGCGGGGCCTCCCATGCGACACCTCATCATCGGAAGCGGGCCTGCCGGCGTCATCGCCGCGGAGACCCTGCGCAAGGCCGCCCCCGCCGCGGAGATCACCCTCCTCTGCGGTGAGGGCGAACCGCCCTATGCCCGCATGGCCATCCCCTACCTGCTGAAGGGGGAGATCGACGAGGCGGGCACCCACATCCGGAAGGATGCGGACCACTACGACCGCCTCCGCATCAACCTGGTGCAGGCCCGGGCCAGGGCCATCGACATCGCCAACCGCACCGTGGACCTGGGCGGCGGGCGCAGCCTGTCCTTCGACCGGCTGCTCATCGCCACGGGCTCGCACCCCAGCCTCGAGACGATCCCGGGCATGGACCTGCCCGGTGTCCACAGCTGCTGGACCCTCGAGGACGCCCGGAGCATCCTCGCCAAGGCCCGGCCCGGCACCCGCGTCGTCCAGATGGGCGCGGGCTTCGTGGGCTGCATCATCATGGAGGGCCTGCTGTCGCGCGGCGTGGACCTCACCATCCTCGTCCGGAGCGGGTACATGGTGCGGCGCATGATGAACCCCACCGCCAGCAGCCTGATCCGCAGCTGGTGCGAGGCCAGGGGCGTGAAGATCCTCACCCGCACCCAGCCCCTCGGCATCACGGCGGGCGATGGCGCCCTCCAGGTGACCCTGCCGGATGGACGGACCCTGCCGGCGGACCTCTACCTCAGCGCCGTGGGTGTGGACCCCAACCTCGACTTCCTGGCGGGCAGCGGCATCGACGTGGACCGCGGGATCCTGGTGGACCCCACCATGCAGACCAGCGTCGCCGGCATCTACGCCGCCGGGGACGTGGCCGAGGCCACGGACTGCCTCACGGGCCGGCGGCAGCTCAACGCCATCCAGCCCAATGCGGTGGAGCAGGGGCGCATCGCGGCGCTGAACATGGCCGGGAAGCCCGCCCAGTTCCGGGGCAGCTTCGTCTTCAACGTGCTCACCACCCTCGGCCTCGTCTCCTCTTCCTTCGGGGAGTGGCAGGGCGTGCCCCAGGGAGAGTCCACCGAGGTCCTGGACGAGGCCCGCTACCGCTACCTGAACCTCCAGTTCGAGGGCGACCGCCTGGTGGGCGCGAACTGCGTGGGCTTCGCTGACCACGTAGGCGCCTTCCGGGGCCTCATCGAAGGCCGCGTGCGCCTGGGCAAGTGGAAGCAGCGCCTGCTGGACGACCCCACCCGGATCATGGAGGCCTACCTCGCCGCGGCGCACAAGGTGGCATGAAGATCACCCTCAAGCTGTTCGCCTCCCTCGCCGTCCACCTCCCGCGGGCGGCCCGCTCCCGCCACAGGACGGACCTGGAGGTGGAGCCCGGCGCCACCGTGGCCGACGTGATCCTCCAGCAGAGGATCCCGCCGGGCCAGTGCGCCATCGTGCTGGTGGACGGCGTCTGGGTGGCCCCGCCGGAGCGGGCGGCCCGGGTACTGGCCGAAGGCGAGGTCCTGGCCATCTGGCCGCCCGTGGCCGGCGGCTGATGGACCTCCGGCTGGAGATGACCCTCAGCCGCGAGGAGTTCCTGCGCCTCCTGCCGGGGGCCGTGGGAGCCTTCACGGAGGAGGATGGCGGCTTCCGGGGAGGCGACGGTTCGCGCCGCTGGCAGATCCGGCTCGATCTCCTGCCGGACCTCCGGGTGGGGCGCGTGGTCCTGCCCCGGCACCGGGTCGAGATCCGCCTCGAAGGCTATGCGGAGAGGGAGGCCGAGGCCTTCATGGCCCGCTTCCACCGGGGCTTCCAGCGGGGCGGGGGCTAGAAAACCCGAAGGTCCCGTATAATCCCCGGATGCCCACTCAGCGCTCCTCCGGAATCCTCCGCTCCTTCCCGCCGGTCTTCTGGCTGGCGAACGTCATGGAGCTCTTCGAGCGGGCCGCCTACTACGGCCTCAACTCGGTGCTCGCGGTCTACCTCACCAATGAGGTGGCCAAGGGCGGCCTGGGCTTCACGGAGCAGTCCGTGGGCTTCCTCCAGAGCCTCATCTACGCCATCACCTACGTGGTGCCCATCGCCGGGGGCGCGCTGGCGGACCGCTACGGCTACCGGCGCATGCTGATGTTCGCCTTCTCGATCCTCACGGCCGGCTACTTCGTGGCCGGGAACATGACCGCCTACGGGGCGGTGTTCGGCGCCCTGCTCGTCATGGCCACGGGCGCGGGCCTCTTCAAGCCCATCATCTCGGGGACGCTGGCCCGCACCACCACGGAGGAGAACTCCGGCTTCGGCTTCGGCATCTACTACTGGATGATCAACATCGGGGCCTTCCTCGCGCCCCTGGTGGTGAGCGTGCTGAAGGGCTTCTCCTGGCGCTACGTCTTCATCGCCTCGGCCCTCTACTGCGCGGCCATGCTGGTGCCCACGGTCTTCCTCTTCAAGGATCCGCCGAAGCCCGCCAACACCAAGAGCCTGAAGGAGGTCGCCCACGGCGCGGCCATGGTGCTGGGTGACGCCCGCTTCATGCTGATGATCGTGGTCTACTCGGGCTTCTGGATCCTCTACTTCCAGAACTTCGGATCGGTGCTCTGGTACCTGCGCGACTTCGTGGACGCCACGCCCGTGAACCGCTTCTTCGCCTCCTTCGGCGTGCCCCTCAAGTTCGACGCAGAGCACGTCACCGTGGTCAACGGCGGCACCATCATCCTGCTGCAGGTGCTGGTGAGCCGCATCGTCAAGAAGGTCCGGTCCCTGCCCACCATGGTCTCGGGCATCGTCATCGGCACCCTCGGCTTCCTGTGCCTGGCGGCCTCCACCAACGTGTGGGTGTTCATCCTGGGCATCTCGGTGTTCTCCATCGGGGAGATGACGGCCCATCCGAAGTACTACAGCTACGTGGGGCTGGTGGCGCCGGCGGACAAGAAGGCCGTCTACATGGGCTACGCCTTCCTCTACGGCGTCATCGGCAGCCTCATCGGCTCCAGCCTGGGCGGCGCCCTGTACGGCGCCATGCTGAAGCCCCTGGTGGGCCAGCCCGGCGGCCCCGCCGCGGCGCGCACCTTCTGGCTGCTCTTCGTGGCCCTCAACGTGGTGGCCGCCGTGGGGCTCATCCTCTACGACCGCTTCTTCGCAGAGGACACGCCGGAGACCAACGAGAAGGCCCGGAAGATCATGCTGGGGATCTACGTCCTGCTGCTGGCCGCCGGCGCCCTGTTCGTCTGGACGGCGGTGTCCGGGCCCCAGGTGTCCTACAAGACCCTCGTCCAGGCCGTGATCATGCTGGCCCTGGGCGGCGGCGGCGCCGCCGTCAGCCTGCGCAAGGCCTGATCTTCGGGGAAGCGTTCTGCCTCCGGGGCCGGAGTCAGGCCTCCGGGGCGGGGCTCCCGTCCTGGAAGCCCAGCTTCTCCAGCTTCCGGTACAGCGTGGTCCGGCCCATGCCGAGCTTCCGCGCGGCCTGGCTGAGGTTGCCCTTGCAGGCGCGGAGGCAGGCGAGGATCTCCTGCTGTTCTTCAGCGGCGAGCACGGATCTGAGCCCGGACGCCCCCAGGGGAGCGGTGGGGCGAGGGGCCCCGGGCAGCTGTTCCGGCGGGCCCTGGAGCTCCTCCGGGATCTGCTCCACCGACAGGACCGGTCCCTGCGCCGCATGGACCATGCGCTCCACGACGTTCTGGAACTCGCGGATGTTGCCGGGCCACGGATGGCGCCGGAACACCTGGACCACCTGCGGATCGATCCTCAGGGCGGGACCCTTCTTGGCGGCGGTGATCTTGCGGACGAAGGACTCCAGCAGCTCCGGGATGTCCTCGGTGTGCTCCCGCAGCGGGGGCAGCTTGATCATCGAGACGTTCAGCCGGTAGTACAGGTCCTGGCGGAAGGTCCCCTTCCGGACCTCCTCGAGCAGGTCCTTGTGGGTGGCGCAGATGATCCGGACATCCACCACCAGGGACCTGTCCCCGCCGATCCGCGTGATGGTGCGGTCCTGGAGCACCCGTAGCAGGGCGATCTGCTGCTCCAGGGGCATGTCCCCGATCTCGTCCAGAAAGAGGGTCCCGCCGCTGGCCAGCTCGAACTTGCCCGGCCGGCCTCCGCGGGCGGCGCCGGTGAAGGCGCCTTCGTGGTACCCGAACAGCTCGCTGGCGATCAGCTCCCGGGGGATGGCGCCGCAGTTCACCGCCACGAAGGGCCCGTTCCGCCGCGCCGACTGGTTGTGGATGGCCTGGGCGAAGAGCTCCTTGCCCGTGCCGCTCTCGCCGGCCAGCATCACGTTGCTGTCGTTGCCGGCGGCCATGTGGCCCAGGTGGACCGCCTTCCGGATCGCCTCGCCGTGCCCCAGGACGTCCTCGAAGCGGAAGGCCGCCTGGGCCCCGGCGAACCGGTTCACGAGCCGCTTGATCTTGAGGATGGGGTTGGCGAAGAGGACCGCCCCCTGGATCACGCCCTCGTCGTCGAGGATCGGGCGTCCGCTGACGATGCACTGGATGGCGCCCCGGCCCGACTGCAGTTCCATCTCCTGGTCCAGGAACTCGCGGCCCCAGGCCAGGAGGTCCTGGATCGGCGCCGCCTCCCGGACAAGGTCGGCGGCCCACTTGCCGGCCATCTGCCGGCTGGTGACGCCCAGCAGCCGCTCGGCCACGGGATTGGCCTGGGCGAGGGACCCGTCGGCGGCCAGCACGATCACGCCGTCGCTCACGGTACCGAGGATGCTCGCGAGCCGCTTGTTCAGGAGCATGAGCTCGAGGTTCTTCCTCCCCAGCTCCAACTGGTGCTGGATGGCCGCGACGGAGGCCATCACCAGGCCCTGCGTGTGCAGGTGGGTGCCGCCCACGGGGCCGGAGAGCTCCAGGAGGCCCGTCGTTTCGCCGTTCCGGTCGAGGATGGGTGCGCCCGTGCAGGTCCACTTGTGGTGCTTCCGGCAGAAGTGCTCCGGCCCGGACACCTGGAAGGTCCGCCCCAGGACGAGCGACGTGCCGACCCCGTTGGTGCCCACCTCGTCCTCGGTCCAGCAGGCGCCGGGAGCGAGGTTCAGGTCGTCATAGGCCAGGATCCACTCGGGTTCGGCCACCGTCTCCAGGAGGGTGCCGTACTCGTCGAGCAGCAGGACCACGAACCCGGTTCCGGCGACGAGGTTGAACAGGTCCTGCATGAAGGGTTTCGCCACCTCGATGAGGGCGCGCTTCCGCTCCTTGAGGCGGGTCAGGGCCTCCGGATCGAGGGTCCGGGTGGAGCGCCCCGCGTGGGGATCCACGCCAGCCGCGCGGCACCGCCGCCAGGAGGCCTCGATCTCGGGCCTCAGGAGGCCGGGTTCGAGCTCCCCCGTGGCCATGAACCGCTCCCAGATGGCCATCGCGTCCTTCACGGGTGCTTCCATGCAGCCTCCTCCCATCGCCGGGCAGGTCGAAGGACCTGGGCAGCCCGTGGAACGGTTTGGAACAACATGAACCACTGCGGAGCGAATTGGATCACATGTGGGGGCCCTTCCGCCGGACGGGAGGATGTTGGAGGGCTGGCCTTCAGAGGGTTTGATCGATTATTTCGCCGCCACGTCAGACGGCTGAAGGAATGGTGCTGCCTCGGCCGATGGCAAGGTCCGGTGCCAACGGTTCGGCATGCTTCATGCCGGATATCGAGATCTTCTTTCGATCCATCCGGAGGCCCCATGGACAAGCTCATCCGCGTCGACCTGACCCATCTCACCGTCCGCACCGAGGCCGTGCCGGAGGCCTGGCTCGGGCTCGGCGGGCGCGCCCTCACCTCGGCCATCGTGGCTGCGGAGGTCCCCCCCACCTGCCATCCCCTCGGCCCCAACAACAAGCTGGTCTTCGCGCCGGGCCTGCTGTCGGGCACGTCGGCCTCCAACTCGGGCCGTCTTTCGGCAGGGGCGAAGAGCCCGCTCACCGGCGGCATCAAGGAGAGCAACGTCGGCGGCACGGCCGCCCAGATGTTCGCCAAGCTGGGCATCAAGGCCCTGATCATCGAGGGCATTCCCGAAAAGGACACCTGGTACGGCCTCCACATCAGCCGGGAAGGCGTGGCCATCCGGGAGGATGGCACCCTCCAGGGGCTGGGGAACTTCGCGGTCCTGGAGGCGCTCCAGGCCAGGCAGGCGCGGAAGCTCGGCGTGATCTGCATCGGGCCCAGCGGTGAGTACAAGCTCTCGGGCGCCAACATCTCGGTCAAGGATCCTTCCGGCAAACTCCGGAGCCACGGACGGGGCGGCCTCGGCGCGGTCATGGGGTCGAAGCGGATCAAGTACCTCACCATCGACGACGAAGGCGCCCAAGGCCTCCAGATGGCCGATCCCGAGGCCTTCAAGGCGGCCTCCAAGGTCTTCACCAAGGCGCTGATGGAGCACCCCGTGAGCGGCCAGGGGCTCCCGACCTACGGAACCAACGTGCTCGTGAACATCCTCAACGAGGCCGGCGGCCTTCCGACCCGCAACTTCACCTACGGGCAGTTCGACGGCCACGAGCAGATCTGCGGCGAGACCATGCACGAGACCATCGTGGCCCGCGGCGGAAAACCGCGCCACGGCTGCCATGCGGGCTGCGTCATCCAGTGTTCCCAGGTCTACAACGACGCCCAGGGGCAGTACCTCACCTCCGGCTTCGAATACGAGACCATCTGGGGCCTGGGCGCCAACTGCTGCATCAAGGACCTGGATGACATCGCCACGGCCGACAACCTCATGGACGACCTGGGCCTCGACTCCATCGAGACGGCCGTCGCCTTCGGCGTGGCCATGGAAGCCGGACTGCTGGCTTGGGGAGACGGCAAGGAGGTGCTCCGCATCCTCCGGGAGGAGATCGGCAAGGGCACGCCCCTGGGCCGGATCATCGGCTCCGGCGCCGGCTCGGTGGGGCGCGCCTACGGGCTGACGCGGGTCCCCGTCGTCAAGAACCAGGCCATCCCGGCCTACGATCCCCGTTCCGTCAAGGGCATCGGCATCACCTACGCCACCACGCCCATGGGGGCGGACCACACGGCGGGCTACACCATCGCCACCAACATCCTCAACGTGGGCGGCCAGGTGGATCCCCTGAAGAAGGATGGGCAGGTGGAGCTGTCCCGGAACCTCCAGATCGCCACGGCCGCCGTGGACTCCACCGGCATGTGCATCTTCATCGCCTTCCCGGCGCTGGACATTCCCGAGTGCCTGCCGGCCCTCATCGACATGATCAACGCCCGTTTCGGGACCCGGCTGACGGGGGAGGATGTCACCGGCCTGGGCAAGGCCGTGCTGAAGACGGAGCGGGCCTTCAACCTGGCCGCCGGCCTGACGCCGGCCCACGACCGGCTGCCGGAGTTCTTCCGCACGGACCCCGTGGCGCCACACCAAGCCGTGTGGGACTTCACCGACGAGGAAGTGGACGCCTTCTGGGCGTTCTAGGCCCGCGGAGGCACGGTGGTCATCACGATCAAGCTCTTCGCCCACCTCCGCCACGGACGGTTCAAGGAGGACATCCGTCCGTGGCGGGAGGGCACCCGGTGCGGAGACATCGTCCGGGAGCTGGGGCTCCGGGCCGGCGAGCTGGGCATCGTCATGGTTAACGGGGAGCATGCGCCCCTGGACCAGGCCCTGGAGCCGCACGATGTCCTGGCGATCTTCCCGCTCGTGGGCGGAGGCTGATCAACCGGGTTCAGCCCTGCCGGAAGCCCTGGGAGCGGTCCGTGCGGCGGGCCTGGATGAAGCGGTGGATGGGCTCCAGGTCCACGTCCGGGCCCGGGGTCAGCACCACGCCGAGGCGGGTGGGATACTCCTGGCCCTCCAGGTAGGCCAGGTGCCTGACTTCGCCGGGGCAGTGGAGTTCGGAGCCGTCCGGCAGCTGGGCATCGATCTCCACGGGGGCATGGAGGTCCACCATGAGGACCTCCTCCAAGGCGAGACCCACGCCGGTTTCCGTGAGGTTCACCAGCAGGGCGTCGAGGGTGCGCCCGCCCAGGCCCACCCGGACCTTCAGGGGTGCCTGCTCCGGGGCCGCCACGCGCATATCCCGCCGGCGGTGCAGCTGCGCGGGCTCGCGGGGCCAGTCCAGGCGCAGGAGGGTGTCGCCGCCTTCATCGAAGAGAGGCGGGAGGAGGAGGGACTCGAGGGTGAGCACCTCCTCGCCCAGGAGCACCGTGAGGGTCACGGGCGTCCCTTCGGCGGGCACGGCATCGCGGGGGTGGATGCCGGAGAGGTCCAGCGTGGAGCCGGGGCGGAAGGCACGGATGCGGAGGTCCCCCAGGAGGCGGGAGGTGGCGGTCTGGAGCCGCAGGCTCGCCACCGCGCCGGTGAGGCGGGCCTGGATGAGGAACTGCTCCAGGACGGGGGCCGACAGGGCGGAGGTGGGGTATCCCATGGGGTGATGCCTTTCAAATGCCTTGGCTCAACCTGTCAGCCAGGTTGGGGTGCAGCCCTGCGGCCAGGATGGCCTTGGCGGCGCCATGCACATCGTACTCGAGGCGGAGGAGGCGCACCCGCCGCCGTTTCGGGTCATAGGTCATGAAGGAGAGCCTGGGGTCCCGGTCCCGCGGCTGGCCCACGGACCCGGGATTCATGAGGTAGCGGCACTGCGGCTGCATCTGGAACCACTCGCCGGGCTGGAGGCAGATCCAGGTGAGCCGCCCCTGCGTCTCGTCCAGCTCGAAGCAGCCGGGCAGGTGGGTGTGGCCGAAGAAGCAGAGAGGTCCTTCGAAGGCGTCGAAGGCCATGCCGATCTCGCGCATGTGGAGCAGGTAGGCGTCCTCGTCCCCCGGCGACCCGTGGGCGATCTGGTAGTCCCCGCCCACCCACTGGGGTCCCTCCGGCAGGTCCGCCAGGAAGCGCCAGTTGTCCTGGCGCAGCCGCTCCCGGGTCCAGTCCGCGGCCTGGCGGGCGGGCAGGCTGAAGGCGCCATCGGGCTCCAGGCCCGCGCACACCTTGTCGTGGTTGCCCCGGACCGCGAAGCGCGGCCGCAGCTCCCGCACCTTGTCCAGGAGCTGGTTGGGATGGGCCCCATAGCCCACCAGGTCCCCCAGCAGCACGAAGCGGTGGATGGCCCGCCGCCGCGCGAACCGCAGCACCGCCCGCAGGGCGTGCAGGTTCGAATGCAGATCGGAGAGGATCAGATCCAATGGGATATTCCTGGGGGAATGGTCCAGTCTACCAAGCCGCCATCAGGGCGGAGACAAGATCCTCGGGTCCCCGGCCGAAGGGGAGCAGGGCCGGGGCCAGGGACCAGGCCGCGGCCCGGGCGGCGCAGCGGGCCATGAAGGCGCTCCGGTCCTGGGCCAGGGGCCGCCGGGGGTCCCGGCCCACCCGCTCCCAGGCCCGCAGGGGCGGCTCTGCCAGCCAGAGCGGGGCGAACCCGGCCGCGGCCACGGCCTCGCGGTTGGCCGGCGTCTCCCAGGCGCCGCCCCCCAGGGCCACCACCGCGGGCGAAGCCATGAGGGTGGGCAGCAGGGCGGCCTCCAGGGCCCTGAAGGCGCCTTCGCCGCGCTGGGCGAAGATGGCATTCACCGGGAGGCCCTGGTCGGCTTCGATTACATCGTCCAGGTCGCGGAAGGGGAGAGCCAGGCGCTTCGCCAGGCGCCGGCCGAGGGTGCTCTTGCCGGCGCCGCTGCCGCCCAGGATCACCACGCCCTGCCCCGGCCGGAAGGGCGGCCGGACCCGCCATCGCGCCCGCTGGACCTCCCAGCCCAGGGTGGCGGGATCGGCGCTCCGGTGGACCTCGCCCACCATGGCCAGGGCCTCGGCCCCGGCCTCGAAGCAGGCGGCGGCGTCCGCGGGGCCCAGCCCCCCGATGGCGATGGGGGTGAGGCCCTGGGCCCGCAGGGCCGTGCAGCCGGCGCGCAGGCCCTCCAGCCCGATGGGAGCCGCATGGTCCGACTTGGTGGCCGTGCCCCGGAAGGGGCCCACCCCCGCGTGATCGCAAGCGGTGTCCGCCGCCTCCCACTCGGCCGGCGCATGGGTGGAGGCGCCGATGTGGCAGCGGCCCAGACCCGGGAGGCGGAGCGCTTCGGCCGCGGGCAGGTCCCCTTGGCCCAGGTGCAGGCCCCAGGGGGCGAGCCCCTCCTGGGCCGCCAGCATGGCCAGGTCCGCCCGGTCGTTCACGCAGATGAAGGGCCAGCCCCCGTTCGCCGCCGCGTCCGCCAGGGCCGCGCGAAGCTCGGTCCACTGGGCCTTCGCATCCAGGGGCTTCCCCCGGAACTGCACCAGCGGGAACCCCGCCTCCCCCAGCCGCCGGATCTGCGCCGACAGCGGCTCGGGGCGCGAGGCATCGGTGACGGGGTAGAGGGGCGGGAGGGGGAGCATGGCTCCAGTCTAGGCCGCTTCCGAATCCGCGAACTGCAGCCGCACGAGCTTGGCGTACACGCCGTCCTGGGCGATGAGGGCGTCGTGGTTGCCGCGCTCCACGAGGGCGCCCTGGTCCATGACCCAGATCTCGTCGGCGTCGCGGATGGTGGAGAGGCGGTGGGCGATGGTGAAGGTGGTGAGGCGGTGGCTCACATGCTCGATGACGTTCTGGATCTTGGCCTCGGTCTCGGAGTCGATGTTGGCGGTGGCCTCGTCCAGCAGGAGCACGGCGGGCTCGAGGTAGAGCATGCGGGCGAAGGCCAGCAGCTGCCGTTCGCCGGCGCTGAGCTTCTGGCCCCGCTCGCCCACCTGGGTGTCCAGGCCCTGGGGCAGGCGGGCCACCAGGCCCTTCAGCTGGCTCTGCTCCAGCACCGAGGCCAGGCGGGCCTCGTCCAGGGGGCGGTCCAGCACGATGTTGTCGCGCAGGGTGCCGGAGAACACGAAGACATCCTGGAGCACCAGGCCGAAGAGGTCCCGCAGGCTGCGGATCTTCAGGTCCCGCACGTCCACCCCGTCCACGGTGATGCGGCCCTCGTGCACGTCGTAGAAGCGCATCAGCAGGTTGATGAGGGTGCTCTTGCCGGCGCCGGTGTGGCCCACCACGGCGATGCGCTTGCCCTTGGGGATGGCGCCGCTGAGGTCACGCACCACCTTCCGGCCCCCCTCCTCGTAGGCGAAGGTGACGTTCTCCAGGCGGACTTCGTTCGCGAAGGCGGCGGGTTTCGCGTCGGGGGCCTCGGCGATCTCCTCCCGGTTGTCCAGCAGGCGGAAGATGCGCTCGCTGGAGGCCAGGGCCGTCTGCATCACGTTGTAGCGCTCGGCCAGTTCCCGGATGGGCCGGAAGAACCGCCCCGACTGCTGGATGAAGGCCAGCAGCAGGCCCCAGGTGATGGCCCCCGCCTGGAGCTTGAAGCCCGCGTAGAAGATGAGGGCGGCCAGCGTTCCCGAGGTGATGAACTCCACCACGGGGAAGAACACGGCGTAGGCGAAGATGGTGCGGAGGAAGGCCTGGAAGTAGTCCTCGTTCAGCTCCTTGAACTGGGCGCCGCTCCGCCCCTCCTGGGCGTTCACCTGCACCAGGCCCATGCCGGAGATCTGCTCCTGGAGGAAGGCGTTGATGCTGGCGTAGCGCCGCTGGGTCTCCCGGAAGGCCTCGCCGGCCCGGCGGCGGAAGAACTCGGTGGCGACCAGCAGGAAGGGGAGGATCACCAGCGCCACCAGGGCCATGCCGACGTGGGTCCAGAACATCCAGGCCACGATGGCCAGCAGCGAGAGGGCGTCCCCCACGATGGCCACGAAGCCCGAGGCGAACATCTCGTTGAGGTTCTGGACGTCGCTGGTGACGCGGGTCATGAGGCGGCCCACGGGATTCCGGTGGAAGAAGTCCGTGCTGCGGCCCATGAGGTGCGCGAACAGCTGCACCCGCAGTTCGAGCATGGCCTGCTGGCCCACCCGGGCCAGCAGGAAGTAGCGGGCGAAGCTCACCAGGAAGCCCGCGATGAGCACCCCGAAGAATCCCGCCACCATGGGCGCGGCGCCCTTCAGGCTGCCCTGGTCCATGAAGCGGTTGATGAGCCGCAGAGTCAGCTCCGAGGGCAGCACCTCCAGGAAGGCGCCGAGAGCCATGAGGACCAGAAGCGCCAGGAGCGCCGCCCACTGGGGGCGAAGGTAGCCCGCCAGGCGCCACAGCAGCGTGTGGCGCATGGGCCGCTGGTCCACGCGATCGGACTGGAAGAAGGCTTCCTGTTCGGACATGGGGCCATTCTCCCACAGGAATCCCCGGGATCCAGGCGGCGCCGCTACAGTAGAGAGAGCCTGGAGACGACATGGGCCCCTGGATTTCCGCCTTCCTTGCCGCCGCCCTCGTGGCGCAGGTGCCGCCGTCCGGGTCCGCGGCCGAGGGCCGGCTTCGCCGGGACGTGGCGTTCCTGGCCTCGCCGGAGCTCAAGGGCCGGGGCAACGGCTACCCGGAACTGGACCGGGCGGCCGCCCACATCCTACGGGAGTGGAAGGCCCTGGGCCTGAAGGCCGAGATCCAGCGCTTCCCCTTCATCGCGAAGGTGGCGCGGGAGGAGCAGGGCGCCCTGCTGACCCACGGCGAGGAGGAGCGGCCGCTCGTCTGGGGCCGGGACGTGGAGGCTGTCGGCTTCAGCGGGGACGCGGACTTCCGGCGGAAGCCCCTGGTCTTCCTCGGCCACGGGGTCCGGGTCCCCGGGGGCTACGACGATTTCGCGGGCATGGAGGTGAAGGACCGCGTGGTGGTCATCGCCCGGACCCTGCCGGATACGGACGGCTTCGCCCACCTGCCCCGGGGCGAGCGGAGCCTGCTGGCCCGGGTGAAGCGGCTGGAGACCGAGCGGGCCGCCGCGGTGCTGGTGCTGGAGGACGGCCCCGCCCGGCCCCTGCAGCGAGAGGAGGGCCCCGTGAAGCTGGACATCCCGGTGCTCAGCCTCTCGGTGGGCGCCCTCGGGGACGCCTGCGGAGACCTCCAGGCCCGGCTCAAGGCCATCCGGGACACGGGGAAGCCCGCCAGCCAGGACTTCATCTACGCCCCCTGGACCACCCTCACCCTGAAGCTGAAGCTGCACCGGGAGGAGGCCCAGGTGCCCAACGTGGTGGCCCTGATCCCCGGCCGCGATCCCCAGCTGCGGAAGGAATACATCGTCCTCGGCGCGCACCTGGACCACCTGGGCCTGGGCGAGCGCCACAGCCTGGGCGGCGCCGAAGCCCGGGGACAGGTGCATCCCGGCGCCGACGACAACGCCTCGGGCGCCGCCCTGGTGGTGGAGCTGGGGCGGGAACTGAAGGAGGCCCGGCCCCGGCGCTCCATCCTGCTCATGCACTTTGGGGGCGAGGAGGAGGGCCTGCTGGGCTCCAGCCACTGGATCCAGCACCCCACCCATCCCCTGGAATCCGTGAAGTTCATGCTCAACTTCGACATGGTGGGCCGCCTGGATCCCGCCGCCCCGAAGCTGCTGATGGGCGGCCTGGGGGCGCCGAAGTCCGCCCTGGAGGCCGCGAAGAAGCTGGCGCCCGCGGACTTCTCCATCAGCGCCGACGTGGGCGCGGCCGTGGGCGGCTCGGACCACATGAGCTTCTCCCAGGCGAAGATCCCCACCTTCTTCTTCTTCACGGGGATCCACGGCGAGTACCACCGCCCCACGGACACCGCGGACCGCATCAACTTCGCGGGCCTGGCGAAGCTGGCGGCCTATGGGCGGACCCTGGCCCTGGACCTGGCCGACGCCGAGACGGTGCCCGCCTTCGACCCCGAGACCGCCAAGATCGTGATGCGGGGCAACGGGGGCCCCATGCGGGTGGCCTTCGGCACGCTGCCGGACTACGCGGACAACCCGAAGGGCTTCCGCATCAACGGTGTGACCCGCGGTTCCACGGCCGAGGCCATGGGGCTCCAGGCCGGCGACATCATCATCCGGTTCGGTGGCAGGGCCGTGAAGAACATCTACGATTTCATGGACGCCCTCGGTGCCCACAAACCCGGCGACAAGGCCGTGGTCCAATGGCTCCGGGGAGACCAGACCATGCAGGCCGAGGCCACGCTGAAAGGCCGCTCATGAGGCTCGCCACGCCCACCGGATTCGCCACCGAGGTCTTCGTCCAGGAGACGCCGGATCCCGTGCTGCTGCCCGAGGGGCCCTGGACCCTGGTGGGCGACGTCCGCCTGCGCGAGGCCTGGACCGGCGCTGGCCTGCCGGAACCCAGCCACGCCCTCTGGATCTCCGTGTCCGAGGAGGAGAAGAAGCTCCGGACCATCCTCCCCTGGCTGGAGCACTGGGCCCGCGTGCCCCTGCACCGGGACGCCACGGTGGTCGCCCTGGGCGGCGGCGTCCTCTCGGATATGGCAGGCCTGGCCTCGGCCCTCTACCTGCGGGGCGTCGCCTGGCAGGTGTGGCCCACCTCACTGCTGGCCATGGCGGACGCGGCCCTGGGCGGCAAGACCGGCGTGGACCTGGCCGCGGGCAAGAACCTGGTGGGCGCCTTCCATGCGCCGCGCCGCCTGGTGGCCTGCACCTCCTTTCTGGAGACTCTCCCCGTCCGGCACCTGGAGAACGGCCGCTGGGAACTCGTGAAGACCGCCCTCATCCAGGGTGAGACCGCCTGGGCCACGGAGATGCTCCAGGACGGGCCCGTGCGGTTCGCCTGGGTGGAGCGGGCCCTGGCCTACAAGGCCGGCGTGGTGCATCGCGATCCCCGGGAGGCCGGCGAGCGGCGGCTCCTGAACCTGGGCCACACCCTGGGCCACGCCCTGGAGGCCGGCTCGGGCTACGGCCTGCTCCACGGGGAGGCGGTGGGACTGGGGCTGCTGGGCTCCTGCCTGCTGTCGGAGGAACTGGGTCTGAAGGCCTTCCCCGCCGCCTTCCTGGAAACCCTGGCCCGGCGGCTCGCACCGCTGGCGCCGCTGGTCGCCCCCTGGCCGGCCTGCCTGCCCCTGCTGCTCCGGGACAAGAAGGCCAAGCACGTCCCGGGGGCCGCCGAGGACGCTCCGGCCACGGAGATCCACTGCATCCTCCCGCGCTTCGGCGAACCCGCCATCCAGCGCACGCTGCCCCCCGGGGCCTGGGAATCCCCCCATGCCCGCCTCATCGATCTGCTTGAGCGGGAGGCCTCCCGTGCCTGACCTCCGGCATCCCCTCCTGGCCGCCCTCCTGGCGGCGAACCTAGCAGCGAACCTGGCGGCCGCCCCCCCGGAGGACGCCCGGGCGCTGATGCTGCAGGCCCGGGCCCTGCAGATCCGCGGGGGAGGCTCGGACCCCGTCGCCGCCGCCGCCATCTACAGGCGGGTGGCGACGCTGGTGCCGGAGAGCGCGGAGGTCCACCTCCGGCTCTCGGAGTCCCTCCAGGAGGCCCAGGACCCCCAGGGCGCCCTGGCCCCGGCCCGCAAGGCCGTGGCGCTGGCGCCCCGGAACGCCGAGGCCCGCGCCCACCTGGGCCTGCTCCTGTACCAGCTCTTCCAGAAGGACGAGGCCCTGGCGCCGGAGGCGGCCCGCGAGCTGCGGACGGCCGCGGCCCTGCTGCCCCAGGATCCCGAACTGTGGGCCCGGCTGGGCGAGGTGTCCGAGCGCAGGAAGGATGGCGAGGGGGCCCTGAACGCCTGGCTGCACCTGGGCCGCCTCCGCCCCAGCTTCCTGGGGGCCTGGGAACGGGCCGTCATCCACGCCCGGGCCCTCCAGAACTACGAGGGCCGGCGGGAGTCCGTGCTGGCCCTCAATGCCCGGAACCCCGACGAGCGCCACCTCCGCATGCTGGAGGAGCTGGCCCGGGACCAGATCCAGGCCGGCTACCTGGCCCACGCGGAGGAGAGTTTCCTGCTCCTGGCCCAGCACCTGCCGCAGGAGCCGGGGCTCTGGGAGAACGTGGCCCTGGTGCGGCTCCAGACCTCGCGGTTCGAGGAGGCCCTGGAGAGCCTGAAGCGGGCGGAGGCCCTGAAGGTGACGCCCCGGACGGCCTTCAACACGGCCCGCGCCCTCATGAACCTGGGCCGGTTCCAGGAGGCCGAGACCCGGCTGGCCGGCCTGCTCGCCGGGAAGATCCAGGACGACCTGATCGCCGATGGGGCCCAGGCGCTGTACGCCGAGACGCTGCTGCTCGAAGGCAAGGGCGGCGCGCTGCTGGCCTTCCTGAAAGAGCATCCCGGCCGCCCCCAGGTGGCCGGCGAGCTGCAGGTGTTCACCTGCCAGGCCCTCATCAGCCGCAACGACTGGAAGAGCGCCCTGGCGGCCCTCAAGGAGGGCATCGCGCGCTTCCCCAAGGTGCCCTTCTTCCAGCAGGCCGCGGAGCTTCCGCCCGAGTACCTGGAATACCGCTTCTTCGCGCGGAAGGAGACCCGCGCCGCCCTGGAACAGCTGCACCTGGAGGGCATGGCGGCCATCTGGTCCGAGTTCCGGCGCTGGGACAAGTGCCTGGTGGCGCTTGAGCGGGCCCGGACCCTGGGGCCGATCCGCAACGTGGACTTCCTGATCATGCAGAGCAGCGCCTACGACCAGCTGGGGCGCGCCGACGAATCCCTGCGGGTGCTCCGCGAGGCCCAGAAGGCCAGCCCGGGCAATCCCATGGTCCAGAACAACCTGGGCTACCTCCTGCTGGAGCAGGGCAAGGACCTGGAGGAGGCCGCCGCCCTCATCGAGGCCAGCGCCAAGGCCACGCCGGACAACGGCAACGTGGTGGACAGCCTGGGGTGGGCCCAGTTCAAGCTGGGGAAGCTGGCCGAGGCCGAGGCCACCCTCCGCCGCGCCGCGGAGCTGAGCCCCTTCAGCCCGGAAGTGCGCAAGCACTTGGGCGAGGTGCTGGAGAAGCAGGGCAAGCTGGCGGAAGCCGCCGAGCAGTGGGAGCGCGCGCTGGCCTTCGTCTTCCCGGACCGCCCCGCCCTGGAGAAGCGGCTGGGCGAGCTCCGGGTGCGCCTGGCCAAGGAACAGGCCCAGAAGGCCGTCGAGGTGCCGGGTTCCGTGCCGGATGCCGCCCCCGATGACGACGACGAGGACTGACCATGATGCCTTTCCAGACCCCTCCCGCGGACGTGGCGCCCGCCCCGGCCGCACCTGTGCGGGCCCAGTACGGCTGGGGCTACTCCGGGGCCAGCGGTGAGGGCGTCGGCACCCTGAACCTGCTCATGGAGCCCGGCTCCGGCCGCCTGGTGGCGGAGCTGCACGGCCTCGGGGAGCGACTGATGCTCCTGGAGGGCGACCGCGCCTCCGGCTACCACCTCCGGGTCCCCCGCCAGAAGATCGATCAGCGGGCCGCCACCCTGGCGGAACTGCCGCTGCCCTTCCTGCCCCAGGTGGCCAGCGTCGAGGCCCTGCTGCGCCTCCTCCGCCAGGGCGAAGGCCCCGGCGTGGCCGTCCTGAAGAAGGATGCCGCCGGCCCCAGGAAGCTCCACTGGCGGGGCCGGGATCCCCAGGGCAAGGACGAGCAGGTCTGGCTGGAGCGGAAGAGGTGGATGGAGGGGAAATAGAATCCCCTCGTCCGCATCTGCTGAAATCTGAAGGTTCAACGCTGCAGGTGCTTCCTGTCGCCTGTCACCAGGTCTGCGATGACAGTCGCTACTCTCCTCGCAGATGCCGGGTTTTGGCCAGTCACGAGTCGTCCGTCCTGGACCACGTGACCTTCAAATGGCTGTGCGTGCGAATGGATGGCCCCTTCCTCTCGGAGCGCATCATCGAGCATGAAGGGCACGTCCTCTCTTGAATGTCCTTCCTCTTCAGCCGTCGTGAAGGAGGTGACACGCTTCCCTTTCAGGAGCGACTCGCCGTTGGCGCGCGTCACACCCAGCAAGGCGACCGGCCCGTGGCAGACTGCCCCTACCACCCGCCCACTGTCATAGGCGCGTGCAATGACTGTTTTCACGAGCGGTGACGCCGCCATGTCCACCATCGGGCCAAGGCCCCCAGGAAAGAAGACCGCATCGTACTCCGTTGGATCGACCTCCGACAACACGAGGCTCTTGCCTAGCCGGACGAACCCGTCGCCCTTCCGGAATGCAACGCTGACAGGGTCGCTCGCGTCGTACCCATCTTCAGGCGGACGGCCTCCCTCGGGGCTAGCGAAGTCGATGTTCCACCCGCGCCTCACGAATTCGTCGTACGGGTTGGCGACTTCCGAGAACTCATAACCGGTGGGTCGGGCATTCGGCCCGATCACAGCCGCGTTGGTCAACACAAACAGGACCGAGGGCTTCGAGAGAGTTTCAGACATGGCGTTTCCTTCCTTTTCGAGGTTGCCTTAGGCCCGCACGTCGAGCCGTGCTGATGGTTCTATCCATCGACTTGCGGTGTGCGTGTCGGCTTTGTCCCGCAGCTTTGGAGAGCGCAGTGAGCGTCTATGTAAACAACGTCTCAGACCCACCGGACATGGTGATTTGATTTGCCATTGACGTTCCAATGCCGTTTCGGCTCGGTGGGCCTTGACGTGCCGCCCACCGAGCCTCGGCTTCGAATGCCTTACTTCCTAATCACTTCAAATAGGCTACTAGCTATTGATGTCATCGGAAAATGGCCGGATGCCAACGTAGACACCTGATCCACCTTCCAATTGGCGATCATTTCATCTTGCAGTGATGGTGAAAGCACCTTATCTAAACTCGCGCGCACGTAGTGCTTGCGAACCGATCCGAAATTGGCGGCGCTTAGCTGAACCGCCGCCATAAACGGTTGTGTCGCTTGTTTCATGGAAAGCTTGGGAATCATTTCACCGATGTGCGCGTCATCGGCGTCATGCAGCAAAATTTCACGGATGTCTTCCGCCCTGAGTGTTGCATAGGTTTGGCACTCAGAAAGGACCAGCTTCGATAGCAGTTGACCGTCCTTGTCGCTTTGCATCAGACCCATAGCCGTATCGCCGTTCTTCGGAAGCATTGCACAGACATAGACAAGTCGCTCAATCTTCTGAGGAATGCTTTCAGCCACTTGCGAGATGATCATCCCTGCCAGGGAATGTCCCACGAGAATCGCCTTTCCATCAACATCATTGACGGCGTCAGCCACCCTTTCGACATACGCATCCATGGTGACCTTGTTGATCGGCCTGAAGTTGTTCCCATGCCCAGGCAGGTCCGGTGTGAAGACTTTGCTTCCATCCGCGCGAAGCAACTTCTTTACCTCGTCAAATTCCGACCCTTCGCCCCATGCGCCGTGGACCATGACGTAGTTTTTCATTTCTCGCTCCAGTCATTGATGTAACTGTTTTATTGCAGCGGTCCAGTCACCGTTGCTTAAGGTTGAGCAATTTGACTAGCCCTTGCTAATCGCAGCCTTGATCTCGGTGTTGGTCATTGCCAGACCATTGAAATTCCAACCGCCATCGACAGCATGGAGGACGTTGACATAAATATTGTCCAGCGGTTGTTTGTGGCCAGAGAGCTCATGAATGATGTTGGTCGCGTCAGCAAAGAAGCCTTGCTGAACTTTTCGGTCGGCAAGCGCAAATGATGGCACTTTCCATTCAACCCAAGCTCCGGAGAATTCTTTGCCGCCAGAGAAAGTCAATTCCTTCGGCAACACATGGACGGTGGCGGTGATGTTGGCCGCCATCGTCTTGTTGCCGGCCAAACCGTGATGCTTCAGGAATGCTTCAGTGATTCGAGCAATGGCTTGTTTTTCAGTTCCCTTGGGCAAAACGCCCTCGGTGAGGGTGAGCGTGAGCGGCATGTCAAAACTCCTGTGGATTAGGTTGAACTTGCCGCTCGTGCGGCGAGTTCAACTCGTCAGATGGGGGATTGGAAAGGTGAATAGACACTCTACGGATGGGAACCACGGTCTAAGAGGTCTGCATGGCTACTCCCGCGGTCAAAAGAAAGGGGTGTGGATGGCTCGAGCGATCATTGGATAACGATCGTGATCGAATGATGGATGACGATCGTTATCCTGTCAAGTACACTGAAGGAAGTTTTTTGATGGGAGCACTCCATGCGTTACAAGCCGGAGCAGAAAGAGCAAACCGCCGCGAATATCCTCGCTGCGGCTGCGCGCGAATTCCGTCTGGGCGGCTTCGGTGGGACCGGGGTCGATGGATTGGCTAAGGAAGCCGGGGTGACTTCCGGTGCGTTCTATAAGCATTTTCCGTCGAAGACGGCCGCCTTCGAGGCCGCAGTCGTAGCGGGCCTGGAGGACTTCCGGCGCGGGATTGAGACCTTCCAGGCCGAGGGCGGAGACGAGTGGCTCACCGCATTGACGGACTACTACCTCGGCCTTGAGCACCGCGCCAATCTGGCCGGCAGCTGTGTCGTTCCAGGGCTTTCCGCCGAAGTGATTCGATCAACCGACGAAGTCCGTACGGTCTACCAGGTAGGCCTTGAGCGGATCGCTGCGGCAATGCAGCTCGGTTTTCCGGGTCTCGGTGAGCAGGAACGGAAGCAACGTTCATGGGCCCTTCTGGCCATGCTTACGGGCGGAGTGATCCTTTCCAGAGCGGTGCGTGGTGAGAAGGTCGCCAATGAAATCGCCGAGGCCGCCCATGACGCCGTGCTGGCACTTGGAGAAGCCTCGACAACCGGCCCAGCCACTCCGCCGGCACGGAAGAAGACCCAGCGCTCAAAGAAGGACTGAGAGTGTGTTTTAGAATTCGCACGAGCCGCGCTGGGAGTGCCGGGCGAGCATGGCTAGGACAGGGCCCGCAGGCATGGTGGTTCATGTCGAGGCCCTGGACGACGCCAGGCCCTCCACCTGACGCCACGCGATGCGTGGCTCCCGCTCGCAAGCTCGCGGAGGTGGAGCCTCCCCGCCGCCTCAGCCCGGAGGGACGGTGCCCAGCCGCGCGCCCAGCTGCGCCACCGCGGTTGGAGGATATCCCGCATCGCCCTGTGCGCGCTTCCTTCTCGGTATCGCCTTCGGCGATACACGAGACAAACTGATATCTGCTGGATCACGCGGCTGGCCGCCGTCGCGGCTCGCGGGAATTCTAAAACACACCCTGATTGGGCAAACCAGCAGGTGGATCACCGGTGAAGGAACCGCCTACGGTTTCATGAATTCAACTTGGCTGGGCTTGCCCGCCTCGATCCACGCGTTGAGGATCGCGTCTCCGAGGTGCCGCCCCGCGAGCTGCAACTGCTGCTTCACCACGGGACCCTGCTTGGCCCAGAAGATCGCCCAGTAGGCCTGGGTGCGCCGCTTTCCGCCTTTCCCCCGGGGGGTGGTACGGTCCGCTTTGCGGTCGTCCTCCAGGAGGCGAGGCACCAGGGCATGGGAGGCCCGGAGCCAATCCCAGGTGTGATCCGGAAAGGCCGGGTCGGCCTCGGCGGGCATGGCTTCGAGGTCCCCGGGCCGGATGAACCGCTCGACCAGCCCCGTTTCCCAGCGGCTGTGGATCCCCCGCTGATCCGTGAGTTGGCCGTCGTGGTTCTCGGTGGTGTGCAGGGGCACGTGAGCGTCGGCGACGTAGTGGCTCAGGATCGAGGTGGCCAGGGCCACCCGGGCCCCGTCGCCGGAGCGGAAGGCCTCCACCAGATCCCGCCAGCGGTCCTGGATGATCCAGGGCACCACGCCCTTGCGGTAGTAGTCCCCGCCGATCCGGGCCCGGGCCTCCCCGAGGGTGCGGGGCAGGTGGCCGGGGCCCCCGTAGGGCTCCATGTCGAAGTAGTGGCGAGGCCCTTCCTTGCGGTCCTGGCGCCAGTGGTCGGGATCCGAGGCGTGCTCCTCCACCTCCGCCTCGCGCCCCGCGTACCAGGCGCGGGGGCCCGGCGGCAGGCCCTCCAGGGCCAGGGTGCAGACGAGGCGATGCCCCTTGTCCCCCCAGGCGGAGAGGGGCAGGGCCGCCAGGAGCATCAGGAGGACAGGCGCCTTCACAGGGCTATTCGGGGATGGTCCCGGTCCGCTCCCAGCGGGTGCGGGTGAAGAAGTGGCGGGCGGCGTCGATGAAGTCGGCGGCCACGTCGCCGGGGCCTTCGGGCACGCGGCCGTTGTCGTTGTCCGTGTCGCCCTCGCGGAAGCTCCACCAGACCATGAAGGGCCGGCCCCGCAGGTGGTCGGCGGGGAGGAAGCCCCAGTAGCGGCTGTCCATGCTGTTGTCGCGGTTGTCGCCCATGGCGAAGATGTGGCCTGGCGGCACGGTGACGGGGCCCAGGTTGTCCTTGAACCCCTCCTGGATGAGGCTGTTCATGGACTGCATCTGGTTGTGGTCATGGAGCGCGAGGACTTCCGGATCCGCCTGGCGCCACAGCCCCACGGGATGCTCGGCCTCGCCGGCGTAGCGGCTCGGAGG
Source organism: Geothrix fermentans DSM 14018 (assembly GCF_000428885.1). GTDB lineage: Bacteria > Acidobacteriota > Holophagae > Holophagales > Holophagaceae > Geothrix > Geothrix fermentans. The sequence continues at coordinate 64,077 of NZ_AUAU01000009.1, read as the reverse complement.
CCAGGGCCCGGGCGTGGGGCCTTCGGAGCCACGGCCGAACTGGAACTCGAAGGGGCCCGTGACCTGCTTGCCGTTCACGTACAGGCGCTTGTCGCGCATCTCCACCGTGTCGCCCGCCAGGGCCACGCAGCGCTTCACGTAGTCCTGGTCACGGTCGATGGGGTAGCGGAAGACGATGATGTCGCCCCGCTTCACGCTCCGCATGGGGAACAGCGTCTCCTCCCAGGCCCACTGGGGCTGGGCGAAGATGAACTTGTTGGCCAGCAGGTGGTCGCCGATCATCAGCGTGTTGCGCATGGAGGCCGAGGGGATCTTGAACTGCTGGCCCACGAAGGTCTTGAAGAACAGGATCAGGACCATGGCAAAGCAGATCACCTCGAGGTTGTCCCGCACGGTGCCCTTGGCGGCGCCCGGGGGCAGGACCACTTCGGTCTCTTCAGGCTTGTCGGTCGTCTCGGCGGCCATGGCGGCTCCAGGAAGGGTCGATCAGGGGCGTCGGTCGAGGGGGGCGGCGGGCAGGTCCACGAATCCGCGGGCCACGAGCCGGTTCACGGTCACCCAGGCGCCGCCGCGCTCCTCCTGGGACTCCACCTCCCCGAGGTTGGGCAGGTAGAGCGTGCGCCGGCGCGGCCCCTGGGACGGCTGCGCCTCCACCCACAGGCCGACGGGGTCCGAGGTGGCCGGCAGGAGGGCAGCCCCCTCCCAGGTGGCGCGGCCCACCACGCGGTAGCGGGTGCCGCGCTCCTCCCAGGCCATGGTGGCGGGGAATCCCGCGGGAAGCGTCTGGGCCAGGACGCGGCCATCGTCGCCCAGGAGGGCGATGCCGCCGTCCTGGTGGCGGACCATCAGGCTCATGTGGCTGTTGAGGCTGGTGAGGTCCAGCTGCACGAGGCGGGGCGCGCCGGGCGCCATGGAGGATCTCGCCACGCGCACCTGCAGCCGGTCCGCCGAGCGCTGGGGCTGGGGCCGGGAGGGATCCTCGAAGGCCAGGGTGAGACCCTCCTCCCAGGGGCCGTAGACCGGCGCGGCGGCGCGGGGCTGGCAGGCCAGGGAGAGCAGCAGGGCCACCGGGGTCAGCAGGCGCAGGGCCAGGCGCATCAGCGGGGCCCCTTGTTGAACTTGGCCATCAGGTCCGAGAGCGAGGCGCCCGTGGCCGGCACCGCGGGTTCCCGCTTGGGCTGGGCTGGGCGGGCCTCACGCTCAGGCCGCAGAGGCCGGGCCTCCTGGGGCCGGGGGGGACGTGGGCCTTCGGGGCGCGGCGGCCGCTGGCCCTCGGGCCGGGGCGGGCGGGGGCCCTGGGGCCGGCCCCCGGCCTGGGGGGCGCCCTGGGGCCGCGGTGGGCGGGGGCCTCCCTGAGCCTGGCCCTGGGCGCGGCCCTGGGGACGGCCCTGTTGCGGATGGCGATGGTGGAACTGGGGCCGGTCGGCGCCCTCGGGGGCGGCCAGCAGCGCCTTGATGGAGAGGGCGATGCGCTTGGCCTCGAGATCCACGGCCAGCACCTTCACCTTCACGGCCTGGCCCACGCTGAGGGCGTCCGCGGGGTTCTTCACGTAGCGGTGGGCGATCTCGGAGAGGTGCACCAGGCCGTCCTGGTGGACGCCGACATCCACGAAGGCGCCGAAGTCGGTGACGTTCGTGACGATGCCCTGGAGCTCCATGCCCACTTCCAGGTCGCTGGGCTTGTTGACGCCCTCGCGGAACTGCACGGCCTCGAACTTGTGGCGGGGATCGCGGCCGGGCTTCTTCAGCTCGGCCAGGATGTCCTTCACGGTCTCCACGCCGAACTTCTCGTCGACGAGCAGCTTGGGATCCAGCGCGTCCAGCACCGCATCGTTGCCGATGAGCTCGGGGACGGTCTTGCCCGCCAGCTGGCAGATGCGCTGCACGACGGGGTAGCTCTCCGGGTGCACGGCGGAGGCGTCCAGGGGATCCTCGCCACCGGGGATGCGGAGGAAGCCCGCGGCCTGCTGGAAGGCCTTGGCGCCGAAGCGGCCGACCTCCAGGAGCTGCTCCCGGCGCTTGAAGGCGCCGTGCTCAAAGCGGTGGGCCACGATGTTCTTCGCCAGTCCCTCGCCGATGCCGGCCACGTAGGCCAGCAGCTTGTAGGAGGCGCTGTTGAGGTCCACGCCCACGCGGTTCACACAGCTCTCGACCACATCATCGAGGCCCTTCTTCAGCGCGGTCTGGTTCACGTCGTGCTGGTACTGGCCCACGCCGATGCTCTTGGGGTCCACCTTGACCAGCTCGGCCAGGGGATCCTGGAAGCGCCGGGCGATGCTCACGGCGCCGCGCACGGTGACGTCGTGCTCCGGGAACTCCTCCCGGGCGATGTCGCTGGCGGAGTACACCGAGGCGCCCGCCTCGCTCACGCTCACGCAGATCAGGCCCGTGCGGTTCGTTTCCTTCAGCCACTCGCGGATGAAGGCCTCCACCTCTCGGCCGCCGGTGCCGTTGCCCACGGCGATGGCCTCCACGGGGTTCTCGGTGCAGAGCTTCTCGAGGATGGCGCGGCTGCCCTCCAGGTCGCGCTTGGGCTCCAGGGGGTAGATGACCTCGTTCTGGACGAGCTGGCCCAGGCGGTTGATGACCACCAGCTTGCAGCCCGTGCGGATGCCGGGGTCCACGCCCAGGGTGCAGCGCTGGCCCGCGGGCGGCGCCAGCAGCAGGTGGTCCAGGTTGGTCTGGAAGACCTTGATGGCCTCGCCGTCGGCCTTCTTCTTGGCCTCGTAGCGCACTTCGGATTCGATGGTGGGGGCCAGCAGCCGGTCGAAGGCGTCGCCGGCCACCTCGTTCAGGAAGCGGCGGTAGCCGCTGCCGGGGTTCACCTGCACCTTGGAGACGAGCTGGCTCACCAGGTTCTCGCGCTCCACCAGGAGCTTCACGGTGAGGATCTCCTCCTTCTCGCCGCGGCGGAGGGCCAGCAGGCGGTGGCTGGGGATCTTGCGGATGGGCTCGGAGAAGTCGAAGTAGGGCTTGAAGCGGAGCGCAGCCTGGTCGGCCTTGCGCTCCTCGCGGATCTCGGACTTGAGGATGCCGTGCTCGTGGAACTCCAGGCGCAGCCAGGCGCGGATCTCCGCGTCCTCTGCCAGGCGCTCGGCCAGGATGTGGCCTGCGCCCTCCATGCACTCGGAGGGGGAACGGAGGCCCTCTTCATCCTTGATGAAGGGCTCGGCGATGAGGAAGGGATCGGCGCCGCTCTCGTCCGCCAGCAGCGAGTCAAGCAGGGGCTCCAGGCCCCGCTCCCGGGCCACCGTGGCCTTGGTGCGCTTCTTGGGCTTATAGGGCAGGTAGAGGTCTTCCAACTCGGCCTTCACCCAGGTGCCTTCGATCTTGGCCTTCAGCTCGGGCGTGAGCTTGCCCTGCTCCTCGATGGACTTCAGCACCGTCTTCCGGCGGTCCAGCAGGTCCTTGTAGTAGGCGTTGCGGTCTTCGACGGCGCGGATGGCCACTTCGTCGAGCGATCCCGTCGCCTCCTTGCGGTAGCGGGAGATGAAGGGCACCGTGTTGCCCTCCTCCAGCAATGCGACGATGGCGGCCACGCCGGCGCGGGGGAGCTTCAGCTCCTTGGCCATGAGGTCGAGCACTTGATCCACACTTGCTCCTTGCATCCCGGGGACCGGGCGAACTGCTGATCATACCAAGCTGGGCGCGGATCCGGCGATCGGTGGGTCCGAGCTAGAGAAAGGCCTTGCGCCGCGCGCCGGCCGGCGCCCGCTCGAGGCCGCGCAGGGCCTTCTTCCACGGGGCGGCATCCAGACCGGTGCCGATGACCACGGCGGCGCATTCGGCGGCCGTGCCATCGGCGAGGAGGGGCAGGGGCGAGATCTCCAGGCGCCCGTCCGCCAGCTGGAAGGCCCAGCGGTCGCTGCCATCGTTGCGGGCCGCCCAGCCCGCGAAGGCGCAGACGCCCTTGGCGCGCAGCAGCTCGCCCGCCTCGGGCTGGGCCAGCAGGAGGGCCTCCAGGGCCGCGGGATCGATGGGGTGGTCCCAGTGCAGCGTGAGTGACCGGGCCTCGGCGAAGCTGGGCCCCTCCGTGGGCGCCCAACCCTCCGGCGCCGGCCGCAGGTCGCCACGCCAGGGATCGGGGCTGCCCTCGGGAGCGTTCCCGTGGCGCGTGGCGACGAGGGGGATGTGCTTGAAGGCCGCGCGCAGCTCGCCCTCCCAGGCCACGGCGGCGGAGGGGTCGAGATCCGCCTTGCTGAGGTGGATGAGGCTGGCCAGGGCCGCCTGCCGGTGGAGCAGGGGCCTGGTCTTCAGGTGATCCACGGGCGCCAGGCTGGAGATCACCGTGAGGAGGCCTGCCAGGCGCAGGCGCCCGGCCAGGGCGGGTTCCCCCTCCAGATCCAGCAGGTCCGTGGGGTCGGCCAGGCCCGTGGTCTCCAGCACGACGCGCTGGGGCCGCGTTCCGTCCGGCTGGTCGCACCAGGCCTGGAGGGTGGCGACCACATCGTTGCGGAGGCTGCAGCAGACGCAGCCGTTCACCAGGTTCTCCACGCCCGCCAGCTCGGGCCGTTCGGCATCCACCAGGGTGCCGTCCACGCTCACGGCGCCGAACTCGTTGATGAGTACCGCCACGCGACGCCCGGCCGCCACCTCCGCCTTCAGCAGGCGGTTCACAGCGGTGGTCTTTCCGGCGCCCAGGGGGCCGGTGACGATGAGGACTTCCAGGGGGGCGGGTTCGGACATCCTTCCATGATGCCGTCCGGCGCCGAAATGTGAGAGCGTGGAGCCGTGGATGCCCTGGATCTGAGCTACCGCGTGGCCGTCTCCCTGGTCGGGGCGGTGGCCCGCGCCTGCTCCCGCGGCCTGCCGGGAGGCTGGCGGCTGCGCCTGGAGGCGGAGGCGCCGGACCTGCCCGCGGGCCGGTGGATCTGGCTGCACGCCGTGAGCGTGGGCGAGCTGCTGCTGGCGGATGGCCTGGTGGCACGGCTCCGCGAGGCCGGCCATCGCGTCCACCTGAGCACGGGCACGCCCGCGGGGCTTGAACTCCTGGCGAAGCGCCTGCCCGGCTGGGATGCGGGCACGGGCTGCGTCAGCGGCGGCGCCTTCCCCCTGGACGATCCCGCGGGCCTGGAGCCCTTCCTCCGCAGCGCACCCGGCGCCTTCATCGCCCTGGAGACCGAGCTGTGGCCCGGGCTGCTCCAGGAGCTGGAGGTCCGCGGCATCCCGCGCCTCGTGGTGAACGGCCGGCTCACAGCGAAATCGCTCCAGCGGGGCGGCCCATGGCTGCGGCGGGCGGCCTCGCGCCTCAGCCTGGTGGCTGCGCGGGATGAGGCCAGCCTCGAGGCCTTCCATCAGCTGGGGGCGCCGAACGTGCAGCTGGGTGGCAACCTCAAGGCGGACCTGCCCCCGCCCAGGCCCCTGCACGCGGGCTGGGCGGCCCTGCGCGAGGCCTGGTCGGCCTTCCCTGTGGTGGTGGCCGGCAACACGGTGGCGGGCGAGGAGGACTTGGTGCTGGAGGCCTGGCGGACCGCCCGGGCGCGGATCCCGGGCCTCCGCCTCATCCTGGCGCCGCGCCAACCCCGGCGCTTCGACGGCGTGGCGGAGCTGCTGGCGGGCCGGGGCCTCTCCTTCCGGCGCGCCTCCGGCGGATGGCCGCAGGCCCCGGCCTGGTCTCCGATCGACGTGCTGCTCCTGGATACGTTGGGGGAACTCGCCGCCGCCTACGGCGAGGGCACCGTGGCCCTGGTGGCCGGGGGCTGGGCCGCGGAGGGCGGGCACAACCCGCTGGAAGCGGCGCGGCTCGGCGTGCCGGTCCTGCTGGGGCCCGGCTTCGCCAATTTCGATGACCTGGTTCCCCCCCTCCGGGAGGCGGGCCTGCTCCGGGTGGTGGCGCCAGCGGAACTGGGCGCGGTCCTGGGCGAGGCCCTGGCCGCCGCGCCGCGGCGCTCCAGGGGGCCCGTTCCGCTGCCCGAAGCTCTGGGGGGTACCTTGGAGCGCACCCTGGCCCTGCTGACGCCCCATCTGCCCATTCCCGGCAGTCCGGCCCTAGTATCCTGACGACACGGAGCCTCCATGATCCGCCGCGGGACGCACATCCTCCTCATCGATGACGACCCGGCCGTGCTCGAGATGGTCCAGTCGGCCCTGGCCCACTACGGCATGGAAGTCCATGCCTACTCCGACGCGGCCCAGGCCGTGGAGCTGCTCCAGAACGCCCACGCCCCGGCATTCGACCTGGTCATCAGCGACATCAACATGGAGGGGATGGACGGGTTCGACGTGGTCCACAAGGTGAAGGCCAGCCACCCCCACCTGCCGGTGGTGCTCATGACGGGCCAGGCCTCCGTGGACTACGCCATCCAGGCCATGCGGTTCGGCGCCTCCAACCTCTTCATGAAGCCCATCGCCCTGCGCGACCTGGTGCAGAGCGTGTTCCACCTCGTGGACCTGCACCGGGAGCTCCGCAAGGCGGACGACGGCTTGCGGGGCCTGGTCAACGAGCGACGGCACTTCCTCTTCCGGTCCGATGAGCTGGACATCCCGAGCCTCATGCACCATCTCACGGACCGGCTGGTGCCCATGGGCTTCGCCTCCTCCAGCAACATCGACGTCATCGCCATGGCCATCCACGAGGCCCTGGTGAACGCGCTGGAGCACGGCAACCTGGACCTGGACTCGCAGCTCAAGGGGGACCTCTTCGCGGTGGAGGACCCCTATGCCACCCTCCGCGCGCAGCGGATGGCGGATCCCGAGTACGCGGGGCGGCTGATCGAGGTGCGCCTGGCCATGGACACCGAGCGCTTCGAGGTGGAGATCAGCGACGAGGGCCGGGGCTTCGACGCCGCCCAGCTCGCCCCGCCGCAGCCCGATTCGGAGCTGGCCCCCCACTGCGGCCGCGGCCTGCCCCTCATCCTCCTCGTGATGGACGAGGTCCACTTCAATGAGAAGGGGAACCAGGTGCGGCTGGTGCTGAGGAGGAAATAGCTGTTGGCTATCAGCCGTCAGCTATCGGCTTTCAGCCAAAAGCAAAGCGCCGGGTCGCCCCGGCGCTTCTACTGATAGCTGAGAGCTGATAGCTGATAGCCCCTTAAAACGCACTCTCCACGAACGCCTTCAGCTGGGGCTTGGGCTGGCCGCCGATGAGCTTGTTCACGGGCTTGCCGTCCTTGAAGACGATGAGGGTGGGGATGCTCATGATGCCGAACTGGCCGGCCACCTGGGGATTCTCGTCCACGTTCATCTTCACGAACTTGGCCTGGCCCTTCATCTCGGCGGCCAGCTCGTCCAGGACGGGGGCGATCATCTTGCAGGGGCCGCACCAGGGGGCCCAGAAATCCACGAGGGTGACGCCCTGGGCGACAGCCTGGGGGAATTCGGCGTCGGTGATGTGGGCGACGAGGTCAGACATGGGAACTCCTTTCAAGTTCAGGGTACAGGAATGGGGCCGCCGGGATTGGCGCCGCCCCACTGGGCGATGGTGAAGATGCCCATGTAGCGGTCGTTGGTCTCCCGCAGTCGCTGGGCGAGCACCTCGCAAAGGGCGTAGAGGAGCTTGAGGGCGATCTTGTGCTGGGCCTCGATCAGGTCCCGGAGGTCCTGGAGGGGGATGAAGAACAGCTCGGAGGGCTCGTTGGCGATGGCGTCCGCCGCCCGGGCCGCGAGGTCGATGAGGGCCATCTCCCCGAAGAAGGCCGGGGGCGCCAGCACAGCCAGGGCCTCCTCGCCGGTGGCGCTCCGCTTGGAGATGCGCACCGAGCCCTTGAGCACAACGAACAACCCGTCCCCCGCATCGCCCTCCCGGAAGATCAGCTCGCCGGTGCAGACCTGGCGCACCTGGCCGATCATCAGGATCTGGGCGCGCTCCGCCTCGTCCAGGTTCCGGAACAGGGGCGAGCGGGTCAGGAAGAGGGCGTCGATCACTGCCGATCCGTATGGGGCTGTTCCAGGGACGGTTCCAGAGGCACGTGCGCACAGAGGTCGAGGCCGAAGCCCCGCAGTCCAATGTACTTGGTTTCGTGGCGGCTGAGGAGGCGCATTTTTCCAACGCCCAGCTGGCGCAGGATCTGGGCGCCCACGCCGAAATCCCGGTCGTTCATGGCCTGGAGCTGGGCGTGGCCCTCATCGGCGACGCCGGGCGTGCGGGCGTGGCGGCGCAGGTAGACCAGCACGCCGCGACCCTCCTTGGCCAGGGCGGCCATGGCCTTCTGGAAGAGGCCCGACTCGAAGCCGTGCAGGTCATCCGGCAGGGTCTCCACGTGGACCCGGACCAGGGGCGGATCGCCAGCGGCCAGATCCCCGAGGACAAAGGCCAGGTGGCGGCCGCCGTCCAGCAGGCTCTGGAAGCTGTGCACCTTGAGGTCGCCCCAGGTGCTGGCCATGGCCCGCACTTCGAGGGGCTTGACCAGGGGCTCCTGGCGGAGGCGGTAGGCCACCAGGTCCGCCACGGTCACCAGCGGCAGCCCGTGCTGGCGGCAGAAGGGAACGAGGTCGGGCACCCGGGCCATGGTGCCGTCGTCCTTCATGATCTCGCAGATGACGCCGCTGGGGTTCAGGCCCGCCAGGCGCGCCAGGTCCACGCTGGCCTCGGTCTGGCCCGTGCGGGTGAGCACGCCGCCGGGGCGGGCCCGCAGGGGGAAGACGTGGCCCGGCTTCACGAAGTGCTGGGGCTTGGCGTCCGGGGCGATGAGGGCCTGGATGGTGCGGGACCGGTCCTGGGCGCTGATCCCGGTGGTGGTGCCTTCGCGGGCCTCCACGGAGATGCAGAAGGCCGTCTCGAAGGGGCTGGTGTTGTCACGCACCATGAGGGGGATCTGGAGCCGGTCCAGCACAGGGCCTTCCAGCGCCGCGCAGATGAGGCCGCGGCCGTAGGTGGCCATGAAGGCGATGGCCTCGGGCGTGACGTGCTCGGCGGCCAGGGTGAGGTCGCCCTCGTTCTCCCGGTCCTCGTCATCGACCACCACGACCATGCGGCCCTGCCGGATGGTGTCGATGGCTTCCTCGATGGAGGCGAAGGGGGAGTCGGGGCGGGTGTTCATAGACCCATCAGGATCGCGCAGGTGGACCCGGGGGGGAAGTGCGCACTCCGTGGTAAGGTTGAACATCTCCTATAGGCCTCCATTTTCCGAGAGGAACAGCCCATGTCCCAGGGTGTGATCCAAGGCTCCATGCGTGAGGCGCCGCTGCCCGACATCATCCAGCTCGTGAGCCAGGGCGGGAAGTCGGGGTGCTTCCACGTGCAGCAGGAGGCCTCCCGCGCCCGCATCTATCTGAAGGATGGCCGGATCATCCACGCCGTCACGCACGCGGGCGAGGGCTTCGAGGCCCTCATGGAAGTGGCCCTGTGGCTCGATGGCAGCTACCGGTTCGAGGAACTGGTGCCCGATGTGCCGTCCACGATCACCAAGCCCAATGCGTCCATCCTGATGGAGCTGGGACGCCGCATGGACGAGTGGCGGGTCATCAGCCAGAAGGTCCCCTCCGTGGACCTCTACCCCGCCTCCACCCTGCTGCCCGGCGAGACGCCGCATGGGGTGAACCCCCGGGAGGCCCGGATCCTCGCCCTGTCCACGGGCTGGTACAGCGTGGCAGAAGTGGCCGAGGCCGTGCAGAAGCCCGTGCTCACCGTCGCCAAGGACCTCTATGGCCTGGTGATGGCGGGCCACGTGGTGCTGAAGGGCATCCGGTCCGGCAAGCCCCCCAAGATCGATGCTCCGGGACCCTCCGAACCCGTGGCGCAGGCCGCGCCGCAGGTCCAGGTGGAGATCCCGGTCCCCGCCGCGGTCCCTCCTCCGGCGGTGCCCGGCGGATTTCCAGAGGTTCACGAGGCCCTGCCGGAGGCGGTGGGCGGCGGCGTGGCCGGAGCCCCGCATGCGCAGGCCAAGCCCGCTCCCATGGATGACCCCCAGCGCATGGTGAAGCTCATGAACTTCACCCAGCGCATCGCCCAGGCGGCCAAGATGGTCCTGCCCGAGGCCCAGCACGAGATGGTGAACCGGCTCCAGGCCAAGGCCACCCAGCAGATCATCTCCGGCGACGGTCCCGAGGCGGTGAAGAACCTGGCCCTGGCCATCAGCCGCGGGGCGGTGGACGCGGGCTGCGACGCCGACATGGTGCGCACCCTGAACACCCACCTCAAGTCGCTGTTCGCCACCAAGTAGGCGGTATCCCCATGCTCCAGCGAATTCTCACGGGCGTCCTCGCCTCGGTCCTGCTCCTCGCGGTGGGCTGCAAGGAGGCCGATGGCGGCTTCTCCGGAGGCACCACCGGCGTGGCCCTCTATGCCTATGACAGCACCTCCAGCTCGATCTTCGTCTGGAGCGACCTGAGCACCCTGTACGACAACGCCAGCGGCTCCGCGGCCCCCAGCAAGACGATCACCTCGTCCGTCTTCGGGAGCAAGATCGCCAGCCTGGCCTGGGGTGGACTCTGCTTCGACCGGCAGAACGGCTACCTCTACCTGGTCTCCGACGCCGGGAACATCGTCCGCGTGAGCAACATCCGCTCGCAGAACGGGGCCCTCGCCAGCTCGGACGTCGTCTCCTTCAGCCTGTCCAGCACGGGCCGCCTTTCCGGTTCCACCTTCGGGCAGGCCAGCCTGGACATCCAGAGCGACACCCTCTACATCACCGAGAACAGCAGCAGCGGCACCCAGATCTGGGTGGTGGCCAACGCCAGCAGCCAGCCCCAGAGCGCCTCCATCACCCTCCAGGCGCTCTCCGCCAGCGGGGATACCGGCGGGACGGGCGTCGCGGCCTCCGCCGGGGCGGTCTACGCCTTCATGCTGTCCGGCGACACCGTGGGGACGGTGACGACCTACACCGGGCCCCGCCTCCGCCGGGGGACCTCCACGGGCTTCCCCGCCGCCAACACCCTCATCGGACCCGCGACCCTCCTGGGGAAGTACGGGTCCCTCGCCCTGGACACGGGCAACGGCTACCTCTTCGTGGCCCGCCACAACACCGATGCCGGGGCCACCACGGCGCCGGTCCTGGTCTTCACCACCGGCATGTTCGGCCAGGCCTACGACCAGGCGCCGAGCTCCACCCTGGGCAGCGCCACGGACCAGGCGGACCTCCGCGTCATCGCCCATGCCGGCACCAAGGACTGGCTGGTGGGCCTGCGGGGGAACGGCGACACGGCCTACGGCACGATCTTCCTCTGGAAGTCGCCCATGGGCGGCACGGCGGCCAGGACCCTCACGGCCTCGCCGGCCACCTCGCTGTTCAAGGGCGTGGCCGTGGACGGGAACGCTTCGTGACCGCGCTCCGCCTGCTGGGAGTGCTGCTCCAGGACGTGCTGCGGGACCTCTTCCGCCACCGGGGCCAGTACCTGCTGGCCGTGCTCACCCTGGCCTCGGGCCTCCTCCTGGCGGGCGGCGGACTGATGCTGGTGGAAAGCCTGGACCGGTTCGTGGGGCGCGTGGAGGACATGGCCAAGGTGGTGGTCTACGCCGCCGACGGGAAGAGCCTCGACGAGGCCGAGGCCCGGCTCCGCCGGGATCCCCGCTTCCGCGAGGTGCGCCGGGTGACCGCGGCCGAGAACCGCCAGCGCTTCCAGTCCGCCACCCGGGAGGCGGGCCTGCTGCTGGAGAGCGCCGGCCAGGATGCCCTGCCCGAGAGCCTGGAGCTGAGCCTCCGGGAGGATCTGGCCGAGGGCGCCAAGGCCGTGGAGGTGGCCGCGAGCCTGCGGAACCTGCCCGGCGTGGGCGACGTGCTGGCGGATCAGGAGCGGCTGGAGCAGCTCCAGCACATGGCCCGCATGCTGCGTTCCGCCCTGGCCAGCCTGGGCGCTGTGCTCCTCATCGCCGCCGGCTTCGCCACGGGCAACGTCATCCGCATGAGCATCCTGGCCCGCGAGGAGGAGATCAGCATCATGCGCCTGGTGGGGGCCTCCGAGAGCTTCATCCGCACGCCGCTGGTGATCGAGGGCGCCGCCCTGGGCCTGGGCGGCAGCTTCCTGGCCCTGCTGGGCCTCTTCGGCCTGTGGCTGCCCGTCTCCCGGGGCATGGGCGGCCTCTCGCCCCTGCTGGTGGACCTGGCGCGTCTGGGCTTCTTCTCAGCCGGAAGCATGGCCCTGCTGGCTCTCGTGGGCGCCGCCACCGGTGCGCTCGGAGCCCTCTGGGCCTTCTGGACCACCCGCCGCGCCCAGCGCGCCGAGGCCGCGCTGATGGAGAGCGCGGGCTGAAGGACGACTCCAGTCTCCGGACTCCAGCCTGAAACCCTACTCCCGCCACCGCCGCGGATCCGCCTCCCGCAGCCCCAGCTGGTCCAGCACCCGCGTGGCGAAGGTGTCGTAGAGGTCGTCGAGGGCCTTCGGGGCGGTGTAGAAGCTGGGCATGAGGGGCATCACCACGGCGCCGGCGTCGTGGAGGCGCAGCATGTTCTCCAGGTGGATGCGGTTGAGGGGGGTCTCGCGCAGGCAGAGCACCAGCGGGCGCCGCTCCTTGAGGCAGACGTCCGCCGCGCGGCTCACCAGGGACTCGCTCACGCCGGAGGCGATGCGGCCCAGGGCCCCGGCGCTGCAGGGCACGATGGCCATCCCGTCGTGGCGGTGGGAGCCGGAGGAGATGTCGGCACCCAGGTCGCGCTCGTCCCGGAGGCCGACCTTGGGCAGGGCCGCCAGATCCTTGGGGGTGAGGCCCGTCTCGTCCAGCAGGCAGCGCTTCCCCGTGGGTGAGAGCAGGAGGGCGACCTCCTCCACCGCGGGGCTGGCGGCCAGGCGACGCAGCACCGCCACGCCGAAGGCCGAGCCGGAGGCGCCGGTGATGGCGAGGGTGAAGCGGAGGCCTCGGGGCGTCGTCATTCGGGCTTCCTCATTCCGGAGCGGGCCGGTAGGCCCCGAAGAAGATGGCGTTGAACAGCAGGCGGCGCGTGAAGGGCTCCTGGCCGCGGAAGACGGGATCGCCAGCCACCAGGATCACGGCCCCCCGGCCCAGCTTCTCGCGCAGGGCGTAGGCCGTCTGCTGGACCTTGGCCTCCATGGCCTTCGGCACCAGGCCCGAGACCTTCAGCTCCTCCTTGCCGTAGTGGAGGGGATTCTCGCCGCCAGCGCTCAGTTCCAGGATGGGGTCGCTGGCGTCCAGCACCGCGGCGCCGGCCTCGGCATGGAGGCCCCAGGCCAGGGGATGGCTGCCGTCCACCTGGACCTTCAGGAAGGCGCCTGGGATGCTCTCCTCCAGGGCCTGTTCCTCCCGCTTGTCCCAGGGGCGCACCAGCTCGGCGGGATCGGCCTTGGGCGCCTCGCGCTTGGGATCCTTCTCCTTGAGCCGGGCCTCCTCGGCGGCCTTGGCCAGCAGGTGGTAGCCCGTGGGCGTGAGGCCCGCCCGGGAGGCGTAGGCCGCGCCGCCCTGGAAGGCCAGGAGGCTGCCGCCTTCGGTGACCCAGGCCTTGAGCTTCGCCGCGCCGCCTTCGCCGAGGGCCTGCTGCCAGGCTTTCCCCTGGGCGCCATCATCCACCACGATGACGTGCGTGAAGCGGGCCAGGGACGTGGCGCCGAGCCGCTCGGCGCGCAGCTGCACGAAGGGCAGGCCGGCCTCCGTGAGGGTGTGGGCCAGGGCGCCGAAGGCCGTGGGGTTGGCGGGGCGGTCCATGAGCACGGCGATGTGGGGGGAGCGGAGGATCAGGGCGCGGTTGGAGCCCAGGTCCGGTCCGGCGTCCATCTGGGCCGTGTCCACGGCCACCACGGGGTGGTGGTTCTCCCGGGCGAGCACCTGGAGGCGGCCCTGGAGGGACTCCAGGTTCCGGATCCTGGGCAGGACCAGCGTGCCTGGCGCGAAGCGCTGGCCTTTGAAGGTGGCGGCCTCCGCCAGGGCCAGGGCCTTGAACCCATCCTGGAGAAGGGCGGCCAGGGTGCGTTCGACGCCCTCGTGCCCCCCCGGGATGAGGTAGCCCCAGCCGGCCGCGGGGATCGCGCCCTCTTCAGCCAGGGTGAGAGGGGCCGTGGTGGCGACCCGGGGCCGCGTCTTCGCGCGCCAGGCAGGCACGTGGAAGGCCAGGGGGAGGCTCCAGGCGGTGGTGTCGTAGGTGGGCTTGGGCCCCATGCGGGCCTCGCCCTCGAGCAGGGCCTGGGCCAGGGCGCCCCGGGGCTGATCCAGGGCCACCAGGTAGCTGCCCGCCGGCAGGCCCGGGGCCTTCGCGAGGCCGATGGGTTCCAGCCCGGCGGTTCCCAGTGCCGCCGTGGTGCGCAGCACCTCGATGCCATTGCGCCCCAGCAGGTCCGCCAGGGCCCGGGCGCGGCCGGGGTCCTCGCCCTCCGCCAGGAGGAACGCCCCGGCGCGGTCGCCCAGGGCCACGCGCTCCCGGCGGGCCCGCTGGAAGTCCCAGAGCAGGGCCCGGCGCTCCGCCGCGGCCGTGGCCACGGTGGCGAGGCTGGCGGCCACGTGGCGCCGGATGCGGCCCTCCAGAGTGAGGATTTCGCCGTCCAGGCGCCGGTAGGCAGGCCCGCCCTGGCCGGCCACCTCGAAGGTCATGCCCACGGCGCCCTGGAAGGTGGGCCAGGAGTCGCCGTAGCCCGGGTAGAAGAGGTCGAACACGTCGCGGCTGAAGTAGGCCCAGCCCTGGGCATCGAAGGCCCGGGCCACGCTCTTTCCGAAGGCGACCTGCCAGCGGCCCGAGAAGGTCGGGGGCAGCGCCTCGTGGATGGGCTGCATGGTGGGCGGGAAGTAGTAGGTGGCCTCGGGCCACATCTCGTGGTGGTCCGCCAGCACCTGGGGATTCCAGCGCAGGAAGGCGGCCGCCTTGGCCTGCGACTCGCCCTGGGTCTGCCAGGCCCAGTCGCGGTTCAGGTCGAAGAGGCGGTGGTTGAAGCGGCCCCCGGGCCAGCGCAGGGTGTTCTGCGCGTCCGCGGGGTCGCTGGTGCTGAAGGGGGTCGTGGCCTCCGCCACGGCCTGCCGGTGCCGGGCCAGACCGTCCGGGTTCTGCGTGAGGTCCAGGAGCAGCACCACGCGGTCCAGCTGCCTCAGCACCTCGGGGCTGCGGGCGGAGGCGAAGTGGTAGGCCACGGCCAGAGCCGCCTCGGCGCCCGAGGCCTCGGAGCCGTGGACCGAGTAGCCCAGCCAGACGAAGGCGGGATTCGTCTCCACGATGCGCCGGGCCTCGTCCTCGCCGCAGGTCCGGGGGTCCGCCAGCTTCGCGTTGAGGGCCTGCAGGTCACCCAGGCGCTTCAGGTTCTCCGGCGAGCTGATGATCAGGAAGGGCTGCTCCCGCCCCTCCTCGGTGACATTCAGGGTGAGGAGCTTCACGCGGTCCGGCGCGGCGGCGGCCAGGGCGCGGACGTAGGCCAGCAGATCGTGGTGGGCCGTGTAGCGCGCGCCGATGTCCGGCCGGGGCACCTCGGGGCGGTGGTCGGCGGCGGGCAGCAGGCCGGGGGGCAGGCCCGCCAGGGCCACGGCGGGGGCGATGGCCGGGGCGAGGAGGGCGGGAATGAGCGCGCGCTGCATGAGGTGCTCAGGCCAGTCCCAGGAACGCGGGCCCAGCCTGGGTGATCGAGCCCGCACCGAAGGTGATGAGCAGGTCCCCGCTCCGGGTGAGGCGCTTCAAGACGTCGGGCAGGTCCTCCACACGGCCGGCCAGATGGACCTCCTTCTGGCCGTGGGCGCGCAGGGCCTCCACCACGGCGGCGCCGTCCACACCCTGGATGGGCGGTTCCCCGGCGGGGTAGATGTCCGTGACCACCACGGAATCCGCCTCGAAGAAGGCCGTGCCGAACTCGTCCAGCAGGGCCTTGGTGCGGGTGTAGCGGTGGGGCTGGAAGGCGGCCACGATGCGGCGGTCGGGGAAGCCCGCGCGGGCCGCGGCCAGGGTGGCCGCGATCTCCGTGGGATGGTGTCCGTAGTCGTCCACCACCAGCACGCCGTCCTTTTCGCCCCTGAGCTGGAAGCGCCGGTCGGCACCCGTGAAGTCGGCCAGGCTGGTGCGGATGGTCTCGCGGTCCACCTCGAGCTCCAGCGCGATGCCGATGGCCGCCAGGGCGTTCAGCACCATGTGGTGGCCCGGAACGCCCAGGCTGAAGGCACCCAGGTCGTCGCCGTTGGCGCTGACCTTGAAGTGGGTGTGGAAGCCCTCCTGGCGGATCTCCCGGGCCCGGATGTCCACCTGGGGGTGGGTGCCATAGGTGCACACCCGCCGCTTCAGGCGCGGGCGCACGGCCGCGGCGCTGGGATCGTCCATGCACAGGAACACGCAGCCGTAGAAGGGCACCTTGTTGGCGAAGGCCACGAAGGCCTCCTGGATCTCCTCCAGGTCCCGGTAGTGGTCCAGGTGCTCCCGGTCGATGTTGGTGATGGTGGCCAGGGTGGGGTTCAGCATGAGGAAGCTGCCGTCGCTCTCGTCGGCCTCAGCCACCAGGACGGGGCCCTTGCCCAGCTTGGCGTTGCTGCCGATGGTGCCCAGCTTGCCCCCGATGACAATCGTGGGGTCGAGGCTGCCATGGCTGAGCACCTGGGCCACCATGCTGGTGGTGGTGGTCTTCCCGTGGGAGCCGGCCACGGCCACGCCGTACTTCATGCGCATGAGTTCCGCCAGCATCTCGCCCCGGGGGATGACGGGCACCTTGCGGGCGTGGGCGGCCACCACCTCGGGGTTGTCGCCCTTCACGGCCGAGGAGATCACCACGACCTGGGCGCCTTCGATGGCCTCGGCCCGGTGGCCGATGTGCACTTCGATGCCCAGGCCGCGGAGGCGCTGGGTGACGGCGCTCTCCCGCAGGTCCGAACCCGACACCCGGTGGCCCAGGTTGGCGAGCACCTCCGCGATGCCGGACATCCCGATGCCGCCGATACCCACGAAATGGATGTGCTGGATCTTGCCGAACACCTTGAGGCCCCCATCCTTAGGAATTGCCAGGATACCCCAGCTCCTGGCATGGCTCTGGCATCCTAGATGGGGTTCCGCCGGAACCAAGGAGGTGTGCGATGAGGTTCCCTGGTACGCAACTCCGCATGGCAGCCGTCTTTTCGGGTCTTTTCCTGGCCTCGGCCGTCTGTGGCGCATCGCCACAGCAGGAGCGGGGCCGTCGCGACATGCCACAGCCCGTACGGCCCTCGGTCGATCGGCCCTCCCCCGGCGCCTCCCGCGCCGACACCCCCCGGGAGATGTCGGGGCCGGTGTCCGCCGAACGGGCGGGCCGGATGGGAGGCCACCCCGGGCCCCGCATGCGCGAAACAGATCCCCGGCCCACGGACCTGGCCCCCCGGGTGACCAGCGTGAACCTGTATCCGGGCACGCGGGTGGTGGTGCCGCCGGCCTGGAACCGGTGCGAGGTCTTCCCGACCGGGCGCTACTGGCGCGACCGCGACATCATGGCCGAGATCCAGTGGCTCTCCCGCAGGGGGTTTGTCCCCGTCACCCCCATCGGCCTGGGCGTGGATGAGATCAGCGACTACGTCATGCTGCCCGCCGGCTGGCGCGCCTACGGCGTGTCCGTGCCGGCCGGAGGCACGGTGCAGGTCGAGGTCCAGCACTCGAACCTGGGCTGGTTCCGCCTCATGCTCGTGGACAAGTGGGGCCGGCCCGGGCCGGGCATGCTGCAGGCCGCCATCGCGCACCAGCCCGTCATGGTGACCTACAAGAACCCCGGCAAGGAGGCCACGGCCGTCTACGTCATCGTGGACGATCCCGCCTGGTGGTCGGATGCCCGCAACCCCTACCGCCTGGTGGTCCGCCGCGACTGGGATCCTGCCAAGGTGGACCTCAGCGGCGTGAAGATGGTGGCGGGCCTCTGGGGCGCCAGCCCCAGCGTCAGCGCCGAGTTCCGCGGGCCCAGCCTGACCGGGCCTGCCGTTTATCCACGCTAGGCCGTTTCCGAGCATGGAAGGGTTAGGCCGCCCTCGGCCGGCTTCGCCGGACGAGGGCGCGGGGGCTCCGGGGGTGTGCGCGCAGCGCGGAACCCCCGGACAGCATCAGGACCAGGGACACCCTCCGGTCACCCACATGCGGAAAGCCCGGGGTTCGACGGTGAGTTCCGCGCGGTCGCGTCCGGGGGCGGGCTCGCCGTCCAGGTGCCAGGGCAGGGGGCGCTCCAGGCGCAGGGTGGCGTGGCGGATGCGCCCTTCGTGGCGGAGGGCCGTGTGGCCGCCCTCCTGGAAGAGCCTCGGTGCCTCCGTGAGCAGGGTGAGCCAGGATGGCCGGGCCAGGGTGGCCCACTGGAGGCAGCCGTCGGTGGGATCGGCCCCGGGGGCGATCCAGAGCCCGCTGCCGTAGGTCGGGAGGTTCGCGAAGCAGAGGCTCCAGGCGGAGTCCGGCAGGGTGGGGGCTCCGGGATGGAAGGCCGCGCGGATGCGCTCGATGCGGCCGTCCGTGGAGGGCATGGGCGCCTCTTCCGCCTCCCAGGCCAGGGCCGCGGGCTTCCAGGCGCGCCATAGCTCCAGGCTGGCCCGGGCATAGGCGGCGAAGCCGCGGCCCGGGAGGCTGGCGAAGCGGTGGGCCACGGCGGCCTCGAAGCCCGTGCCGCAGACATTCAGGAAGGGCTCGCCGTCCAGGCGCGGCAGATCCAGCCGCAGTTCCCGGCCCTCCAGCAGGCGCTGCAGGGCGCCCGACGCCCCCAGGGGCGTGCGCAGACCCCGCACCAGCCCGTTGCCGCTGCCGCCGGGGATCGCCCCCAGGGGAACCGGGCAGCCCCGCTCGACCAGCGCCCTGGCGGCGTGGTGGAGGGTCCCGTCCCCGCCCCACACCAGCAGGGGGCCCTCCGCGCGGCGGGCCTGCTCGATGGCGGGCTCGAAGTCCCAGGGCGGGCCGAAGGGCAGGGGCTCGACCCGGTCCCGGAGGTGCTGCGGCAGCGGCCGCAGCAGGGCGTCCGGGTCCTTGGGGGAGGTTCCCGAGGCGGAGTTGAAGAGGACGGGCAGGGTTCGGCAAGCGGGCATGTCCGACTCGGGTCCAAATTTCAAAATGTTACAGGACGAGGCCGTTATGTTAAAAGACCTGCGTATCGTTAATATTTCACGGGGTGTTCCGCTTATTGTAAATGAAACATCGTCTTTTTCTCAATAACATCAAGTTTTCAAAAATTATGTTCTGGATCAAGACCACCGAAAGGTCTATATCTCGAATGTCCCCCTTTTCAAACCTTCTCATCCAGATTCATTGCCCGGCGTTCCTTTTCTGGTCTGTACGGTTCAGTTCGATTGTTTTCTGGAGGTTCCCATGAGGTCCCTGAAACGTGCGGTGAGCGTCCTTTTTTCGCTCACTGCGGTCCTTTCACTGTCAGTTTTCCTCGCCTGCGGCGGCGGTGGAGGAGGAAGCACTCCGGCACCACTGATTCCCCCGACCATCGGCACGCAGCCTGCCAATCAGAGCGTGCTTGAAGGAGCCACGGCCACTTTCTCAGTGACCGCCAACGGATCAGCCCCGCTCACGTACCAATGGAAGAAGGGCGGGACCGCTATCTCCGGCGCCACTGCCGCCAGCTACACGACCTCCGCCACCGTGCTCGCCGACAGCGGCTCCAGCTTTACCGTGACGGTGAGCAACGCCGCCGGATCCGTTACCAGCAACGCCGCGACCCTGACGGTGAACCCCGCGCCGCCGACCATCACGACCCAGCCGGTCAACGTCACCGTCACCGCTGGAGCGACGGCCTCCTTCAGTGTGGCGGCCACAGGCACTGCGCCACTCACCTATCAGTGGAAGAAGGGCGGGACCGCCATTTCCGGCGCTACCTCCGCCAGCTATACGACGGCTGCCACCACCCTGGCCGACAATGGCTCCAGCTTCACCGTCTCGGTGACCAACGCCCAGGGCACGGCCACCAGCAACGCGGCCGTTCTCACGGTCCAGGCTCCTCCGGTGTTCACCACCCAGCCGGTGGGGTCCACCACCGTGACCGCCGGCGCCGCCGTGACCTTCACGGCCGCCGCCACGGGCAACCCCGCGCCCACCTTCCAGTGGTTCAAGGGGGCGACCCTCCTCACGGGACAGACCGCGGCCACGCTCACCATCGCCAGCGCCACCCTGGCGGACGCCGGAAGCTACACCGTCGTCGCCACCAACTCGCTGGGATCGGCCACCAGCTCTGCTGCCGTGCTGGTCGTGAACCAGGCGCCCGTCTTCACGACCCAGCCCGCCAGCCAGACTGTGGTCGCCCCCGCTTCCGTCACATTCACGGCGGCGGCCAGCGGCTTCCCGGCTCCCACCTACCAGTGGCAGAAGGGCGGCGCAGCCATCGCCGGGGCCACCAGCGCCACCTACACCATCGCCACCACCTCGCTGGCGGACGCCGCGACCTACACCTGTGTGGCCACGAACAGCCTCGGTTCCGCCACCAGCAATGGGGCGGTCCTCACCGTCCAGGTGCCTCCGGCCATTACCACCCAGCCGGTGGGTACCACCGTGACGGCCGGCGCGTCCGTCAGCTTCACCGTGGTGGCCACCGGCACGCCGGCGCCCACCTACCAGTGGCAGAAGAGCGGTGTGAACATCGCCGGCGCCACCAGCTCCACCTTCACCATCGCCAGCGTGACCCTGGCTGACGCGGGCGCCTACACCGTGGTGGTCACCAACCCCGCGGCCAGCATCACCTCCAGCGCCGCGGCCCTCACGGTCAACGCGCCGCCAGTCATCACCGCCCAGCCCGCGAATCAGAGCGTGGTGGTGGGCCAGACGGCCACCTTCTCCGTCACCGCGACGGGCAATCCCGCCCCCACCTACCAGTGGCGGAAGGGTGGCGTGGCCATCGCCGGCGCCACCAGCGCCAGCTACACCACGCCGGTCACGGCCATCGGAGACGATGGCAGCACCTTTGATGTGGTGGTGAGCAACAGCCTGGGCAGCGTGACGAGCACTATCGCCACCCTGGCGGTCGCCCCCGCGCCCGTCGCTCCGACCATCACCACCCAGCCGACGAGCCAGACCGTGGCGGCCGGGGCCTCCGTGACATTCAGCGTGGTGGCCACCGGAACACCGTCGCCCACCTTCCAGTGGAAGAAAAATGGCGCGAGCATCGCCGGCGCCACCGGATCCAGCTACACCATTCCCGCCGTGGTCTCCACGGATGCGGGCAGCTACACCGTGGTGGTGACCAACAGCCAGGGGAGCATCACCAGCTCCGCCGCGGCCCTCGATGTCCTGTACAAGCCCGTGATCACGACCCAGCCCGCCAGCCAGACCGTGGGCCAGGGTTCGAACGTCACGTTCTCGGTGGTCGCCAACGGCAATCCCGCTCCCACCTACCAGTGGCAGTTCAACGGGACTCCCATCGGCGGAGCCACTTCCTCCAGCTACACCATCAACAGCGTGGGCGCCGGCAATGCCGGTAGCTACGATGTGGTGGTCACCAACTCCCAGGGCAGCGTGACCAGCAACGCGGCCACGCTGACGGTCACCCTCAACCATGCCGTTTCCGGCCGTGTTACCCTTGTGAACAGCGGGTCCGGCGTGGCCGGCGTGACCGTGAGCATCAATACCACGCCCAGCGCCACCACCGCCATCACGGATGGATCGGGCAACTTCACCCTGACGAACATCCCGGACGGCGCCTATACGGTGACCCCCAGCCTCAGCGGGGCCAGCGCCATGTTCTTCCCGGCCACCTCCTCGGTGACGGTCTCGGGCGCCGACGTGACCAACGTCCAGTTCCAGGCAGCCGTGGGCTATAACGTGTCCGGCACCGTGGCCTATGCCGGCAGCAAGACCGGGCGCATCTTCCTGCGGCTGGATAACGGCTATGGCGACAACAACCCCGGCGTCAGCATCTCGGCCGCCGGCGCCTTCACGATCCGTGGCGCCTCCCCAGGCACCTACACGCTGAGGGCCTGGATGGACACCGTCGGACAGACGATCCCCAACGCGTCCAACCCGACGGGGACCACCCTCAACGTCACAGTCACCAGCGGCAACGTGACGGGCGTCAGCCTCACGCTGACCGACCCCGCCGCGGTCAGCCTGACTGGAACCGCGGGCCCGACCCTCAATGGCGTCGCGCCCATGAATGGCGGGGCCTTCGTCAGCTGGAGCCCCCTGGTGGACGCCCAGTCCATCGAGAAGGCGGATTCCTACCGCATCGAGTGGAGCACTTCCAATACGTTCGCCTCCATCACTGGAAACACCACGGTTCCGGCCATGGGAGACAACAACCCGATCTACTTCACCACCGCGCCGTTGACCAACGGGACCTCCTACTACTTCCGAATGTATGGGAAGGCAGGGGCGACCACCAGCAATGCCTCCAACACCTTCGGCCCGGTCGTGCCGGCGGTGGGTTCCGGTGGCAGCACAGTCTCGGGGACGGTCACCTTCCCCGGAACGGCGACAGGCCCCCTGTACGTCGGTGTGTTCGACGAATCCGCGGGACGCCCCTATGCGGTGCGGATCGCCAATCCCGTCAGTCCCCAGGCATTCAGCATTCCGGGAGTCCCGAACGGCACCTTCTTCTTCTTCGGGATCATCGACCAGAACAACGACGGCCTGATCGACGCAGGTGACATCTCGAACACCAATAGCAACATCTCGTCCCTCATCACGGTCTCAGGCAATCTCTCCGGGCAGAGCCTGGCGCTTTCGAACGCCGGTGCGATCGCCACGGTTTCCACCTCGCACCAGAAGTACACGGGCGCGGGTGGCTCGGGCGAGACTTACGGCCTGAACTTCAGCGTGGACCAGAACACCCAATTGCCCGTCAACGTGGCCATCCAGCTTGGTTCCGCCGTGCTGGATGTCGGGAAGCCCGTCACGAGCAGCGGGTACTGGTACTGGACGAACCTGGGGTCCCTCCGCCCGGTGGTTGGCGATGCCTACACGGTCATCGTGGGCTACGGCAACGGCACCTCGGAAAATCTCACGGTCACCGTGTCTGCTGTTCTGGATACCTTCCCCACCAACCTCGCCCCAGTCACGGGCGCCGCTGCGGGAACCACACCGACGTTCACCTGGTCGGCACCCTCTCCAGCGCCGTCCTTCCCCTATACTTACAGCTTCTGGATGCAGCAGCAGAATGCAGGCCAGATCTGGAGCTATCCCTCCAACGGGGACATGCCCAGCTCCCAGCTTTCCCTGGTCTACAACGTGGACGGCTCGGCCTCTCAGCCGGCGCTGACCTCGGGCCTCACCTACGTCTGGTCCATCTCGCTGATGGATGCCAACGGCAACTCGGCCCAGCAGACGGTCGAATACAAGCCCTGAAGCGGAATGGCTTCACATTGGAACGGCGGGGGGCGACCTCCGCCGTTCTTCTTATGCCAGGAACCTCGCGGGCGGCGCTTCCAAGTGGAGATCCTCACCCGTCACGGGATGCCTCAGGCCCAGCCGCCAGGCATGCAACCACAGGCGGTCCGAGGGCGCCCCGCCGTAGAGGGCGTCGCCCAGGATGGGGCGCCCCAGGTGGGCGAGGTGGACGCGGATCTGGTGGGTGCGGCCCGTGTGGAGGCGGGCGACCAGGTAGTGGCCGGGCGCAAGGCCGGCGGTCTCCTCTGCGGTGGCGGGCCTGAAGTCCGTGCGGGCGGACTTGGGCTCCATGAGGTCGCCCTCGCAGCCGAAGCGGCCGGGATCGGCGCCCCGCAGGCGGCCGATGGGGGCCTCCACCGTGCAGGCCTCCAGGGGCCCCGAGATCCGCGCCAGGTAGAGCTTCTCCAGATCGCGGCCCGCGAAGGCGGCCGCCAGGCCGGGGTTGGCCCTGGCGTCCTTGGCCAGCACCAGCAGGCCCGAGGTGCCCTGGTCCAGGCGGTGGTGGAGGAAGAGCTTCAGGTCTGGCCGCTGGGTCCTCAGCAGGGCCAGCAGGTCGTGGCGGTCCGTGGCCCAGGTGCCCTGGGTGGCGATCCCAGCGGGCTTGTCCACGGCCAGGAGCCAGGCGTCCTCGAACACGATGGGAATGGCCATCGTCGGCACGGGCGGCAGGTCGGGATCGTAGGCCACCCGGATTTCCGTGCCAGGCTTCACCATCCGGCCGGCCACCTTCACGCGCTTGCGGTCCACCTGCACCCCGCCCAGCTTCAGGGCCTCGCGGGCGGCCCGGCGGGACAGGTCGGTGTGCTGGGCGATGAGCTGGTCCAGGCGCAGCTCGGCATCGCCGGAGTCCACGGTGAAGGTCCATTTGCGAAGTGTCATGGTTCCAGCGTAGCGGGTGCTTCAAATTGCCTCGAAAAGCGAGGCAATTTGAAGGCAGGTTTGGCATGCTGGGGGGTGGAGGCTCCCCCATGTTTCGAACGCTTCGCGCCGGGCTGCTGCTGGCCCTGGCGGTGCTCGCCACCGCCGCCGACCTCTCCGTGTCCGGGTTCGTCCTGAAGCCTGGTTCAGCGGGCCAGGCCCAGGGATTGCGGCTCGCCGCGCCGGCCACCGGGGCGGAAGCCACGCTGGTGTCGGCCCCCGTGATGCTGAAGGTGGGCGAGCTGTACCGGCTCAGCGCCACCATCTGCACCGAGGGCGTGAAGGCCGATGCCCTGGCCCGCTACCCCACGGCCCTGGGGGCCTGCCTCTCCATGGAGAGCTTCCCCTTCACCAACGCCTCCCAGAGCGTGGCGGGCGACTCGGAGCGCAAGGTCTCGATCCTGTTCCTGGCCACGGCCCCCACGGATCGGGTGCAGCTGCACCTGGGCCGCAACGGCAAGGCCACGGGCGCGGCGACCTTCAGCCATGTGAAGCTGGAAAAAGTGGAGGACGTCACCGCCTTCATCCCCCTGCAGACCGTGCGCTGGGCGGGCAAGGGCTTCCGCTACGAGATGGGGGGCTGGACCTTCCTGCACATCGAGGGCGCGCCCTACGCGCGGGGCCGCCAGCACGGCGAGCTCATGGCCGAGGAGATCGTCCGCTACATCACCAAGCTGGGCGTCCTGAAGAACGCGGCCGATCCCGTGCGCGGCTGGAACGACCAGCGGCAGACCGCTGACGCCCTCTTCTTCCGCAAGTACGACGTGGAGTTCCTGGAGGAGATGAAGGGGATCGCCGACGGGGCCGCGAAGGCGGGCGCTGCGTTCAGGGGCCGCCCCGTGGACCTGCTCGACATCGTGACGCTGAACAGCGCCGTGGACATGAGCTCGCTCCAGGAGGGCCTGGCCCGGGCCGCGAATCCGCTCTCGGGCCGCACCTTCATGACCGGCGACGATGAGATGGCCAAGGGCGGCGAGGGCGACCACTGCTCCTCCTTCGTGGCCACCAAGGACGCCACCAAGTCGGGCCGCTTCATCTTCACCCAGATGTTCATGTGGAACGGCTACACGGGCACCGAGTGGAACGTGATGCTGGACATCGTGCCCGAGAAGGGCCACCGCCTTGTGATGCAGACCTTCGCGGGCGGCATCCACAGCGGCACCGACTGGTACCTGAATGCCTCGGGCCTGGTGATGGGCGAGACCACCGTGGGCCAGACCCCCTTCAACCCCGACGGCACCCCCCAGAGCAACCGCATCCGCAAAGCCGCCCAGTACGCGGGTGGCATCGACGAGGCGGCGGGCATCCTCTTCAAGCAGAACAACGGCCTCTACACCAATGACTGGACCATGGCCGACACCAAGACCGATGAAGGCGCCTGCTTCCTGCTGGGCACCGAGAAGGCACGGATGTGGCGCACGGGCACGAAGGGGAAGTCCGCCGACACGCCGGGCAACCACCGCGACTTCATCTGGGCCAACAACAACAACCGCGACCTGGAGGTCCGGGGCGAGTACACGGGGAACGCGGAGAACGCGCCGGCGGACCTGGCCTTCAACACCTGGAACCGCGACATCGCCTTCCAGGACGCCTTCAAGGCCTACGGCAAGGGCGGCTTCGACATCGACGCCTCCACCCGGCTGATGGCCAGCAGCCCCATCAACCGCCCCCACGCCTGCGACGCCAAGCTCACCACGTCCGAAATGGCCGAGAAGCTCGTCTTCATCGCCCACCAGGGCAAGACCACCCAGCGCGAGAAGCTGGTGGGCGGCCGCTGGATCGCGGACCTGCCGGGCGCCACGCCGCACCTGACCCATGGGTACACGGCGTTCAGCCCCATATGGGTGTCCGCCCGGCTCCAGGCCGCTCACGCGGCCTGGAGTAAGGAAAAGAGGCAGAAGGATTCGCCTGTTCCGGATGTGGGCAACGTGAAGGAGGCGTTCAGCTATGACGCGAAGGGGCTCTGGACAGGGACTGTCAGGCCGGCGTCGGATGCGGACAACTGGTTTGTCAGCGGGTCGGCGGCCTACTGGCAGCAGCTCAAGCACCTGCCTGCCACGCCTGCCAAGGCCTTCGAGACTCAGAGCGCGGCGTTGGCGGACCTGGCCACGCGCCACCTCTGGCTGGGCGCCACCGAGGGCGCCAAGGCACCGCTGGCGACGGTCACGGAGTACGACCGCTACGGCGCCTACCAGATTCCCCGCATCCGGGGCCTCTTCGCCCTGCACCAGCTGCGCCTGATCCTGGGCAACGCGGCCTTCGCCAAGGCCATGGGAACCGTCCAGGGCCGCTACGCGGGCAGGGCGGCCGCCACCGCCGACATCCTGAAGGCCCTGTCCGAGGGCGCCGGGAAGGACGTGGCGCCGATCCTGAAGCCCTGGCTGGAGCGGGCCGACCTGCCTGCGCCGAAGGTCCGGGCCCGCGCGGAGAAGGCGGACGGTGCCTATGACGTGAAAGTCGAGGTCGAGCAGTCCGGCTTCACCTATCCCTTCGTGGCCTTCGCCAGCCTGGAGACGGAGAAGGGCGCCCGTCTGGAGCGCCTGGAGGTGAAGGGCGCCCGGGCCGCCTTCAGCTTCCGCAGCGAGGCCAGGCCCACGCGCCTGGTCTTCAACGCGGGGAATGACCTCCCCATGCCGCGCGCGAACTTCTGGGTGCCGGGCAATCTGCTGGACGACTGGAGCCGCGCGCTGCTGGTCTTCGGCACGGCCCGCGAGGTGGAGGCCCAGCGCACGCTGGCGCTGAGCTACCGTGAGGCCCTGGCCGACAACATGACCGAAGTGCTGCTGCCCCTGAAACCCGATGCGGAGGTCAGCGAGGCCGACCTGGCGGCCAGCGACCTGGTGCTCTTCGGCGGTCCCGCCGACAACGGCGTGGTGGCCCGCCTCCAGGCCGAGGGCAGGCTGCCCTTCGAGGCCGGTTCCGGCTGGTTCCGCTGGCAGGGCCGCACCTACGGCCGCCCCGACGACGGCCTCCTGGCGGCCTTCCCCAACCCCTGGAACCCCAGGCGCATGCTGGTGGTCGTGCTGGCCAACAGCCGCGTCCAGCAGTGGGCCATGACGAAGACCATCCCCCGCGGACTGCCGGGCTGGACCCTCTACCGGGGCGGCGAGGTGAAGGAGAAGGGGCATGCGGCGGCCGAGGGGACGATCCTGGCCTTGAATCTCTGATGCCCGCAGGGCCTGCGCGGAATCCGCAGCCGCGGATTCCGCGCAGGTCAGATCGAGTACCCCTGGCTGTCCACCTCCAGCGCCTGGTGCCGGAAGGCGAGGTCGGCGAGGGTGGTGCCCCGCAGGACCGCGCGGGCGGCCTCGGTGCTGCGGCTCCAGAGCTCGCGGATGGCGCGGGCGCCGTAGGTGGCGTCCGCGGGCAGGCTGCCGGCCACGAAGCGGCCTTCGAGGGCCTCCAGCACGTCCAGGGCCGTGATGTGGCTGGGGTGCCGCGCCAGCTCGCACCCGCCGTTGGGGCCGCGTTGCACCTTGACCAGGCCGGCGGCCTTGAGGTTGCCCAGCAGCACCCGGAGGAACTTGACGGGGAGGGCCTGGCGCTCGGCGATGTCCGCCACCAACATGGGGCCCCGGCCCGCGTGGAGGGCCAGCTCCACCATGAGCAGCAGCCCGTAGCGCCCCTTGGCTGAACCCTTCAACATGCGGCCTCCCCGGACAGTCTAGCGGTCCTTCGAAATACATAATAAAATTAATTAACAAACTTGACAATATAAAAAACCTTTGCATACTTCAGGTTCCGGGCCGAGCCCGAGACCAGAGGAGCCCTCATGAGCCAGCCGAGCCGTCCCACCGAACGCCCCAACCGCGTCGAGCACGCCTACGACCTGGTGGGCTACACCCCCGTGGTGCGTCTGAACCGCGTGGTGCCCAAGGGCTCGGCCAAGATCTACGTGAAGCTCGAGAGCGCCAACCCCGGCGGCAGCGTGAAGGACCGCATCGCCCTGAGCATGATCCAGGATGCCGAGGCCCGCGGCGCGCTGAAGCCCGGCATGACCCTGCTGGAGGCCACCAGCGGCAACACTGGCATCGGCCTGGCCTTCGTGGCGGCGGCCAAGGGCTACAAGATCACGCTGGTGATGCCGGACACCATGACCCAGGAGCGCCGCGCCCTGCTGAAGGCCTATGGCGCCGAGCTGCTGCTGACGCCGGGTTCCGGCGGCATGAAGGCCGCTGTGGACAAGGCCGAGGAGCTCGCGGCCGGTGATCCCTCCTACTTCCTGGTGCGCCAGTTCGACAACCCCGCCAACCCTGCCGTGCACCGCCGCACCACGGCCCTGGAGGTGCTGGAGCAGGTGCCTGAGCTGGACGCCTTCGTGGCGGGCGTGGGCACCGGCGGCACCGTGACCGGCGTCGGTGAAGTGCTGGCCGAGAAGAAGCCCGGAACCCTGGTGGTGGCGGTGGAGCCCGAGACCTCGCCTCTGCTGAGCACCGGGAAGGCCGGCCCGCATAAGCTCCAGGGCCTGGGCCCCAACTTCGTGCCCGGCATCCTGAACAAGAAGGCCTTCCAGCGCATCCGGCCTGTGGGCTACGACGACGCCATCGCCGTCGCCCGCCGCCTGGCGCGGGAGGAAGGGCTGCTCACGGGCATCAGCACCGGCGCCATCGTCTTCGCCGCCCTGGAAGTGGCCAAGGAGCTGGGCGAGGGCAAGACCGTGGTGGCCGTGCTCTGCGACACCGGCGAGCGCTACCTGACGCACCCGCTCTTTGCGGAGATCGACGGGCCTGCCATCTGAGCGCCCGGATGAACCAGACGTTTCCTCCCGGACCCAGCTGCCCCATCGTCCCGGACCTGGTGGATGAATCCGCCGGGCGCATTGCCGCCTTCCTGTCGCTGGGGCTCCTGGTCCTGGCGGTGGGAAGCGGCCGGGGCTGGGCCGTCCTGGCTCTGGGCGCGGACTTCGCCCTCCGCGCCGCGGGCCGTCCCTCCTTCAGCCCCGTGGCCCTGGCGGCGGGGCGGCTCCGCCGTCTCGCCGGCCTGGCGGAGCGCAGGGTCAATGCCGGCCCCAAGCGCTTCGCCGCTTCCGTGGGCTTCCTCTTCTCCCTGGGCATCGGGTCGGCCCTGCTCGCGGGGCTGCGGCCCCTGGGCCTGGCCCTGGCGGCGATCCTGGGCCTCTGCGCGGGCCTGGAGGCCTTCTTCGGGTTCTGCCTGGCCTGCCGGATCCACCCCTGGCTGCCCTGGGTCCGCGCCGGCGCCACCCGGCTGGAACCCGTCCAGACCGGTGAACCGGCCGCCTGAGCTGGCGGGGCGCCGGCCGCGTATCCTTGGGCATCCTCCCGAGGCATCCATGAGGCTCGCCGTCCCGCCGCTCGCCATGCTCCTACTCGCCAGCCTCTCGCTCGTCCGGGCGGCCCCGCCGGAATCGGCCACGGCCTTCGACCGGGCCGTGGTCCAGGAGATGAGCGACGCGCGGGTCCGGCCGAAGGCCTATGCGAAGCACCTGCGGGAGCTGCGGCCGTACTTCGAGGGCCGGCTCTGGAACCGGCCCGGCCGCGTGCCCCTGCGCACGGAGGAGGGCCTGGCGGCGCTGGACGAGGCCATCGCCTTCCTCGAAGCCGCGCGGCCCGTGGGTCCCCTGCGCTTCAGCGAGGGGCTGGCCCGGGCGGCCCGGCTTCATGCCCAGGACATCGGACCGAGGGGCAGCATCGAGCACACCGGGTCGGATGGCAGCCGGCTTAGGGACCGCCTGAACCGCCAGGGGCGCTGGCAGGGGCTCATCGCCGAGAACATCAGTGCCGGCGAGGACGATGCAAGGCAGGTGGTGATCCAGCTGCTGATTGACGACGGCATCGCCAGCCGCGGCCACCGGACGAACCTCTTCAACCCGGATCTGCACCAGGCCGGAGCGGGCTCCGCACCCCACCGGGACTACCGCACGGTGACGGTGATCGACCACGCCGACGGGTTCGTGGCGGGGCACTGACGCGGCCGGTTTTCTGCTAGCCTTGGAGCCATCCCTCGGGTGAATGATGGCTTTCCTTGCGTGGATCGGCGCGCCTGTGCGCAGCTTCCTGGCGTTCCTGGGCGACCAGGCGCACCTGGTGCTGCGGACCCTGCGCTCCGGGCTCGCGCTCCGGGCCGGCCAGGTGGCGGTGGTGGGCGGGCAGACGAAGCTCCAGGTCCGCTTCACGGGCCTCGATGCCGCGCTGCTCGTGGCCGGCATGGCCCTGCTGCTGGGCGCGGTGACGCTCATCCAGGCCTTCAGCCAGCTCTCCGGCCTGGGCGCGGAGCACTACATCGGCACGCTCATGGTGGTCATCATCCTGCGGGAGCTGGGCCCGCTGCTGACCGCGGTGCTGGTCATCGGCCGCAGCGCCACGGCCATCGCCGCGGAGCTGGGGACCATGCAGCTCAACGGGGAGGTCGACGCGCTCCTGGCCCACGGGGTGGATCCCTACCGCTACCTGCTGCTGCCCCGCTGGGCCGGCGTGCTCGTGGCGGTCTTCGCGCTGGTGGTGTGCTTCGACGCGGCGGCCCTGGGCGGCGGCTTCCTGGTGGCCCGGCTGAAGTACGGCCTCGCCTGGGGCTTCTTCATGGATTCCGTGCGACAAGCACTGTCGAATCTGGACTTCGCCGCGACCCTCCTGAAGGTCGCCCTCTTCGCCGGCGCCATCACCTTCCACGCCTGCCACTTCGGCCTCGGCGTCCGGCGCAGCCAGACGGAGATCCCCCAGGCCGTCACCCGCACCGTGGTCTCCGCCCTGGCGGCGGTGTTCGTCATCGACGGCCTCATCGCCGCGCTCTTCTACTTCTGATGCTCCAGGTCCGCGGCCTCGCCTGCGAGTCCCCCGAGGGCCGGCCCCTGGCCGAGGGTCTGGACCTGGCGGTGGGGAAGGGGGGGAACCTCCTGGTGACAGGCGCCAGCGGTTCGGGGAAGAGCCGGCTGCTGAAGGTCCTCGCGGGTCTGGAGCGGCCCCGGCGGGGGGAAGTCCGCCTCGGCGGCATCGCCGTCTGGCCGGGCGACGGCGCCCTCGCCCTGCTGGGCCGCATCCGGGTGGGCTTCGCCTTCGCGGCCGGCGGGCTGCTCTCGAACCTCAGCCTGGTGGACAACCTGGCCCTGCCTCTCCGGTTTCTGGGCCTGCCGGAGGCGGAGGTATCCCGGCGGTCCGAGGGGGCGCTCATTCGCCTGGGCCTGGGCCCCCTGGCCCGCCTGCGTCCCCACGCCGTCAGCGGCGCGGCGCGGAAGCACGCGAACCTGGCCCGCGTGTTGGCCCTGGAACCGGAGCTGGTAATCCTCGACGACCCGCTGGAGGGCCTGGATGCCGCGGACCGGGGGGCCGCCCTCGAGCTGATCCGGGCCTGGGCCGCGGATCCGGGCTGCACCCTCGTGATGGCGATGGAGGAGGCGGAGACCCTTTCCGGGCTCGCGGCGGAGCGCCTCCACCTGCAGTCAGTGCCTGCCGCGCCCATGGAGCCCGCATGAACTTCGAGAAGCAGGATGCCCGGCTGGGGGTCTTCGTCCTCCTCGCCCTGGCCCTCTTCGTGGGCCTGCTGGCCTACAAGAACGCCGGCGCCGTGACCGAGAGGACCTATCCGCTGATGGTCCGGCTCGACCAGATGGAGGGGCTGGTGCCCGGGACGGATGTCCAGCTGAAGGGCTATCGGGTGGGGGCTGTGGAGCGGGTGGACATGCGGCGGGAGGGCACGGACTACCACTTCCTGGCCACCCTGGCGGTGCGCTCGGATATCCAGCTCTGGCGCGGCACCTGCGCCGTGGTGGCGCCCAAGGGCGTGGGCAGCGTCATGCTGGATCTGCGGCTGCCCCCGCCGGGGGAGCGCACGGTGGCCCTGGCCGCGGGCGACCAGATCCCCGGCGAGGAGGGCGTGTCCCTGGGCGGCGTGCTGGAGCGGGCGGACCTCCTGCTGGCCAACCTCAACGGCTCCCTGGAGGACGTCCGGGAGCGGGTGCGGACGAAGGGGCTGGGCGATCTGCTGGAGCATCCCTCCGTGGCCCGGGCCCTGCACTCCCTGGATGCCACCCTCCGGGAGTTCCAGGCCCTGGCCCGGGATGGCCGCAGCCTGGCCTCCCACGCGGACCGCAGCATGGGGGAGGCGGACAGGGCCCTGGCGGACCTGGAGCGGAGCCTGGCCGTGACCCGGACCCTGGTGGAGGCGCGGGCCCCGGAGCTGGACCGGATCCTGGTGAGCCTGGCCTCGGTGCTCCAGCAGTCGGACGCGCTGCTGGCCCGCTTCCGGGCCGAGGACCAGCCGGAAGTGGAGGCCAGCCTCAAGGCCCTGCGGCGCTCGCTGGATTCCGTGGAGGAGCTGCTCCAGCTGCTGAAGCAGAAGCCCAGCCGGGCCGTCTGGGGCACCCCGGGAGAGGCCGAGCGGGAGCGGGCCAGGAAGGCCCTGGAGGCTGCCCGGGCCGCGCCGCCTTCCAAGTGACTGGACCCGGGCCGGATGTGCCGGAAGGGTGTCCTGGTTCGAATTTTGCGACCTTGTTTCAACCCCGGGGCGGCCCATGTTGGAGGCTCTTTCCAGAGGGCCCCGTGGCTTGCGGGACCCTTGTGGGTGTCCTATACGCGCTTCCCGTCCGGGGCTGGCCTCCGGCTGGGATTGTGCCGGTCCAGGAGGAGGATCCATGGGCAGCATCGCAACCATCCACAACGGCGTGAATGTGGATGCCCTCAACACCACCGTCTCGATGGTGAAGGCCAATCCCGCCCTCGCCAAGTTCACCTTCCGGTCCAAGGCCAAATGGATCAACGGAGCCCATTCCCAGAGCACCTTCGATTCCCTCTACGGAGCGGGGATGGAGCACAAGCGGGGCACGCCGATGTTCCTCGAGGCCGACGAGCCCGAGGCCCTGCTGGGCACGGATCTGGCCCCCAACGCGGGGGAGGCGGCCCTGCACGCGCTCAGCGCGTGCCTGAGCGTGACCTACGCCTACAACGCCGCGGCCCTTGGGCTGGACATCAGCAGCCTCAGCTTCGACATGGAGACGGATTCCGATCTCCAGGGCTTCCTGGAGCTGGACAAGAACATCCGGCCCGGGCTGTCCCAGATCCGCGTGAAGGTGAACCTCGCCTGCAGCGGCACGGCGGCGCAGATCGAGGATCTCCACGCCCGG
This sequence comes from Geothrix fermentans DSM 14018, assembly GCF_000428885.1. Taxonomy (GTDB): domain Bacteria; phylum Acidobacteriota; class Holophagae; order Holophagales; family Holophagaceae; genus Geothrix; species Geothrix fermentans. The sequence continues at coordinate 30,993 of NZ_AUAU01000009.1, read as the reverse complement.
GTGATCCGCACCTCGCCGCTCTATGACACCTTCAAGAACCCCGTGGACATCAAGATGAGCCACTGAGGCCGGTTTGAGGCCGATCCCCGTCCGGCGGTCAGGCCCGGCGGGCGGGGGTCAGATCCGGTCGAGCTCTTCCTTGCCCGCCAGCACCTTCCAGGGCATCAGCTCGTAGTTGGTGAGCCCGGCCTTGTGGAAGGGATCGCCGTCCCTGAGGGCGTCCAGGTCGGCGAGGGGGTTCTCGTCCTGCACACGCACCAGCCAGATGGCGCCGAACCGCGGTTCCAGGGGGCCCGAGGCCAGGAGGATGCCCTGGGCCTTCAGGGTGGCCAGGTAGGCCCGGTGGGCCTCCGTGACCGCCTCGATCTCGGGCAGCGGCCGGCGATAGCGGACGAGGATCATGGCGTACATCGGGGGGGCCTCCGGGGAACCCTCAGTCTCGCACGATGCGGGTGCCCACGGTGGCGGGGTCCTCGGTGGCCAGAGCCTCGGCGGTGGTGATGAGCACCTCGTGGCCGCCGCCCTCCAGGTAGGCCAGGGCGCTCTCGATCTTGGGGCCCATGCTGCCGGGCGGGAACTGGCCCTCCGCGAGGTGCTTCCGGGCCTCGCTGGCGGTGAGGCGGTCCATCCAGCGCTGGGTGGGCTTGCCGAAGTCCAGGGCCACCTTGGCCACGCCCGTGAGGATGATGAACAGGTCCGCGTCCAGCTGGGCCGCCAGCAGGGCGCTGAGACGGTCCTTGTCGATGACGGCCTCCACGCCCACCAGGAGGCCGCTGGCGTCCCGGATGACGGGGATGCCGCCGCCACCGCCCGCGATCACGGAGCTGCCGGACTGGAGCAGGGTCTTGATGGCGCCGAGCTGGACGATCTCCAGGGGGCTCGGCGAGGGCACCACCTTGCGCCAGCCCCGGCCCGAGTCCTCCTTCATCTTCCAGCGCTTGGAGCGCATCAGCTCCAGGGCGCGGAACTCGGGATAGAAGGGGCCCACGGGCTTCGTCGGGTCCTGGAAGCCCTTGTCCTCCTTGTCCACCACCACTTCTGTGAGGACGGAGGTGACCGGCGCGTCGAGGCCCATGAAGCGCAGGCGGTTGATGAGCATGCGCTCCAGCATGTAGCCCATGGAGCCCTGGGTCATGGCGCCGCAGATGTCCAGGCTGTAGGGCGGGATCTGGCCGGAGCCGGCCTCCTGCTGGATGAGCAGGTTGCCCACCTGGGGTCCGTTGCCGTGCACCACGCAGAGGGCGTAGCCCTCGGCCACCACCCGCGCCAGCATCTCCGCCGTCTCCCGGGCGTTCTCCAGCTGCTCCTCCTGCAGCCCGCGCTCCTTCTCTTTCAGAAGGGCATTGCCGCCGATGGCCAGGAGTGCGATTTTTCGGGTCATGCAGAACCCCGGGAAACCGGGATTCTAGCAAGACGCCAGGAAGACGGCCATCACACTGGACGAACCATCAAGTCATGCACCAGCAGGCGGTCCCGGTCCACCTGGTTCCCGATGCGGTAGGTGGCCCCGCCGGCGTCGGCGAAGCCGGCCTTGGCGTAGAACCGGATGGCGCGGGGGTTCTGCTCCCAGACCTGCAACCAGACGCCATCGTGGCCCGCTGCCGCCGCGTGATCCAGGGCGGCGGCCATCAGCGCCTGGGCGGCGCCGGTGCCGTGCAGGGCGCGGTCCACATAGAACCGGGCCACCTCCAGGGGGTTGACGAAATGGAAAGAGGCCCTTGCTTCCTCCGGGCCACCGGACCGGAGCAGGGCGTAGCCCATGAGAGTGCCCCGATCCCCCGCGATCACCAGCGTCCGGCAGGCGGGATCCGCCAGCTCCTCCGCCTGCTGCTTCCGGCCGAAGGTCTTGGCCAGGTGCAGCTCCAGGTTCGATTCAGGGATCAGCCCCGCATAAGTCTCGCGCCACAGGCGCCTGCCCAGGACCGCCAGGTCCTGGGCCTCGTCGGGAAGGGCAGGCCGGATGAGCATCCCCCGAGCTTAACGGAAGGGCGAAAAGCCGCTACAATGCTCGTTTTGGCGAGCCCCCATGCACATCCAGGAACTGATCCTCCGCCTGCAGCGGTTCTGGGCCGACCGGGGCTGCCTCATCGGCCAGCCCTACGATCTGGAAAAGGGCGCGGGCACCATGAACCCGCTCACCTTCTTCGGCGCCCTGGGGAGGAAGCCCTGGAACGTGGCCTACGTGGAGCCCTCGCGGCGTCCCGCGGACGGCCGCTACGGCGAGAACCCCTTCCGGGTCTACAAGCACCTCCAGTTCCAGGTGATCCTCAAGCCCAGCCCCGCCAAGGTTCAGGACCTCTACATCGAGAGCCTGGAGGCCCTGGGCATCGACCTGTCCAAGCACGACCTGCGCTTCGAGGAGGACAACTGGGAGTCGCCGTCCCTGGGCGCCTGGGGCGTGGGCTGGCAGGTGGTGCTGGACGGCATGGAGATCAGCCAGTTCACCTACTTCCAGCAGGTGGGCGGCCTGGACTGCCGGCCCGTGAGCGCCGAGCTCACCTACGGCATCGAGCGCATCTGCATGTTCCTGGGTGGCTACGACAACATCTTCGACCTGATCCATGGCGAGGTGAAGACGGACGATGGCGTGTTCCCCGTGACCTACGGCCAGATGCGCCAGCGCGAGGAGTTCGAGCTGAGCGCCTACAGCTTCGAGCACGCGGACCTGGACCTGCACCGCCGCCTCTTCGACGCCTTCGAGAAGGAGGGCTGGCACCTGCTGAACGACCTGGGCCACTTCCTCAGCGCCTACGAGCAGGCCCTCAAGATGAGCCACACCTTCAACGTCCTGGATGCCCGCGGCGCCGTGAGCACCACCGAGCGACCCGGCATCATCAAGCGCGTGCGCGACCTGGCCTGCGCGTGCGCGAAGGCGTATCTGGAGCATGCGGAGGGCGCCGTCGCACCTGCCGAAACCACTGGGAAGGGGGGTGCGAAGTGAGCGGCACGAAGACCTTCCTGCTGGAGCTGCATTGCGAGGAGATTCCGGCGCGGTTCCTGGAGCCCCTGGCCGATGAACTTGCTGACAAGGTTGAAGACGCCCTCGAGTCATGGATCCCGACGGGGGATTCTGCGAATTACGGAATCAAGATTCAGAAGTTCTACTCGCCACGCAAGCTTGCGTGGCGAGCCCAGGGCCTCCCCATCGCCCAGCCCGACCAAACCGACACCCAGGTGGGCCCGCCCCAGCGCATGTGCGTGGGCGAAGACGGCAAGCCCACCCTCCAGGGCCTGAAGTTCGCGGAGAAGTGGGGCGTCGATTTCAGCGCCGTGCGCTTCGAGCAGCCCGCGGGCAAGAAGGAACCCTGCGCGGTGGTGACGCTCATGAAGCGGGGGCGACCCACGGTGGACCTACTGGCGGAGGCCCTGCCGGGGCTCATCGCCGGGTTACACGTGCCCAAGGCCATGCGCTGGGGCAGCTCCGAGTTCGAGTTCGTGCGGCCCATCCGCAACATCCTCTGCCTGTTCGGCGATCAGGTCGTGCCCATCACCGTGGATGGCGTCAGGGCCACGAACACCACCTGGGGCCACCGGCTCTACCACCGCGAACACCCGGCCCCGGTGGCGATCGCCACGCCCGAAGCCTATGAATCGGCGCTGGAGGCCGCGGGCGTCGTGGTCAGCGTGGAGGCCCGCCGGACCCGCATCGCCCAGCAGCTGGAGGCGCTCGCCGCCGAGGTGGAGGGGCGCGTGGTCGCCGATGCGGAGCTGCTGGACACCCTGGCCGAGATCGTGGAGTTCCCCAAGATCGTGCGCGGCGAGTTCCCCGCCGATTTCCTGGAGCTGCCCAAGGAGGTGCTGGTCACCAGCCTGCGCGAGCACCAGAAGAGCTTCTGCATCGAGGGGCCGGACGGCGCGCTGCTGCCCTTCTTCCTCACGGCGGCCAACCGCACGGACGACCCCGCGGGCTTCGTGAAGGCGGGCAACGAGTGGGTGCTGAAGGCGCGGCTTTATGACGCCCATTTTTTCTTCGCTGAGGACCGAAAACACTCCATTGAGACTAGGGTGAGCTCATTAGAACAGTTGGTTTTTCAGCGAGAAATTGGCTCATATCTGGAAAAATCATTAAGAATTTCTGACCTTGCTAGAAAGCTCTCTCTGAAGGTAGGGTTGGATCCCGATAAAGCTGCGTCCGCAGGACGGCTTTGTAAATTTGATCTTCGCTCGCTGATGGTAAATGAATTTCCCGAACTACAGGGAATTATGGGTGGAGAATATCTTAGGCTTGCTGGAGCCCCTACTGAGGTCTGGAAAGCAGTAAAAGAACACTATCGGCCCATTGGACCTGAAGATAGTATTCCTGATTCAGACCTGGGATGCCTTATATCTCTGGCAGATAAATCTGACACGGTTATCGGGTGTCTCAAGAATGGTATGTACCCGACTGGCTCCAAAGATCCACTTGCATTGCGTCGATTTACATTGGGCGTGATTCGTATTATATGGGAGAAAAATTGGAATATTGATTTTAAATCATTAATTTCAATTGCTTACAGCTTGGTTCCTATGAAGGGAAACGTCTTTGCCATCATTCCCCCCATCCCACAGGAGGAGGGAGCCCCTCTTTCCAAACCTCGCTGGTTTGATGGGCCAATCGAAGCAATCGAAGCTTTCTTCAAGGACCGCGTGGCCTACCAGCTGGAGGTGGCCGGGTACGCCGGGTCCGTGCGCCGTTCAGCGCTGGCCGCCGGCTGGGAGGACCTGGCCGACCTCAAGGCCCGCTGCGAGGCCCTCTCCGCCTTCGCCGAGGACCCCCGCTTCGCCAGCCTGGCCCAGAGCGCCAAGCGCATCGGGAACATCCTCAAGGACGAAATCGCCTCTGGCGATTTCGATAGGGGCCTGCTGACGCAGGCCGAGGAGAAGGTTCTTGCGGAGCGGCTCGGGAAGCTGGAAACCACGGCCGACCGCAAGGCGCTTCTCGAAGCCCTGGCCGACCTCGCCGAGCCCCTGGAGGCCTTCTTCGCCGCCGTCATGGTGAAGTGCGAGGACCCCGCCCTGCGTGCTGCCCGCCTCAGCCTCCTCCACCGCCTCCGCCAGGCCTTCCTGCGCGTGGCGGACTTCAGCCTCTGGCAGTAGGGCCGACATGCGCCGCGGACCCTCCGTGATCGCCCGGGCCGGGGGCTCCAGCCGATGGCTGAAGCCCCTCGCCTTGGCACTGGTCCTGCTCAGCGGGGTTCCAGCCGCACGGGGGAAGGAAACCTGGACGGAGATCCGCTCCGCGCACTTCACCGTCTATTGCGAAGATGGCGAGAAGGAGGGCCGGAAGGCGCTCCTGGGGTTCGAGTCCATCCGGAGCGTCTTCGGCCGGGTGTTCCCGGGTCTCCAGCTCGATCCTCCCAAGCCGATGGTGGTGATCGTCACCCGGGATGAGGACTCCATGAAGCGGTTCCGGCCGGCCTCCTTCGAAGGCAGGGATCCCGTCCGCCACTCGGGCTACTTCCAGCAGGGGATGGACCGCAACTACGCCCTCATCCGCCTGGATGTGGAGTATCAGGCCAGCCAACCCTACTTCGTGGTCTTCCACGAGTACGCCCACTCGATCATCCACCTGAACTTTCCGGCGATCCCCACCTGGCTCGACGAGGGCCTCGCCGACTTCTACGGAGCCACGGAGCTCCACAAAGGCCGGATCCACCTGGGAAGGATCCCCAATGACCGGTTGGGGACCCTCCGCAGGGGGCCGATGCTTCCCCTGGAGAGCCTCCTCACCGCGACCCACGATTCCCCCTACTACCAGGAGGGGACCAAAGTCGGGCCCTTCTATGCCGAGAGCTGGGCGCTGGTCCACTACCTGCTGATGGATGAAAAGGCCCGGCAGGCCGGAGTGTTCAAGACCTATCTGAAGGCGCTCGACCGCCCTGGTCCGCCTCTGCAGCAGGCCCAGGAGGGGTTCGGCGACCTGAAGGACCTGGAACGCAGGCTGTTTGCCTACGTCCATCGCACCACCTACCACTTCATGGAACTCGACATGCCCTCCCAGCCCGAAGGGGCGCCTCCGGCTGTGCGGACCCTCGACGAGGCGGAAGCCCTGGTGGTCCGGGCCGAATTCCTGATGGAATCCCGGCAGGAGCCGGCCTCCCGTCCCCTGCTGGAGAAGGCCCTGGCGCTCGCGCCCCAGCGGCCGGAGGTCCATGCCGCCCTGGGGCTCGGGGCCGTGCATCGGGGAGAGAGGGGGAAGGCCTGGACCGCGCTCGAAACAGCCCAACGCCTTGGCAGCGGGGACTTCAGAGTCCCCTACCACCTCGCCCTGCTGGCGCAGGAAGGCGCGGGACCGGAGTCTATCGCTCCGGCACAGATCCTGGCCTTGTTGGAGGAGGCCCAGCGCCTCCGTCCGGATTTCCCGGGAACCTGGATGGCCCTGTGCCGCCAGTACACGATCCAGCCGCGGGATGCCAAGAAGGCCGTGGAGGCGGGCACCCGCGCCGTGACCCTCGAACCCCGCAACCTGGCGAACTGGGCCAATCTGGGATCCGCCTGCATGAACCTGGACCTCCCGCCCCGGGCCCGGGAGATCGGCGACCGGCTGAACCGCATGGCCTCCAGTCCGGATGAGCGGCAGATTGCCGTGGCCTATGCCGAGCACCTGGCCCGGTTTGAGCAGATCCAGCAGCAGCGGCGGACCGCGGAGGCCGCGGGATCGGCCATCCTCCCGCAAGGTGCCTCCGCTTCCCCGGAGACCTTGCCGCCCATGAAGTTCAGCCTGCCCTCCAACCTCGCCCCCTTGGGGCAGGAGGTCATCCAGCTGGCGAGCATGGGCCGGCTGGACGAGGCCATCCAGAAGGTCGAGGCGGTCCGGAAGAAGGTCAAGAGCGCCTACGAGCGGAACAGTCTCAAGGCCCTGCTAGATCAGCTCAGGGCCAGGAAGACCGTCCAGGCCAGGCCGGTCCAGCCACCCGGGCCGGATCCGGCGTCCAAGCAAGTTTCCGTTCCGTGACCCCACTTCGTTCCTTGAATCTAGAGGCTCCCATGCACCACGAACGCATCGCGATCATCGACTACGGCAGCCAGTACACGCGGCTGATCACCCGGCGCCTGCGCGAGCTGGGGGCTTTCGGGCTGGTGTACAACAGCGGCGCCACGGCGGCGGAGATCGGCGGCGCCGACCTCAAGGGGGTGATCCTCTCGGGCGGGCCGAACTCGGTGCTGGAGCCCGGGGCGCCGGACCTGGACCCGGCCATCCTCGGCCTGGGCGTGCCCATCCTGGGCATCTGCTACGGCCAGCAGCTCCTGGCGCGGAACCTGGGCGGCCAGCTGCACCGCTCCGCCAGCCGGGAGTACGGAAAGGCGGAGATCCAGGCCAGGCCTGAGGGTTCGATGCTGTTCGAGGGCCTGCCCCACATGCAGCAGGTGTGGATGAGCCATGGCGACCACGTGGAGGTCGCCCCGCCGGGCTTCGCCGTCACCGCGACGACCCCCAGCGTGCCCGTGGCGGCCATGGAGGATCCCAAGCGCGGGATCTACTGCCTCCAGTTCCATCCGGAGGTGACCCACAGCGCCCACGGCACGCCCCTGCTGCTGAACTTCCTGAGGCACTGCGGCATGGCCCTGGACTGGAACGCCGGCAACTTCATCGAGGAGAAGGTGAAGGCCATCCGTGCGCAGGTGGGCGAAGGCACGGTGGTGCTGGGCCTCAGCGGCGGCGTGGACTCCAGCGTGGCTGCCCTTCTGCTGCACAAGGCCATCGGCCGGCGGCTCACCTGCGTCTTCGTGGACCACGGCCTCATGCGCAAGGATGAGATGAAGCAGGTGCAGGCCTACTTCGCGCCCTTCGAGCTGAACGTGAGGTGGGTGGACGCCTCGGAGGAGTTCCTGGGTGCGCTCAAGGGCGTCACCGACCCGGAGCAGAAGCGGAAGATCATCGGCGGGAAGTTCATCGAGGTCTTCGAGCGCGAAGCCGGCAAGGTGAAGGCCGACTTCCTGGGCCAGGGCACCACCTACCCAGACGTGATCGAAAGCAGTGGCATCGGCGGCGCCATCCTCGTGAAGTCCCACCACAATGTGGGCGGCCTGCCGGAGCGCATGAAGCTCAAGCTGGTGGAGCCCCTGCGCGAGCTGTTCAAGGACGAGGTCCGGGCCACGGGCCTCGCGCTGGGCCTGCCCGAGGAGATGAACCTGCGGCACCCCTTCCCGGGCCCCGGCCTCGCGGTTCGCCTGCCCGGCGCCATCACCCGCGAGCGGGCCACCATCCTCCAGAACGCCGACGCCATCTTCCTCCAGGAGCTGCGGGAGAGCGGCTGGTACACGAAGACCAGCCAGGCCTTCGCCGTGCTGCTGCCGGTCCAGACCGTGGGCATCATGGGCGACGAGCGCACCTTCGAGTGGATGTGCGCCCTGCGGGCCGTGACCAGCGAGGACTTCATGACCGCCGACTGGGCCCGCCTGCCCCACGAGCTGCTGGACCGCATCGCCCAGCGCATCGTGCGCGAGGTGAAGGGCATCAACCGGGTGGTCTTCGACATCACCTCGAAGCCACCCGCGACGATCGAATACGAATAAGCAGCCACTGATGAACACGGATGAACGCGGATAAAGGCACAGGCGTTCCATCCGTGTTCATCTGTGTTCATCCGTGGCAAATAAGAGGCCCCATGGCAAAGCGCACTGAACCCGTCCGCAAGTCGGTGAAGGAGATCCTGGAGGACGTGCTCTCGGGCCACCGGGAGGCAGCGTTCAGCGGGCCGGAATCGGCGCTGAAGTACCTGCGCCGCACGTTCGAGGGCCAGACGAGCCTGCCCAACGCCGTGAAGGCCGTGGCCTACGACCGGATGGCCGAGGCCCAGGCCCAGACGGGGCAGTGGGAGGCCTGCGTGGACTCGGTGGACGCGGCCCTCGCTCTGCTGCCTGAGCTGGAGGCCGCCTTCCCCCACGAGTACCGGCGGATGCTGGAGGGCATGGCCTGCTTCGAGCGGGGCATCCAGGCCCGCAGCGAGCTGGGGGACTTCCACGGGGCCCTGGAGCTCTGCGAGCGGGCCATGGCCCTGGAGCTGGGCGCGCACTACGAGGCGAAGCGGGATTCGCTGGAGTGGGCCCGGTAGCCGGCAGGATGTGGAACAGGACAAACCGTCCCGGCTGTTCCATGAATGGATCTTCACGGTTTTTTATGGCCATGCGATCATCGATACCGCAGTCATCCAAGAACCTGCGCTGAGTCGTGATCCAGAGAGGGGCCATGGGCGGAGAAATCCAGGTGGTGCCGGAGCAGGTCAGCGTCCTGGTGGTGGACGACCTGCCCATCATCCGCCTGTCGCTGGAGCGGATCCTCACGAAGGCCGGGTACCGCTGCCGCACCGCCGGAGACGTGCCGGGCGCCCTCCGGGCCCTGGCGGAGGAACCCTCGGATCTGGTGCTCAGCGACATCCAGATGCCCGGGGCCTCGGGGCTGGACCTGGTGAAGGCCCTCCAGCCCCGCATCCCCGACATCTCCGTGGTGATGGTGAGCTCCACGGAGGCGACGGAGACCGCCATCGAGTGCCTCCAGCAGGGGGCTTTCGGCTACATCCTGAAGCCCTTCCAGCCGCGGGAGATCCTGGTGCAGGTGAACGCGGCCCTGAGGCGCCGCATGCTGGAGATCGCCTTCCGCGACCGTGAGGCCCAGCTGGCCCAGAAGGTGCGCGAACAGACCGAGCAGATCAGGGCTTCCCGGGAGGAGGTGGCGTTGCGCCTCATCTCCGCCAGCGAGCACCGGGACCATGAGACCGGCACCCATGTCCGCCGCATCGGCCTCTATGCCGCCGAGATGGGCCGGCTGCTGGGCTGGGACGAGGAGGCCGTCGAGACCATCCGCGCCGCCGCCCCCATGCACGACATCGGCAAGGTCGGCGTGCCGGACGCCATCCTCCAGAAGCCCGGCGCCCTCACGGACGAGGAGTGGGTGACCATGCGGCGGCACACCTCCATGGGAGCCACCATCCTGAAGGGATCGAAGGTCCCCTTCATCCAGATGGGGGCCCGCATCGCCTTCGGCCACCACGAGAAGTGGGACGGCTCGGGCTACCCCAGGGGCCTGAAGGGGGAGGCCATTCCCATCGAAGCCCGCATCACCACGCTGGTGGACGTCTTCGACGCGGCCAGCAGCCGGCGCCACTACAAGGACTCCTGGCCCGAGAACCAGGTGGTGGCGCTCATCCAGAGGGGCCGGGGCGTCCATTTCGACCCCAGGCTGGTGGACCTTTTCCTCGCCCACGTGGACCGCTTCGCCGCGATCCTCGCCGCGAACCCCGATGAGGAACGCGACGAGGATCCCGGGATCTAGCCTGACCCTAGTGGACGGTCTCCCCGGAGGAGGCCCGCCCCTTGGTGATCGTGAACTCGCCCAGCATCATGGGCACGGCGGCCTTCAGCATGAGCGTGAAGACCAGGAAGCCGATGGCGAAGATGCCCGCGGCCACGGCGATCTCCGTGAAGGAGGGGCGGTAGACGTAGATGTCCCCCAGCACGTCCGGCGTGAGGCCGGGGATGATGAGGCCCATGCCCTTCTCGATGTAGACGCTGGCGTAGATGAGCACGCAGCCGATGTTCAGCGTCACCCAGTTGGTGCGGGTGCGGGGCACGAGGAAGAGGATGAAGGCCGCGAGGCCGCAGAGAATGGAGGCCCAGGCGTAGGGCACCAGCGTGGTGTGCCCCTTGAGGCCGAACAGCAGGTACTGGAAGTACACCACGTGCTCGGTGCCCGAGTACAGCTCCTTGAAGGCCTCGGCGGCGGTGAGGAAGAGGTTGAAGCCCATGGTGTAGGCCATCAGCTCGGCCACCTTGAAGATGGCCTCGTCCTTGATGCTGAGCCGCGTGGTCTTCCGCAGCACCTGGAGCAGGATGAGCAGGATGGCGGGCCCCGAGCAGAAGGCCGAGGCCAGGAACCGCGGGGCGAGGATGGCGGAGTTCCAGAAGGGCCGCGCCGCCAGGCCGTTGTAGAGGTAGGCGGTCACGGTGTGGATGCTCACGGCCATGGGAATGGAGAGCAGCACCAGGGGCAGCACGAGCTTCTTCACATAGTGGCGCTCGGTGTAGGCGCAGAACAGCAGGTAGGTGACCACGAACCAGTTCAGCAGCAGGTAGAGATTCAGCACGATCACGTCCCAGGCCAGCATGGACTGGGGCCAGTTCAGGCGGCCCACCAGCGGGATGATGTGCCAGAAGCGGTCGGGCCGGCCGATGTCCACCATCACGAAGCCCAGGCACATGATGAGGGCGCTGATGGCCAGCATCTCGCCCAGGATGGTGATCTCCTTGATGGGCTCCCAGTCGTAGATGTAGGCGGGGATGACCAGCATGATGGCGGCGGCGGCCACGCCCACCAGGAAGGTGAAGTTGCCGATGTAGAAGCCCCAGGAGACCTGGTCGCGCATCTTGGTGACGATGAGGCCCTGGTTGAGCTGGCCGATGTAGGCGGCGGCCCCGATGGCGATGAGGAGCAGGAGGAAGCCCACCCAGGCGTAGTAGAGGCGGCTGCCCTTGGTGACGAGCCGGAGCGTGTCGGAGAGGAATCCCGAAAAGTTTCTCAGCGTGAACATGGCCTCACACCCCGTAGAAGTAGAAGAAGTTGGGTTGGGTGTTCAGGTCTTCCTTGAACTTGAAGACGCGCTTGTTCTCGAGGACGTAGCGGATCTCGCTGTCCTTGTCGAGGAGGTTGCCGAACTTGCGGGAGCCCGTGGGGCAGATCTCCGCGCAGGCCGGGTACTGGCCGTTGCGGGTGCGCTGGATGCAGAAGGTGCACTTCTCCACCACGCCCTTGGGCCGGGGGCGGTTCCCCAGGTAGTGGGTGTTGGGGTTCAGCTGGTCCGCGGGGAGGTGGGGCTCGCCCCAGTTGAAGTGCCGCGCGCCGTAGGGGCAGGCGGCCATGCAGTAGCGGCAGCCGATGCACCAGTTGTAGTCCACCACCACGATGCCGTCCTTGTCACGCCAGGTGGCGCCCACGGGGCAGACCTTGGTGCAGGGTGGCTTCTTGCACTGTTGGCACTGCACCGGCATGTAGAAGTGGCCCTCCTGGGGCACCTCTTCAGGGTTGTAGTAGGCGTCGGCATGCTGGACATTGACGCCCTCCTCCTTGTCCATCTGGAGGACGCGGATCCACTGGATCTCGGGGTCTCGCGACTGGTTGTTCTCCTTCACGCAGGCGTGGACGCAGCGGCGGCAGCCGATGCAGCGGCTGAGGTCCAGGGCATAGCCGAAGATCACGCCCGGGATGGGCTGGGTGTTGGCGACCTTCACCTCCTTGCCGAACTTCGCCTTGTATTCCTTCTCCAGGCGGGCGATGACGTCGAGCACCTCCTGCTTGGACAGCTCCTTGAAGTTGCGCTGGAGGAACTCCTCCTTGCTCAGGGTGCCGCAGCCGGTGAGGGCGGTGGCCATGGCGGCGGTGGCCGCGCCGAGGAACTCCCGCCGGGTGCCGCAGCCGGAGCCGCCGCAGCTTTCAGGCGGATTCGAGAGCTTCTGGTCCGTCGTCATCGGGCACCCCCTTTCCGGGCCTGGATCTGTTCGGGTCGGGCGGGCGGGGCCATGGGCTTCAGGGCCTTGAACCGCGGGGAGTGGGGGTTGTGGCAGTTCACGCAGAGGAGGTACTGCTTGGCGCCGTTCCAGTTGCCGGTGCGCTTGCCATGGACGCCCACGCGCCAGTCGCGGTACTTGTCGCCGTGGCACTGGCCGCAGAGCTGGTAGGAGGCCGTGAAGGGGATCTTCTCGCCGCTGGCCAAGTGGAGGCTGTCGCGGTTGTTGGTGTCGTGGCAATCCAGGCACCAGCGGCTGGCGGGGCCGTGCTCCAGGACGATGTCGCCATGCATGCCGGTGAGCTCCCGCCGCCGGGGATCGGGCTTCTGGCTCTTGCCGTCGTGGCAGGAGGTGCAGGGGAAGATGCCTTCGCTGAAGGGAGGCTTGGGCACCTGGATGCCCTCCTGGATGGCGGGCTCTTCCGCCTTGGCGGAGGGCGGCTTGGCGGGCGGATCCGCGAAGGCCGAGGATCCCAGGAGGATCAGCAGGCCGGCCGCCAGCGTGGACAGGGTGGGGAGGCGCATGGAGGATCCCTTTCGTGCAACGGGGCCGCAGGGCGGCGGTGGAACCGGGTGGGGAGGAACGGAGGGGCGGAGGTTCTTCATGGGGCCTCCTCCTCGTCCGCCTCCCGGAGGGCGGCGTTCCGCAGGAGGCGCGGAGCGAGAATGAGGGTCGCCCCGAAGCCCATAAAGGCCAGGAAGAGGGTGAGGGGGCGCCCCACGGCCAGATCCTCGAACAGGACTTTCAGGGTGGTGACGGCCAGGAGGGGATAGACCACCCAGCGCAGCTCCAGTACGGGCAGGCGCCGGCCCAGCCAGGCCAGGGCGATGGTCAGCGTGGACAGGACCAGGGTGCGGGCCAGGGCGAGGCCGCCGGCGTCGTGGGTCCGGCCGCCGCAGCAGGCCCAGATTGCCACGGCCCCGAGGCCCACGGCGGCGAGGGCGCCCAGCAGGAGGATGGCCGGCCGCATGAGGATCGTGACGGGATCCGGAGGGCGCCTAGCCAGGAAGAGCCCCAGGGCGGCGACCAGCGCCGCAAGACTCAGGAGCGCCGCGGCCGTGGGCGCCGCCACGGGGCCGGCAGGATCCATGAAGGCGCGGAAGGCCCAGGCGCCCAGCCCCGAAGCCAGGGCCGAGGCCGCCAGGAAGAGGCCGCTCTGGAGGACCAGGACCTTACGCCGCAGGCGCAGCGCTGCGGCCATGGCCGCCAGGCCCAGGACCCCGCAGAGGCCCGCGAAGAAGGGCATGGGCAGGACGAAGGGGCCGCCCAGCAGGAGGAAGATCTGGGCCAGGAAGGTGAAGAAGTTGAAGTTCGCGCGGGTCTCCTCCTGGTCGTCCACGAAAGGCAGGGCCGCGGCGTAGCAACCCACACCGGCAAGGGAGACCCCGGCGCCCAGCAGGGCCGTGCCCGAGCCCGAGGCCAGGGAGACCCGGACGGCGCCCCCGAAGCCCACGAGGAGGACCAGGGCCGTCTGGATGAACTCGAAGGCGTTCACCACCCGGCGCCGCTGGAGCATCCGCACGGCGAAGCTGCCGAGGTAGATGGCCGCCAGGGCCAGGGCCAGGAACATGGCCCGCCCCCGGGACAGCTCCCGGTAGACGCCCTCGGCGGCGCCGGGCCAGGCCGCGAGGAGGGTGAGGACCAGCACGCCGGTGTCCGCCGCCAGGGCCGTGGGCCAGCGCAGCCCATGCCAGCGCCGTCCGTAGGTGAGCCACAGGGCCCCCGCGCCCAGGGCCAGGAAGGCCGCGGCGAAGGGCTCGATGGACCGGCGGGCCATCATCACGATGAAGCCGGAACCCAGGGCCGCCAGGGTGGCCATCCAGAGGACGGCGTGGAGGTCCCGGCGCCATGCCACGGCGGCGTGCAGGACCGCGACCGCGACCAGGGCGAGGGCCGCCAGGCCCGGGGCCAGGATGCCGAAGCGGGTGGAGGATTCCACGATCAGCGGGTAGGCGATGAGGATGGAGGCCGCGGTGCGGAAGGCGGCATCGAGGGGGCGGCGGGCCCGCTGGCCCAGCAGGGCCCAGCTGGCCGCGTAGGCGAGCCCCAGGGCCACGCCCGCGCCGCGGGGCAGGGTGCCGGCGTCCACCAAAGTCCGGATGAGGTAGGCGCCGCCGAGGATGAGGCAGACCCGGCCCACGAGGCCCAGGATGCGGGTGGGGCTCGGCAGGGTGGGGTCCGGCAGGAGCGCGTCCGCCGCAGGTCCGGATCCCGGGGCCGGCGCTGCGAAGCCCGGTCCAGGGGCCGGTGCGGTCCGGAGGGCCGCTTCCAGGGTTCCCACCCGGGCCTCCAGGCTCCGGACCGCCTCCGCCAGGGCGGCGAGACGATCCTCCTGCTCCGCCGGCGGAGCTTCGCCGGACGGAGTCTTCAGGGATGGGACCTGGACAGTGGACATCGACCTTCCTCCGGGGAGGTGGGACCGAATCTGGAAAGGGTTTGGTTGACCCCATGCTCACTCCGCACCGGGGGACGTCAAGCCCGATGAAGCCATTCCAAATGATTCATAAAGAAAACAATGAATAGTGTTATCACATGCACAAAGAGGTCCGGCGGCGCCGCTGGCGGAAGCCGTGGGAAGAAACAGATCGCCACAGGTGTCCCGACCTTCCACCGCCCTGGGAGATCATGTGTCCTCCATCACAGGGGAGCCGGACCTCCGTTAACCTGGAGGTGGAGCTCCCATGACCCTGGCCCGAACCACCTTCCTCGTCTGGCTGGCCCTTTCCGCCCTGGGATTGGCGGCCCAGGACACCACGGTGGTCCTGCTGCGGCACGCGGAGCGTCAGTCCATCTTCGACGGGGACTCGCCCCTGGCCGAGGCCGGCCGGCGCCGGGCCGAGGCCCTGGCACCGCTGCTGGCGGGCTACCGCCCGGCGGCCCTCTACGCCTCGGACCTGAAGCGCACCCAGCAGACCCTGGCCCCCACGGCCGCCCGTCTGGGCCTGTCGCCGGTCCTGAGACCCAAGGACGGCAGCGCGGCCCTGGCCGCGGAGATCCTCCGTGAGCGCCGCGGCCAGACCGTGATCGTCTGCTGGCACCACGACCTCATGAAGAAGCTCGTCCGCGCCCTGGGCGTGAAGGGGCCCGTGTCCTACTGGTCCCTGGACACCTATGACTGGATCTGGATCGTGACCATCCCCGCCCAGGGGGAGGCCCGGCTCGTGGAGAAGAAGCAGGAACTAGCGCCAGCTCTGGCCGCGGCGTCCTGAGGCCGCCAGCGCTTCCTCCGCCGCCCGCAGGCCGTGGTCCTGGGCCTCCTCGAAGAGGGCCAGGCCGCTCAGTTCCGTGTGGGCGAAGTGGATGTTCCCGAAGGGTCGCGCCAGGGCGAGGACGTCCGGATTCCACAGCAGGCCGGGCTCGGGGCGCACCATGGCGTGACCCCAGCGCATGACGTCCAGACGCGCCACCAGGCCCTCGAGGTCGGGATGGGCCGGGCGCAGGTCCTCCATCACCAGGCGGGCGCAGGCGGGCCAGTCCAGGGCGCGGAGCCGGGCGCGCTCCCCGTCGCAGTCGGTCCCGGAGAAGGGCCGGTACCAGGTGAGCACGGTCGGGCCGTGATCCTTCAGGCTCTGGTGCGTGGCCACCACATAGCCCAGGGCCTCGCTGTCCCGCAGCACGTTGTCCCAGGCCAGGGGGAAGGTGGGCTCCTTGGGCCGCCCTCGCAGGGTGAGGTTGGCCACCATCCAGGGGGCGTTGCGGATGCGGGTCGAGGCCGGCCGGGCGGCGGCGAAGCCTTCGATCACATGGCGGGCCACGTGCTGCGGCCCGGCGAAGATCACGTGCTTCGCCTTCCAGCCCACGCGGCGCTGGTTCAGGTGGTCCCAGGCGGTGACGAGGATGCCGTCCTTCTCCTCGCGGATGGCGGTGGCCATGACGCCGCACCGGAGCCGCTCGCCGAGGGCCCGGCGCAGGTGGTTGACCAGGAAGCCGTTCCCTTCGGGCCAGGTGAGCAGGGGGCGCGAGTCCTCACCCGGCCCCTGCTTCCGTGCCGCGAAGTAGAAGAGGCCCGCCCAGGCGCTGGTGGTCTCCAGGCGGGCGCCGTAGTCGTCCCGGCAGGCGTAGTCCAGCAGCCAGCGCAGGCGGGGCGAGGTGAGGCCGCGCTGATCGAGCCAAGCGGCGAAGGAGAGGCCGTCCAGGGCCGTGGCCTCCGGCGCGTCCGAGCATCGCGAACGCGGGATGCTGAAGGCGGGGCGGCCCTTCGCGTCGCGGAAGGCCGCCCAGTGGTCCACCTCCCGGAAGAAGGCGTGGTACTGGCGCTCGTCCTCGGTGCTGGCCCCGGCCCGGAGGTAGAGGCCCTCCCACCACTGGCCGTAGGCCCAGATCCGCTCCTCCGGGGCCCGCACGGTGGCCTCCTCCGCGAAGACGGGCTCGCCCTTCGCGTCGAAGCCCTCCAGCATGCCGCACTCGTCCAGCAGGTGCAGCACCGCGTGGTTGCCGCGGTCGGGCACCGGCAGGTAATGGGCGGCCCAGGGGAAGGCGCCCACGTGGTTGCGGCCCGAGCGGGAGGTGCCGCCGGGCTCGACCTCCAGCTCCAGCACGCGGAAGTCGTCCACCCCGCCGCCGGCCAGGCGCCAGCCGGCGCTGAGGCCTGCCACGCCGCCGCCCACCACCAGCACGGAGATGGGCTCGAAGCGCTCCGGATCCGGAAAGGCGCCGCCGCGCAGCCAGTGGCCCAGGGCGAGGTCGGGCCCCACCAGCTCGCCCTGGAAGGGGAACTCCGGCTTCCGCCGGCAGGCGAGGGAAGCCGCGGACAAGGCCCCCGCGGCGAGGAAGTCTCGGCGTTTCACGGCTGTGGCCTCACGACCACCGCCGCCACTCGCGGGTGTAGAGGTGGACCAGCACCTGGTTGTCGAGGCGGTTCACTTCGGTGGGCACGCGGTCCATGTCCTTCGGGAAGGCGAACATGGCGGCCGTGGCCTCGTCGGACAGGTGGCGCAGGCCCGGCAGCACCTGCGTGGGGATGGCGAAGTCGCGCTTGGAGGCCAGGGCGAAGCCCCACACGCCGAAGGAGGGGACGGCCAGGTGGTAGGGCTTCACCTTCAGGCCCGCGGCCTCCATGGTGGCGGCGATGCACCAGAAGGACTGCCGGGCCATGAGGGGCGAAGTGCTCTGCACGGCGATCATGGCGTCGTCCGTGAGGCGGCGCTGGAGCAACCGGTAGAAGCGCGAGGTGTAGAGCTTCCCCAGGGCGTAGGTGTTGGGATCGGGGAAGTCCACCAGGGCCAGGTCGAAGGGCGGGCCCGAGGTCTCCTGGAGCCAGACCATGGCGTCGGCGTTCACCACCTTCACCCGGGGGTCCTCCAGGGAGGCCCCGTTGAGTTGGCGCACCATGGGTTGGAACCGCGCCATGTCCGTCATGGCGGGGTCTAGGTCCACCAGCACGATCTCCTGGACCGAGGGATGCTTCAGCACCTCGCGCACGGCCAGCCCGTCGCCGCCGCCACAGATGAGCACCCGCTTCGCATCCGGCTTCACGGCGAAGGCGGGATGCACCAGGGCCTCGTGGTAGCGGTACTCGTCGGCGCTGGAGAACTGGAGGTTCCCGTTGAGGAAGAGCTGGAAGCTGCCCCGGCCCCGCGTGAGGACGATGCGCTGGTAGGGGCTGTCCTTCGCGTAGACGATCTCGTCCGCGAAGACCTCCTCTTCCAGCGCCAGCGTGAACTTCCCGGCGAAGGCGAGGCCCAAGGCCAGGATGGCCATCACGGCCAGGCAGCGGAGGCGGATCATCCGCGTGGGCCCCAGCTGGGACTGGAGCAGGCGGGTGGACCAGAGGCCCACGGCGGCGTTCAGCAGGCCGAAGAGGAGGCTGGTGCGCACCAGGCCCAGCTTGGGCATGAAGAGCAGGGGGAAGAGGATGCTCGCGAAGAGGGCGCCCATGTAGTCGAGGGTGAGCACGCCCGCGATGAGGTCCTTGAAGCGCACCTGGTCCTTGAGGATGCGCATGAGGATGGGGATCTCCAGCCCCACCAGCGTGCCCACCACCGCCACCACGCCGTAGAGCACCACACGGAAGGCGTGGGTGTGGGCGAAGGCCTGGAAGAGGATGGGCGCCGAGAACCCGCCCACCAGCGCCACCGCCAGCTCCAGGTCCACGAAGCGCCGGGCCAGGCCCCGCTGGAGGAACTTCGAGAGGTACGAGCCCAGCCCCATGGCGCTGAGGTAGACCCCGATCACCGTGGAGAATTGCATGACGGAGTCGCCCAGCAGGTAGCTCGACAGCGTCCCCGCCACCAGCTCGTAGATCAGCCCGCAAGAGGCGATGAGCAACACGCTGATGAACAGCAGCGGCGCCTTGAGCGTCGATGGGGTTTGCTCTGGAGGTTCAGGCATGGTCGAGGTCAAAGAAGAAAGGATTCACCACCAAGACACCAAGGCACCAAGAAAGCTGGAGGTTAGGAATCGGATTCTGGTGCACTGAGCTTTTTGACACGATCTTGAAATGCGAGGAACACCTTGGGCGTCCACTCGGCGAACCAATCACAGACTTTCTTCCGATTGGCTGAATCATCCGGATCGATCTTTTCTTCCAATAACACTTTGGATGACGCCTTCTCTGGCATCGCCCGCCATTGCAATGACCGACCAACTTCTTCCTCAATTTCCTTGGCCTGTGCATGAAGCTGCTCGAAGGCGGTCTCCTTCCAGCCGTCAGGCTGGATCACCATTTCAGCGACAATGCTTTGGTTTTTTGGTGTTAATAGCATGTTCACATGAAAACCAGAGCGTCCAATGGCGATCGATGACCAGTGCCCAGGCCCCGGCTTTTGAAGCCGAAAGGGGAGTTTTTCAGCTTTCATCTTGTGGTGAATGTCTTGCCAAAAGGCGATGCGCCATTCTCGACGTTCCTTGTCTCCCGGAGAAAGATCTGCATTAGCCTGCTTCACGGTGATGTTGGGGCGGCATACCAGATCAAGTTGAGGTGCGGCAGCGCTGGCTCCGATGGTGTAGGCCTTCAATTCGGCTAGGTAGAGTGCAACCGTGTCGGGGGTGTTCTCATTCAGCCAATCAATGACTTGGCGATGATCGTCTGCAACCTCTTCTGCGATCCATATGCCCGTCATTGCCTTGTGGGCCGCAGCGTACGTGAGGAGTTTGGCTAAGTGGTCATGATTGGTTCGCCCGAACTGGTTTTCAATGACGACCACATGTTTTTCATCCCCCACGCGGTTTGCCACGACATCACATGAAAAGTTGGCTCCTCTGGCCTCACGACGGGGGTTTTCGATCTCCACCTCTAGGTCTTCGGCGAGAAGATCGATGCCGTCTTGAGTGATGAGCCAATCCGAAAAATCAGTTTCTTTTGGCCACACCGTTCGCATGTTTTGAACAGATGACCGCTTGGCAATAGGCAGTTTGGTCATGGCTATCCCTCAAGGAAGCATGCAGTTCTTGGCGCCTTGGTGTCTTGGTGGTGAATCTTTAGCACCCAGAATCACCCATGGATCGCGGCGGCGATGATGAGGCTGATGCCCAGGATGAGGCTGCCGAGGACGATGCCCAGGGCGATGTTCTGGTCGTCCTCCATCTCCTTGCGGAGGGAGAAGGGCAGGATCTTCACCAGGATGAGCCACACCACACCGAGGATGACGAGCCCCAGGATGGAGAAGACGGTGGCGACGAGGAGCTGGTGGAGCAGCTGGTTCGCGATCATCACTTACCCCCGTGAAAGCCGTTGTTGTGAAGGAAGGTGCGGTAGGCCCCGGGCGTTTGGCGCACGCTGGGGGGCAGGTCCGCACGGCGGCGGGCGCCGAAGAACTCCCGGCCGAAGAAGCCGTTGGCCACCATGAGGCTGAAGCCACCGCCGAGGAAGATCAGGTAGAGGATCCGCATCAGTCATCGCCTCCCGAGGCGCCCGCGTTCGGCGCGTACATGCTCTCCTGCCAGCGCCGGCTCTCGAACGCCACCATGCGGAGTACCATGAGCAGGGGCACGAGCAGGATGGCCAGCAGGGCGAGCCCAGGGTAGAGCCAGCGCATGACGCCCTGCCGCAGCCGCACGTCGATGGCCCTGACGGGCGGAACCTTCCCGTCCCACTGGGGCGCAAGGCGCAGCACGTAGCTGCCCGGCGGCACGGCGCTCAGGAACACCGTGTCCGTGCGGCCGCCCTCGGACCAGGATTCGCCGCCATCCACGCCGTGGTACCAGCTCGACTCCACCAGGAAGAGCTCCGCCACGCCAGTGGTCTCGCTCACCAGGGCTCCCTCCAGGCCCACCCAGCTGTTGTTCACCGGGGCGCTGAGGGTGACCGCGAGGTTCTGGTGGCCATCCTTGATCTCGATGGGTTCCGAAAAGAAGACCGGCTCCTGGGGCTCCGCCGGAGCCGCGGGAACCACCGGGGCCTGGGGCCTGCGCGCGGGGATGCCCGGACGGGCGGCCCCGGGGGCTTCCGCCTGGATGCGGGCCAGGTCGTACAGGTCCAGCTGCCGGTGGAACAGCTCTGTGCCGCGGTGCGTGATGGATTCCGCCATCACGAGCAGCAGCAGCAGGCCGAGGGCCCCCACCAGCCAGAGGGCGGACTTCGCCAGGGCGGCCTTGTGGGGGTTGGGCTGGAAGGAGGCGACGCCGACGGGTTCCAGGGGGGCGCCCTGCAGCTTGAAGGCGGACCAGACCTCGCCGGGCTCCAGGTAGGTGGAGAGGCTCCAGTTCACCTCGCCGCCTCCGCCCTTGTGGGCCTGGCGCTCGCGGGTGAGGCTGCGGGGCGGGGCCACGAACTCGGCCACCTCCACCCGCTCGCCCTGCTCCACCTGCCAGTAGAACTCCCCCCACACGCCCTCGACCACCGCCTCCACATCCTGGAAGCGGCGCCAGTTCTGGCCCTGAGCCCAGAGGTTCTTCTGGCCGTCGCGGACCTGGGGGACCTCCCCTGGCGCCACGGCCACGGCCAGGCTCCAGTGCCCGTCGCTCTGCACCAGCCACTGGAAGCCATGCCGGCTGTCCAGGAGCAGGTACTCGTTCCAGGGGTAGGCCGTGCCTTCGATGGTGCAGCTCCGCCGCAGCTGGCCGATGCAGATGACGGACTCCCCGCGCAGCGTGCCTTCGGCGCCCAGGGGGATCACGATGTCTTGTCGCGGCTGCTTCAGGCTCTTGAGGAAGGCGAGCTTGCCTCCCTCGGTGGAGAGCAGGCTGCCGCAGCTGGGACAGCCCACGCGCTGGGTCTGGTCCGGGGCCCGCAGAGCCAGGGCGCCTCCGCACTTGGGACAGTTGAGGGCCTGGGTGCCCACCTTGGGGGGCTTCTTCGCGCCGCCCTGGATGCCCAGCTCCGTCAGGGACACCTCCCGGCCCAGGAAGAAGAGGGGCGGATCCTCGCCGTAGTCGAGGGTGGCGAAGGCGCCGTTGCGGCCCGAGAGGTCCGCGTAGCGGTAGGTGGCGCCCGGCTCCACGGCCCAGGGGATCTCGCCCTCGGCGCTGTGGAAGGCGGCCTCGCTCACCTCGTCCACGGTCCAGAGGCCGTCCGGTCCCAGGTCCGCCAGGCCGCCAGGCTGCAGGTCCGCGGGGGCCGGCAGCGTCCCACGGGGCGCCTGGGTGAAGGTGAGGTAGAAGCGGCCCTGGGCCTCCGCCAGCCAGCCCCAGCGGCCGTCATCCAGGGCCAGGTACCACTCGTCCCACACGCCGCCCAGGGGATGCTTGAGCTGCACGCGGCCCGCCAGGCTGAAGGTCCGGCCCGTGTAGCGGCCCGTGGCGCCCAGGGCCAGGGGCGAGCCCGTGTCCACCAGGTCGGCCACCTTGCCGATCAGCTCCGGATCGCGGTCGCGCCGGGCGGCCAGGGCCTTGCAGTAGGAACAGACGGCCACCATGGTCCCGGGCCGGAAGCTCAGGGGGGCACCGCAGCTGGGGCAGGAGGCGAGGGGGCTCATGGGGATGGGCGATTATGTCAGAGGATCGGAAGCATCCGGTCGAGACCCTCGCAAAAGGCCGCCTCCGGACCCAGCAGGCTCAGCACGAGGTGGCCGTCCCCGGGCAGGTCGAAGAAGGAACCCGGGTGGGTGAGGACGGCCGCCTGCTCCAGCAGCCGGAGGGCGCAGGCTTCGTCCGCGTCCACCGCGGGCCGGCGCAGGAGGACGGACCAGCCGCCCTCTACGGGCAGGCGGGTGAGGCGGGGGTGCCGCGCGAGTGCGGCGTCCAGGGCCGCGAGGTTGGCGGAGAGGCGGGCGCGCACCTGGGCGCGGATCGCGGGTGCCAGGGCCAGGAGGGTGGGAGCCGCGGCCTGGACGGGGGCCGAGACGGACAGGTACTGATCCGCCAGGAAGGCCAGGGCCTCCAGGTGTACCGCGGCACCGGCCCCGCGCGCGGCGGTCCAGCCGAGCTTGAGCTGGGGCAGGGCGGCCACCTTGCTGAGGCCCGAGAGCAGGAACACAGGGCAGGGCGGGTTGGCGTCCTCGAGGGCCGTGGCCAGACGATCCGCGGGCGGCTCCAGCGCGTAGTCCGCGAAGACCTCGTCCACCAGCAGGGCCAGGCCATGCCGGGCGCAGAGGGCCGTGAGGCCGTTCCACTCGGCCCTGGACAGGAAGTGTCCGGTGGGGTTGTTGGGGTTCACCACCACCACCGCCCGCGTGCGGGGGCCCACCGCCACCTCCAGGGCGCCCAGGTCCAGGTGCCAGCGGTCGTGGAAGTAGGAGGGCACTGGCCGGGCGCGCAGGCCCTCCAGCCGTGCCAGCCACTCGAAGAGGGGGTAGCTGGGGCTGGGCACCAGGATCTCGTCGCCGGGATCCCCCAGCAGCTTGAAGAGCAGGCCGTAGCCCTCGCTGGTGGACGCCGTGAGCAGGAGATCGTCTGCCTGGAGCCCGTGGCCGTGGTGGGCGGCGACCGCCTCCCGCGCGGCGCGGGATCCCAGGGGGTCTGGGTCGTAGGCCAGCACGCCGGGCGAAGACAGCGCCGCGCGGATTTCGGTTTCGGGATAGGCGAAGCCGCAGCGCGTGGGGTTCGATACGGTCAGGTCGAGGATCGTCCGCCCCTCCCCCCGCAGCCGCGCCAGCGCCGCCGACAGGGCGTTCGGTTCGAAACTGTGCGGAAGGCGCGACGAAAGAAGCATGGGACCAGGGTAGACGAAGCGGCTGTCTCACCGCGGAGAACGCCGAGAACGCGGAGATAAAATGGTCAGCGCTTATCGGCCGGGCTCAGCCCGGTGCTCGCAAGATGAAAGGCTCAAGCCGGAGATGACGGAGAAACGGATTCAGGGCCACGGATTTCACAGGTTCATATGGATTGAGAATGGGGCTGGGGCTGGTCTGGGGATGGCTGCTTCGCAAGCGTGGGCTCCATGGGGTGCGCCAGGGTCGCGCTCTATTTGAGGCGCGCGGCCCTGGTGTACCCCATGACCTCCGGCAGCGCCGGAGGCCGCCTTCGGCGGGCCCGCGCACGGTGGGTCGAGTCCCCCCCGCGCTCTCCGCGCGCCCAAAGGGCGTCTCTGCGTCCTCTGCGCTCATCTTTTCTGGCTCTGCCTGAGGTTCGCCGATCATCAGGAATGATTTTTACCCTGCGCTCCCCGCGGTTGGTGATTGCCTTTCAAGCGATAATCGACCCAAGAATCAGGAGGCTCCCATGGCGAAGACCCCGAAGGTCGCGGTGCTGCTGGCCGGCTGCGGCCACCTGGACGGCGCGGAAGTGCGCGAGGCGGTGCTCACGCTGCTGGCGCTGGACCAGCACGGCGCGGCCTTCCAGTGCATCGCGCCCAACGCGGACCAGCACCACGTCATCAACCACGCCACGGGCCAGCCCATGCCTGGCGCCACCCGCAACATCCTTGAGGAGTCCAGCCGCATCGCACGGGTGGGCCAGTGCCTGGACCTGGCGCAGGCGAAGGCGGGGGACTACGATGCGCTGGTGATGCCCGGCGGCTACGGCGTGGCCAAGAACCACTGCACCTTCGCCTTCAAGGGCGCCGAGGCGGACGTGCGGCCCGACGTGGCCACCTTCGTGCGGGACTTCTTCGACGCGAAGAAGCCCGTGGGCGCCATCTGCATCGCCCCGGCCCTGGTGGCCCTGGCCCTCTCGGGGAAGGCCTCCGCCGACCTCACCCTGGGCAACGACAAGGGCTGCGCCGAGGCCGTCACCAAGCTGGGCCAGCACCACAAAGACACGCCCGATTCACGCGGGATCGTCATCGACGAGGGCTGCAAGCTCGTCACCACGCCGGCCTACATGTTCGACGATGCGCGGCTGAGCGATGTGTGGACCGGCATCGAGCGCTGCGTGGCGGAGGTGCTCAAGCGCTGCTGACCCTGGGGCTACTCGGCCTCGCGCCGGGGATGCACCATCCGGCGAAGAGCCGGCGTCAGGGTCCGGCTGGCGGCCAGGACGCGGGCGTCCTCGTCCAGAGCCCTGATCCAGGGGGCCGCATGTCCGAGGGCCAGGCCGGAGTCCGGGAGGGCCAGGCTGCGGTCCAGGGCGCGCAGCACCTGGTCCGCCACGGGGCCCGCCTCGCGCCAGCGCGAGATGGCCAGGGCCTCGGCCTGGGCGGGGCGGAGGGGGGGCTGGATGAGGGCCACCAGGGCCTCCAGGCCCAGCTTGGGATTCTGGAGGAAGGCTTCGAGGATGGCCGCGCCGGGGGCCCGCCAGATCAGCGCCCAGAGGGGCCGCGGGGCGTGGAGGGCCAGGCTCCGCCGCTCGCCCGGGGTCATGGCCGCCCAGAGCTGCTGGAGCTTCTCGATGGCCTGCTGCCGCGCCTGGGGATGCGCGGCCGCATCTCCCGCCACCGCCGCCAGGGCCCGCCAGGGCAGGCGCGCCATGAGCGCCGAGCGCAGGTGGGCCGGCGCCTTGGGGTGCTGGGCGATCCAGCGGAGCAGGAGGGGCCGCTTGCGGAGCTCCGGCAGCTCCGCCGCCGCCTCCAGCCACCCCCGGGGCGGCTCCGGATGCCGCAGCATGCGCAGGAACCTCGGCCAGGGAGCCTCGGGCGGCAGGGCCCAGGAAGTGGGGGAGGGGCGCGGCATGGAGACAGTGTAAGGAGGCTGGAGTCCACTACGTCTACGACACCGTGGCGGGCCTGCTGGGGGCGCGGCATGGAGACAGTGTAAGGAGGCTGGAGTCTGAGGACTGAAGACTGAAGACTGAAGACTGATCACCGATTTGCGCCACACTATCCCCATGACGCCCGAGTTCACCATCCTGGGCCGTGGCCGTGCCGGCCGCGCGCTGGCGGCGGCCTGGGGTCCGCGGGCCGCGCTGCTGGACCACGGCGCCCGGCCGGAGGGGCTGGTGCTCCTGGCCGTGCCGGACCGGGCCCTGGAGAGGCTGGCCGCCGAATTCCCGGGGCGCTGCGTGCACCTGTCCGGCAGCCTGGACCTGCCGGGCGCGCCCTGCGCCCACCCCCTGACGAGCTTCGACGGCCGGGCCCGGGACTGGACGGGCACGCCCCTGGCCATCACGGGCGCAGTGCCGGACGGGCTCCGGCGGGCCTTCGGCGACCTGGGCTTCGTGGCCTTCGACCTCCCGGCGGAGCTGAAGCCCCTCTACCACGCGGCGGCGGTGCTCAGCTCGGGCCACGCCGCCTCGCTGTGGCTGGGGGCCGAGTCCCTGCTGCGGGCGCGGGGCGTGGCCCTGCCGGGCCGGGGCCTGCTCCCGCTGGCCGAGGCTACGCTGCGGAACGTGGCCGCCCACGGCGCCGCCGGCCGGACGGGCCCCTTCGTGCGCGGCGACGAGGCCACCATCGCCCGGGACGCGGAGGCCCTGCCGGAGCCCTGGCGCCAGATCTTCCTGAACCTCGGCCGAAGCCTCGGCTGAACCCTCGAACCACCCGGAGCGCCATGTCCCTCCTGCTCGCCGTCTCGATCCTCTGGGCCCTCTCCTTCGGGCTCACGGCCCAGGTGAGCGGGCTCGGGGCGCCCTTCGTGACCGCGGCCCGGACCCTCCTCGCGGCCCTGGTGTTCCTCCCCTTCATGGACGTGAAGGGGCTGTCCCGCCGGCAGGTGCTGGCCTTCGCCGGCATCGGCGCCCTCCAGTTCGGCCTGATGTACCTGCTCTACATCGCCTCCTTCCGCTGGCTCCAGTCCTCGGAGGTGGCGCTGTTCACCATCTTCACGCCGCTCTTCGTGACCCTGGTGAGCGATCTGATGGAAGGCCGCATGTCGTGGATGTTCCTCCTCACGGCCGCCCTGGCGGTGCTGGGGACGGGCATCTGCGTGTGGTCGGGCCTGGGGCGGAAGGGGCTCCTCCTGGGCTTTCTCTCCATGCAGGCCGCGAACCTCTGCTTCGCCCTGGGCCAGGTGCTCTACCGGCGCCTGGCGCCCGGGTCCGGCAAGCGGGACCGCGACCTCATGGGCCTGCTCTACCTGGGGGCCTCCGCGGTGGCCGTGGCCATGGCCGCGCCCTCCATTCCCTGGGCCGGGATCGCGGCCATGGGGCTTCGGCAGTGGGTGGTGCTGGTCTACCTGGGCGCCGTGGCCTCGGGCCTGGGCTTCTTCCTCTTCAACGCCGGGGCGCGCCGCGCAGACATCGGCACCCTGGCCATCTTCAACAATGTGAAGATCCCCCTGGCCATCCTGGCCTCGGGCCTGGTGTTCCGCGAAGCCGTGGACTGGCCGAGGCTGGCCGCCGGCGGGGCGGTCATCGCCTGCGCCCTGGGGCTCAATGGCCTGTCCGGAGGACGTCCATGACCGCCTTCGCGCCACCGCTGGCCCTCCGGGCCGAGACCCCCTCCGAATGGGCCGAGGCGGCCCTGGCGGACCCGGAGGCCCTGCTCTCCGATCACGCCCACTGCGAGAAGAAGGCGGCCCTCACGGCCCTGAACCTGGCCCGGCACCTGGGCGACATGGCCCGCGCCCCGGGCCTGCTGGCGCGGCTGGCGGACGAGGAGTTGGACCACTACCGCCGGGTGCTGGAGGGCCTCCAGGGCTTCGGCTGGACCCTGCTCCCTGACCGGGGCAATCCCTACGCCCAGGCCCTCCACCGCCTGGCCACCAAGGGCCTGCTGGACCAGCTGCTCATCGCGGCGGTCATCGAGGCCCGGAGCTGTGAGCGGCTCTGGCTGCTGGAGCGGGCCGCCACGGGCCACCTCACCCTGGGATCCGCCGGCTGGCTGGGCTTCCTGCTGGAGTTGGAGCGCTGCGAGGCGGGCCACGCCCAGGCCTACCGGAGCCTGGCGGAGGAGCGGTTCGGCCGCGAGGCTGCCCGGCAGCGCCTGGACTGGTGGCTGGACCGCGAGGCGGAGGTCATCCAGGCGCAGCCCTGGCGGTCCGCGGTTCACTAAAGGTTTTTGGGAATTTCTGCGCCCCCTGGGGTCTTCTGACCACTGGTAGGTCATGGCATCCTGGACTGTCCCTCGAGGCAGCCTATGTCCACTGTTCCTGACCACGGTCTCAAAGAGATGGTGCCGGTCTTCGGACCCGACGCGCTCGGGGCCCATGCCGGCGCTAGCTTCCATCAGGCGCTGGCGCGGCTCAGCGAGGGCGGCGACCTGAAGGCCCGCCTGCTGCTGTCGGCGCTCTCCCACTTCGCGGCCAAGGGCTACGACGGCGTGCAGGTGAAGGAGGTGGCCGAGGAGGCCGGGGTCTCGAAGCCCACGCTCTACTACCACTTCGGAAGCAAGGAGGGCCTCTTCCGCCAGCTCTGCCTCGTGTCGCTCTCGGCCATGGCTGTGCGCATCCAGAAGCTCGTCGAGCCCTTCCTGGCGGCCCCGGTCCGGGGGAAGGAAGCGGTGGACGAGGCCTGCGTGAAGCTGGCCCAGGCCTACCTGGACCTGCTCCTGGAGAGCCAGGAGTTCACGGGCTTCATCCTGCGGTCCATCGCCGTGCCCTCGCCGGATTCCGGCTTCCGCGACCTCATGCCCCTGGTGGAGAAGGGGCTGAGTCCGCTGGGGCTCTTCATGGACCATGTCTTCGGCACGGGCCTGGAGCAGGCCCGCAAGGAGGTGCTGCTGTTCACCTCCCTTGTGGGCGCCCTCATCGAGGAGAAGCTCCGGGACCCCCAGTACCAGATCACCGGCGAGGAAGTGCGGTGGGTGACCCGCCGCTGGCTCTACGGCCTGCAGGGCTGACCCGCCGAGGAAGGACGCCATGGCCAAGCTCGCCCCCATCCGGGCCACCCTCCGTCCGCTGGACCTGCCCCAGCATCTCTTCGAGGTGGAGCTGACGCTCCCCGCCGAGGCGGTGGCCTCCGGCGCCGTGGCGGCCATGCCCGCCTGGACCCCGGGCTCGTACCTGGTGCGGGACTACGCCCGGTTCGTGGACCGTGTGCGCGTCCTGGAGGGCCGCCGGGAGCGGCCCCTGGTGAAGCTCGACAAGCAGCGCTGGGAGGTGGCCGGCTCGAAGCGCGACCTCACGCTGCGCTACCGCGTGTACGGCAACGACCTCACGGTGCGGACCAACCATGTGGACGCCGCCCACGCCCAGATCATCCCCGCCGCCACTTTCCTCTACCTGGAGGGCCAGCTCGATCGCCCTGTGGAAGTGCGCTTCGAGGGCTTCCCGGAGGCGTGGAAGGTGGCCTCGGCCCTTCCCCGCAAGCAGGGCGCCCACCTGGCGAAGGACTTCGACACGCTCGTGGACTCGCCCTTCGAGCTGGGCAGCTACCGGACCCGCGGTTTCAAGACCGGAGGCACGGCCTTCGAACTGGTGTTCACCGGAGCGCACAACGGCGATGAAGGCCGCATGGCCGAGGCCACGCGGAAGATCGTGGAGGCCGCGGGCGCCCTCTTCGGCGGCTTCCCCTTCAAGCGGTACGTCTTCTTCTTCACCTTCACGCCCAAGCTGCGCGGCGGCCTGGAGCACCGGGACTGCACCAGCCTCATCGCCGACAGCCATGCCTTCGACAAGCCCGAGGGCTACTTCGCGCTCTACCAGCTCGTGGCCCACGAGTTCTTCCACGCCTGGAACGTGAAGCGGCTCCACGACCCGGTTCTGGGCCCCTTCGACTACAGCCGCGAGAACCCCACGAAGATGCTCTGGTTCCACGAGGGCCTCACCTCGTACATGGAGCACGTGATCGTGCTGCGGGCGGGGGTGGTGCCATGGAGCCACACCTCGAAGGAACTGGCCAAGTGCTGGACCGAGCAGGTGCAGCGCCCGGGGCGAACGGAGCAGAGCCTCGAGGAATCCAGCTGGGACGCCTGGATCCGCTTCTACAAGCAGCACGAGTTCAGCCCCAACAGCTCCGTCAGCTACTACGACAAGGGCGAGATGGTGGCCTGGCTCATGGATGCGGCCCTCCGCGAGGGCAGCGGCGGGAAGGCGGGCCTCATCGATCTCTTCGCCCTGCTCTGGGCGCGGCACGGCGAAGCCGGCCTCACGGATGCGGACGTGCGCCGGGCCTTCGAGGAACTCTCGGGGAAGCCTCCGGCGCCCTTCTGGGACGCCTACATCTCAGGCCGTGCGGAGCTGGATCCCGCGCCCCTGCGCCGGGCCTTCGGCCTGGCCATGGAGGCCAAGGCGCCCTGGGAGGCCCTGGGCGCCGGGGAAGCCCAGGATCCGGCGGCCCAGCGCCGGACCAGGTCCTGGACGGGCCTGGTGCTGGCCGCCAACGGGCCCGCCATCCAGAACGTGATCCCCGGCAGTCCCGCGGCCAAGGCGGGCCTCAGCTTCGGCATGGAGGTCCTCGCCGTGGACGGCTGGAGGACCACCACCGCCGCGGAGGTCCAGCGGGGCCTGGCGGAGCCCGGTCCCGGCGGGAAGGTCCGGGTGCTGGCGTCTGAGCGGGGCCGGGTCTTCGAGGTGGAGGTGCCCGTGGTCGAGAACCCCGACCGCTTCCACCGGCTGATGGCGGACCCCCGGGCCGGGGCCGTCCAGCGCGCCGCGTTCGCCGCATCCTATGGCCAGGCCTTTCCCGCCGCTCCCGTGAAACAGAGCCGGCGCCGGTGAAGGTCGCCGCGATCCTGGCCGCCCACAACGAGGCGGATCACATCGGGCCGGTGCTGGAGGGCCTGAGGCCCTTCGCGCTCCACCGGGTGCTGGTGGTGGACGACGGCTCCTCGGATCGGACCGGGTCCGTGGCCGCGGCCCACGGCGCGGAGGTGCTGCGCCTGGAGCCGGGGCAGGGCGGCGGCAAGGGCCAGGCGCTGCGGGCGGGCATCGCCCGGCTGCGGCCGGATGGCTTTGACTTCTACCTGTTCCTGGACGCCGACGGGCAGCACGATCCCGCCGACCTCCAGCGGTTCCTGGACCACCTGGCCGCCCACCCGGACGCGGACTTCCTCATCGGTTCGCGCTTCCTGGACCGGGCGAAGATCCCCGCCAAGCGCTGGCGCACCAATGCCCTGGGCACCTGGACCCTGGGCCGCATCGCGGGCGTCACTTGGGAGGACAGCCAGAGCGGCTTCCGCATGATCCGCAAGAAGGTGCTGGACCGGCTGGAGCTGCGCTCCACGGGCTTCGCCATCGAAATGGAGATTGCCATGAAGGCCGCGGACTGGAAGCTGCGCTGGGCGCACATCCCCATCCGGGCCATCTACCAGCCGGGGCCGCACCGGAGCCATTTCAGGGGGGTGATGGACACCTGGCTGATCGCCTGGGAATCTCTGAAGTGCTAGCTGGCTTCAACCCGGTCAGGCCTTGTCACTTGGCGCTGCCCCGCAGCGCCAAGCTCGGT
>NZ_AUAU01000008.1 GCF_000428885.1 Geothrix fermentans DSM 14018 | reverse complement strand
AGGGGAAAAGCTGAGACAGGATTAACAGGATGAAAAGCAGGATTAACAGGACCTGCTTATCGGCCAAGCTCAGCCCCATGTTCGCAAGATGAAAGGCTGGAGCCGGAGATGACGGAGAAACGGCCTCGGGTCCACAGATTTCACAGATTTACACAGATTGAAAACGGGGCTGCGGCTGATTCGGGGGTGCAGCTTCGCAAGCGTGGGCTCCATGGGGTGCGCGGCCCTGGCGCCCCCCATGACCTCCGGCAACGCCGGAGGCCGCCTTCGGCGGGCCCACGCATGGTGGGTCGAGCCCCCTCCGCGCTCTCCGGGCGCCCGAAGCGCGGTCTCTGCGCCCTCTGCGTTCCGCTTTTCTGGCTGAGGCTCGCCGATAATCAGGTAACAGGATTCAAGCGTTATCCCATTGATCTAAAATCCTGTTAATCACCCTGAATCCTGTTAACCCTGTCCTGCTTCTCACTTCCCCAGGAACCGCTCCAGGGTCTTCTCCAGCTGCTCCCCCCGCAGCTGGGCGCCGCCGGCCAGGATCTTCCCGTCGGGTCCGATGAGCAGGGCCTTGGGGATGCCCATCACGCCGTAGGCGTCGGCCAGGGGGCTCTTGAAGCCGCCCTCGATGAAGGCGTGCTTCCAGGGCATGGGCGTGGCGGCCTGCTTCCGGAAGGGCGCGATGTGTTCGATGCGGCGGTCGAAGGAGAGGGAGAGGAACTCGACGGGCTTGGTGTGGAACCGCGCCCAGGCGGCGTGGAGGGCAGGCAGCTCCGCCCGGCAGTCCGGGCACCAGGTGGCCCAGAAGTCGATGAACACGTACCTGCCCTTGAAGGTGTCCAGCGTGTAGGTGGCCTTGGGGTCGTCGAGGGCCTTCAGGCTGAAGGCCGGGGCGGGGCGGCCCGGGCCGGTCTTGGCTTCGGCGTCGAGGAAGCTCTGGGCGCGTTCCGCCAGAGGACCTGGGAACTGGGTCTGGATCGCGGCGAAGGCGGCCTTCCAGCCGGCCTCGTCCCCGGCCTCCAGCCGCCCCAGGAAGTGATCGAAGAGCACGATGCGGCGCAGGTTGGCGTCGGGGTGCTTGGCGCGGGCCTCGGCCACGTAGGCGCCCCAGCCCTGGGGGTCGGCCGTGGCGCGGGCCGAGAGCAGACCGGGATCCAGGCTCCAGGCGGCGGCGGTGGGAGGCACCTCCCGGCGCACCTGGTCGAGGAAGGTGGGCGTCGGCTGGGCCTTGGCCAGCTGCAGGTGGAAGAGCTTGCTCACCATCAGGGCCTGGCGCAGTTCGGGTGCCACTTCAAGGGCCAGGCGCGCGTCGAGGTCCGCGAGTTCCTTGGCGCAGTCGCCCCTGAAGTCCTTGCTGTTGCCGCCGGCCCTCATGAAGGCGGCGCGGGCCTCCGCCACGGCCCTGGCCTTCGCCTTGGCGGCATCGAGCACCGCCTGGGCGGGGGCCGCGGGAGCCGGCGCCTGGAGCGCGGGCAGGGCCGTCATCAGGCAGATCAGGGGCAGGGGCATGCGTCCTCCGGCGGGCGGTCAGGCTCACCGGACAGGATACCTCTATTCATGAGGCTACGGCTTGGCCGGCTCGACGGCGGGTGCCGGGGCTGGAGCTGGGGCCGGCGGCGCGGTCCGTTCCCGGAGGACCCGCGTGAGGGCCTGGCCCACGAAGCCGTCCTTGTAGCCGATGTGGAGCTCGGCCAGTTTCCCCTGGCGATCCACCACGAAGAGCACGGGCACGGAGTAGACCATGTCCATGAAGTTCGAGGGGCCCTCCTTGCCGAGGCCCGGCGTGTAGATGGGCATCTTGCTGGCGTCGAAGAACTGCCGGTTCTTGATGCGGAACTTGTTGATGGCCCGCCAGCCGCCTTCCAAGCCGCCGCCATCCTGCTGGTTCTCGTCAAAGTTCACGGACAGGATCTCGAACCCGTACTGGTCCCGCTTGGCGTAGAGGCTGGCGAACTCCATGAGCATCTTGGCGGAGGGATCGCAGTGGGTGCTCCAGAGGCCCACCAGCACCACCTTCCCCTTGAGGCTGGCGAGGGAGACACCCTTGTTCTTCTCGTCATAGGCCGCGAAAGCGGAGACATCCTTGCGCTGGGCGGGCGGGAAGTACTGGTTCCCCCACTGGGAGTAGCGGACCGCCGAGGCGTCGGCTCCGTTCCGGCCGTACTGGCTGCTGTATTCCAGGTCTGTCTTCTCCTGCATGATCCGCGGGCAGGTGGGGTCAGTCGGGCTGTTGGCGTTGTTGAACACGCCCTGGGCCCCCAGGGCGAGGCCGGGCAGGAGACAGAGAAGGCTCGGGACAAGGCGGGTCATGGCGTTCCTCTCGGCGGGGATTGCCCACCACCCTACCGGAGGCTCCGCACCAGGTCGAGGCCCGCTTCGGTCCGGCTCAGGTACCAGGTGAGGGCCTGGCCGTCCACGAGCCGCACCTCGGCCTCCGGAAACCGCTTCTGCAGCTCGGCCTGGTGGCGGCGGTTGAAGCGGTAGGGCTCTGTGGGAAGGAGGATCACCTCGGGGGCGAGGGCCTCCAGGTCCGGGTCGGTGAGCACGGGATAGCGGTCCGGGCCGATGGGCGTGAGACCGCCCTGGCGCAGCAGGTCACCCGGGTAGGTGTCGGGCCCGGCGCTCATCCAGGGATCCTTCCAGATGAGGGCGATGGCGCGGGGGCCCTTGCGCCGCCTTCCCTTCAGGGCGGCCTCCAGGGCCGCCGCCCGGGCCTCCGCGGCGGCCTCGGCGCCCAGGGCCTTCCCCAGCTGCCGCAGGGCCAGGACGCAGTCCTTCACGGTGCGGATCTCCAGGGCCAGCCAGGGGATCCCCAGGCTCGTCAATGCCTCGGCCACCTCCCTGGGATTCTCGTCCCGCTCGAGGATCACCAGGTCCGGCGCCAGGTCCCTGATGCGGTCCAGATCCGGGTTCTTGGTGCCGCCCACGGCGGGCACGGTGTTGCGGATCCACCTGGGCTCGATGCAGTAGCGCGTCCGCCCCACGAGCCGCGCCGCCAGCCCCCACTGCACCAGCAGCTCCGTCACCGAGGGCACGAGGCTGACGATGCGCTGCGGTCCCTGCCCAGGAACCGGCATGCCGGTTCCCGCGTCCTGAAGACTGAGGACTGAAGACTGAGGACTGGCGGCTGGCCGCGCCAGCCGGACCCCCAGGTGCGGATCCTTCATCTGTCCCAGCCCCGTGGGGCAGAGGTCCAGCAGGGGGCAGGTGGCGCAGGCGGGACGGCGGGCGTCGCAGGTGCGGCGGCCGTGGAAGATGAGCTGGTGGTGCAGCTCGATCCAGTCCTCCCGGGGGAAGAGGCGGCAGAGGTCCGCCTCCACTTTTTCCGGCGTGGTGGCCTTGGAGAGGCCCAGGCGGCGCGCCACGCGGAAGATGTGCGTGTCCACGGCCAGGGCGGGCACGCCGAAGGCGTTGGCCAGCACCACGTTGGCGGTTTTCTGGCCCACGCCGGGCAGGGCGGACAGCTCGGCGGGGTCGGAGGGCACCTTGCCGCCGTGCCGCGAGATAAGCGCCTGTCCGAGCCCGATGAGGTTCCTGGCCTTGTTCCGGAAGAAGCCCGTGGACTTGATGAGGCCCTCGAGTTCCTCCGTCCGGGCCTCCGCCAGGCTGGCGGCGTCGGGGTAGCGGGCGAAGAGGGCCGGCGTGGTGAGGTTCACCCGGGCGTCCGTGCACTGGGCGCTGAGGATGGTGGCCACCACCAGCTGGAAGGGATCCCGGTGGTCGAGGGCGCAGCGGGCGTCGGGGTAGGCGGTGCGGAGCCGGGCCTGGAGCTCGCGGGGCTGGGGCTTGGGCGGAGGCATGGGACCAGGATAGCGTTCCTCCGGAGGGGCCCCGGACGGATAAACTGGAAGCGAGGTGCCGCATGCCCACCACGCTCACGGGGAAGCTCGACTGCCAGGAGACCGCCCGCCACTACCTGGACCTGGTGAAGGGGAACATCAAGAAGCTGGGCTTCTCCCCCGGACTGGGCGTCATCCTCGGCAGCCACGATCCCGGCAGCGTCACCTACCAGCGCTGGCTCATGAAGGACTGCGAGGACCTGGGCATCAACGCCGCCGATCTGCGCGTCGAGAACGGCATGCAGATCGTGAAGCTCATCGCCCGGCTCAACCAGGACGAGAAGACCCACGGCGTGTTCATCTTCTATCCCCTGCGCTATCCCGAGATCAAGGACGACGAGGTGATGGACCTGGTGGACCCCAGCAAGGACATCGAGGGCCTGCACTCCATCAACATCGGCTACCTGAACAAGTACCGGAAGCGCATGGATGACGGCACCCAGCACCGCTGCATGACGCCCTGCACAGCGCGGGCCATCGTGAAGACGCTCAAGCGCGGCTTCGGCGACCAGTGGCTGGCGGGCAAGACGGTGCTCGTCATCAACGACAGCCTGCGCATCGGCCGGCCCCTCACGGCCATGGTGGCCAACCTCAAGGGCACCCCCATCCTCTGCCACGCCGCCACCAACCAGACCCATCTGGAAGGGTTCGTCCGCATGGCCGACGTCATCGTGTGCGCCGTGCCGGCGCCGAACTACCGCATCAACACGGACTGGATCAAGGACGGCGCCCTCTGCTTCGACCTCAGCGGTGACGGCAACTTCGACTACGAGGCCCTGGAGCGCCGCGGCATCCCCTACACCGACACCACCAAGAACAGCGTGGGCAAGGTGACGCGCGCCATGGCCCTGCTGAACCTGACCTACGCGGCGGGGGCGGAGTAGGTTCGTTATCAGCTATCAGCTATCAGCTATCAGCTGTCAGCTGTCAGCTGTCAGTTTCAGCCATCGGCTGGAGGCGTCAGCGGCGGCGCCACTCCTCGGCCAGCATCCCGTACACGGCGTGGTCCACGTAGCGGCCGGCCAGGCGCTCGGCCTGGCGCAGGGTGCCCTCGTGGCGGAAGCCCAGGCGCTCGGGGATGGCGCGGCTGCGGCGGTTGCGGACGCCGGCCCGGATCTCCGCGCGGTGGAGATTCAGGGTGTGGAAGCCGTGGCGGGCCAGGGCCGACACGGCGGCGGTCATCAGTCCATGGCCCTCGGCCTCGCGGGCCAGCCAGTAGCCGATGCCCCCGCAGCGGTTGGCCTGGTCGATCCACACGAAGCCGACCACGCCCACCAGGCTGCCCCGCCACCAGAGGCCGAAGGGCAGGGCCATGCCGGCGCGCGCCCGGGCCCGCACCCGCAGGATGTAGGCGCGGGAATCCTGCACGCTGAGGTTGGCGTCGGTCCAAGGGAGCCAGCGGCGCAGGCGGTCGCGGTTGGCGTCCACCAGGGCGAACAGGGGCCGGGCGTCCCGCAGGCAGAGGGGACGCAGCTCCAGGCTCCGTCCGGCCTTGACCACCTCCTCCATCGCCGCCCCCTACTTGCCCACGGGGTCGGAGGCCGCTGCGGCGCGGCCGGCCCGCCACAGGACCAGCAGCTCGTCCAGCAGGGCGCCGAATTGCTCCAGGCGCATGGCGTTCGGGCCATCGCTGAAGGCCTTCTCGGGGCAGTCGTGCACCTCGAAGAAGAAGCCGTCCACGGCCGTGGCCGCGGCCCGGGCCAGGGTGGGGATCATCTCCCGTGCGCCGCCGGTGGCATTCCCCAGGGCGCCGGGCTTCTGCACGCTGTGGGTGGCGTCGAAGACCACAGGGCAGCCGGTCTTGCGCAGGTGGGGGAAGCTCTGGAAGTCCACCACCAGGTTGCCGTAGCCGAAGGTGGAGCCGCGCTCGGTCACCCACACGGGGCCGTGGCCAGCCACGGAGCGGAGCTTCTCCACGCCGTGCTTGAGGTCCCAGGGGGCGAGGAACTGGCCCTTCTTGAGGTTCACCGCGCGGCCCGTGGCGGCGGCGGCCAGCAGCAGGTCCGTCTGGCGGCAGAGGAAGGCCGGGATCTGGAGCACGTCCACGGCCTGGGCCACGGGGGCGCACTGGCTGCTCTCGTGGACGTCCGTGAGCACGGGGACGCCGTAGCGGCTGCGAACCTCGGCCAGGATGTCCAGGCCCTCGTCCATGCCGGGTCCCCGGTGGCTGCTGCCGCTGGTGCGGTTGGCCTTGTCGAAGCTGGATTTGTAGATGAAGGGGATGCCCCGGGCCTCCGCCAGGTCCCGCAGGCTGGAGGCCATCAGGTGGGCGTGCTCCCGGCTTTCGATGACGCAGGGCCCCGCGATCAGGAAGAAGCTCTGGCCAGTGAAGGGTCGGGCGAAGTCCATGTGCACCTCTGCCTGCATTTTACCTCCTCTGGGGCCATTGACGGGTTGTCATCCGTATTGATGGATGATCTTGCACAGTGTTCAATGGTTCCAACCCCATCCTCTTGCGGAGTCCGGCATGGCGAAGACGCTGATGGACGACGATCTCAACCGCCGCCTCGTGGCCCTGCTCCAGCAGGAGGGGCGCATGAGCCACGCGGAGCTGGCGGAGCGGCTCGGCGTGAGCCGGCCCACCATCATCGACCGGGTGAAGCGCCTGGAGGCGGATGGCATCCTGGCCGGCTACGCGGCCCGCGTGGCCCCGGCCGCCGTGAACAAGCCCAACGTCGCCTTCGTGGCCGTGCGCTACAAGGACAACAACGAGGCCATCGAGCAGCGCTTCATCAAGGCCCTGGAGGATGAGCCGGACATCCTGGAGGCCCACACGGTGGCCGGTGAGGACGCGCTCATGCTCAAGGTGGTGGCGGACACGCCCGCGGGCATCGCCGAGCGCCTGCGCCGCATCCGGGCCCTGGGGCCCATGGTGACCACGCGCACCACCATCGTCCTGGAGACCCACTGGGAGAAGGCCGGCCCCAGCCCCTTCCCCGCCGACGGGCCGGGGAAGAAGGCCAAGAAGTGATCGCGGCCACCCCCGAGCCGCCCTATGTCGCCGTGATCTTCAGCAGCCAGCGGACCGAGGGCGACCAGGGGTACGCGGCCATGGCCGGGCGCATGGTGGAACTGGCCCGCGCCCAGCCTGGTTTCCTCGGTGTGGAGAGCGCGCGGGACGCCGAGGGCTTCGGCATCACCGTGTCCTACTGGAAGGACGAGGCCTCCGTCGCCGCCTGGAAGGCCCACGCCGAGCATGCCGTGGCGCAGCGCCTGGGGCGGGATCGGTGGTACGGGGCCTTCCGGCTGAGGGTCTGCCGCGTGGAGCGCGAATCCGGGATGGGCGCCTCCTGATGCTCGCCTGGCTCGCCTACCTCACCGTGGCCGTGGTCTGGGGTTCCACCTACTTCGCCATCGCCCTGGGCCTGGAATCCTTCACGCCCTACGGCATGGTGGCGGCGCGGTTCTCCGTGGCCGCCGTCCTGGCCCTGGGGCTGGGCCGGCTGCGCCGGGAACCCCTGCCCCCCATGAAAGAGGTGGGCCACCTCATGGTGGTGGGGGCCCTGCTGCTGGGCGGCTCCAACGCCCTCATCTCCTGGGCCGAGCTGCACGTCTCCTCGGGCCTGGCGGCGGTGTTCGCGGCCCTGGTGCCCCTCTGGCTGGCGGTCTTCTCCATGGCGAAGGAGCCCCTGGGCGCCAAGGGCTGGGCGGGCCTGGGCCTCGGCCTGGCCGG
This sequence comes from Geothrix fermentans DSM 14018, assembly GCF_000428885.1. GTDB lineage: Bacteria > Acidobacteriota > Holophagae > Holophagales > Holophagaceae > Geothrix > Geothrix fermentans. The sequence continues at coordinate 162,927 of NZ_AUAU01000008.1, read as the reverse complement.
CGTCTGCGTCCTGGTGTGGCCCACGGGCGGCGTGCGCGTCCATGCGGGCGGGCTGGCGGCCCTGGTGGTGGCGCCCCTCATCTGGTCCTGGGGCACGCTCCACGGCAAGCACTTCGTCCACGGCGGAGGCCTCATGACCAACGTGGGCATCCAGATGGGGACGGCTGCGGTCATCGGGCTGGTCGTGGCGCCGCTCACCGGCGGCTTCCTGCGCGGCCCCCTCACGCCGCGGGCCCTGGGCGCCGTGACCTACCTGGCCCTCTTCGGCTCCATGCTGGCCTTCTCCGCCTACATCTACCTGGCCAAGGCCTGGCCCCCGGCCAAGATGGGCACCTACGCCTATCTGAATCCGGTGGTGGCGGTGCTGCTGGGCAGCCTGATCCTGCGCGAGCCGTTCGGACCGCGGGAGATCCTCGGCATGACCGTCATCCTGGCGGCGGTGGCGCTGGTGCAGCTGCGGCCCCGCCCGGCTGCGGGGTCGGCGCCTGGGGAGGGTTGAGGGCCCGGAGCCTCATGCGGCGGATTGTCCCTTCAGCAGCCGCCAGGCCACGGAGGCCAGAGCCAGCACGGCCAGTCCCGCCACCCAGGGCATCCAGGGACGGGCCTGCTCATCGGCGCCGATGCGGCGGGGAAGGCCCTGGGGATCGGGCTCGGCGGGGCCCAGGGCCAGGGGGGTGGCCGAGGCCAGGGTCCGCAGGGATGGCAGGGCGCCCAGGCTGCCGGGCGCGGGCTTGGCCTGGCCGCCCAGGTGCAGGGCGAAGGCCTGACCCGCCTCCACGGGAACGATCAGGGTCTGCCGCCGGACGAGGACCCGCACGCTCTGCGGCGTGGCGCCCTCGGGCAGGCTCAAGGTGAGGGTCTTGGCCAGGACGGGCGCCAGGGCCAGGCGCGAGGCCCGGGTCCCCAGGGCCGGCAGGTTCCACACCAGGTCGCCGCAGGTCCAGAAACGGTCCGCCTCGGTGCCTTCGCCGATCTGGATCTCCGGGCGCAGCGGCGCGGCCGGCGGGGCCAGCACCAGGTCCAGGCCCACGATGCGCTCCGAGTCCGGCAGGGTCAGGCGCCAGGTGCGCGGCCGGCCCGGCTCCGACGCCAGGACTCCCTCCAGGGCCAGCTCCGCCTCCAGGGCCTCGGGGCGGGTCTCGGCGCGCGCGGAGAGTCCGCGGATCCGCGGAGCCTCGCCCTGGGAGGCCAGCAGGGTGATCCGGTAGCGCTGGCCGTCCCAGGGCAGGTCCAGCGTGTGGCGGCTCCCGGCCGGGGAGAGGTCGTAGAGGTGCAGGGGCGCGGTGGGATCGAAGGCCACGAAGGCGCCGCCCTCCCGCTGCCGCTCGGCCTTCACCTGGGCCACCCAGGGGGCGCGGCCGTCGAGGTCCAGGTCGAGGCGCAGCGTCTCCCGCTCGCCCACCTGCCAGCCCTCCGGGATCCGGAGGGAGAACTCGGCGGTGGGGCGGCCCTCGGCATCCCGGCCCGTGAGCAGGTGGTCCAGGGGCAGGGTGCGGGCCTCCCACAGGCCCTCGCGGGCCTCCAGGAAGGGCACGCTGCGCCCGGCGGCGTCGCCGATCCAGGCGTCTTTCAGCTGGCGCTGGGCCTCGGCGTCCAGGGGCAGGCGGGCCCAGCCGCTGGCGGCGGCGGGGGGGATGGGCCGGCGCCGGAGGGCGGCGGTGTCCTCCCGGGCGCAGGCGAGGCCCAGCAGGAGGAGGAGCCAGGGGAGGGTCCGGAAGGCGGGTCTCATGCGTTCCCCTCGGGGTGGTGCCGCTGGGCGAGGATGGCCGCGGCCATGCCGATGGCGCCCACGCCCAGGAAGGCCAGGGCGCGCAGAGGCGTGTCGGCGTGGTCCAGGTCCGCGGCGATGAGCTTGATGCTGGCGATGCCCATCCACCCGTAGCCCGCCGCCAACAGGGCCGTGCGGGCCCCTTCGCGCTGGCCCAGGCCCCGCATCCACTGCCAGGCCCCCGTCAGGGCCCACACCAGCGTCATGGCGATGGAGGCGGCCCGGGAGGGCCCCCAGCCCAGGGGACGGGGCGTCTGGAACCACTGCACCGCGCGGGCCGCCTCCAGGGCCAGGGTCACGTTGGCCGTCACCTCCAGGGCCAGGAAGGCGATCAGGCCGAGGGCGCCGCCCCGGCGGGTGAGCATCCACCAGGCGGCCGCGGCGAGGGCCCCCTCCGCGAAGGCGGTGTTCAGGAAGGGGGCCGGCGCGCCGCCGTGGGCGAAGAAGCCGTCCAGGCCGTGGAAGGCCCAGCGCAGGGTGGTGAGGAGGGCGAGGCCCGCCGCCAGCCAGCGCAGGGCCGTGGCTTCCTCCGCGAAGTCGCCTTCCTCGGCCCTCAGGGAGGCCCAGGCCAGCCCCAGGGCGAAGGCGCCCCAGAGGGGGCCCACCCAGCGCCAGGCCAGGGCCACGGGCACGGCCAGGGCCAGGTGGCCCACCGCCAGCGCCAGCAGGCCCCAGTCCGCCCGGCGGCTCCCCAGACGGGTCCGCAGGGGCTTCACCAGGGCCAGGTTCAGGGCGGCGACGGCGAGCACCGGGCCCGCGAAGACCTCGGGGGCGAGGCCCAGGGCCTTCCACAGCAGCCACCCGTACGAGGTGGCCAGGATGGAGGCGATGAGCCAGAGCACCGTGGGGGTGCCGGGCAGTTCCTCCCGGCCCGGCAGCCAGGCCCACAGGCCCGCCAGGAGCAGGTGCAGGGTCAGCAGAGCCGCCAGCATGGGTGCGTCGGGCTTGAGCACGTCGGCGCAGGCCGGGAGCAGCAGGATCCAGACGCCCAGGAGGGCCGTCCACCGGGCTCCGTGCCAGGCGCCGCCCGCGCCCGAGAGGTAGGGCACGGCCAGGGCCGCGGCCATGAGCACGGCCAGGTAGAGGGCCAGGGCCACCTCGTGGTGGCCGCCCTGGCTGAAGACCAGGGGCGCCGCCAGGCCCGAGACCAGGACCACGGTCAGGGCGCCGCCGCTGCGGCCCCGGGCCGCCAGGCCACCGGCCACCAGGGTGACCAGGGCGGCGGCCGCCAGGCCCAGGGCGGCGGGGTAGAAGTGGTAGGCCATGGCGCCGGCCCGGAAGGTGAACTGGAGGGTGCCCAGCCCCGCCAGGAGCAGGGCCACGCCCAGGCGCCGGTTCCCGTACAGGATCATCTTCGCGGCCAGGGCGGCGATGGCGCCGCCGGCCAGCAGGCCGAGGAGGAAGCGCAGCTCGGCGCCCAGCCAGCCCTGCTGGATGGCCCAGCGGAAGAAGAAGATGGCGCCCACGAGGAAGATGGAGGCGCCTCCGCCGGCGATCCAGACCACGGGGGAGATCGCCTTCCGGGGCGCGGCGGCGGGTCTCGGCCGAGCCATCGCAGGGACCGGGGCGGACGTGGCGGCGGGTATGGCGGCGGGTGGGGGCGTCGCCGCCTGCTGCCGCTGGAGGAGCCAGGCCACCTGCGCCTCCAGGCGGGCCACCCGGTCGGCGAGATCCGGGGAACCGGAGGGATCCTGCGGAAGGTCGGACATGGAGTCTCCATACGGAAGCGTATGGCATCATGCGGCGCCGGTCCTGGCCCTGTCAAGCGGGCGGGGAATCAGCCGATGACGCGGTTCCGGCCCTCGGCCTTGGCCTGGTACAGGGCCTTGTCCGCCCGGGCCAGCAGCTTCTCGAGGGTGTCCCCGACGCCCTCCCAGGTGGCCAGGCCGATGCTGAGGGTCACGCGGTCGTTCTGGGGGAGGCCGGGCAGGGGCTCCAGGGCCACCAGCTCGCGGAGCCGCTCCGCCAGGGCGCGGATGCCCTCCATATCCGTCTGGGGGCCGTAGGCCAGGAACTCCTCGCCGCCGATCCGGCCGAGCTGATCCACCTTGCGCAGGGCGAAGGACATGCGCTGGGCCATGACGCTCAGCACCTGGTCTCCGACGGCGTGGCCGAAGCGGTCGTTCACGGCCTTGAAGTGGTCCAGGTCGATGAGCATCAGGGAGAGGCTCTGGCCGAAGCGGCCGCACTGGTCCACCTCGATCCTCAGCATGTCGAGGACGTGGCGGCGGTTGAACAGCCCGGTGAGAGGGTCGCGGATGGCCTGGTGGTAGAGGCGGAGGCGGGAGTCCTCCAGGGTGAGGAGGCGGCCCAGCTCCTCGTTGGCGATCTCGAACAGGCGCTCGTACTCCTCGACGGAGCGGCGCTCGGCGAAGAAGCCCAGGGCGCCCACGGCGGGGTAGCCGGGCATGAGGGCGGGCAGCACCCGCATCACGGGGTCCCGGAGGGCCCGGCGGCGCTCGTCGCCATCGTCGGCGGGATGCCAGCGGCATTCGAAGGGGGCCTCGGCGGGCGCCAGCTGGAGGATGCCGGCCTCGAGGGCCTTCCGGTCCTCCTCCGTGGCTGAGGCGCCGTGGACGCCGTGGCAGAGGATGCCCTCCTCGCCCATGTAGGACACCAGGACGGCCCCGGGGAGGATGAGCTCCTGGAGGATCTCGATGAAGCCGCGGATGAGGCGCAGCGTGTCGTGCTCCACGGTGTAGAGCCGGGAGATGGAGTCGCGCAGGGCCGTCTCCACCACCCGCTGCTCCAGGGCCAGGGCCAGGCGGCGCTGGATGGCGTCCACGCCGAAGTTCTCCTGGGCCAGGCGGGGCGTGCCCGGGAGGGGGCGCAGGCGGTCCGTCTGCTCCACGAGGGCGGCGGCGGCCTCCACCACATGGTCCAGGTCCCGCCCCTTCACGAGGAAGCGGTCCGCGCCGCAGGTCTTGGCCCAGAACCGCGCCAGGCCCACGCCCTGGGCCGTCAGCAGCAGCACGGGCAGGTTGCGCGTGGCCCGATCGTCCTTCAGCAGGCGGCAGAGCTGGTAGCCGTCCAGGAGGGGCATGACGCAGTCGCTCACCACCACGTCGGGGCACTCGGTGGCGAGGACGATGAGGGCCTCGGCGCCGTTCTTGGCCTCGAGGGTGGTGTGCCCGTGCCGCTGGAAGAGGTGGTGCAGGAGGCTCAGCTGGATGGGATTGTCGTCCACCAGGAGCACCTGGAGCGTCTTCGTGGCCTTGGGAGCGGCAATCGTCATGGGATCCAGCGTCAGATGGGAGGAAAGCCCGATGGGGCGGAGCTGGGGACCCTCCCGGGGCCAGACATGGGATGCTGGACTGGGAGGTTGCCCCATGATGGCCACCGTCGGGTGGAAAGAACAGAGAAAGGTGAGTCCGTGGATGCACCCCTGATGTTGGCCCTGGGCCGGGCCTGGCTCCGGGAACGGGGGGAGCTCCCCGTGGAGGCGGTCTGGGCCTCCGGCCGGGCCCTGGGCCTGCGCTGGGCGGGCCGGAAGGCCGCCGAAGGCTGGGTGCTGGCGCTCCAGCCCAAGCCCGAGCTCTGGCTCCTGGAGGCGGCCCACCCCGCCTGGGCGCGCCTCCAGGCCGAGGCTCCGAAGGACAGCGGGAAGCTCTGGGGCCCCTGGCTCCAGGGGGCCCGCCTGAAGGCCGTGGAGGGCGATCCCCGGGAGCGCTGGCTGGGCCTCGTCTTCCAGCGGCGGGCCATCACCGGGCGGCTGGAGACCTTGCGCCTGGCCTTCCAGGCCATCCCCGGCCGGGCGGGGATCCGGGTGGACGGGGTGGACGTCCAGGCCCCGCGGCTGGGCCTGGGCTCCCCCTTTCCCGCCGCGGCGCCGGAGCCGCAGGAGGACCCGCCCCCCTTCCGCCGCTGGCGGGAATGCTGGGGAGCCGAGCTCGACCGGGCCCTGGCCGGGGAGATTCCCGAGGTGCTGGAAGGCGAGGGCGGCCTCCTGGACCGGCACCGCGCCTGGTCCGCGGCCCGGGCCGAGGCGCTGATCCTGGAGCCCGCCCGGGCGGCGGCGGAGCGCAAGCGCCAGGCGGAGGCCGGACGGATGGAGCGCCTGGCCCAGGCCCTGGCCCGGGACCGGGCGAAGCACGAGGCCGTGCGGCCCCTCAAGGCCCAGGCCCAGAGGCTGTCCGCCGAGCTGTACCGCCTGAAGGGAGCCACTGGCGAGGCTGTGCTGCTGGACGGGACGCGGATCCTCCTGCCCGAGGGGCGCAGCGCGGAGTCGGCGGTCCAGGCCTGGTTCGCCGCGGCCAAAAAGGCCGAGCGGGGCCTGGCGCGGGTGCGGGAGCTGGAGGCGGAGCTGGCCCGCGAGCGGGCCGCCTGGGCGAAGCGCATGGAGGCGGAGGCCCTTGCGCCGGAGCCGCCCCCCGCGGGACAACGGAAGGTGAAGGACGCGGCGAAAGGCCAGGGGACGAAGCGCATGGGCGGAGCGGAGGCGAAACGCAAGGACGGCAAGGGCGCGGCCTTCCGCAGCGTCATGGTGGACGGCTTCGAGGTGCTCATCGGCAAGGGCGACGCCGAGAACGACCAGCTCACCTTCAAGGTGGCAGACAACACCGACTTCTGGCTGCACGTGGCCAGCGTGCCCGGCAGCCACGTGGTCATCCGCAACCCCGACAAGCTGAGCGACCTGCCCCGCCACGTGCTGGAGCGCGCCGCCGAGCTGGCCGCCTACCACAGCAAGGCCCGGGACGGCGGCAAGGTGGAGGTCCACCTGGCCCGCATCGCCGACATCAGCAAGCCCCGCGGCTTCGCGCCAGGCAAGGTGATCCTTAAAAAATGGACGGGGATCCGCGTCTACCCCAAGCCCTAGATTCCGTGCGGAATTCCGGACGGATTCCGGGCCCGTTCCGGGATTCCGCACAAAGCCGGAACCGGCCCGGAGGAGCGCCCCTTCATAAATACAGATAAATGGGTCATCTATATAATTCCGGATGGCTCCTGCCCCGGGGCACGGGCCTTGCCCTGAGGGGCCGGGGGCCCGGTGGCCTCCGTCGAACCCTCCGGAGCGCCCATGGATCCCCAGCCCCCGTCCTTCATCAAGAAATACGCCCTGTGGTTCGCCTTCGCGGCGCTGCTGGCCATCGTGCTCATGCCCACGCCCGAGGGCCTGCCGGTGGCGGGCAAGCGGATGCTGGGCATCCTGGTCTTCTCGGTCATCGTCTGGATGACGGAGACCGTGTCCTACCCCGTGAGCGCGGCGGTCATCGTCACGCTGATGGCCTTCCTCCTGGGCTCGGCGCCCAGTGTGGCCGATCCCACGAAGATCCTCGGCACCAATGGCGGCCTGGGCATCGCCCTGGGCGGCTTCAGCAACACGGCCTGGGCCCTGGTGGCGGGTGCGCTGTTCCTGGCGGCGGCCATGACCCGCACGGGCCTGGACAAGCGCATCGCCCTGGTGGTGCTCTCCAAGATCGGCGCCCGCACCAACCGCGTCCTCATGGGCGTGATCTTCGTGGGGTTCCTGCTCAGCTTCTTCGTGCCCAGCACCACGGCCCGGGTGTCCTGCCTGGTGCCCATCGTCATGGGCATCATCCTGGCGTTCGGCGTGGAGCGGCGCAGCCGCTTCGCCGGCATGATGATGATCGCCACGGCCCAGGCGGACAGCCTCTGGAACGTGGGCATCAAGACTGCCGCGGCCCAGAACATGGTGGCCGTGAGCTTCATCCAGAAGCAGCTGGGGGTGGACATCACCTGGCTGAAGTGGTTCATCGCGGCGGCGCCCTTCTCCGCGATCATGTCCGTGGTCCTCTACTTCGTGCTGATGAAGATGATGCCCCCCGAGACCGACGAGATCGCGGGCGGCAAGGAGGCCGTGGCCAAGTCCCTGGCGGAGCTGGGGCCCATGCGTACCGAGGAGAAGCGCCTGCTGGTGACCTCCCTGCTCCTGCTCTTTTTCTGGACCACGGAAAAGGTCCTGCACCCCTTCGACACCTCCACCACCACCATCGCCGCCATCACGTACATGCTGCTGCCCCACGTCGGCGTCATGAGCTGGGAGGACGCCCAGAAGCGCATCCCCTGGGGCACCCTGGTGCTGTTCGGCGTGGGCATCAGCCTCGGCTCCGCCCTGCTCTCCACCAAGGCCGCGCCCTGGCTGGCGAAGCTCATCGTGGGCGCCTTCGGCCTCCAGACCGCCCCGGCCCTCATGATCCTGGCGGTGCTGTCCATCTTCCTGATCGTCATCCACCTGGGCTTCGCCAGCGCCACGGGGCTGGCGGCCGCCATGATCCCCATCATCATCTCGGTGCTCCAGAGCGTGAAGACGCCGGGCCTCAACGTGGTGGGGATGACGATGATCCTCCAGTACGTGGTGAGCTTCGGCATGATCCTGCCGGTGAACGCCCCCCAGAACATGATCGCCTACGGCACGGGCACCTTCGAGGTGAAGGACTTCGTGAAGACGGGCATCCCCCTCACCATCGCGGCCTACCTGCTCATCCTCCTGATGGGCGCCACCTACTGGAAGTGGCTGGGCCTCGCCTGAGGCGGGCACGCCCGCAGGCCGGGCCCGGAGTTCCTGGTACGCTTCCGGCATGGCGAGCCCCGCGATGACGCCAGCCCCCCAGGTTCCCGCCGCCAGGAGACGCATGGCCGTCCTCCTGGCGGCGCTGGGCCTGGCGGTGTGCGGCCTGGCGGGGTGGGGCCCCCGCCAGCTCGTCCTCGCGCGCCAGCTGGGAACCCTGGGCGGGGAGACCCAGCGCCACCTGGAGTTCTACCGGCTCAGCCTCGAGTCCGTGCTGGCCAAGAACGAGTCCCTGCCACGGATCATCACGCTCGAGGCCCGGCTGCGGGATCTGCTGGCGCGCCCCCGGGATCCCGCGCGCCTGGCGGAGGCCAACGGCTACCTCAAGGAGATCCGCCGGACGGCGGGCATCTCGGAGACCTTCCTGCTCGACCGGGAGGGGCTCACCCTGGCCTCCAGCAACGCCGGCGAGCCGGGGTCCTTCGTGGGAAGGAGCTACGCCTACCGCCCCTACTACACCGAGGCCATGGCCTCGGGCTTCGGCCGCTTCTACGGCATCGGCGCCACCACCTGGATCCCCGGCTACTTCCTCACGGCGCCCATCGACACGGCCGCGGGCCGCGTGGGCGCCGCCGTGGTGAAGGTGTCCCTGGACGACTTCGAGGCGGCCCTGCTGACGAGCGGCGACGCGGTGCTCCTGGCGGACGCCTCCGGGGTGGTGTTCCTCACCTCCGTGCGGGACTGGAAGTACCGGACCCTCCAGCCCCTGGACGCCGCGACCAGGGAGGCCCTCCGCCAGTCGCACCAGTACCACGACCTGGAGCTGAAGGCCCTGGATACGGGGCTGCGCCTGGGCCCCGGCACCTCCTCCGCCCGAGTGTCCCTGGCGGGAGGGCGGCCCCAGGACGTTCTGGTGCAGTCGAGCCCCGTGGGGCACCTGGGCTGGCACCTCATGCTGCTCAAGGGCACCCGGCAAGAGCGGCAGAGCGCCCTGCTGGCGGGCATCGCCGCGGCCTTCGCCACGGCCTTCCTGCTCTCCCTGGCTACCTACGGGCGCCTGAACCGGAAGCGCTTCCGCGAACGGCGGGAGGCCGCGGCCGCGCTCCGCCGGGCCCACGAGGATCTGGAGCACCGCATCGCCGAGCGCACCAGCCACCTGGTGGAGACCAATGCCTCCCTGGAGGACCGGGTGGAGGCCCTCAAGCGCACCGAGGCCATCCTGCGGGAGACCCGGGATGACGCCGTCCAGGCGGGCAAGCTGGTGGTGCTGGGCCAGATGTCGGCGGGCATCAGCCACGAGATCAACCAGCCCCTCACGGCCCTGCACACCTTCACGGACAACGCCTCGGCCCTGCTGGACCGGGGCCGCCTGCCGGAGGTGAAGGAGAACCTGGGGCTCATCCGCGAGATGGCGGACCGCATGGAGCACATCGTCCGGGAGATCAAGACCTTCGCCCGGCGCTCCTCTGCGGAGCTGCGCGCCACGCCCGTGGAGGCCGCCTTCCACCAGGCGCTCATGCTGGTGGAGCCCCGCAGGCGGGGGCTGGGCGCGGAGATCGTCCTCCGCCCAGGGCCTCCGGGCCTGAAGGTGCTGGTGGACCCCCTCCGTTTCGAGCAGGTGCTCCTGAACCTCCTCCGCAACGCCCTGGATGCCGTGGCGGAGCGGGAGGACCGGCGCCTCACCCTCGAGGCGGGGGAAGACGCCGGCGGCGTGCGGATCCGGGTGGCGGACAGCGGGGCCGGCCTCCCGCCGGAGGTGCTGGCCCGGATCTTCGATCCCTTCTTCACCACCAAGCCCGTGGGGCAGGGGCTGGGGCTGGGGCTCGCCATCTCGCGCATGATCATGGAGGAGTTGGGCGGGCGCATCGAGGCCCGGAACTCGGAGGAAGGCGGCGCGGAGTTCACGCTGTGGCTGCGGAGGGGCGATGACTGAGGCGGGTCGGGAGGAGGCGGGGCCCCTGACGGTCTGCCTCATCGAGGATGACGAGGCCGTGCGGCGCGGCTGCCAGCAGGCCATGCACCTGGCGGACATGGAGGTCCAGGCCTTCCGGGACGTGGAAAGCGCCCTGGCGGCTCTGGCGGAGGCGCCGCCGGCAGTGGTGGTGAGCGACGTGCGGCTGCCCGGGCGCTCCGGCCTGGAGCTGCTGGAGGAACTGCACCGGAAGGACCCGGACCTCCCGGTCATCCTGATCACCGGCCACGGCGACGTGACCATGGCGGTGGAGGCCATGCGCGCCGGGGCCTACGACTTCATCCAGAAGCCCTTCCACTCCGAGCGGCTGGTGGATGTCACCCGCCGCGCCCTGGAGAAGCAGGCCCTGGTGCGGGAGAACCGCCGCCTGCGGGAGCAGCTGGGCAGCCTGGGCGCCAAGCCCCTCATCGGGCGCTCCGAGGCCATGCAGAAGGTGCGCCGCTCCATCGCGGCCCTGGCGCCCACGGACGTGGACGTACTGGTGCTGGGCGAGACCGGCACGGGCAAGGAGGTGGTGGCCCGCGCCCTCCACGCCCAGAGCGGCCGCAAGGGGCCCTTCGTGGCCCTCAACTGCGGCGCCCTCCCGGAGTCGGTCTTCGAGAGCGAGATGTTCGGCCACGAGCCCGGAGCCTTCACGGGCGCCACCCGGCGCCGTATCGGCAAGGTGGAGTACGCCAACGGCGGCACCCTCTTCCTCGACGAGATCGAATCCATGCCCCTGGGCCTCCAGGTGAAGCTGCTCCGCGTGCTGCAGGAGCGCAGCGTGGAGCGCCTGGGCAGCAACGCCTCCATCCCGGTGGACGCGCGCATCATCGCGGCCACCAAGGTGGACCTCAAGCAGCTCTCGGACCAGGGCGCGTTCCGGGCGGACCTCTACTTCCGCCTGAACGTGGTGAGCATCGAGCTGCCGCCCCTGCGCCAGCGCCTGGGCGACCTTCCGGCCCTGATGGCCTACTTCTTGGCCCAGGCCGCGGCCCGCTTCAACCGCGAGGTGCCGGCCTGGGACGAGCTGGACCTGGTCCGCTGGCAGCAGTACGACTGGCCGGGGAACGTGCGCGAGCTGAAGAGCGCCGCCGAGCGGATCTGCCTGGGCGTGGGCGACGGCCTGGAGGCCGCCCGCCCGGCCTCCGCCTCGCTCTCCGCCCGCCTGGAGGTCTACGAGCGGGGCCTCATCCGTGAGGCCCTGCGGAGCGCCAAAGGCCAGGTGGCCGCCGCGGCGGACCTCCTGCAGGTGCCCCGGAAGACGCTCTACGACAAGCTCGCCCGCCACGGGCTGGATCCGGACCTCTTCCGCTGACTTACTCCGCCTTCACGGCGAAGGGCTTGAAGCCGGCCTTCTTCAGCTTCTCGGCGGTCTTGTCGATGGTGGCCCGGTCCGCCGGCCGGCTGAGGCGCACCTTCAGCTGGCCCTTCTCCTTGAGGGTGGAGGTGGCGAAGCCCGCAGCCTTGGCCCTGTCGGCCACGCGCTTGGCCTCCGTGGCATCGGCGGTGGCCACCAGCTGGAGGGTCCAGGCCCCGGCGGAGGCGGGCTCCGTCCTGTGCTCTGGCTTGGGCTCCGCTTTGGGTTCCGGGGCAGGGGCGGTGGCATCCACCCGCGGCGTGGCCACGAGCTTGTCGGGGCCCTCGCCCTCGAAGATCTTGAGCTGGTCCAGCAGCGGCTCGGGAAGGTCCTTCAGCTCCTCCTCCACGCCCCGCTGGGCCGGACGGCGCAGGGCCGCGCCCTGCTTGCCCACCTGGACGCCCAGGACGAAGGCCAGGGTCACCAGGCCCACGCCCACGCCCGCCACCCAGAGGATGGACTGGCTGCCGATGCTGATCTGGTCGCGTGGAATCATCGCGGCTCCAGCCTAACGCCTTCGAGCAGCGCGGCGAACTGGGCTCCGGAGCTGGCGGGTCCCGTGACGAGGACGCGATCCGCCGGCTCCAGCAGGGCCGCCGCCAGCAGCTGGCCGCCGGACCCGCCGAACTCCCCCCAGAGGGCCTTGGGGAAGCGCGCGGCGGGCCAGTCCCCGTGGGCCGCGGCCAGGCGGGCCTCCAGGACGTCCAGGCGGTCCAGACCGTTGCTGCCGCCGATCCAGCGGGTGGGGGGGGCCTGGTCCAGCGCGTGATCCAGCGCCTGATCCGCCGCCGCGCCCAGGGCCCGGGCCCGCTCGTCCACGCCGTCTCCGGCCGCGGACCGGCTGGCCAGGGCGCGGAGGAAGGCCCTGGGCCGGGCGCCGCGGGCCTCGGCGCGGTCCCGGGTTTCCAGCAGGAAGGCCTGGGCCCCTTCGCCCGGCAGGAAGCCCCGGCCGGAGCCGATGGCGGGATCGCCGTGGCGGGCCAGCAGGCGGGCCCCGCCGCAGATGTCCAGCAGCAGGGGGAAGAGGCCGTCCGCCCCCAGGACCAGCGCGGCGTCCGCCAGGCCGGCGCGCAGCCAGCGGGCGGCCTGGTCCAGGGCGGCGAAGGTGGCGTTCTCCCGGTCCACGAAGGTCGCGCTGGGGCCCTTGAGGCCGAAGGCCAGGGCCAGGTGGCCGCTGGCGGCGTTGGCCACGGTGTTGGGGAAGAGCAGGGGCGAGGCCCCCTCGGGCCCCCGCTGGAGGTAGGGGCGCATGAAGGCCTCGCTGGCCTCGCTACCCCCGCTCATGGTGCCCACGGCCACGGCGATGCGGTCGCCCATGGACTCCAGATCCAGGCCCGCATCCCGGAAGGCCTGATGGGCCGCCACCCAGCTGAAGCGGGAGGTCCGGTCCAGGCGCCGCAGCTGCATGGGCGGGATGATGCCGGCGGGGCTGAAGGCCGTGCAGGCGGCGCCCCGGCCCGTGCCCAGGGCCTCCGGTAGGTCCGCGAAGCAGGGGCGCCCCGCGTCGAAGCTGGCCCGGGCGGCCTCCACGCCATCTCCGCAGGGCAGCACCAGGCCGAGGCCTGTGAGGGCGAGATCGTGGCTCATGCCCCGTCCCAGCGGCGCAGGGCCAGCGACACGTTGTTGCCGCCAAAGGCGAAGGCATTGACCAGAGCCGCTCTGATCTTCCGCTCCTTGGCCACCAGCGGCGTGCAGTCCAGGTTGCAGGCAGGATCCGGGTCCTCCAGGCGCAGGGTGGGGCTCACGGTCTGGTCGCGGATGGCCAGGATAGCCGCGGCGGCCCCGAAGGCCCCGGCGGCGCCCAGGGTGTGGCCGAACTGGCTCTTGGTGCTGGTGACGGAGATCCGGTCCGCCGCCGCGCCCAGGGCCCGGCGGATGGCCAGGCACTCGGCCCCGTCGTTGGCGGGGGTGGCGGTGGCGTGGGCGGAGACGAGGTCCACTTCGGCGGGATCCAGCCGGCCCGTGCGGAGGGCCATGGCCATGGCCCGGGCGGCGCCCTCGCCCTCGGGGTGGGGGGCCGTGGCGTGGTGGGCGTCCATGCTGGCCCCGTAGCCCAGCACCTCGGCGTAGATGACCGCTCCCCGGGCCCGGGCCCGGTCCAGGGGTTCCAGCAGGATCTGGACGGCCCCCTCGCCCAGGTTCAGGCCGGCCCGGTCCCGGCTGAAGGGACGGCACTTGGCGGCATCCACGGCCTTCAGGCTGGAGAAGCCGGCGTAGGTGGTGCGGCAGAGGCTCTCGGCGCCCCCGGCCACGGCCAGGTCCAGCTCCCCGGCGGCCAGGCGCTCCCAGGCCTGGCCCAGGGCCAGCAGGCTCGAGGAGCAGGCGTTCATGACTGTGCCCCGGGGGCCCTCGGCGCCCAGGACCAGGGCCAGGGCATCGGTGACGGTGCAGGGGCTCTGGTAGGCGGGTTCGGCCGCCCGGCCGCGACGCCCGGCCAGCCGATCCTCTAGGTAGGCCTCTGCCACGGGCAGGCCGCTGGTGCCCGCGCCCTGGAAGACGCCGATGCGGGCCGGGTCGCCGCCGGGCCGGAAGCCGTCCAGGGCCTCGTCCAGGGCCCGCAGGGCGGCCACCTCGCAGAGGGTCCGGTGCCGTGCGGGCGCCAGGGGCACCTGGCCCACGATCTGGGCGGGCTCGGCGGGCAGGTCCAGGCGGGTCAGGGGGCCCAGGCCATCCCTGCCTTCGAGCATGGCGGCCCAGGTGCCCTCGCGGTCCAGGGCCAGGGGGCTCACCATGCCGAGGCCCGTGACCACCACGCGGGTCACAGGCGCTTCACCAGGAGGGAGGCGGTGCAGAGCTCCCGGCCCTCGCAGCTTACGGCGCCCCGCAGCTTCATCAGCCCGGCGAAGGCGCCCTCGGGGGCCACCTCCAGGCGGAGCCGGTCCCCGGCCCGTGCCGGGGCCGGGAAGCGCGCCTCCCGCACCCCGGCCAGGAAGATGTCAGCTCCGTGGAGGGACTCCGCCTCCAGGAAGCCGCCGGCCTGGGCCAGCATCTCCAGGAGCAGGAAGCCCGGCAGTCCGGCCTCCTCCCCGGTGAGGAGCTTCTCGGCCACCACGCGCGCGCCGGGTTCCCGCTCCAGGATCCGGTCCACCAGCAGGAGGGGACGGCGGTGGGGCAGGTGGGCCGGAATGTCCATGGGGCGGCTTCAGACCTTGGCGTGCTCGGCGATGAAGTCCGTGAGCGCCTGGACGGACTTGAAGGCCTTCATGCCCGCGGCCTCGTCCTCGATCTTCACCCCGAAGACCTGCTCGATGCCCAGCACCAGTTCCAGGGCGTCGATGGAATCGAGCCCCAGCCCCTCCCCGAAGAGGGGGGCCTGGTCCTCGATCTGGTCCGGGGTCATGCCCTCGAGCTTGAGGCGCTCGATGATCATCTCTTTGACGCGCAGCTTCAGGTCGCTCATGGCCATCCCGGCAGAATGGTGGGGAGATTGATTCTATCCCCAACCGGCGGGCCCGGTGGGGTTGTGATATTGGCACGGTTTCGTGACCGGCAAAGGGCGCTAAGCTGGATCCTCGCGGAACCCTCCGCCCGAGAGCGCCATGGCCCATCCCGCATCGCCCTTCCTGCCGGTCCTGATCCTGCTGCTGGTCGCCGCCGTGACGGCCATCGCCATCCTCGTACTGTCAGGCAAGGTGCTGCCCCTGCTCAAGCCCAACAACCCGCAGGAGGCCAAGCTCCGGCCCTACGAGTGCGGCGTGCCCGCCCAGCAGACGGGGGCCCGGCACAAGTACTCCGTGAAGTTCTACCTCACGGCCATGCTCTTCATCCTGTTCGACGTGGAAGCCGCCTTCCTGCTGCCCTGGGCCGTGACCTACAAACAGGCCCTCTGGACCTTCGCGGCCATGCTGAGCTTCATGGCCACCCTGCTCGTGGGTTTCATCTACGCCTGGGGCAAGGGCGCCTTCGAGTGGGAGCGCTGACATGGCCGAGATGAATATCAACGATGCCGTGCTGACCACGCGCCTGGACGCGGTGGTCAACTGGGGCCGCAAGAACAGCCTCTGGCCCATGCCCTTCGGCACCGCCTGCTGCGCCATCGAGTTCATGAGCATGCAGGCGTCCAAGTACGACATGAGCCGCTTCGGCGCCGAGGCCATGCGCTTCAGCCCCCGCCAGAGCGACATGCTGATGATCCTGGGCACCGTCACCAACAAGATGGCCCCCGTGCTGCGCACCATCTACGCCCAGATGGCCGAGCCCAAGTGGGTGATCTCCCTGGGCGTCTGCGCCAGCTCCGGCGGCATGTACCGCACCTACGCCACCCTCCAGGGCGTGGACCGCATCATCCCCGTGGACGTCTACGTTCCGGGCTGCCCGCCCCGCCCCGAGAGCATGCTCTACGGCGTGATGAAGCTGCAGGAGAAGATCGAGAAGGAATCCCTCTCCATGCGCAAGGACCACATCGCGCGCTTCTACGAGAGCCTGGCCCGGCAGGACGCCCTCCAGGCGGAAAAGGGCCTCACAGGCCAGCAGACCATCCGCGAGATGCTGCTGGACGCGGCCGGGCAGGGCGCCGGGACCATCTTCTAGGCTGGGGAAGACCATGATCATCGAGCACATCGACGCACAGCTTCCCGGCGCGATCACCGACCGCCACGACTTCCGGGGCGACCAGACCATCGTCATCGCCCGGGAGAACCTGCTTCCCCTGGTGGACATGATCCACCGGGAGGGCTTCCAGCTCCTGGTGGACATCACAGCCGTGGACTGGCCGGAGCGTGAGGCGAGGTTCGACGTCGTCTACCACTGGCTCAACCTGGCCAGCCAGGAGCGCCTGCGGGTGAAGGTGCCCGTGGCCGAGGGCGAGGCCGTGCCCAGCCTGACCAGCCGCTTCAAGACCGCCGACTGGTTCGAGCGCGAGGTCTTCGACCTCTTCGGCATCCGCTTCGAGGGCCATCCCAACCTGAAGCGCCTGCTCCTCTGGGAGGACTTCCCGGGCCACGCGCTGCGCAAGGATTTCCCCCTGGATGGCGGCGACCCCTTCTGCATGGAAGGCGTCACCGCCCCCTACAACGACGGCGAACGGGCCCGGGGCTGAGGACTTTATGACCATGGAATCCATCGCCCTGACCCAACAGCAGTCCGACGGCGATCACATGATCGTCAACTTCGGTCCTTCGCACCCCACCACCCACGGCACCCTGCGCATCGTCCTCGAGCTGGAGGGCGAGACCATCGTCAAGGCCACGCCGGAGATCGGCTACCTCCACCGCGGAGTGGAGAAGCTGGGCGAGAGCCTCAGCTACCAGCAGTTCATCCCCCTCACGGACCGCCTGAACTACTGCAGCTCCATCATGAACAACGTGGGCTACGCCTGCGCCGTGGAGAAGCTGCTGGGCATCGAGGTCCCCAAGCGCGGGCAGCAGATCCGCGTGCTGGTCTCCGAGCTGGCGCGCATCGCCGACCACATCGTGTGCGTGGGTGTGAACGCCGTGGACATCGGCGCCTTCACCGCCTTCCTCTACCTCTTCAAGCAGCGCGAGACGGTCTACGACCTCTTCGAGCTGGCCGCGGGCCAGCGCATGCACACCAGCTTCACCCGCATCGGCGGGCTCTTCCGCGACATCCCGGACGAGTTCGTGCCTCTCACGGAGCGCTTCCTGGTGGAGTGCGGGGAAGCCGTGGACGAGTGCGAGCGCCTGCTCACCCACAACCCCATCTGGCATGACCGCACCAAGGGCGTCGGCGCCATCAGCGCCGAGGACGCCGTGAACTGGGGCTACACGGGCCCCTGCCTCCGCGCCGCCGGCGTGCCCCAGGACCTCCGCAAGGCCCAGCCCTACCTGGGCTACGAGACCTACGACTTCGACATCCCCGTGGGCACCACGGGCGACGTGTTCGACCGCTACCTGGTGCGCATCGAGGAGATGCGCCAGAGCCTGCGCATCATCCGCCAGGTGCTGGACCGCCTGGAGCCCGGCCCCGTCACCGTGGACGATCCCAAGGTGGCCCTGCCGCCCAAGGAGAAGGTCTACACGCGGATGGAGAGCCTCATCCACCACTTCAAGCTCATCATGCACGGCATGGAGATGCCCGTGGGCGAGGTCTACAGCGCCACCGAGGCCGCCAATGGCGAGCTGGGTTTCTACCTCGTGAGCGACGGCGGCAAGAACCCCTACCGCATCCGGGTCCGTCCCCCCTGCCTCCCCATCTTCAGCAGCTTCGAGGACCAGGTGAAGGGCGGCCTGATCGCTGACGCCGTCGCCGTGCTTGGCGCGATGAACATCATCGCGGGCGAGCTGGACCGCTAAGGCGCCAAGCACCGCAGCGGGCGAAGCCCGGTGCCGGGCTGGGTGCCATGAGGACGAGCGAAGCGAGTCCCACGGTGCCGCAGGCACCGCCCGAAGGGCGAGGCGCAGCGCGCCGAGTGAGCATCATCGCGGGCGAGCTCGACCGCTAAGAAATGCAAAGGAGCACCACCAAGACGCCAAGGCACCAAGAAAAGAAAGCGGTTCTTGGTGCCTTGGTGTCTTGGTGGTGAGATTGTTCTACGAGGGCCGGAGGGCCTCCAGCTGGGCGCGGTAGTCGTCCCGCAGGCGCTCCAGCATGGCCAGGAGCTGGGTGCGCTCCTCCACCGTGAGGCAGCGGTCCACCTGCTGGCTGAGGGCCTGGTGGCGGTCGTGCATCCGGGCCTCCAAGGCCAGGCCTTTGGCCGTGATCTGCACCCGGCTGCCCCGGCGGTCGGCGGGATTCTCGCAGCGCTTCACCAGGCCCCGGGCCTCCAGGCGGTTCACCAGGCGGGGCACGTCCGCGAAGCGGTAGATCATGCGGCAGCGGATGTCCTTCACCAGGTAGCCGTCCTTGCCGCCGCCCTTGAGGATGCGCAGCACGTTGAACTGCTGGTCGGAAAGGTCCTCCGGCTCGTAGAGAGCCTGGTCGAAGAGCCGCGCCACGTACTCCCGGGTCAGGAGGAGGGCGAGGGCGACCTCGTGGCCGGGATCGAGGGGCTTGGTGATCTGGAGTTCTTCCTGGATGTGCATATGCTTGCTTCCTGCTGGATCCAGTTTGACAGGATTTCATGGAAAAAGATGTTGCAACTCATTAAAATCGGCCTAGACTGATTTGCATGGTTAAACACCTATTTCTCGGAGGTCCCATGCGACACCCCTTCCGCGTCCTGCTCGCGTCCCTGGCGCTGGCGTCCCTGCCCGCCCTGGCTGGCGAGGACACCTACAAGATCGACCCTGTCCACAGCGAGGTGAGCTTCAAGGTCAGCCACCTGCTCGCCAAGGTCAGCGGCCGCTTCACGAAGTTCGAGGGGACCATCAAGGTGGACACCGCGGACATCACCAAGTCCAGCGTGGCCGTGACCATCGATGCCAGCAGCCTCACCACGGACAACGAGGCCCGGGACAAGCACCTCAAGTCCCCTGATTTCTTCGATGTGGCCAAGTACCCCACCATCACCTTCAAGAGCACGGCCGTGAAGGAAGTGGCCAAGGGCAAGCTGGAGATCACCGGCGACTTCACCCTGCACGGCGTGACCAGGCGCATCACCTTCCCCATCACCAACGCGGGGACCCAGCCCGGCATGACGCCTGGCAGCGTGGTGGCCGGCTTCGTGGACGGCGCCCTGACCCTGAACCGCAACGAGTACGGCATCAAGACCTTCCCCGGCGTCGTCGGCGAGAGCGTCGCCATCAGCCTGAACGCCGAAGCGGGCAAGGTCGTGCCCGCCGCGAAGAAGTAAGGGGAATCCATGAGCGAGACTTTCCCGAAGGTCGCGGCCAAGAGCCCGGCTGTCCTGGATCTGGAGCCCGGCACCTACTGGTGGTGCTCCTGCGGCCTCAGCTCCAAGCAGCCCTTCTGCGATGGGGCCCACAAGGTGACCTCCATGACGCCCATGAAGGTGGAGATCCTGGAGGCCGGCAAGAAGGCGTTCTGCCAGTGCAAGCAGACCAAGACCGCGCCATTCTGTGACGGAGCGCACTGCGACCTCTGATCCCCGGACGGAGGCCGCGATGGGAGCCGCCGGACCCGGTCCGGCGCCTCCTTTTTTGCGCCTGCGCGGCGGCTCCGGCCCTGTCAGGAGCGATGGGTTCGGCTAAACTGGCCATTCATGCGAGCGCGCCCATGAACCATCCTCTGCCTCCCGAGACCTCGAACGAGCCCCTGGCGCCGGGCCAGCGGCTTCCGGAATCCGAGCGAAAGGAATTCAGTCCCGAGGCCCTGGCGGAGATCCAGGCCATCATGGCCAAGTTCCCCGACAAGCTCGCGGCCACGCTGCCGGCCCTGCACATCGCCCAGCGCGAGTTCGGCTTCGTGAGCCTCTCGGCGATGAAGGCCGTGGCGAAGGCCATCGGCATCCCCGAGGGCCACGTCTTCGGCGTGGCGACCTTCTACACGATGTACCAGAAGGCCCCGGTGGGTAAGTTCCACCTGCAGGTCTGCACCAACATCAGCTGCGCCCTGCGCGGCGCCGCCCAGCTGCTGGAGAAGGTCTGCGAGAAGACTGGCGTGAAGCCCGGCCAGGGCCCCAGCGCCGACGGCATGTGGAGCGTGGAGGAGGTCGAGTGCCTCGCCGGCTGCGGCAGCGGCCCCTGCGTGCAGGTGAACCACGACGTCTACGACGAGTTCGTGGACGAGAAGAAGCTCCTCGATGTGATGGAAGCCTGCAAGCGCGGCGACTACCGCCCCTGGGCGAAGTAGGGGGAATCCATGGCAGCCATTCGAACCAAGCCCGATCCCCAGATCTACACGTTCCCCGGCTTCGGCACGGACAAGTTCCCGAACTTGATGCTCCGCGGCGCGGGGGACCTGGACAACTGGCACCTCAAGGTCTACGAGCAGAAGCACGAGGGCTACGTGGCCATGAAGGCCGCGCTGAAGCTGGAGCCCGTGGCCGTGGTCGAGGAGATGAAGGCCTCCGGCATCCGGGGCCGCGGCGGCGCCGGCTTCCCGGCGGGCCTCAAGTGGTCCTTCATGCCCAAGGACACGCCCGAGCGTAAGTTCACCCGCTACCTGGTGTGCAACGGCGACGAAGGCGAGCCCGGCACGTTCAAGGACCGCGCCATCCTCGAGTACAACCCGCACCAGCTCATCGAGGGCATGATCATCGGCGGCTGGGCCATGCAGTGCAAGCTGGGCTTCGTCTACATCCGCGGCGAGTTCCTCTGGCTCATCGAGAAGCTGGAGGCCGCCATTCAGCAGGCCCGCGACGCCGGTTACCTCGGCAAGAACATCCTGGGCACGGGCTGGGACTACGACATCCTGGTCTACCGCGGCGCCGGCGCCTACATCTGCGGCGAGGAGACGGCCCTGCTGAACTCGCTGGAGGGCCGCCGCGGCGAGCCCCGCGTGAAGCCGCCCTTCCCGGCGGCCAAGGGCGCCTTCGGCCAGCCCACCACCGTGAACAACGTGGAGACCCTGGCTGCGGTTCCCCCGATCATGCGCATGGGCGGCGCCGAGTACGCCAAGCTGGGCACCCCCAAGAACACGGGCACCCGCATCTTCGGCGTCAGCGGCCATGTGAAGCGTCCGGGCCTCTTCGAGCTGCCCCTGGGCACGCCCATGGACTTCGTGGTCAACGAGCTGGCGGGCGGCTCCAGCACCGGCAAGAAGATCAAGGCCATCATCCCCGGCGGCGCCAGCGCCCCCATGTTCGACGAGAAGGACTTCGACTGCCCCCTGGACTTCGATACCGTGAAGGCCCGCGGCTCCATGGCCGGTTCCGGCGGCCTCATCTGCATGGATGAGGACACCTGCATGGTGCAGGCCACCCTGCGCCTCATCAAGTTCTACGCCCATGAGAGCTGCGGCCAGTGCACGCCCTGCCGTGAGGGCTGCAACTGGATGGAGATGGTGCTCTACCGCATCGAGCACGGCCAGGGCCGCATGGAGGACCTGGACCTGCTGGCCACCCTCACCCCCCGCATCGGCCTGCGGACCCTCTGCCCCCTGGGTGATGCCGCCTGCGGCCCCATGGATTCGGCCCTCCAGAAGTTCCGGCACGAGTTCGAGCATCACATCACCCATAAGACCTGCTACGCGCAGGGCTCGCGGCTGCTGTCGGCGGTGGGGGCGCACTAGCTTTCCTTCCGTCATCTCCTCAGAAAACGGGCGCCCTCGGCGCCCGTTTTCTGAGCATGGATAATGGCCCATGCGTCCCCTCCTGCTCCTCGTCCTCACCGCGGTCCTGTCGGCCCAGGACGCCTTCCTGGTGAAGCCCTACCTGCAGCTGGGGGATGCGCCGAAGCTCGCCGCGAAGGAGCGCCTGGATCTGCTGTGGCACGCGGAGGACCGCGACGCGGCCTGGAGCGTGGAGGTGAAGGGTCCCCGGGGCTGGGTGGCGCAGGCCGCGCCGGCCTACCGGCGCCTCGACGCCCCGCCCCTGCCGGCCCACCGCATCTACCGCGCGACGCTGCGGAACCTGACGCCCGGCGTGAAGGTGCCCTACCGGGTGAAGCTGGAGGGGAAGGTGGTCTTCGAGGCGGAGGCGCAGGCCCGGCGCCCCGGCGCCCATCGCATGGTGGTATTCGGGGATGCCGCCGATGGCTCCGCCGCCCAGCAGGCCCTTGCGAAGGCCGTGGCTGGCGCGCATCCGGATGCGGTCTTCATCGTGGGGGATCTGGTCTACGGCCGGGGCCGCGCCTCGGAGTACCGCACCCACTTCTTCCCCGTCTACAACGCGGAGGGGTTCCCCCTGATGCGGTCCGTGCCCTTTCTGGGCGTACCCGGCAACCATGACGTGCCCTTCAAGGGCCTGGGGGACGCGGCCGCCTACTTCGCCTACTGGTCCATGCCCCTCGACGGGCCCGCCCTGGAGCCCGGCGGGCCGAACGCCGCGCCGATGGTGGCCGGGGTGCACGATGCCGTGGTGGCTGCCGCGGGTCCCGCCTTCCCGCGCATGGCCAGCTACAGCTTCGACTATGGCAACGTCCACTGGACGGTCCTGGACTCCAACGTCTACGCGGACTGGACGAGCCCGGCCCTGAAGGCCTGGCTGGAGGCCGACCTGAAGGCCGCGCAGGGCGCCACCTGGCGTATCGTGGCCCTCCACCACCCCCTGTTCCAGAGCTCCCGGAGCCACATGGACGACCAGTGGATGCGGCCCATCAGCCCCCTCCTCGAGCAGTACGGCGTGGACCTGGTGCTGGCCGGCCACGTCCACAACTACCAGCGCACCGCGCCCCTGCGCTTCAGGCCCACGAAGGTGGGACCCAGGAGCAGGCCCGTGGAGGGGGCCTTCACCGTGGACGAGGCCTTCGACGGAAAGACGGCCACGCGCGCCAGGGGCGTCATCCACATCGTCACCGGCGCCGGCGGGGCGGAGCTCTACGACCCCTGGCAGACGGAGGTGCGGGCGAGCTGGCAGCCCTGGACCCGCACCTTCATTTCCGACCGGCACTCCTTCACGGTGCTGGACGTGGCCGGCCGCGCCCTGAAAGTGCGCCAGCTCGACCCCGAGGGCCGCGAGCTCGACCGGATCACGCTCACGAAGTGATTCGGACTAGCGCCGCCCGGAGGCGAGCGAGTAGGCGCGGATCCGGTGCTCCCGCATCTCGAAGATCCAGGTGTCGGTCCAGATGCCGTCGGTCCGCACGGTGACGCGGGCGTGGACGGCGCCCTGGATGACGCGGAGGGCGCCGATCTCCACGCGGAGGCCCGGGTGCTTCTGGAAGGTGGTTTGGAAGAAGGCCCGGATCTCCGGCTTGGACAGCTCCCGGCCTGAGCCCCGGAAGACCGCGTCCGCGGTGAGGAAGCGCATCATCCCGTCCAGGTCTCTGCGCCCGTAGGCCTCGAGGAACCCCAGCACGGCCCGGGTGTCGGCCGTGTCCGGGGCATCCGGGGCGAGGGCTGCCGGGCGGCAGGCGAGCAGGAGCGCCAGGACCGGGATCGTGAGGAGGAGCCGCGTGGGGCGTTTCATGAGTCACCCCCGGGGGACGCTGGGGAATGCTAGCGCCCGAAGGTGATGCTGTAGGTCAGTGGTTTGGGTAGCTTGCCGCTCTTGATGGTGGCGGTGAGCGTGAGGGTCTTGCCGTCCGGGCCCAGCCGGAAGACGTTGGTGCGTTCGCCCTCCTCGTTCTTGAAGGTCTGGATGAGCCGGTCCTTCTCCACCTGGGCGGCCACCATGAACTTCTCGCCGTCTTCGCGGGTCCAGGGCGTGGCCTTGCCGGCGGCGGCCATGAGGATGGGGGCCCGGTCATCCAGCTTCACGGCGACGCCCTTGTCGGTGATGGTGATGGTGACCTTCTTGTAGGCCGGGTTCAGCTTCGCCAGACGCCCCCGGGCGATGGGCCGCTTGATGAAGTTCATGTCCTTCACCGTGGCGTCGATGGCCGCGGCGATGTCATCGGCCCTGGTCTGGGTCCAGGTGCCGGAGAGGGGCGACTCCTGGGCCGCCAGGGACAGCGCCGCGAGTACAGGGACAACGAACAGACGGGCCGATCGCATGGTGCCTCCGATGGATGGGATGAGTGGTCCCACCATAGCACTCCGTGCGCAGAAATGGCCCCATCGGGGCCATTTCTGCGAAAGGCAAAGTCTCACCCGATGGTCGCCACCATGACCGCCTTGATGGTGTGCATGCGGTTCTCGGCCTCGTCGAAGACCACGCTGTGGCGGCTGCGGAACACCTCGTCGGTGACCTCGCGGATGTCGTGGCCCAGGGCCTTCTGCTCCTTGGCCAGCTTGGTCTCGAAGTCGTGGAAGGCCGGCAGGCAGTGGAGGAACTTCACATCGGGGTTGCCGGTCTTTTGGACCATCTCCATGGTGACCTTGTAGGGCGTGAGCAGCTTCACGCGCTGGGGGATCTGGTCCTCCTCGCCCATGCTGGCCCAGACGTCGGTGTAGAGCACGTCAGCGCCCTTCACGGCGGCGGCCACATCATCGGTCACCTCGATGGTGGCGCCGGTCTCCTCGGCGGCCTTGCGGGCGGCGGCCAGGACGGCCGGATCCGGGGCCAGTTCTTTCGGCCCCAGGGCCACCATGTGCATGCCGGTCTTGGCGGCGCCGTACATCAGGGCGTAGCTCATGTTGTTGCGGATGTCGCCGCAGAAGACCAGCTTCACCTTGTTCAGGGGCTTGGCCACGTGCTCCTCGATGGTGAGGAAGTCCGCCAGGATCTGGGTGGGGTGGTCGGTATCCGTGAGGCCGTTCCACACGGGCACGCCGCTGTGCTTGGCCAGGGCCTCCACGACCTCCTGCTTGTAGCCGCGGTACTCGATGCCGTCGTAGAAGCGGCCCAGCACTTTGGCGCTGTCCTCGATGGATTCCTTCTTCCCCACCTGGGAGCTGGCGGAATCGAGGAAGGTGACGTGGGCGCCCTCCTCCAGGGCTCCGACCTCGAAGGCGCAGCGGGTGCGGGTGCTGGTCTTCTCGAAGAGCAGCACGATGTTCTTGCCCTTCAGCGCCTCGCCGTGGAGGCCCATGCGCTTCTTGGCCTTCAGGTCCCGGGAGAGGTCCAGGAGGTAGCGCACCTCCAGGGGGGTGAAGTCCATGAGGGTGAGAAAGCTGCGTCCCTTGAGGTTGACGGCCATGGGGGTCCTCCCGATCCGATTCAAAGGCCTAGGGTATCGCCGTGCCCGGATTCCAGCGATTTGAAAGGGCGGTCACGGGTTCTCTTTGACACAGTGTCGTAATGGACCGGGCGGTAGACCTTGGAATACGCCCTCCCCCCGTCCGCGACTTGGCCGTATAGTCAGGGCCACGATCCCAGAACCCATCCTCAGCCGAGCCCGGGAGGCATGCATGCGACCACTCGCCCAGTTGATCCAAGGCAAGAAGGCCCTGGTGTCGGTGGGGCCCGACGACACGGTGTTCACGGCCCTGACGCTATTGGCCCAGCATGACATCGGCGCCCTGCTGGTGCTGGAGGGCGGGCGGCTGGTGGGGATCTTCTCGGAGCGGGACTATGCCCGGAAGATCATCCTCAAGGGCAAGACCTCGAAGGACACGCTCGTGCGGGAGATCATGAGCGAGCGCGTGAGCTGCGTGACTCTGGACGAGACCGTGGAGGAATGCATGGCCCTCATGACGGGCAAGCACATCCGCCACCTGCCGGTGCTGGGGGAGGACAACGAGGTGCTGGGCATCCTCTCCATCGGCGACCTGGTGAAAGAGACCATTTCCGACCAGCAGTTCACCATCGACCAGCTGGTGCACTACATCCACACCTGAGCCCATCCGGGACCGGAGCGGCTCAGCTCCGGGCCCGCTCCTGGACCTTGCTGTGCCGGTACGAACCCAGCAGGAGGTTGGGCCCTCCCGTGGGGATGCCCGCCTCCAGGGGCTCAGCGCCGTAGTAGAACTCGTGCTGCATGTAGGCCAACTGGTGGCCGGCGAGCTCAGGAAAGCTGCGGAGCACGGCGAAGGCCAGATGGATGAGGGCCTCGGTGGTCTGGTACTGGGTGAGGGATACCCGGTCCAGCAGGAGGTGGTCCTCGTACCGGTTCATGGGGCGGGAGTAGAAGATGGTCCGCCCGTTGAAGGAGATGTCGGTGCCGTCCGTGGCGATGGCGTAGGTCTTGCCCTTGTCCGAGACCTCGAACTTGAAGGCGGTCCCCTTCCGGAAGGCGGCCATCAGGCTCTGGAACTTGGGGTGGCTCAGGTAGGCGGACCCGTAGTTGACCTTCTTGGCCACGGGCTTCACTTCCCGGGCCGTGGGGCCGTACATCATGCGGTTGTAGCGCATGAGCTCCTGGCGCTGCTCCGGCGTCTGCTTCTTCGGCTTGTCCTTCTTGGGCGCTTTATCGGGCTGGGAGGTCATGGGGATCCTTGTCGCTCACCGTGGATTGAGGCCATTGTCGCATGGGGCCTGCGTCCGCGGGCGCGGGGGGATCCGGTCAGCCCTTGGCCTTGAGGGATTCGCGCCAGGCCAGGATGAGCTTGGCCTCCTGCTCGGCTGCGGGCCCGGCGAGGCGGGTGCGGCCCTTCTCCACCTTCTCCTGGATCTTGTACCAGGCGAGGGTGTCCCTCACGGTCTCGAAGGCGGGGCGGAAGCGCAGGCCGGCCTTCACGGCGCGGTCGTTGCGCCAGGTGTGGAAGCCCTTGGTCTCGCCCGCGTAGGGGGCCCAGATGGGGAACTCGATGTCCTTCTGCTTCGCCAGGAAGTCCGTGGGGATCCAGACGGGCTTGGCGTTCGCGTTCCCGGCCTTCTGGAAGGCCTCCACCAGGCTGCCCCAGGCGAGGCGCTTCTCGGGACCGCAGGCGTTGAAGGTGCCCGTGGTGCCCCGCTCAACCAGGTGCACCAGCCAGGCCGCCAGGTCGCGGACATCGATGATCTCCACCGGGTCGGAGGCAGAACCGGGCACGGCGAGCTCGCCGCCCCGGTCGAAGCGCACGGGCCAGTAGGTGAAGCGGCCCGTGGGATCGTCGGGACCCACGATGTAGCCGGGGCGGATCACCGCGGTCCGGCCGGGCAGGGCCTTCTGGGCGGCCTGCTCGCACAGGGCCTTGAGGCCGCCGTAGTTCTGGTATTCCTTCCCCATCTCCTCCACCGCGGGGTCGGCGAGCGTGGCCAGGGGCGCGTCCTCGGTGCCGTTCTCGGGGTTGGGCTCCTTGTAGGCGCTGATGCTGGAGATGATCAGGTACTGCTTCACCCGCGGGGCCAGCAGGCCCGCGGAGGCGGCCACCATGCGCGGGTAGTAGGCGCTGTTGTCGATGACGGCGTCCCAGCTACCCGACTCGAGCGCCTTCAGGCCCTCGCCCTTCTTAGGGTCGCGGTCGCCGTGCAGCTTCTCCACGCCCGGGAAGAGGTCGGGGCGCGTCTTCCCGCGATTGAACATGGTCACGTGGTGGCCGCGGCTCTGGGCGATCTCGATGGTGGCGGGGCCCAGGAAGCCCGTGCCGCCGAGGATGAGGATCTTCTTCGGCGCGGTCTTGGCGGGGGCGGCGGACAGGTCCAGGCCGGTGGCGGCCAGGGCCGAGGCAGCGGCGGACCACTGGAGGAACTCACGGCGGGAGACGGTCATGAAAACCTCCGGCGGGAAGGATGGGCTAGATGCATCGTGAATCGATATATACTCCCTCCATTCGCTCCCGCAACATCTTTTCCGGAGTCCCATGACGCCCGCCCGCCTGTTTCGTCGCCTGGTGCTGCTGGAGGAGGGGGAGGCCCGGGCCTTGGCCTGGTCGGTCCTGTACTTCTTCCTGCTGCTCTTCGGCTACTACCTGCTGCGACCCGTGCGCGAGACCATGGGCATCGCCCGGGGAGCCGACAAGCTGCCCTGGCTCATGACGGGCACCCTCCTGGCCATGGCCCTGGCCAACCCGGCCTTCGCGGCCCTGGTGTCGAGGCTGCCGCGCCGGCGCTTCATCCCCTGGGCCTACCGCTTCTTCGCCCTCAACATGCTGGTCTTCTTCCTGGCCTTCCGCCTGCTGCCGAACCACGGCGGCGTCGCGCTCGGCTACGCCTTCTACATCTGGCTCAGCGTCTTCAACCTCTTCGTGGTGTCCGTGTTCTGGGGCCTCATGTCGGATGTGTGGTCCGGGGCCCAGGGCAGGCGTCTCTTCGGCGTCATCGCCATGGGGGGGAGCTTGGGTGCGATCGCCGGGGCGGGGGTGACCGGGGCCCTCACGAAGGGCCTCACCCTGGGCGGCCTCCATCTGAAGGTGGATCCCCTCTCGCTGCTGCTGCTCTCGGCGCTGACGCTGGAGCTGGCCGTGCAGTGCGTGAAGCGCCTGGCTTCCCTCTTCCGGCTGGGTGACGCCGCCCAGGCCGCGCGGGAGCCGGGGCCGGGCCTGCTGGCGGGCCTGCGCCTCATTGCGACCTCCCGCTACCTCCAGCTCATCTGCGCCTACATCCTGCTCTTCACCATCACCAGCACCTTCCTCTACCTGGAGCAGGGCGCCATCGTGGCACGGACCTTCAGTGGCACGGCGGCGCGCACGGCGGCCTTCGCCCGCATCGACCTGTGGGTGAACGTGCTCACCCTGGCCACCCAGGTGTTCCTCACGGGCCGCCTCATCACGGCCTTGGGCGTCCCCGTGGTGCTGTCCATCCTGCCTCTGCTGAGCCTGGCAGGCTTCGGCGCCCTGTGGGCCTGGCCCACCTTCGGCGTCATGGCCCTCTTCCAGGTGCTCCGCCGGGGCCTGCACTACGCCGTGGACCGGCCCGCGCGGGAGATTCTCTACATCCCCCTGGGCCCCGAGGAACGCTACAAATCAAAACCCTTCATCGACACCTTCATCTACCGCGGCGGCGATCTGCTGGGCGTGTGGGCGCCCACGGCCTTCGCCGCCCTGGCCGTCCCCGTGGGGCTGGCGGCGGTGGGATGCTCGGGCCTGTGGCTGGGCGGCAGCGTCGCTCTGGGCCGGCGCGTGAGGGATTCCGGTTGACTTTCCTCCATCTTCCAGGATGATGTCGGACATGGTTCGAGTGTCTGGACAGTTCTCCGGTGTCTCGCGGATCTCCGCGATGGGTACCACCCTGTCCAACCTGATGACCACCACCAACGGTACCATTACGCACCCGGTCCAGCGCGGCGCCTGACCTGACCCTTCCTTCAGATTCGGCCCCGCGCACCCCGCGGGGCTTTCTGTTTTTAACCCGACGGAGCCCCCATGCAGCCCACCCCCATCCGCGTCATGAAATTCGGCGGCACCAGCGTCGCCGGCGCTGGGCGCCTGCGTGCCGTGGCAGACCTGGTGGCCGCCGCCCGGGCCACCCACCGCGTCTGCGTGGTGGCCTCGGCCATGGCCGGGGTGACGAACCTGCTGGTGAACGAGGGGCGCGTGCCGGACCCCGCCGCCGCCGACCGGCTCATGGACAACTTCCGGGACCTCCATGCGGAGGTGGTGGAGGCCCTGGCGGAGGAGCTGGGCGCCAGCGCGGCCCCGCTGCGCGGGGAGCTGGGCGAGCTGGAGGCCCTGGGCCGCCGCCTGCTCCATGGCATGGCCCTGCTGGAGGAGGGACCGCCCGCGGTGCGGGCCCAGGTGTCCAGCCTGGGTGAGCGGGCCTCCTGCGCCATCCTGGTGGGCCTGCTGGCGGCCCGGGGGCTTGAGCCCCGCTACCTGGATCCCGTGGCCCACGTCCGCGTGGAGGGCGACCCCCTCCAGGCCCGGCCCTGCCTGGCGGAGACGGAGCGGAGCTTCGCCGCCGTGAAGGCCGGCGCGGGCGACCTCTGGGTGCTGCCGGGCTTCTTCGGCGGCGATGCCCAGGGGCGCATCCTCTCCCTGGGCCGGGGCGGCTCCGACCACAGCGCGGCCCTCGCCGCCGCGGCCCTGGATGCGGACCTGCTGGAGATCTGGACGGACGTGGACGGTCTCTACAGCGCCGACCCCCGTCTGGTGCCCGAGGCCTTCCCGCTGCCGGAGGCCAGCTTCGAGGAAGCCATGGAGCTCTCCTTCTTCGGCGCCAAGGTGCTCCATCCCAAGACCATCCCTCCCGTGCGCGAGCGGGGCATCCCCGTGCGGGTGTGCAGCGCCTTCGATCCCGCCCACCCCGGCACGGTGATCCGCGAGGCGGTGCCGCCCCCCCCCAGCGGCGTGCGGGGCATCTCCTTCCTCCGGGGCCTCTCGGTGGTGAATCTCACGGGGCCGGGCATGCTGGGCGTGCCCGGCATCGCGGGGCGCGTGTTCGGCGCCCTGGCGCGCAAGGGCATCTCGGTGGTGCTCATCACGCAGAGCTCCTCGGAGCTGTCCATCTGCTTCGCCGTGCGCCAGGCGGACGGCCCCGGCGCCGTGGCGGCCATCCAGGAGGCCTTCCCCGCGGAGTTGGCGGCGGGCTTCCTGGATCCCCTGGACCTGCGCGACGGCCTCTCCGTCCTCAGCATCGTGGGAGACGGCATGCGCACCCGCGCGGGCGTGGCGGGCACCTTCTTCGACGCCCTGGCCGAGGTGGGCTGCAACGTGGTGGCCATCGCCCAGGGGGCCAGCGAGCGCATCATCTCCGCCGTGGTGGAGGAGGCGGAGGGCGCCCGGGCCGTGCCGCACATCCACCGCCGCTTCTTCCAGACCCAGGTGGTGGTGGACGTGCACCTCCTTGGCGCGGGCAACGTGGGCGGCAGCCTGCTGGGCCAGATCCACCGGCAGCAGGCCAAGCTGGCGGCCCAGGGGCTGGACCTGCGGGTGGCCACCGTCGCCACCAGCCGCCGCATGCGCCTGGACGCCAAGGGTCTGGACCTGGACCACTGGCGCGAGGACCTGGCCCAGGGGGAGGCCATGGACCTGGACCGCCTGATGGCGGTCGTCCGCAACGGGCCGCCCGCCCTGTCTGTCTTGGTGGACTGCACCACCAGCGGCGAGCTGGCCTCGCGCTACCCCGATCTCTTCGACGCGGGCTTCCACGTGGTGACGGCGAACAAGAAGGCCAACAGCGCCTCCCAGGCCTTCTACCGCGAGCTGCGGGAGCGGTCCTCGAAGAAGGGCCTGCGCTTCCTCTACGAGGCCAACGTGGGCGCGGGCCTGCCCATCATCGACACCGTGAAGAACCTGGTGCTCACCGGCGACCGCGTGCTGCGGGCCGAGGGCATCCTCTCGGGCTCCATGTCGTACATCCTGGGCCTCCTGGGAGATGGCGTGCCCCTATCCGAGGCCGTGCGCTCCGCCAAGGAGAGCGGCTTCACGGAGCCCGATCCCCGCGACGACCTCAGCGGCATGGACGTGGCGCGCAAGCTCCTCATCCTGGCCCGGGAGCTGGGCATGGAGCTGGAGCTGTCGGACGTGGTGGTGGAGGGGCTCCTGCCGCCCGAGTTCGACGCCAGCGGCGACATCCCCGCCTTCCTGGCCCGGCTGCCGGAGCTGGACGGCCCCTTCCGCGAGCGGCTGACCGCCCTCAAGGCCGAAGGGAAGACTCTGCGCTACGTGGGGAGCCTTTCGGACAGCGGCTGTCGCGTCGGGCTCCTGCCCGTGGACGGGGAGCATCCCTTCATGGCCATCAAGGGCGGCGAGAACGCCCTGGCTCTGCTCACGGAGCGCTACCAGCCCCACCCGATGGTGATCCGCGGCTACGGCGCCGGCGCCGAGGTCACGGCGGCGGGCGTGCTGGCGGACGTGCTGCGCCTGGTGCCCCCGGGCGCGCGCCCCTCGCGGCGGAGGCCCGCATGATGGAGCGGGACCTTCTTCCGGGGAGCGTGACCGCCTACGCTCCCGCCAGCATCGGCAACTTCGCCGCGGGCTTCGACCTGCTGGGCGCGGCCCTCGCCCCCCTGGACGGCAGCCTCCTCGGCGACCTCGTGCATGCGGCGCCGGCCTCCGAGCCTTCCTTCAATCTGGAAGGGCCCTTCGCCGAGGCCCTGGCGGGCGACACGCGGCCCAACCTCGTCCAGCGGGCCGCAGACCTCTACCGCGAGGCCCTGAAGGCCCTGGGACGCCCGGCCGGCCCCTTCGCCCTGCGGCTGGAGAAGCGGCTGCCCGTGGCCAGCGGCCTGGGCTCCAGCGCCAGCTCCGTCGTGGCGACCCTGGCGGCGCTCCAGGCCCTCTGCGGCGATCCCCTGGGCGTCCCTGAGCTGCTGGAGCTGGCGGGCCGGGCCGAGGGCTCCACCAGCGGCGGCATCCACCTGGACAACGTGGCGCCCTCCCTCCTCGGCGGCCTGCAGCTCACGGTGCCGGGCCGGGACGGGAAGCCCGCGGCCCGGCGCCTGCCCTGGCCGGCGGACCTGCTGCTGGTGGTGGTCCACCCGGACCACCAGCTGCCCACGGCCCAGAGCCGGGCGGCCCTGCCCGCGCGTCCGGCCTGGGCCGAGACCGTGGACTTCGCCGGCAACCTCGCGGGCTTCGTGCACGCGCTGCACACGGGCGACTGGACCCTCCTGGCCCGCTGCCTGCGCGATCCCCTGGTGGAGGCCCACCGCGCCCCCCTGGTGCCGGGCTTCCGCGCCGCCCAGGCCGGGGCCCTGGCCGCCGGCGCCCTGGGCTGCACGCTGTCTGGATCCGGCCCCTCGATCTTCGCCGTGGCCGGGGACGAGGCGGATGCGGGCCTCGTGGCTGCGGCCCTCCAGCGGGGCTTCGCCGGGGCCGGCCTCGCCAGCCGGGCCTGGATCTGCGCCCTGGACCTGGAAGGCGCCCGCCTCCTCTCGCCCGTGCCCCGCCCCCTCTTCCTCGAGGCCCAGCCATGAAGCTCGCCAGTACCCGGAATCCCGCCTGCACCGCCACCTTCCTGGAGGCCGCCCGCATGGGTCTCGCGCCGGACGGCGGCCTCTTCGCCCCCGTGGCGATCCCCCGCTTCGCCGATGCGGCGGACCTGCTGAAGCTCGACTTCCTCCCCCGCTCCACGGAGATCCTCCACCGCTTCCTGGGCGACGAGCTGTCCCGGCCGGAGGTGGAGGACCTGGCCCGCTCGGCCTTCACCTTCCCTGCGCCCCTGGTGTCCGTGCGGCCCGGCCTCGCCGCCCTGGAGCTCTTCCACGGGCCCACGCTGGCCTTCAAGGACTTCGGCGCCCGCTTCCTGGCCCGGGTGCTGGCCCTGGACACGGGGAAGCCGCGCACGGTGCTGACGGCCACTTCCGGCGACACCGGTGCCGCTGTGGCCAGCGCCTTCCTGGGGCTGCCGGGCATTCGCGTGGTGGTGCTCTACCCCGCGGGCCGCGTGTCGCCCCTGCAGGAGCGCCAGTTCGCCACCTGCGGGGGCAACGTGCTGGCCCTGGCGGTGGACGGCGCCTTCGACGACTGCCAGCGCCTGGTGAAGGGAGCCTTCGAGGATCCGGAGCTGGTGGGGGGCCTGGGCCTCACATCCGCCAACAGCATCAACATCGCGCGCCTGCTGGCCCAGCTGCTGTACTACTACGAGGCCGCGGCCCAGGCCCAGGGCCACGGATCGCTGGTGGTGGCCGTGCCCAGCGGCAACTTCGGCAACCTCTACGCGGGCCTGCTGGCCCAGGCCACGGGCGCGCCCATCCACCGCTTCGTGGTGGCCACCAACGCCAACCGCGTGGTGCCGGACTACCTCGACACCGGCGAGTACCGCCCCCGGCCCTCGGTGGCCACCCTCTCCAACGCCATGGACGTGGGCGCCCCCAGCAACTGGGAGCGCATCCACGCCCTCTTCCACGGCGACCACGACGCCATGGCCGCCGCTTTGCGCTGGGGTAGCCGCAGCGACGCGGAGACACGGGAGACCGTCCTTGAGCTGGACCGCGCAGGCTACCTGGCGGATCCCCACGGCGCCGTGGCCTGCGGCGTGCTCCAGAACCATCTGCGCGACGGTGAGCAGGGCGTCTTCCTCGCCACCGCCCACCCCGCCAAGTTCAAGGAGTCCCTGGAGCCCACCCTGGGCCGCGAGATTCCGCTGCCCAAGGCCCTCAGCGGCCTGCTGGAGAAGCCCCTGCTCTGCGAGCCCCTGGCCGCGGACCAGGCGGCCCTCAAGCGGCGGCTGAGCTGAACTCCGCCCTGACCTCTGCGCGCTGCCGGATCACTTGGCCTGGAGGCCCTCGATGTGCCGGGCCAGGTTGGCCACGCGCATGCGGACGACCGGCTCCTGGCTGCTGTTCAAGCTGCGGAAGACGGGTCCCCACACGGGCATGTCCTGGAGGCCGTGGGTGTCGGCGCTCTCTTCGCCGCGGATGACCTGGGACACGTGCTCTCTGGGGAAGGTGCCCTTGCTCCGCTGGCTCAGGGTCGTGAGGTCGGGGACGGGATGCTTCAGGTGGGCCGCCACTGGCCCGTTGCCCAGGCCCTTGGCTCCGTGGCAGCTGGCGCAGTAGGCCAGGTACATCTCGGACCCCGAGGCGGGTGAGGTGTAGCGCGCGGGGACGTTTCGGACGGCGGGATCCTGGGCCAGCACGGGCAGGGCGAGGGTGGCGGCGCAGATGAGTGAGGCGGCGCGGAAGGACATGGGCTTCTCCTGGAATGGGACAGAACAAGGACACCCCTGCCTTTTCAGGGCCGGGGAAACGCTCGGCTGCAGCCACCTCGTGGCCCAGCTCAGGCCTGAAGGTAGCTCGCGGCTTGTTTCAAACAAGACCTTTAGATCATGTTCGACGGAAAGGACCGCCGTACCCCGAGTCGGGTTCACAAAGCGTCAAGGCTGATGCCTCACCAGAGGGCGTAGGGGACCTCCCGATGCCACTGGCCCCCTGGGAGGGCGTGGCGCGTGATCTCGTTGGAGGCCAGGTCGAAGGTGTAGGCCTGCCGGAAGGGCTTGAACCGGCTCACGCAGTAGAGGCGGAGGAACCGGGCCTGGGCCACCGCCGCCCCGCGCATCAGGGTCCAGGTTGCATCGAAGCAGGCCGCGTGGATCAGCACTTGCTCTCCCAGGGCGGGCTCCTGATCCACCAGCCGGTACTGGGGATCGTCGAGGATGGCCTGGAGCACCTGCGCGTAGGGGCGGGTGGCCTTCAAGGCTTCGTGGTCCTCCGCGGCCTGCTTGACCTGGCTGCGGCCCGCCTCGGTGTCCGCCAGGGTGGTGAACCAGAGGTTCCCGAGCCAGCCGAAGAGCCGGAGGTCCGCCAGGCTGCGCCAGAGCAGGCCCAGGCCGCGCTCCGGCTCCACTACGCTGAAGGAGGGTTCAGATCCCATCGGCGATGAGCACGGCCGGGGTGAAGGGCAGGTCCCTGGCTTCGGCCGGGGTCTTCATGCCCCAGAGGGCCAGTCGCCCGGCATAGGGCTGCCAGAGGCGGGGCTGGGCCTTCACGGCCTTCAGGGGCGGGTGGAACCACAGGGCCTCCGGCAGGTCCGCCAGTTCCTCCGAGCCGAGGTCCATGGCCTCGTCCGTCTCCCACAGGAAGCCGCAGCGGGCGCTCTCGCAGGCAGCCCAGAGCTGCAGCACCTCGCTGTGCTCGAAGCTGCTGAAGAGCACGCGGTTCAGGGCCTCGGCGGCCTCCACCGTGGCCAGGGCCTGCTGCCAGCCTGGCTCGCCCTTGAGCTCCACGTTGATGAGCTTGGCGGGCAGTTCCAGCGCGTCCGCCAGGCGGGGCAGAGGCTCGCCGTTCTTCAGGGCGGGCAGCTCCGCGGCCTTCAGCTTCCGCAGGATCCCGGAGCCGTTGGCCGTGCGGGCCAGGTCGTCGTCGTGGAGGATGGCGCAGACGCCGTCGCGGGTGGGCTGCACGTCCAGCTCGAAGCCGTCCATGCCCGCCGCCAGCGCCGCGCGGAAGGCCTCCATGGAGTTCTCCAGGTGCTTGGATGAGAGCCCGCGGTGGCCGAGGATCAGGGGTCGGGTGGCGGTCATGGCGGCTCCGGAGGACGGACCCAGCATAGCGCCGAAGGTCAGATCACCTTGCCCGGGTTGAAGATGCCGCTGGGGTCCAGGGCCCGCTTGAGGGCACGCAGGGCCTGGATCTGGCCCGGGTCGGACAGCGCCAGGAAGGCGTCGCGCTTGGACAGGCCGATGCCATGCTCGCCGCTGAGGGTGCCGCCCAGGGACAGGGCCAGGCGGAAGAGGTCCAGGAGCTGGCCTTCCAGCTTCGCGGGATCGGCCTCGCCGGCCCCCAGGAGGTTCACGTGCAGGTTGCCGTCGCCCAGGTGGCCGTAGGTCACGCTGGGGATGGCCAGGCGCTCCAGCCCCGCGAAGAACTCGCGCAGGCGGCTGCGGGGCACGACGATGTCCTCGCTCACCTTCTTCGGGTGGCGCTCCTTGAGGAAGGAACTGGTCATGCGGCGCACGGCCCAGATGCCGGCCCGTTGCCGCGCATCCGAGGCGATCTCCAGGTGTTCGGCCACCGGACCCAGCAGGTCCATGAGGCCTTCGAGAAAGGCGGAGGAGGTGCAGCCGCGGTCATCGAACTCTAGGATGGCCAGGGCCTCGCCGGGCAGGCGCCGGGCCTCCTCGGGGCCGTGGGCGCGCAGCTCCGCCAGCACGGCGGGATCGAAGAACTCGAAGGCGCTGGGCAGGTAGCCTGATGCCGCCAGCCGGCCCGGCAGGTCCAGCAGGTCCTCCCAGCGCGCCACGGGCAGCAGCAGGGTGGCGTGCTCCCGGGGCAGGGGGGTGAGGCGCAGGGTGGCGCCCAGGATGAAGCCGAAGATGCCCTCGCTGCCGATGAGCAGCTGGCCCAGGGCCGGGCCCGCGTTGGCCTTCACGCTGGAGATGCCGAAGGTGTGGATCTCGCCGTCCTCCAGCAGGGCGTCCACGGAGAGCACCCAGTGGCGGGTCATGCCGTACTTGCAGGCGTTGGGGCCTCCCGCGTTGGTGGCCAGAGTGCCGCCCAGGGCGCAGCTCTCCCAGGAGTTGGGATCCGGCGGGTAGAAGAGGCCCTCGGTCGAGGCCGCGGCCTTCACCTCGCGCAGGGGGGCGCTGGCGGGGGCGCTGAGGCAGAGGTCCTGGGGCGAGAGGCGGATCTCGCCGCGCCAGGCGGAGAAGTCCACCACCACGGCCCGTCTGTCCGCGGGCACGCAGCCGCCGGCCTTGCCCGTGCCCGCGCCCCGGGGCACGAGGCCGAAGCCCTCGGCCTTGGCCAGGCGCACCAGCTCCTTGAGGGCCGCGGGACCCCGCGGGAGCGCCACAGCCAGGGGAAGCTCCCCCTGGACATGGGATTCGTCCCGGCGGTAGGGCTCCAGGGCCTCCGGATCCGTGAGGACCGTGGCGTCGGGGAGGGTCCAGGACCGGGCCATGTTCCCGCCGGGCTCAGTGCACCAGGGTGCCCACGGGCTCGCCGTTCACGGCGGCCACCAGGTTGCCGGGCTTGTGCATGTCGAAGACGAGGATGGGCAGCCGGTTCTCCATGCAGAGCGCGATGGCTGGGGCGTCCATGACCTTGAGGCCCTTCTCCAGCACTTCCTGGAACGTGATGTCGTCGAAGCGGGTGGCGGTGGCGTCCTTCTTGGGGTCGGCGGTGTAGATGCCGTCCACGTTGGTGGCCTTCATCACCACGTCCGCGGAGATCTCGTTGCCGCGCAGGGCCGCGGCGGTGTCCGTGCTGAAGTAGGGGTTGCCGGTGCCCGCGCCGAAGATCACCACGCGACCCTTCTCCAGGTGGCGGGTGGCGCGGCGCCGGATGTAGCTCTCGGCCACCTTGGGCATCTCCAGGCCCGAGAGGGTGCGGGTGTGCACGCCCTTGTGCTCCAGGGCGTCCTGGAGGGCCAAGGCGTTGATCATGGTGGCCAGCATGCCCATGTGGTCGGCGGTGGTGCGGTCCATGCCCTTGGTGGCGCCCGCCACGCCGCGGAAGATGTTGCCGCCGCCGATGACGAGGCCCACCTCCACGCCCAGCTCCCGGATGGCCTTCACCTGATCGGCGATCATGTTGACCACCGCCGGGTCGATGCCCCCCTTCTGCTCGCCCATGAGGGCCTCGCCGGAGAGTTTGAGGAGGATGCGCTTGAATTTCATCGGGGCTCCATCTGAATGCTGTTCTCACCTACAAAAAGGGCGGCCAGATGGCCGCCCTTTTTGTAGCAGGTAAAACGCTACTTGGCGGCGGCGACTTCCGCGGCGAAGTTCTCGCTGCGCTTCTCGAGGCCCTCGCCCATGATGTACTTCGTGAAGCGGCGGACGCTCAGCTTCTCGCCGATCTCCGCGGTCTTCTGGGACAGGTACTGCTGCACCGTGAGGTCGGGGTTCATGATGAAGGGCTGCTCCAGGAGGCAGACCTCCTTGAAGATGCTGTTCATCTTGCCCTCGACGATGCGCTCGACGATGTTCTGGGGCTTGCCGGTGGCCAGGGCCTGCTCCATGGCGATGCGCTTCTCGGTGTCGAGGAAGTCCTGGGTGACTTCCTCCTTGGTGACGAACCGGGGCGCGGGATCGGCGGCGGCGATGTGCATGGCGATCTCCTTCACCATGCGCTGGAAGGCCTCGTTGCGGGCCACGAAGTCGGTCTCGGCGTTGACTTCCACCAGGACGCCCACGCGGCCGCCGGGGTGGATGTAGGCCTCGACGATGCCCTCGGCGGCGATGCGGTCGGCCTTCTTGGCGGAGGCGGCCAGGCCCTTCTTGCGGAGCCACTCGACGGCCTGCTCCATGTCGCCGTTGTTCTCCTCCAGGGCCTTCTTGCAGTCCATCATGCCGAGGCCGGTCTTCTCGCGCAGGTTCTTCACGTCATTGGCGGTGAATGCCATGTCATCTCCTCATAAGTTCGAACTTGAAAAACACTCGCCGAGGGGCGCAGAGGAAAAGGAGGCCGCAGAGGAACAGATCCGTGTCCTTCTCTGCGACCTCCGCTGTCTCCGCATCCTCTGCGAGTGTGGTTGTCCTTAGCCTTCGACTTCCATCTTCTCGGCCATCATCTTCTTCATCTCGTCGCTGTCGCCCTTGTCGCGGAAGGACTGGCGGCCCTCGAGGATGGAGTCGGCCACGCGCTCGGAGAAGAGCAGGATGGAGCGGATGGCGTCGTCATTGGCGGGGATCACGTAGTCCACCATGTCGGGGTCGCAGTTGGTGTCCACGATGCCCACGACCTTGATGCCGAGCTTCTTGGCCTCGGTGACGGCGATGTCCTCGCGGTGCGGGTCGATGACGAAGATGACCTCGGGCAGCGAGCGCATGTCGCGGATGCCGTGGAAGGAGGCCTCCAGCTTCAGGCGGGTGCGGTTGAGGGTCAGCAGCTCCTTCTTGGAGAGCATGGCCGTGCGGGCGGGATCGGCCAGGGTGGCCTCGATCTCGCGGAACTTCTCCAGGCTCTTCTTGATGGTGGCGAAGTTGGTCAGCATGCCGCCCAGCCAGCGGTTGTTGACGTAGAAGGCGCCGCAGCGGGCGGCCTGCTCGGCGATGAGCTCCTGGGCCTGGGGCTTGGTGGCCACGAAGAGGAAGTTCTTCCCCTCGCTGGCGGCCTTGGTCAGGAAGTTGGCCGCGGTGTTCCAGAGGCGCAGGGTCTTCTGGAGGTCGATGATGTAGATGCTGTTGCGGGCCCCGAAGATGTACTTCTTCATCTTGGGGTTCCAGCGCTTGGTCTGGTGTCCGAAGTGGGCACCGGCCTCGAGGAGTTCCTTCATCTGGATGGCAGCCATGCTGGCCTCCCTGGTCAAGCGGCGTGGGTGAAGGTGCCGCGGGTGGGATGGAAGGCTCGGGGTTGGATCCCTTCGCCCGAATCGTCCGCAGATGCGGACCGGAGAAACAGAAGGGGGAACCGGATGGCTCCCCCTTCCAGAGAACGATTAGCGCTTGCTGAACTGGAACCGGCGACGTGCAGCCTTGCGACCGGGCTTCTTGCGCTCCTTCATGCGGGGGTCGCGGGTCAGGAGGCCGGCGCCGCGCAGGAGGGACTTGAGCTGCTCGTTGTAGCCCAGCAGGGCGCGGGAGATGCCCATGCGGATGGCCGAGGCCTGGCCGGCGGGGCCGCCGCCGGTGACGCTGATGACCATGTCGAACTTGCCGTCGAGGTCGGCCAGCACCAGGGGCTGGTGGACCATCATGCGGAGCACGGCGTTCGGGAAGTAGCTCTCGAGGCTGCGCCCGTTGACGGTGATCTTGCCGGTGCCGGGACGGAGGAAGGCGCGGGCGGCCGCACTCTTGCGGCGACCGGTTCCGTAGTTCTGGGAAATGGCCATGGGTTCCTCGCCTCTACTTCTGGATGGTCAGGATCTGGGGCTGCTGGGCGGCCTGCTCGTGCTCGGGGCCGGCGTAGACCTTGAGCTTGCGGTACATCGCCCGGCCGAGGGGGCCCTTGGGCAGCATGCCCTTGACCGCGCTCTCGATGATGCGCTCGGGGAAGGTGCCCTTCATCACCTCGGCCTTGACCTCCTTCATGGAGCCGGGCTGGGTGGTGGTGCGGCGGTAGAACTTCTGCACGCCCTTCTTGCCGGTCAGCACCGCCTTCTCGGCGTTGATGACGATGACGTGGTCGCCGGTGTCGAGGAAGGGGGTCCAGGTCGGCTTGTTCTTGCCGGAGAGGACGTCCGCGACGGCGGTGCTCAGGCGGCCCACGGGAATGCCGGTGGCATCCACCAGGAACCACTGGCGCTTCAGATCATTGGCTTTCGGGAAGTACGTGCTCATGGCCTGCTCCGGGATCACGGTCGGGCTGCGGAGACACCACCCCAGGGGAGGCGAGTCCACAGAAGGGAAAGCTTATCGTTGAGGGGACGCGGGGTCAAGCCGGGATTTCAGGCCTGGGGCTCCGCCAACCGCCACAGCTCCTGCGCGATGCGCGAGGCGCCCAGGCCGTCCACGAGGGCCATGCCGTCGCGCACCTGCTCCTGGCGGTTGTCCTGGCCCTCGGGGCCCAGCCACTGGGCCAGGGCCTCCCGCACGATGCCCAGGTCCGCCTCGGGGCCCACACCCAGGTCGAAGCAGCCGTTGGCCATGGCCAAGTCCGCCAGGATGGTGTGCTGCCGGTCGTTCTGGCCCCAGACCGCCGCGGGGACGCCCACGCACAGGGCCTCGGCCAGGGTCACCCCGGCTGAGCACCAGAGGGCGTCGTGCTCCGGGATGCGCCGGGTGAGGCCCGGGAGGCTCTTCACCACCGTGCAGCCGGGGAAGGGGTCGCCCTGGATGCCGTTGGGGGCCAGCAGCGTGCAGGCGCCGTGCCAGCGGTCCTCGGCCACCAGGCGGGCCAGGGTGTCGAAGGCCTTCTGCGCCAGGTTGGGGCCATCGCTGCCGCCGAAGGTGACCAGCAGCTTGTGGACGGCCAGGGGCTGGAGGGGCACCCGCTTGGGCCGCAGCTCCAGGGCGGCCTTGTCCACCACGATGAAGTTGGACCCGCGCACCACGCGGCAGGCGCCGGAGGTCGTCTCGTAGGGCCGCACCTTGCGTCCGTCCACCACCTTCACGGGGTGGTCCGGCCAGCGCACGCCCTCCAGGAAGGGCTGGAAGAGCAGATCCGCCGTCTCGTGGGCCTCGGTGTCATCCTCCATCACCGCCACCTTCAGGGGCCGCAGGGCCGCGAGGAAGGCGGTGCTGGTGTCCCACTGGTCCACGAGCACCACCGCGGCGCGGGCCTTCAGCTCCGCCGGCAGGGGAGCGTGGAGGGGCTCGCCGAGGTAGGTGGCTTCACAGGGCAGAGCCTGGTCCAGGAAGGGATGGCGGCCGCCGCCCACACGCCGGGCGCGATCGTCTCCCGAAGCGGCGATGCAGGCCGTGCCGCCGAGGGCGCGCCAGGCCTCCTCGAGCGCCAGGGCCCTGGCCACGTGCCCCAACCCGAGGCGCAGATCGGCGTGGACGCGGAGGATCAGCAGGGGGGACATGATCCCGAGAGTCTAGCCCAGCCTGTCAACCCGCGGGAGGGACGATCTTCCAGATCGCGCCGCCTTCTGGAAAACCCCGTCTTCTGGGAAGCTGGATGCATCCCCATTGGAGACTCCCATGTCCGACGCCTTCCCGACGTCCGCGCTGATCCCTGCACCCGGCGCCAAGGCCGCCAAGGTCTGCGGCATCCTCGCCATCGTCTCCGCCCTCACCTGCGTGGGCATCCCCGTGGCCATCGTCCTGGGCATCGTGGCCCTGGTGCAGCAGGCCAAGGCCAAGCGCCTGGCCAAGACCGATCCGCAGACCTTCGCGCCCGTGCCGTCGACGGGGCTCGTGACGGGGATCATCGGGCTGGTGCTCCCGGTGGTGATGCTGCCCTTCGTGGGCATCGTCAGCGCCATCGCCATCCCGGCCCTGCTGGTCCAGCGGGAGCGGGCCCGGGAGCTCGCCGTCCAGCGCAACCTCGACCAGGTCCACGCCCGGGCCGAGGCCGCGGTGCTCGCCTGGCAGAGCCGGAACCCGGGCCAGCCGGCGCCGCAGGAGGCCATCATCGGCGAGCTGCTGAAGGACCCCCTCCTGCAGGGCCTGAAGAACCCGGTGGATCCGAAGGCGGCGGCGCTCGAGGCCGGCCAGGCCGGCGCCGCCGGGACGGTCATGGTCTACGCGGGCCGCGAGGAGGATGCGGGCGTCACCACCTGGTCCATCAAGCTCCAGGCGCGGGTCCGCCGGGGGGGGGAGGATCACCTTCTCGAGCGCGAGGTGGTCACCCACACCCAGGAGCAGGTGCAGGGCCGCACCGAGGATGGCTGGGAGGTGGTGAACCCGCCCGCTGACATGCCTGCCGCCGGGAACTGAGGCTCACGGGAAGGGGTGCCCCTCCGCGAAGCCCGATCTGGGCTCCGGAATGGCCGGGGCCTCCGCCACGGGCCAGCCGTCGGCGAAGTAGGCCTCCTTGTAGCGCACGTAGCGGGTCCAGACGCTGGCCACGAGCTCCCGCTGCTTGTCGCTGAGAGGACCCTTCACCGTGGCGGGCCAGCCCGCCACCAGGCTGTGGGGCGGGGCCTGGAAGCCCTCGCGCACCAGGCTCCCCGCGGCCACGAGGCAGCCCTCGCCGATCTCGGCGCCGTCCATGATGGTGGTGCTCATGCCGATGAGGGCGCCCTTGCGGATGGTGCAGCCGTGCAGCATCACGTGGTGGGCGATGCTCACCTCCTCCTCGATGAGCAGGGGCCACTTCCCGTTGGTGACGTGCAGGCAGCTGGCGTCCTGGATGTTGGTGCGGGCGCCGATGCGGATCCAGTTCACGTCCCCGCGGACGATGCAGTTGAACCAGAGGCTGGCGTCGTCGCCCACCTCCACATCGCCCAGCACCAGCGCGTTGTCCGGAATGAAGACGCGATGCCCGAGCCGGGGAACCATGCCTTGGAAGGGGCGGATCATGCGGACCTCAGACATTCGGGGTTGTGGGATCGGGGGCCAAGGAAATTGATAAGCGGAGGTTTGCA
Source organism: Geothrix fermentans DSM 14018 (assembly GCF_000428885.1). Taxonomy (GTDB): domain Bacteria; phylum Acidobacteriota; class Holophagae; order Holophagales; family Holophagaceae; genus Geothrix; species Geothrix fermentans. Next base: position 119,942 of record NZ_AUAU01000008.1, on the reverse strand, counting down.
GAGTAACGGAGGAAAGCGGAGGATGAACCCCCTTTGGAAAGCCGTTTTCTCCGCTCCCCTCCGCCTTTCCGTGGACCTCCGCTTCCATCCTGTTTTTTCGTGAGCAGGCGTGCCGCATGAGGTTTTCGGCCTGGCCCGATGGTGGTCCATCATCCAATGGAGAGCAGTCCCAGCTTCACCGCCCCGAGACCCAGGGAGCCCACGATCAGCCACAGGAGAAGGCCCTGGAGGAAGGGCCGCAGGCCCACGCTGCGCAGGGCCTCGCGGCTGAGGCCCGCGCCGATGAGGAAGAGGGTGAGCACCAGCGCCCGGCGGGCGGCCAGGGCCACGTAGTGCCCGGGTACCTGCAGGGCGGGCACGAAGGTGACGAGCGCGGCCATGGCCAGGAAGCCGGCGATGAACCAGGGCTTCTTCACGGCCGGCGCGTCCGCGGCGGCGGGCTCGCGGCGGGCCAGGGCCCAGCCGAGGCCGAGGGTGAGGGGCACGATCCACAGGGCGCGCGCCAGCTTCACGGTGGTGGCCACCTCCAGCGCCCGGGGACCGTAGGCCAGCCCGGCGCCCACCACGGAGCTGGTGTCGTGGATGGCCAGGGCCGACCAGAGGCCGAAGGCGTCCTGGCCCAGGCCCGTGGCGTGGCCGAGGGGCGGGAAGACCACCAGGGCCGCCGAGTTCAGCAGGAACACCGTGGCCAGCGCGATGGAGATGGCCTGCTCCCGGGCGCGCACCACCGGCGCCACGGCGGCGATGGCGCTGCCGCCGCAGATGGCCGTGCCCACGGAGATGAGCAGGCCGGCTTCGCGGTCCACCTTCAGGACCCGCGCCAGCCAGAGGCCCAGGGTCAGCACCAGGACCAGGCTCAGGGCCGTGTAGCCCAGGCCGTGGAGGCCCGCCTTCGCCACGGCCCGCAGGTCCATGTCGGCGCCCAGGCCGATGACGGCCAGGGGCAACAGGCGGTGGGTCCAGGCCCGGGTGAGCGCCGCCCGGGGGTTTCCCACAGTGAGGGCAAGGACCGCGCCTCCCACCAGCGCCGCCGCCGCGGGCGTGAAGGGGGCCAGGGCCAGTAGGGTGCCGAGGAGCAGGAGGGCGGAGGCGGATCGTTCCATGGAATCCGAGGCTAGACCTAAACTATCCAAAAAAATAATCGATACTATGAATAGGACATCATCAAAACAAATGGAGGCCTTTTGCTCCGGGACCTGGATCCGCGCCGCCTCGAGACCTTCCGCGTGGTGGCCCAGGCGGGCCAGGTCTCTGGCGCCGCCCGGGCCCTGAACCTGTCCCAGCCCGCCGTGACGGCCCAGATCCGGCAGCTGGAGGCGGACCTGGGGCGGCCCCTCTTCACGCGCCACGTCTCGGGGATGCAACTCACGGAGAGCGGCCGGGTGCTGCTGGACTACGCCCGCCGCGTCCACCGCCTGCTGGAGGAGGCGGGGGAGCGGGTCCGGGCGGACGCGCCAGCCGGAGGGGCGCTGCGGGTGGGCGCGAGCACCACGGCGGCCGCCTACATCCTGCCCCCGCTGCTGCGGGCCTTCCTGGCCGGGCGCCCGGCCTCGCCCCTGGGCCTGGACGTGGGCAACACCGACGAGGTGCTGGCCTGGGTGAAGGAGGGGCGGATCCCCCTGGCCCTGGTGGAGGGGCTCACCCGGGCGCCGGGCCTGTCCCTGCAGCCCTACCTGCGCGACGAGTTGGTGGCCGTCCGTCCGGCCCGCGGGCCGGGGGCGCTGGCTTCGGTGCGGACCGCCGTGGACCTGGCGGCGGTGCCCCTGATCTGGCGGGAGCCGGGATCCGGGACGCGGGTGGTGGTGGAGCGGGCCCTGCGCCGGGCGCGGGTGGTCCGGTCCCCGCGGGACACGGATCCGGTGGTGGGGGACACGGAGGCCATCAAGGCCTGCGTCCTCCAGGGGCTGGGCATCGGCTTCCTCTCCCGGTGGAGCATCCAGCGGGAGCTGGGGCGGGGGGACCTGGTGGTGATTTCCCTGCCGGACCTGAGCATCCCGCGCATCTTCTCCTGGGCCCAGGCCGGCGGCGGGCTGTCGGGGCCAGCCGCGGCCTTCCTGCGCCACGCCCTGGCGCATCCTCCTGCGCCATCCGGGGGGCCGGGACGGTAGGCTAGAGCATGACCGATCAGCTCATCCCCACCCGCCGCGACTTCCCGGCGGACGATCCCATCTTCGCCCTGAACGCCGAAGCCCAGGCCCGCCAGGCCGCCGGGGAATCCATCCTCAACGCCACCGTGGGCGTCCTGCTGGACGAGGCCGGGCAGCTGGTGGTGCATGACACAGTGATGGATCTGTGGCGTGGCCTGGGCGCCATGGACGTGGCCCCCTACGCGCCCATCGCCGGAGATCCCGCCTTCCTCAAGGCCCTGGTGCAGCGGTACTGGCCCGCCCTCGAAAGCGCGGGCTGCGCCTGCGCCACGCCGGGCGGCAGCGGGGCCCTCTCCCTCTCCCTGCGGAACTTCCTGGAGCCCGGCCAGGCCCTGCTCACCACCGCGCCCTACTGGGGCCCCTACGCCACCATGGCGGGCGAGAACGGCATGCGGGTGGAAACCGCCCCCTGGCCCGCCGCAGGGCAGGCGCTGGACGCGGAGGCTTGGGACCGGGCGCTTCGGAATCTGATGAAGGCCCAGGGCCGCGTCATGGTCTGGCTCAATGAGCCCTGCCACAACCCCTCGGGACGCAGCCTGTCCACCGCGGACCGGGCGGCGCTCATGGGTCGGCTGCGGGACGCGTCGGCCCTGGGGCCCGTCACCCTCCTGCTGGACCTGGCCTACCTGGACTACACGCGGGAACCGGCGGCCGTGGCCGAGGCCCTGAAGGACTACGCGACGCTGGGCGCCGAGGGCCGCGTGCTGGTGGGGGCCGCCATGTCCCTCTCCAAGGCCCTGACCCTCTACGGCGGGCGCGGCGGCGCGCTGGCCTTCCCCTGGTCCGGCGATCCGGCCCTGCAGGCGGCCCTGACCCAGTCCAGCCGGGGCACCTGGTCCAACTGCCCCCGGGCCCCCCAGGCCCTGCTCCTGCGCCTGGCGCGGGACGGCAAGGCCCAGGCGCGGCTGGCGGCGGAGCACCGCCACTGGTCCGAGGTGCTGGCTGCGCGCGCCCAGGACCTGGACACGGCCCTGGAGGCCGAGGGCATGGCGGCCTTCCGCTGGACGGGAGGGTTCTTCGTCACGGCCCCTGCCGCGGATCCCGAAGCGGCCTGCGAGGCCCTGAAGGCCGAGGGTGTGTTCACGGTGCCGCTGCCGGAGGGGCTGCGCGTGGGCCTGTGCTCCATGCGCAGGGACGAGGCCCCCCGGCTCGCCCGGGCGCTGCGGAAGGTGGCCGCCCGCTGATCCGGGCTTGGAATCGGACCGGCCCTGAGGTATTCTGGTCGACCGCGGGCGTATAACTCAGCGGTAGAGTGCTACCTTCACACGGTAGAAGTCCCAGGTTCGAATCCTGGTACGCCCACCAAAACCCCTCGTCTCCGCGAGGGGTTTTTGGAGTCCGGACCCGAACTCTCCACTGGAGCCCCCCATGTTCATCAACGCCACCCAGGTCCGCGCCGGGATGATCGTCAACTTCGAGAACGAGCTCTGCCGCGTCATCAGCGTCGAGCACCAGACCCCCGGCAACCTGCCGGCCCGCGTCGTCGTGAAGATGAAGCGCCTGAAGGACGGCATCAACCGCGAGAACCGCTTCGGCAGCGCCGACAAGGTGGACAAGGCCAGCCTCGAGCAGCACATGCTGGAATACCTCTACGAGGACGGCGACCACCTCGTCTTCATGAACAACGAGACCTACGAGCAGCTGGAAGTGAGCAAGGAGCTCCTGGGCGACGACCTGGTCTTCCTCGAGCCCAACATGCAGGTGGAGATCGAGTTCTACGAGGGCCAGCCCATGGGCGCCACCCTGCCGGCCAGCGTGGTGCTGGAGATCGTCGAGACCGACCCCGTCATGAAGAACGCCAACGCCACCGGCTCCTACAAGCCCGCCAAGCTCAACAACGGCATCAGCGTGGGTGTGCCGCCCTACATGGAAGCGGGGCAGAGGATCCGTGTGAACACGGTCGACCGAACGTTCATGGAGCGCGTAAAATAGCGTGAGGTAGACTCGTTCGCAACACAGAGGCCCCGGTAGGCAGATGCCGCCGGGGCCTTGTCCTGCGTGAATTCCACCAGACGAAATTCCAACCGCGCGGTAAAGTACTGGTCGCCAGGTTCCAGGGTGCGTGACCAGAATCACATTCCGATGGAAATGTGCGATAACTGAATTAGTGACGCGGTGGAGCCCCATGCCTCAAGCAGTCCTCAACCTGAGAAGGATCGAGTTCCTGGCAGGACTGCCGATGAACGCCGCCGAGGAATTGGCCAGCATCGCGGAGATGCGGCGGTTCCCTGACGGCGCCCGGGTCTACACCCAGGGAGACCAGGTCCAGGGCGTCTATGTGGTGGTGAAGGGGGGCCTCAAGGTCTTCCGCACGGACGGCCGCGGCCGGGTCCAGGTGCTCCAGTTCCTCAAGGTCGGGGACTGCGTGGGCGAGGTGGCCGTCTTCGACGGCGCCCCCATCGCCTCCAGCGCCGAGTCCCATGGCGAGACCGAGTGCTGGCTCATCCCCTCCGCCCCCCTGCGCCAGATCGTGCACCGCCACCCGGAGGTGGCCGAGATGCTCATCCACCACTTCGCCGCCAAGGTGCGCCACCTGGTGACCCTGGTGGAGACCCTCAGCCTGCACAGCGTGCCCGAGCGCGTGGCCCAGCTGCTGCTGGAGGCCCACGAGTCCCACCCCATGCGGTCCCTGGTGGAGTTCCAGGAGACCCAGGAGGACCTGGCCCAGTGCATCGGCGCCAGCCGCGAGGCCTTCAGCCGGGCCCTGCGCCTGCTGACCGATCTCGGCCTCATTCAGAGCACCTTCCCGGTGGTGCGCATCCTGGACCTGGGCAAGCTGCAGCGGTACGCCAAGGGGTAGCGCCTGCGCCAGCAAACGCTGCGCGTTTGAGTGCAGGGACTACACCACCGTCAGGTAGCGGACCCTGGCCCCTGCCTCCTGGCCGGGGGCCTCGATCCACGTGAAGGCATCGGCCTGGGCGAGGGTGACGAGGTCGGCGGAGCCCTTGCCGGGCAGGGGATGGAGCTGGCCGTCCTCGAGGCGGCAGGGGTGCAGCAGGGGGCGGTCGCCCTTGTGTTTCACAGGCCCCGCCAGGCGGGCCTGGCGCCAGGGGTCGGGCATGGCGCGGCCCTCCAGCTTCGCCAGGGCCACGGGGAGGAAGAGCAGGGCATTCACGTAGGCGGACACGGGGTTGCCGGGAAGGCCGAGCACCAGCAGGTCGCCCAGCCGGGCCGCCAGCATGGGCTTGCCGGGCTTGAGGCGGATCTTGTGGAAGAGGATCTCGGCGCCAAGGTTCTTCAGCACCGAAGGCAGGTGGTCGTGCTCGCCCATGCTCACGCCGCCGGAGGTCAGGAGGATGCGGGCGCCGCCGGGGTTCCGCAGGGCCGCCGCCAGGGTCGCCGGATCGTCCGGCAGGGCGGGGCGGCGCTCCACGTCCGCGCCCAGGGCATGGGCCAGGGCCGCCAGCATGGGGCCGTTGGAGTCGCGGATCTGGTGGGGCAGGGGATCGGCCACCAGCTCGTCGCCGGTGGAGGCCACGGCCACGCGGGTGCGGAACAGGGCCGGGACGGGCTGCCCCACCCAGGCCCGCAGGGCGAGGCGGGCCACGTTGAGGGGCTGATCCGCGGCCAGCAGGAGGTCCCCGGCACGGGCCTGGCCGCCCTTCCGGCGCACATGGCCGCCGGGCTCGGGATCCGCCAGGGGATGGATGAGGCCATCGGCTTCACGCAGCTGCTCCACGGGCAGGATGGCGTCGGCGCCCGCGGGCAGGGCGGCGCCGGTCATGATGCGCACCGCCGTCCCGGGCGCGACCGTGAAGGCCGCGGGATCATCGCCTGCGTAGAGGGTGCCGAGGAGGCGGCGCGGGGCGCGGCCGTCTTCGGAGCGCAGCGCCACGCCGTCCATGGCCGTCAGGTCCGTGGCGGGATCGTCCCGGTCCGCCCGCACCTCCGAGGTGCCCGGCGCGGGGAGGGCCGCCCAGAGGCGGGCCAGGGCTTCATCGAGGGGCAGCAGGAGATCGGCCATCCTGAAATCCTGTCATAGGTTCCAGAGCTCGGCCTACGATAGGCGAAAAGGACTCCCCTTTCATGACCTGGTTCCCGGCCTCTCTTCGGACGCTCCGGCTCCACCTGCCCCTGCTGGCGCTCGCGGCCACCTTGCCCACCTTCCTGCTCGTGCTGCTGCTGGCCAGCCGGGAGCGGAGCGCGGCCCTGCGTCATGCCGAGGCCGAGGCCCGCATGGTGGCGGGGATCGCCACGCGGGAGCACGCCCACCAGGTGCTGGGGGCCCAGCGGCTGCTGCTCCAGCTCGGCCGCGGCGAGGTCCATGAGGACATCCGGCCGCTCCTGCCGGGCCTGCTGAAGGCCAATCCGGCGCTGGCCAACCTCGGCCTGCTGGATGCCCGGGGCCGCCTCGTGTACAGCGTGGTGCCCCCCGCGACCGCCGTGGACATGAAGGACGAGCCGGCCTTCCTGGGCGCCCGGGCCCGGCCGGGTGTGGCCCCCAGCGTGGCGGTAGGCCGCTACCGGATCGGCGAGGTCGTCCACCGGCCCATCCTCATCCTGGCCACCACCCTGGCGGACAACCCCTCGGAGGTGCTCTACGCCGCCCTCGACCTCGCCTGGCTCGAGAACCTGGGGCCTCAGGCCCAGCTCCCCGCCGGGACGGCCCTCTTCATGACCGACCGCGCCGGCGGGGTGCTGGCCCGGGGCGGCGAGGCGGTGGGGGGCCCGGCGGTGGGCCAGCGGCTGCCCGCCTGGGAGCGCATGGCGGGGCGCGGGCAGGGCATGACGGAGGCGGTGATGCCCGACGGGCGCAAGCGCCTGTTCGTCGCGGCCTCCCTGCCGGAGGTGCCGGACCTCTTCGTGGCGGTGGGCCTGCCGGAGGCCGCCGTGCTGCGGGAGGCCAACCTCGCCTTCCAGCGCACCTTGGTGGTGCTCGCGGTGCTCCTGCTTCTGACGGTGCTGGGCTCCCTGGTGGCGGCGGACGTCTCCGTGCTGCGGGACCTCCGCCTCCTGGCGGGCGCCACGCGCCGCTTCGGGGCCGGGGACCTCCAGGCCCGGGCGCCGCGGCCCGCCACCCGCGGGGAGATCCAGGACCTGGCCGCCGCCTTCAACGCCATGGCCGAGACCCTGGCGCGCCGGCACGGCGAGGCCCAGGAGGCCCAGGCGCAGCTCCGGGCCCTCTCCCGCCGCCTGCAGGCCGCGCGGGAGGAGGAGGGGGCCCGGATCTCCCGGGAGCTCCACGACCAGCTGGGCCAGGACCTCACGGCCCTCAAGCTCGCCGTGGGGGCCCTGCGGCTCAAGACCCCGGAGCCCGGGCTCCGCGCCGGGGACCTGGACCGCTGGTGCGACGAGGCCGGCGCCCAGATCGACGCTGCCATCGACGCCGTCCGCCGGATCGCCGGCGAGCTGCGGCCCAGCGTGCTGGACCGCCTGGGCCTGCTGCCGGCCCTGGAGTGGCTCGCCCAGGAGTTCCAGCGGCGCAGCGGCGTCGCCTGCCGGGTGCGGGCGGAGGGACTGGAGGGCGCCCTCAGCGCGGAGCAGGCCACGGCCTTCTTCCGCATCACCCAGGAGGCCCTCACCAATGTGGCCCGCCACGCCGGAGCGAAGGCCGTGGAGATCGCCCTCCGGGTGGACGGGGTCCAGGCCGAACTTTGCATTCGGGATGACGGCCGCGGCTTCGGGGACGCCGTCCCGGGCGGCCACCTGGGCATGCTGGGCATGGAGGAGCGGATCGGCCTCCTCGGGGGGCGCCTCCAGCTGGGGCGCGCGCCGCAGGGGGGCGCCGAGCTGTGCGCGATCCTCCCCCGTGGCATCCTGCCAGGGGAGGACGGAGGCCATGTGGCGCATCCTGCTGGCGGATGATCATGCCCTGCTGCGGTCGGGCCTGCGGCGGATCCTGGAGGAGGCCCTCCCGGGCGTGCAGGTGGGCGAGGCGGGCACCGCGGACGAGGTGCTGGCCGCCCTGCCGGACGGGGCCTGGGACCTGCTGATCCTGGACATCTCCATGCCCGGGCGCAGCGGCCTGGACATCCTCCCGGACCTCAAGGCCCAGCAGCCGGCCCTGCCGATCCTGGTGCTCTCCATGTTCGGCGAGCAGCAGTTCGCCATCCGGGCCCTGAAGGCCGGCGCCTCGGCCTACCTGACCAAGGAGCGCGCCCCGGAGGAGCTGATCCAGGCCGTGCGCACGGTGCTCGGCGGCCGGCGCTACATCGGCGCCTCCCTGGCGGAGGCCCTGGCCAGCCATGTGTCCTCGGATCGGGAGGTGGCCCCCCACGAGCGGCTCAGCGCCCGGGAGTTCGAGGTGCTGCGCCTCATCGCCGCGGCCAGGACGCCGGGCGAGATCGCCGAGAAGCTGGGCCTGAGCGTCAAGACCGTGAGCACCTACCGGGCCCGCATCCTGGAGAAGATGCAGCTCGCCACCAACGCCGAGCTCATGCAGTACGCCCTGCGGCACGGCCTGGTGGAGTAGGCGCGACGGGGCGGCTGTAGGACAGACACCGACACGGCCCTTCCGCCGGGCCCGCTACCGCGCCCTCGTTCGAAGCCGGATGCTGGGGAGCGGAGGAATCCCATGGCGACGGCCAGCCCCAGCCAGGCGCATCGAGCGAGCCTGCTCCAGGTCTGCGCCGGGGAGGCCCGGGAGGGTCTGGCGCGGCTGAACCCCGCCTACTTCTCGCTGGTGATGGCCACGGGCATCCTGGGGACCGCCTGCCACCTGCTGGGCATCCCGGCCCTTCCGAAGCTCCTCCTCTGGATCAACCTGCCGGCCTACGGCCTCCTCTGGCTCCTCACGCTCCTGCGGCTGGCGCTCCAGCCCAGCGCCTTCGGGGCGGACTGGGCCGACCACGGCCGCGGGCCGGGCTTCTTCACCACCGTGGCGGCCACCAGCGTGGTGGGCGTCCAGCTGCTGGCGGCCCACCGGTTCGAGGCGGCGGTGCCGGCCCTCTGGTGGCTGGCCCTGGCCCTCTGGGCCGGCTGCGTCTACGGCGTCTTCGCGGCCCTCACCGTCAAGGATGGGAAGCCCGGCCTCGCCGAAGGCATCAACGGCGGCTGGCTCTCCGCCGTGGTGGCCACCCAGTCCGTGGCGGTGCTGGGCACCCTGGCGGGCCCCCGGCTGGGCGTGGATCCGGAGCTGCTGGACCTGCTCCTCACGAGCTTCTGGCTCATGGGCGGCATGCTCTACATCTGGATGATCTCCCTGATCTTCTACCGCTACACCTTCTTCCGGTTCCAGCCCACGGACCTCCTGCCGCCCTACTGGATCAACATGGGCGCCATGGCCATCTCCACCCTGGCCGGGGCCCTGCTCGTCCGCCGGGCGGAGGGCTCGGCCCTGCTGGCCGGCCTCCTGCCCTTCCTGAAGGGCTTCACGCTGCTCTTCTGGGCCACGGCCACCTGGTGGATCCCCATGCTGGCGGTGCTGGGCGTCTGGCGGTACTTCCTGCGCCGGATCCCCCTGCTCTACGACCCCCTCTACTGGGGGGCGGTGTTCCCCATGGCGATGTACACCGTGGCCACTTGGCGCCTGGCGGAGGCCTTCCGGCTGCCGGCCCTCGTCGCCGTGCCCCGGGCCTTCGTGGCCCTGGCCCTCACCACCTGGCTGCTCACCTTCCTTGGGCTCGTCCTGAGCCTGCTGCGGGGGCTGTTCCGCCTGCTGAGGCGGTGCGCCCAGCGGCCCTCCGGCGCCGGGCTCCATCCCGCACCTTCCCATTCCTAGGAGGCTCCCATGCCCAGCCGCCACACCCACGCCCTGAAACACCCTGAAGTCCTGGCCCTCGCCCAGGAATCCCAGCGGGCCGTGGCCCGCGTCCGCGAGCGCGGCCGCCGCTGGATCCTCTCCGGCTGGGCCATCAGCCTGGTGGGCGTCTTCCTCTACTGCCGCGCCCTCTTCGCCGCGGAGGCGGACGGGGACCTGGCCACCCTGCTGACCCACACCGGCGTCTCCGGCTGGGCGGCCCTGCTGCTCATCGCCGTCGGCGTGGTGTTCTGGCTGTCGGGGAACCTGGTGTACCTGAAGGACGCCCTGGATTCCCAGGAAACGGGGCCCGACGGGAAGCCCCGCGACCATGGGACGCTCTGAGGGACCGCAGCTAGCAGCGCACCTCGGCGTCCTTGCGGACGTAGTACCACCAGTTGAGGGCCAGGCACAGCACGTAGAAGGCGGCGAAGCCGTAGAGGGCGTTCTCCACGGTGACGGCCCCGGGCTTGATCTGGCTCTTGAAGACCGTGGGGATGATGAAGCTGCCGTAGGCCGCGGCGGCGCCGGTCCAGCCCAGCACGGGCCCCGCGAACTGGGGCTCGAAGATGAAGGGGACCATCTGGAAGGTGCTGCCGTTGCCGATGCCGCTGCCCAGGAAGAGCAGCATGAAGCTCGCCATGAAGGCCGCGAAGTGGACACCGGGATCCGGCGCGGTGACGGCGGCCTTCACGTAGTAGGCCACCAGCAGGGCGCCGACGATCTGGATCACGGTGGACCACTGGGTGACCACGCTGCCCCGCAGCTTGTCCGAGAGCCAGCCGCCCACGGGGCGGATGAGGCTGCCGAGCAGGGGGCCCAGGAAGGCGTAGGCCGAGGGGTCCTTCTTGAAGACGATCTTGATGAGCAGGGGGAAGGAGGCGCTGTACCCGATGAAGCTGCCGAAGGTCATGATGTAGAGCACGGTCATGACCCAGTTGTGCTTCATGCGGAAGATGGCGAACTGGCGGTCGAGGCTCGCCTTCACCTTGCCGGGGAAGAGCTTCATGGCCCCGAGGCACAGCACCACCACCAGCAGCACCAGGCCCAGTTGGAGGCCCAGGGGGAGGGCCGGGTTCTTCACGAGGATCCAGGCCCCGACGCCGCTGACGGCGAGGCCCACGGCCTGGAGGGCCAGGATGCGGCCGACGGCGGCGCCGGTGGGCTCGCTGTCGTGGGCGGGCAGGTTGTTCATGCCGAACCACGAGGCCACCGTGAAGACCACCAGCAGGGGCACCCACACCAGGGCGCCGTTCTGCACGTAGAGGGCCTTCCCGGCGGCGGTGAGGTGCGGCGCGCCCGCGAGGCCGCCGAAGAGCGCCCCGGCCATCACCACGGGCACGAGGAACTGCATCACGGACACGCCCAGGTTGCCGATGCCCGCGTTGAGGCCCAGGGCCAGGCCCGCCAGGCGCTTGGGGAAGAAGCCGGTGATGTTGGACATGGAGGAGGAGAAGTTGCCGCCGCCCACGCCCGACAGCACCGCCAGGGCCGCGAAGGTGGCGAAGGGCGTGCTCCGGTCCTGCAGGGCGATGCCCGCGCCCAGGGCCGGCGCGATGAGCAGGGCCGTGGTGATGCCCACCACGTTGCGCCCGCCGGCCAGGGCCACGAGGAAGCTGCTGGGGATGCGGAGGGTGGCCCCCGCCAGGCCGGCGATGCCCACGATGGTGAAGAGCTGGGCGTCGGTGAAGGGGAAGCCCGCGTCCTTCATCTTGGCGGTGAGGATGCTCCAGAACATCCAGACGCTGAAGGCGCTGAGCAGGCTGGGCACGGAGCAGGTCAGGTTCCGCCAGGCGATGCGGCTCGCGCCTGCCCGCCAGGACTGGGCGTCCTCGGGTTTCCATTCGGTGAGCTTGGCCATGGGTCTCTCCAGGGGGCGGATCAGGCGGGTTCAGCGGCGCCGGCGCCGGCGATGGCTGGGGCAGGGGCGGTGACCGAGGCAGCGGTGGGGTGCTCGAAGCGGGTGAAGAGGGTCTCATTCTGCTCGCGAGTCAAGCGCCGGACCACCGCGTGGAGCCAGACCAGGCAGATGACGGACAGGACCGTGAGGAACAGCCACATGGTGGTCCACAGGCCCGTGGCCTTGAGCAGGTAGCCGAAGAGGATGGGGCCCACGAAGCCGCCCAGGCCGCCGATGACGCCCACGATGCCGCCCACCACGCCCACCTCGTCGGGGAAGTAGTCGGGGATGTAGCGGTAGACCGCGGCCTTGCCGATGCCCCACACGATGCCCACCACGAAGACGAGGAACGTGAAGATCCACACGTTGGCCTGGAAGAACACATGGGTGGTGCCCGAGGCCAGCAGCTGCTTCTTCTTCACGCGGTCGCCCACCTTGACTGCGGGCGTCTGCCAGAAGCGGCTCTGGGGCAGCATCAGCAGGCGCTCGTTCTGAACTTCCGGTTCCGTCCCCCTGGTCCGGAAGGGATAGGCCGTGTCTCCCACCACGATGCGGCCGGAGCCCACCTCGGTGACCACGCCGCCCACCTGGGCCAGCACCGAAGGCCCGGGGCTCTCGATGGACATGCGCGGCACCATGAGCGCCGCGCAGGCGAAGATGCTGAGGCCGAAGGTCCAGTACATCACGGCCCGGGCGCCGAAGCGGTCGGACATCCAGCCCCCCGCGGCGCGGATGAGGCCCGAGGGCAGGCTGAAGAGGGAGGCCAGGAGGCCGGCCATGGCGAGGCTCATGCCGTAGACGCCCACATAATAGGGGATCAGCCACTGGGCCAGAGCCACGAAGCAGCCGAAGACCAGGAAGTAGTAGAGGCCGAAGCGCCACACGCGGACATGCCGCAGGGGCGCGAGCATCTGGACGAAGCTCTTGCCCTTGGCGCCCTCCGCCTTCTTCTCGTGGGTGAGCAGGAAGAAGGCCACGGCCATGATCAGGAGGGCCGCGGCGTAGAGCTTCGGCAGCGTGCGCCAGGCCTCCAGGTTCGCGCCGCCGGAGGTGAGCTTCTTCAGGAGGAAGGGGGCGCCCATGCTGGTCAGCGCCGAGCCCGCGTTGCCCGCGCCGAAGATGCCGAGGGCCGTGCCCTGGCGGGCCTTGCTGAACCACACGCTGGAGTAGGCGATGCCCACGGCGAAGGCGGCGCCCGAGAGGCCGAAGCCGAGCGAAGCGAGGAGGAAGCCCTGGTAGCTCTGGACACTGCCCAGCAGCCAGGTGGGCAGGGCGGCCAGCAGGAGGAGGATGGTGTACACCTTCCGCCCGCCGAAGCGGTCCGTGAGCAGGCCCACGGGCAGGCGCATGACCGAGCCCGTGAGCACGGGGATGCCGATGAGCCAGCCGAGCTGGGCCGTGTCCCAGCGGAAGAGGCCGTTCTCCACCAGGAAGGTGACGAGGACGCCGTTCAGCGTCCACACGGCGAAGCAGAGGGTGAAGGCCAGGGTGCTCATGGCCAGGGCGGTGGCGGCTCGGGATCGGTCCGGCATGGGCGGCTCCGGGTGGGTGGGCATAAAACGGATTTGAATATCCTAAAATAGATCGCGAGGTCCAAAAGGGAACGTGATGGGGATCACGCGCTCCCGAATATCTATGCCCTGCATGGGGCCCTACACGGGGGCGGCCACGGAGAGGTCCGGGTCCTCGGGCCGGTACGGGGCGGACTGGGCCGCCTGGAGGTCGCGGAGCGAGGTCTGGGCCAGCACCCGGGTGAGGAGGGCCTGGAGGACATCCCAGGCGGGCCGGATGGGGCAGTGGCAATCCTCGCCCACCGCGGCGTGGCCCAGCAGGCAGTCCTCGAAGGGCTCCGGCCCCTCCATGGCCAGCACCACCTCCCGCAGGGTGATGTGCTCCGGCGCGCGCGTCAGGCGGAACCCCCCCGTGGGGCCCCGGAGGGATTCCAGGAGGCCCGCATGGCAGAGGGCCTGGAGGATCTTGGCCAGGAAGGGGCCGGGCAGGTCCAGCTCCGCGGCCAGGTTCCGGGCCAGCCGGTAGGTGCCGTCCCCGGGCATCCGCACGAGGGCCTGCAGGGCGTAGCGGGTGGGGGCGTGGAAGAGGCTGCGCGGGTGGGGACAGCCGGGCTGGGGATGGTTCATGGACCTTCCGGAGGGTGATTAAAAAGGAATTGGTAGTCTGAATATAGATCGGCTATGAACCGGCGCCATGCCTGAATATTGCGATTTTGTGACCATCCCGGTCAGGGGCGGTCCCGGGCCCGATTTGGGGGACGCCGGCGGCGAGAATGGCAACAGACGTAGCTAAATGCTATTAATTATTTTAAATAAATAACTTATAAAAAACAAAAAAATCAGACCTTTCTGGCATGAACCCCTTGCGCAGGTTGGGGGGAGGGAGGCATACTTGGCAAAATTTCAGAACAATCATTCCTAAAACTGCCGCGCCCAGTGCCGGCTGCTCCCCCCGAGGAGGTGTTGTGTTCCCCCGGATCACGCCACGACAGGTGCTCGCCTGGGCTGCTCTCGCGACCCTGGCCCCCACCTTGGCCCCGGTCCTGGCCGCCCAGGACGCCGAGGCCCAGTTCCGCAAGAGCTGCATGAGCTGCCACACCATCGGCGCCGGCCGGAAGGTGGGCCCCGACCTCAAGGGCCTGGGCCAGCGCCGGCCCCACGAGTGGTCGACCAAGTTCATCCAGATGCCTTCCGCCCAGCTCGATGGCGGGGACCCCACGGCCGCCGCCCTGCTGCGGGAGTTCAACGGCACGCGCATGCCGGACCTGGGCGTGACGGCCGCCGAGGCCCAGGCCCTGGTCAAGCTCATCGACGACTTCACCGCAGCCGGCAAGACGCTGGGCAGCGCGGCCATCGCCCGGACGGCCACACCCGCGGACATCCGGAACGGCCAGCAGCTCTTCATGGGGCTCACCCGTTTCGCTTCCGGAGCGCCCGCCTGCATGTCCTGCCACAGCGCCCAGGGCCTGGGCGGCCTCGGCGGCGGGCGCCTGGGGCCCGACCTGACGGGGGCGTCCGGGAGGTTGGGCGTGGGCCTGGTGCCCGCCATCGAGAACCCCGCCTTCCCCACCATGCAGGGGGTGTTCCTGAAGACGCCCCTCACGGCGGACGAGGCCTTCCAGGTGGGCAGCTTCATCAAGAGCCTCGCGGCCCAGCCCCCGGCCCGCACGGACATGGGCTTCCCCGTCCTGGGCATCGCGGGTCTCATCTCCGGCATGTTGCTGGCCGGCCGCCTGGGCCGCAAGCGCTTCCGGGGCCTTCGCAAAAACCTGAAACCCAGGGCCTGACATGGTCCGGGGGGGGACCGCCTGCTCGCTTCGCTCGCGATGTCCCCCCCCGGAACCCCCCCTGCGGAAACCAGGCAAAGCCTGATTCCCGCACCTGATCCCAGAAGGACATGACATGACCGAGCGCAAGCAGAGCCACTGGATCACCGACATCGTGGATCCCGAGACCCGCTCCTGGGAGGAGTTCTACCGGAACCGCTGGGCCCACGACAAGGTGGTGCGCAGCACCCACGGGGTGAACTGCACGGGCAGCTGCGGCTGGAACATCTACGTGAAGGAGGGGATCGTCACCTGGGAGATGCAGGTGGTGGACTACCCCCTGCTGGACGAGAAGGTGCCGCCCTACGAGCCCCGCGGCTGCCAGCGCGGCATCAGCTTCAGCTGGTACCTCTACAGCCCCCTGCGCGTGAAGTTCCCCTACATGAGGGGCGCCCTCATGGATCTCTGGGAGGAGGCCAAGGGCAGGCACCAGGACCCCGTGGCCGCCTGGGCCAGCATCCAGAGTGATCCCGACAAGCGCTCGCGCTACCAGCGCGCCCGGGGCAAGGGCGGCTTCCGCCGGGCCTCCTGGGACCAGGTGGGCGAGCTCATTGCCGCCGCCAACATCCACACCATCAAGACCCACGGCCCCGACCGCATCGCGGGCTTCAGCCCCATCCCCGCCATGTCCATGCTGAGCTACGCCGCGGGTTCGCGCTTCCTCCAGCTCCTGGGCGGCACCAACCTCAGCTTCTACGACTGGTACTGCGACCTGCCCCCCAGCAGCCCCGAGATGTGGGGCGAGCAGACGGACGTGCAGGAGAGCGCCGACTGGTACAACGCCAAGTTCCTGGCCGTCATGGGCAGCAACCTGAACATGACCCGCACGCCGGACTGCCACTTCGCCGCCGAGAGCCGCCACAACGGCACGAAAATGGTGGTCTTCAGCCCCGACTTCAACCAGGTGGCCAAGTACGCCGACGAGTGGATGCCCGTCCACCAGGGCCAGGACGGCGCCTTCTGGATGGCGGTGAACCACGTCATCCTCACCGAGTTCCACCACCAAAAGCAGGTGCCCTTCTTCCTGGACTACCAGAAGACCTACACGGACGGGCCCTTCCTCGTGGAGCTCCACGAGGTGGAGGGCGGTTTCCGCCCCGGCCAGCTCCTGCGCGCGGGACGCCTCGCCAAGTACGCGGATGAAGAGCATGGCGAGTGGAAGTTCCTCATGTGGGACGAGGCGAGCGGGGCGCCGAAGATGCCCAAGGGCTCCGTGGGCCACCGTTGGGGCACGAAGCAGGGCCAGTGGAACCTCCTCCTCCAGGACGGCAAGGACGACAGCCCCATTGCGCCAGCCCTGACCTTCCTGGGCGCGGAAGCCGCCCAGGTCTCCTTCGACGACTTCGCGGACGGCAGCACCTGCTTCCGCGGCGTGCCCGTGCGGCGCATCGCCTTGGCGGACGGCGGCACGGCCCTCGTCACCACGGTCTACGACCTGCTCATGGCCCAGTTCGGGGTAGAACGTGGCCTCGGCGGCGCCTATCCCACGGGCTACGATGACGCCGCCGCCGTCTACACGCCCGCCTGGCAGGAGCGCATCACGGGGTTGTCGCGGGAGAACGTGCTGCGCTTTGCCCGCGAGTGGGCCCGCACGGCGGAGCTCACCAAGGGCAAGTGCACCGTCATCATCGGCGCCGGCATCAACCACTGGTACCACAACAACCTCATCTACCGCGCCGCCCAGCACGCCCTGGTCTTCTGCGGCTGCATCGGCACCAACGGCGGCGGCCTGGCGCACTATGTGGGCCAGGAGAAGCTGGCGCCCGTGGCCTCCTGGTCCGCCATCGCCATGGCCCGGGACTGGGTGCCGGTGAACCGCCTCCAGAACGGCCCCAGCTGGCACTATGTGAACTCCGACCAGTGGCGCTACGAGCGGGAGTTCAAGGCCTACAACACCGTGCCCGATGGCAGCGATCTGGTGGAGGGCCACTGCATGAACATGCAGACCCGCGCGGTGCGCAGCGGCTGGCTGCCCTTCTACCCCCAGTACAACGAGAGCCCCATGGCCGTGGTGGCCGACGCGCGCAAGGCCGGCGCCAAGGACGAGGCCGCCATCATCGCGAGCACCGTGGACCGGCTGAAGAAAAAGGACCTCCGCTTCTCCGTCGAAGATCCCGACGCCGCCGAGAACTGGCCCCGCGTCTGGTTCATCTGGCGCGGCAACGCCATCGGCACCTCCGCGAAGGGCCACGAGTTCTTCCTCAAGCACTACCTGGGCACCCACAGCAACGCCATCGCCGAGGAGGTGGCCGAAGGGACATTAAAGGACGTGACCTGGCGGCCCACCGTGACGGGAAAGATGGACCTGGTGGTGGACATCAACTTCCGCATGGACACCTCGGCCCTCTACAGCGACATCATCCTGCCCACGGCCACCTGGTACGAGAAGACCGACCTCAACTCCACGGACATGCACAGCTTCATCAATCCCCTCTCGGCGGCCGTCCCGCCCTGCTGGGAGTCCAAGAGCGACTGGGACATCTTCAAGGACATGGCCAAGCGCGTGAGCGAGCTGGCGGCCAAGCACCTGCCCGATCCCATCGAGGACCTGGTCTCCTCGCCGCTCTCCCACGACAGCCCCGCGGAGATCGCCCAGCCCCACATCCGCGACTGGATGGCCGGCGAGTGCGAGGCCATCCCCGGCAAGACCATGCCCGGCCTCAAGGTGGTCACGCGGGACTACAAGACGGTCTACGAGAAGTTCATCTCCCTCGGACCCATGGTGCGGGAGCAGGGCCTCGGCGCCCACGGCGTCAAATACCCGATCTCGGACGTCTACGACGACATGCTGAACACGCATCCCACGGTGATGGTGGAAGGCCAGAAGCGGCCCAGCCTGGAGGAGGACGTCCACGCCGCCAACGCGCTGCTGCACCTGGCGCCGGAGACGAACGGCGAACTGGCCTACCGCGCCTACCAATTCATGGAGGGCCGCACAGGCCTGCCCCTGAAGGACCTGGCCGAGCCCTACCGGGGCGTGCGCCGGACCTTCAAGGACCTCCTGAGCCAGCCCCGCCGCGTCATCAACAGCCCCTGCTGGTCCGGGCTCGTCGACGACAAGCGCCCCTACTCGGCCTTCACCTACAACGTGGAGCGCATGGTGCCCTGGCGCACGCTCACGGGCCGCCAGCACTGCTACCTGGACCACGAGGGCTACCTGGCCTTCGGCGAGCACCTGCCCACCTACAAGCCCACGCCGCCCAGCCAGGTGCTCGGCGACCTGCGCTGCTCCAAGCGCGAAGGGGCCACCCTGGCCCTGAACTTCCTCACGCCCCACGGGAAGTGGCACATCCACTCCACCTACGGCGACACCGAGCGCATGACGACGCTGTCGCGCGGCCAGGACCCCCTCTGGCTCAGCGAGGAGGACGCCGCCTCCATCGGCCTCAAGGACAACGACTGGGTGGAGATCCACAACGACAACGGCGTGGTGGTGGTCCGCTGCTGCGTGAGCGCCCGCATCCCCAGGGGCGCCTGCATCCAGTACCACGCCACGGAGCGCACCTACAGCGTGCCCAAGTCGCCCCTGCGCGGCATGAAGCGCGCGGGCATGAACAACAGCCTCACCCGCGCGCGCCTCAAGCCGAACCTCATGGTGGGCGGCTACGGCCAGTTCACCTACCACTTCAACTACTGGGGACCCACCGGCGTGAACCGCGAAACGGTGGTCTACGTCCGCAAGCTCGGCCAGTTGGTCTGGTAGGAGGCGGCCGTGAACATCGGAACAAGTAAAAGCATGAACCGCGAATGGCGCGAATGGGCGCGAATACAAAACATCGCTGATGTCATTCGCGTGAATTCGCGTCATTCGCGGTTTCAAATCCCTTCGTTGAGAGGTCTCTGATGGATATCCGCTCTCAAGTGGCGATGGTGTTCCACCTGGACAAGTGCATCGGGTGCCACACCTGCTCCATCGCCTGCAAGAACGTGTGGACCGACCGCAAGGGCGCCGACTACATGTGGTGGAACAACGTGGAGACCAAGCCCGGCACCGGCTATCCCACCCAGTGGGAGAACCAGGAGGAGTACAAGGGCGGCTGGGTGGTGAAGGACGGCAAGCTCCAGCTGCGCCTCACCTCCAAGGGCAAGTTCCTCCAGAAGATCTTCCACCAGCCGTCCCTGCCCACCATGGACGAGTACTACGAGCCCTGGACCTACCGCTACGAGGACCTCTTCAACGGGCCTGAGCGGGACGACCAGCCCACGGCCATCCCCGTCAGCAAGGTCACGGGACAGTACATCGACATCGAGGCCGGGCCCAACTGGGACGACGACCTGGGCGGCTCGCCCCTCTACGCCCGCAACGACGTGAACCTCGCCGCGATGTCCGAGGAGCAGCGGCTCCAGCTGCTCTCCATCGAGACGCTGGTGATGTTCTACCTGCCGCGCATCTGCAACCACTGCGCGAACCCCGCCTGCGTGGCGGCCTGCCCCAGCGGCGCCATCTACAAGCGCGGCGAGGATGGCATCGTCCTCATCAACCAGAACGTCTGCCGCGGCTGGCGCTACTGCGTGTCGGCCTGCCCCTACAAGAAGGTCTTCTACAACTGGAGCACGGGGAAGTCCGAGAAGTGCCTGCTCTGCTACCCCCGCGTGGAGACGGGCCAGGCGCCCGCCTGCTTCCACTCCTGCGTGGGCCGCATCCGCTACATGGGCGTGCTGCTCTACGACGCCGACAAGATCGAGGCCGCGGGCCTGAAGCCCGATGCCGAGCTGGTGACGGCCCACCGCGACCTGCTGGCGGATCCCAACGACCCGGCGGTGATCGAATCCGCCCGCAAGAACGGCGTCAGCGAGCAGGTGCTGAAGGCGGCCCGGAACAGCCCCGTCTACCGCTTCGTGAAGGACTGGGGCCTGGCCCTGGCGCCCCATCCCGAGTATCGCACCTTCCCCAGCCTCTTCTATGTGCCGGCCCTGGGCCCCGTCACCTACGCCATGGAGAACGGCGTGGCCCTCAATCCCACCTCCACGGAGGAGATTTTCGCGCCCCTGGAGCAGGCCCGCCTGCCCATGTCGTACCTGGCCAGCCTCTTCGGGGCGGGGCAGGAGGCCCCCGTGCGCTACGCCATGAAGAAGATGCTGGCCATCCGCACCTGGAAGCGTGCCACGGAGGTGGGCGACGTGGACCTGAAGGTGGCCCTGGCGGGCCTCCGCGAAGCGGACTGCGATCCCGAGCAGGCCGAGGCCATCTACCGCCTCACGAGCCTCTGCAGCTTCGAGGACCGCTTCGTCATTCCGGCCTCCCACCGCGAGCAGGCGGTGGAGGTGCTCACCAACCCGCTGGAACGGAAGGGAGCCGCGGGCTTCGGCTTCCGCGAAGCGCCCCAGAGGGGGTTCTGATGCGTGTTCCCACTCACCTCATCCCCGGTCTCAGCGCGCTGCTGCGCTATCCGGACGAACGCACCCAGGCGCTGGCGGGCTCGCTGGCGGACGTGGCCATGGCCACGGGCCACCCCTGCCAGGAGCACCTGGAGGCCTTCGCCCTGGTGGCGCGGGGCCTGGACCTGCGCGAGCTCCAGGAGCTCTACACCCGGGCCTTCGACCTCACCCCCGAGTGCACGCTGGACATTGGCTGGCACCTCTTCGGCGAGACCTACCAGCGGGGCCAGTTCATGGCCATGATGCGCCACCATCTGCAGGCCCACGGGCTCGAGGAGGGCGGCAACCTGCCGGACCACCTGCCGAACCTGCTGGACCTGGGCATGCGGCTGGAGCGCCAGGACGCCATGGACCTGGTGGACGACTGCCTGCTGCCGGCCCTGGAGAAGGTGATTCCGGCCCTCAAGGAGAGCCCCTACCACCACGTGCTCCAGGCGCTCTTCCTCATCTTCACCGTGGACCGTAAGCCTGCGGAGGCGTCCTGTGCTGACTAACTTCCTCTTCGTGGGCTTCCCCTATGTGGCGCTGGTGCTGGCCATCGTGGTGAGCATCCTGCGCTTCACCTGGCGGCCCTTCAGCTATTCCAGCCTCTCCAGCCAGTTCCTGGAGACCGAGTCTCTCTTTTGGGGTTCCAGCCTCTGGCACTGGGGCATCCTCTGGGTGCTGTCCGGGCACCTCTTCGCCTTCTTCCTGCCCGAGGCCATCCTGGCCTGGAACGCCCGCCCCCTGCGGCTCTACCTGCTGGAGATCACCGGGCTCTCCATGGCGCTGCTGGCCCTGGTGGGCGTGGTGGCCCTCATCGTCCGCCGCTTCACGGACCGGCGGGTGAAGGTGGTGACGAGCCCCCTGGATGTGGTGCTGCTCGCCGTCCTGCTCTACCAGGTGGCCAGCGGCATCGACGTGGCCATCCGCTACCGCTGGGGCAGCGCCTGGTTCTCCACCAACGCCGCGCCCTACCTCTGGAGCCTCATCAAGCTCGCGCCACGGCCCGAGCTCATCGCGCCCCTGCCCTGGATGGTGAAGCTCCACTTCCTGAGCGGCTTCCTGGTCATCCTCCTGCTGCCCTTCACGCGGCTCGTGCACTTCCTGGTGGTGCCCATCTTCTACTACTGGCGCAGGCCCCAGGTGGTGATCTGGAACCGGAAGGGGCTGCGATGAGCCCGCAGCAAGGGGGCTCCATGCCCGTTACGCGTAAAAAGCTGGAACCGCGAATGACGCGAATGGGCGCGAAAACGGCGGAGATGGGCCACCTGGGCCTTTGGCCCCCAGCCGCGCTTTGCGTGGCTGGCCACTCACGGGGCGGTTCTGCCGTCCTTCGAGAGCCGGCGGAACCGCCCCGTGAGTGGAGGCGGGGGGATGCCCGTTCGCCATTCGCGCGCCCGAAGGGCGATTCGCGTCATTCGCGGTTGCCTTTCCTGTCCGGGGGTGCCCAGTGCGGATGAGGACCGTCGCCATCACGGGGGCGGTGGCCTTCGGTGCCTCGCTCATGATCTTCGCTCTGAGTCTGGACACGCGCCTGCTCGGGGACCAGAGCGGCTACAAGCCCGCCCAGCCCATCGCCTACTCGCACGCCCTCCACGCGGGCGAGCTGAAGATGGACTGCCTCTTCTGCCACACCTCCGCGGAAAGCAGCCGCCACGCGGGCATCCCGCCCCTCAGCACCTGCATGAAGTGCCACGAGAGCGTGCTGAACCGGGCCGGTACGCCCGCAGGCAAGTCCGACCCCAGCCCCGAGATCCAGAAGCTGCGCGACGCCTACGCCAGCGGCCGGGGCCTCTCGTGGGTGCGCATCCACCGCCTGCCCGCCCATGTGACCTTCCCCCACAGCCGCCATATCCGCGCGGGCCTGGCCTGCCAGACCTGCCACGGCGACGTGCAGGGCATGGAGCGGGTGGAACAGGCCATGGCCCTGACCATGGGTGAGTGCCTCGCCTGCCACCGCACCGAGAACCAGAAGCTGCAGCTGGCCGGGAAGCCTGCCCAGGCGCCCACCGACTGCTCGGCCTGTCACCACTGAGGTTGCTCGTGAGTATCGAAGACCTTTCACCACGGAGGCACGGAGTGCACGGAGGATTTCACAGAGGAGAACACGGAAAAGTGCCGCTGAGGCTGCGGCTTCCCTCCGTGAGCCCATCTCCGTGCCATCTCGGCGACCTCCGTGTTTCCGTGGTGAGGCTGTTGTGGACGCATCCCGAGGAGAAACCATGAAGACCTGGAAGAGCCTCGGGGAACGGCGCGGGACGGTGCGGGCCCGCCGGGCGGAGTTCGAGGAGGAACTGCCCGTGGGCGAGAGCGTCCGGCAGATCAGCCGCCGCGACTTCTTCCGCTTTTCCGGCCTGGGTTTCGCCGCGGGCCTGGCCCTGGGCTGCAAGAGCAAGGTGGTCGAGAAGGCCATGCCCTACCTCAATGCCCGGGAGGGCCTCACGCCCGGCGTGGCCCAGTGGTATGCCACCACCTGCGGCGGCTGCGCGGCGGGCTGCGGCGTGCTGGCCCGCAGCCGCGACGGCCGCCCGGTGAAGCTGGAGGGCAATCCCGATCATCCCGTGAGCCGGGGCGGCCTCTGCGCCATCGGCCAGGTCCAGACCCGTGGCCTCTACGACGAGGACCGCCTGCGGGCCCCGCGTCTGGACGGGAAGGACACCGACTGGGCCGCCCTGGACGCCGACCTGGCCCGCCGTTTCGCGGACCTGCGCACCTCCGGCGGCGCCGTCCGCGTGCTGGCGGGCACCATCCTCAGCCCCACGCTCCGCGCCGCCGTGCAGGGCTTCCTGGGCACCTTCAAGGATGGCCGCCTGGTGGAGGCCGATGCATTGAGTTGTGCGGCCCTGGCCGCCGCCTACGAGCGCACCCACGGCCAGCGGCTGACCCCGCACTACCGGCTGGAGGAGGCGGACCTCCTCGTGGGCATCGAGGCGGACTTCCTGGGCACCTGGATCGACCCCGTGGGCTTCACCCGCGCCTACGCCGATCGCCGCGGCCCCGACAAGCCCCGGCCCATGTCGAAGCACATCCAGATCGAGAGCGGCCTCTCGCTCACGGGCAGCAACGCCGACGAGCGGGTGCGGCTCGCACCGTCCGAAGCCGTGCCCTTCCTGGAAGCCCTGGCCCGGCAGCTGGGTCTCGCGGTCGAAGGCGGGAACCTGCCGACGGACCTGGCGGCGAAGGCGGAGGCCGTCGCCCATGAGCTGGAGGCGCACCGGGGCCGGGGCCTCCTGCTCTGTGGCCTCAACGACCTGCGGGCCCAGGAGCTCACGGCCCGCCTCAACCATGCCCTCGGCCACGAGGGTGTCACCGTGGACCTGGCCCATCCCAGTCTCCAGAAGCGGGGGGATGATCGGGCCCTGGAGGCCCTGCTCCGCGAGATGGCCGAAGGCCGGGTCGCCGCTCTGCTGCTGCTGGGCTGCAACCCTGTCTACGAGCAGCCCGCGGCCTTCGCCTCGGCCTTCGACCGGGTGCCCCTGCGCCTCTCGCTGGCCCTCACGGAGGACGAGAGCGCGGCCCGCTGCACCCACCTGGCCCCGGACCACCACTGGCTGGAGGCCTGGCGCGATGCGGAGCCCGTGGCCGGCACCCTCTCCCTGGCCCAGCCCCTGATCCAGCCCCTCTTCGCCACGCGGGATGCCGTGGAATCCTTTGCTCTGTGGTCCGGGCGCCCGCAGCTGGCGCTGCAGGCGTTAAAAAAACACTGGGAAGTGGACGTGTTCCCCCGCCAGAAGGCCGTGGCAGACTTCGAGACCTTCTGGAACGCGGCCCTGCAGAAGGGCGCGACGCAGGTCGAAGCGGGCGGCGCCCCACGCTACCGCGAAGGCCGCGTCGAAGGCGCGACCTCCGCGCCCCGGAAGGACGGTTACGAGCTGCTGCTCTACGCCAAGGTGGGCCTGGGGGACGGGCGCCACGCCCACATCCCCTTCCTGCAGGAGCTGCCGGACCCCATCACCAAGGCCACCTGGGACAACTACGCCCAGGTCTCTCCGGCGACCGCCGCACGGCTGGGGCTGGAGCAGGGCGACCTGCTGCGCTTGCGGCCCGAACACCACGCCCTGGAGCTGGAACTGCCCGTGGTGGTGCAGCCGGGCCAGGACGACCGCACCGTGGCCGTGGCCCTGGGCTACGGCCGCACGGCCGGCGGGAAGGCGGGGCTCGGCGTGGGCCGGAATGCCTACCCCTGGCGCGCCTTTGCCGGCGGGTTCCTCGCGGCCAACCCTGCACCCCTCCAGGTGCGGCGGGGCCAGGGTCGCGTGGAGCTGGCCTGCACCCAGGACCACCACAGCCTGGAGGGCCGCGAGCTGGTGCGGGAGATGGCCCTGGCGCCCTACCTGCGGGATCCCGCCTCGGCGCGGCCGGAGGAACAGCCGGGCCCTTCGGTCTATGCGCCGCATGCCCACGGCGCCCACCGCTGGGCCATGGTCATCGACCTCAGCGCCTGCACGGGCTGCTCGGGCTGCGTGGTGGGCTGCCAGGTGGAGAACAACATCCCCGTGGTGGGCCGGGACGAGGTGCGCCGGAAGCGCGAGATGCACTGGCTGCGCATCGACCGCTACTACACGGGCTCCGAGGCCGATCCCGGCGTCGTCCACCAGCCCATGCTATGCCAGCAGTGCGACAACGCCCCCTGCGAGAATGTGTGCCCCGTGCTGGCCACGGTCCACAGCGAGGAGGGGCTCAACCAGCAGGTCTACAACCGCTGCGTGGGCACCCGCTACTGCGCCAACAACTGCCCCTACAAGGTGCGCCGCTTCAACTGGTGGGAGTACCCGCACCAGAGCGAGCTGGCGCGCTTGGGCTTCAACCCGGATGTGACCGTGCGCAGCCGGGGGGTCATGGAGAAGTGCTCCTTCTGCGTGCAGCGCCTCATGGACGCCAAGATCACGGCCAAGAACGAGGGCCGCGAGCTGAAAGATGGGGAGGCCCTGCCCGCCTGCATGCAGAGCTGTCCCGCCCAGGCCATCGTCTTCGGGGATACCCAGGACCCGGACAGCCGCATCAGCCAGGTGCTGCGGGATCCCAAGCGCTTCCTGGTGCTGGGCGAGCTGGGCATCGGCCCCGCCGTGAGCTACCTGACAAAAATCCGGAACATCACGCCCGAGGCGAACCAGGGAGGCCACCATGGCGCATGATGCGGACGTGCTGACCGGGGCCGGCGCGCTGGCCGGCGAGGCCGAGCGCTACGGCCACAACCTGCCCCTCATCGAGGGGAACAAGACCTACCGCCAGGTCACGGAGGAGGTCTTCGCGCCCACGGAGCGGCGGCCGCCCCTCCGCTGGTGGCTCGCCATCTCGGTGACGCTCTCCATGCTGACCCTGGGCGCCTGGGCGGTGTTCCAGACCCTCACGCGGGGCATCGGCACCTGGGGCCTCAACCGCACGGTGGGCTGGGCCTTCGACATCACGAACTTCGTGTTCTGGGTGGGCATCGGCCACGCGGGCACGCTGATCTCCGCCATCCTCTTCCTCTTCCGCCAGCGGTGGCGCACCTCCATCAACCGCGCCGCCGAGGCCATGACCCTCTTCGCCGTCATGTGCGCAGGCCTCTTCCCCATCATCCACATGGGCCGGCCCTGGCTGGCCTTCTGGGCCACGCCCTACCCCAACACCCGCGGCTCCCTCTGGGTGAACTTCAAGAGCCCGCTGCTCTGGGATGTCTTCGCCATCTCCACCTACTTCATCATCTCGCTCACCTTCTGGTACATCGGCCTCATCCCGGACCTGGCCACCCAGCGGGACCGGGCGAAGACGAAGCTGAAGCGCGTGATCCTCAGCGTGTTCTCCCTGGGCTGGAACGGCTCGAACCGCACCTGGAGCCGTTACGAGACGGTTTACATGCTGCTGGCGGGCCTCAGCACGCCCCTGGTGGTCTCCGTGCACACCATCGTGTCCATGGACTTCGCCACGTCCGTGATCCCGGGCTGGCACGCGACGATCTTCCCGCCCTACTTCGTGGTGGGCGCCGTGTTCAGCGGCTTCGCCATGGTGCTCACGCTCATGATCATCGCCCGGTCCGTGATGGGTCTGGAGGCGTACATCACCACCCGCCACCTGGAGGCCATGACCAAGGTGGTGCTGGCCACGGGGATGATCGTGGGCATGGCCTACGCCACGGAGTTCTTCACGGCCTGGTACAGCGGGAACCCCTATGAGCGCTACGTCTTCCTGAACCGGGCCCTGGGCCCCTACCAGTGGGCCTACTGGACCATGGTGGGCTGCAACGTGCTCTCGCCCCAGTTCTTCTGGTTCAAGAAAGTGCGAACGACTCCCTGGATGATCTTCATCCTCACCATCTTCGTGAACATCGGCATGTGGTTCGAGCGCTTCGTCATCATCGTGACGAGCCTCCACCGCGACTACCTGCCTTCGAGCTGGGCCATGTACCGGCCCACCTTCATCGAGGTGGCCATCCTCATCGGCAGCTTCGGCCTCTTCTTCACGCTGTTCCTCATCTTCACGCGGGTGCTGCCCATGATCGCGGCGAGCGAAGTGAAGGGAGTACTCAAACATGGCGACCACTGAGTTCCGAAACGCCCGCTTCCGGGCCTCCTTCGCGGATCCGGAGCAGCTCCTCCACGCGGTGGCGCATCTGCGGAGCGCCGGGCACCGCGTGCTGGACACCTACACGCCCTTCCCCGTGCATGGCATGGACGAGGCCATGGGCCTGCGCCCCTCGCGCCTGCCCCGGGCCTGCCTGGCCTTCGCGATCCTGGGCCTCGCCCTGGCTGCGGGCCTCCAGATCTGGACCTCGGCCATCGACTACCCGCTCATCATGGGCGGCAAGCCCCTCCTGGCCATCCCCGCCTTCATCCCCGTGGCCTTCGAGCTGACGGTGCTCCTGGCGGGCCTGGGCGTGGTGGCCAGCTTCTTCGTGGCCGCGCGCATGCGGCCCCGCCTCCGCATCCCCGACCTCCACCCCGGCGCCAACGACGACTGCTTCATCCTGGCGGCGGAGCTGGCCGCCGATGTGCAATTCCCCGCCGTGGCCCGCGAGCTGGCGGGCCTGGGCGCCTCGGAGACCAGCCTGCTGGTGGAGGACCGCTTCCAGCGCGACACCTCCTTCTGGGACCGCTCCGCGGGCGCCGGGGCCCTGCTGCTGGCCTGCCTGCCGGCCTTCCTCATCCTGGCCCTGGTGCCGGTCCTCAACCGGGACTTCCAGAAGCGGAACCTGGCCTGGGACGGCGGCATGGGCGCCCCCCTCTCGGCCCAGGCCTTCGACGCCAGCGGCGTCCTGCCCGGTGGCGAGGTGCTGCAGGCCCCCCCGCCGGGCACGCTGTCACGGCGCGGAGATCCGCCCCTGGCCTTCGGCCCCGGCAAGGCCGAGGCCGAGCGGGCCGGCCGCGAGCTGCAGAACCCCTACCAGCCCACCCAGGGCCGCTTCAACCGCGGCAAGGCCATCTACGAGCGCGTCTGCGCCACCTGCCACGGCCGGGAGGGCGACAACAACGGCAGCATGATCGTGGCGCGGGGCGCCTTCGCGCCGACGGTGCTCGTCTCCCCCGTGGTGCGGGGCATGCCTGACGGCCGCATCTTCCACATCGCCACCTTCGGCGGCCCCACGAAGATGAAGGGCTACGGCGACCTGCTCAGCCGGGAGGACCGCTGGAACGTGGTGCTCTACGTCCGTGAGCTCCAGAAGGGCTCAGTCAAACCTGCGCCTGCGCCCGTTCCCGCCGGAGTCCAGCCATGAGCGAGACCTTCACCGTCCCCGCGCGGGACCTCACGAAATCCGGCATCCCCACCCTGGCCGACATCGGCGAGCGCCTCCGGGGTGGCGCCTGGGCCTTCGTGCTGCTCGGCGCCGCGCTGCTGGGTCTGGGCCTCGTGCTCCAGGCCGAGCGGGGCTGGGGCAACCTGCTGCTCACGGCCTTCAACCTGGCCTGCGTGGGCCTGGGTGGCCTCTTCCTGCTGGCCATCCAGTCCATCACCGGGGCCCGCTGGAGCGATCCCATCCTCAAGGCCCACCGGGCCATGCCGGCCCTCCTGCCCGTGGCGGGAGTGCTCATGCTGATGCTCTGGTTCGGGCTGGCCACCCTCTACCCCTGGGCCAGGCCCGACGCGGCCACCCAGCACGCGCTGCACGGCCGCCTGGGCTGGCTGAACCCGCCCTTCTTCTTCGGGCGGGTGGCGCTCATCTTCGCGGCCTGGATCTGGGTGGGTCGCCGCCTCACTCAGCAGGGGAAGGGCGCGGCACCGTTCATCCTGGTCTTCGCGCTCACCTTCTCCGTGGCGAACTTCGACTGGCTCATGTCGCTGGAGCCGGTGTGGTCCAGCACCATCTTCGCCATCTACGGGTTCTCGGGGATGTTCCTCCAGGGCATCGCCATCGTCACCATCAGCGCCATCGTGCTGCGCCGGGTGGGCCTGCTGCCCGCGGTGTCGAAGGCGCAGAACCACGACCTGGGCAAGCTGCTCTTCGCCTTCAGCAGCTTCTGGGCCTACATCTTCCTCAGCCAGTTCCTGCTCATCTGGTACGCCAACCTGCCCGAGGAGACGGGCCCCATGCGCCTGCTGCTCCAGGGCCGCTGGATGCCCCTCTTCTACCTGAACCTGATCCTGAACTTCTTCG
Source organism: Geothrix fermentans DSM 14018 (assembly GCF_000428885.1). Classification (GTDB taxonomy): domain Bacteria; phylum Acidobacteriota; class Holophagae; order Holophagales; family Holophagaceae; genus Geothrix; species Geothrix fermentans. The sequence continues at coordinate 90,947 of NZ_AUAU01000008.1, read as the reverse complement.
CGCCCTTCGTGCTCCTGCTCCAGCGCCGCGCCAAGACGAACGAGACCGTGCTGCTGGCCACCTGCGCCCTGCTGCTGGCGGGCCGCTGGCTGGATCTCTACCTTCAGATCATGCCCCCGGTCCTGCACGGCCTCGGCCCCCTCTTTGGCCCCGCGGAGCTGGGCGGCATCCTCCTCCAGCTGGGCCTCGGCCACCTGGCCTGCTGGCCCGTCTTCATGAAGGACGCCAACCCCGCCCAGGAGCTGCCTCAAGGTGGGTGAAGCTCCAGCGTGAAAGACAAAAGCCTCCACGAAGGACACGAAGACGCCCTCCGGGCGCTGGAAGAACACGAAGAAAGAGGGAGTCTCCCAGGCTGAGTGTTACGCCAGTCATGGACTTCGTGCGCTTGTCTTCCCTTCGTGTCCTTCGTGGAGAGCCTTTTCCCCTGGGCGCGGAGCCCTACTCCTTCGGTCCGTGCTCCACGGTGCTGCGGAAGGCCAGGAACAGGCTGATGGCCGTGAGGGCTAGGGAGACGAAGAAGGCGCCGGGGAGGACGCTGCGCTGGCCGTCGAGGACGGCGCCCAGCACGGTCTCGAAGAGGTAGAGCTGGATCACCAGCAGCACGAGGATGACGCCCAGGGCGGCGGGGGAGATGCGGACGCGGGGCGTGTTCATGCGGTCACCTCCGTCTTCTCGCGCGGGCAGGCAGCGCGCCGGTCCAGGGTCTCCAGCGTGGGCTTGGGGAGCTCGCCCACGGCCCACACCGTGCCGTCGGGACGGACCTCCAGGGCGATGGCGGCCAAGGGGCGGCTGGGCGGGCCCTGCACGGGGAAGCCGCGGTCCGGCTCGAAGAAGCCCCGGTGGCAGGGGCACTCCAGCCGCTCCTCGGCATAGCGCACGGCACATCCCAGGTGCGTGCAGGTCTGCCGGTAGGCCCGTAGCTCGCCCTTGGGCGTGCGGAGCAGGATGCAGGCGTCATGGGCATCGCGGAACTTGAAGAGGCGGCTCTGGCCGGGCTGCAGATCCGCGGCCAGGCCCAGGGCCACGGGCAGCTCCTTGGGCCCGGCTTCGGGATCGGAAGCGCCCTCCAGGGGCTTCTTCCGCCACCAGAGGTAGCCGATGCCGGCGGTGAAGCCGGCGCTCACCACGGCCAGGAAGCGGGCGAACTCGCGACGGGAGAAGTGGCCCTCTTCGGCCAGCTCGAGGGGGAAGGCGCGGCGCCACCAGGTCGTCATCAGAAGCCTCCGTCGATGAGCAAGGCCGCATCCAGGTGCAGGGGCGTCTCCGGATCGGGCACCATGATGGCGTTCTTGGTCTTCACCCGCACGCTGCCGATGAGGAAGTCGCGCAGGGGCTTGTTGTGGCGCAGGTTCGCCACCTCGTCCTTGCGGACGAAGAGCAGGGCCTGGCTGGGGCAGACCGTGGCGCACATGGGCTTGTGGCCCACGGAGGTGCGGTCGTAGCAGAGGTCGCACTTGAGCATCTGCTCCAGGCCCGAGAACACGATGGGCACGCCGAAGGGGCAGCTCAGCTCGCAGTTCTGGCAGCCGATGCAGCGGGGCTTCTGGGCCGCGTGCACCACACCATCCTCGCTGCGCTTGATGGCGTCCGAGGGGCAGACCTGGGCGCAGATGGGATCCTCGCAGTGCATGCAGACCGTGGGCACGGTCTGGGGGCTGTCGAAGCGGTCCATCTCGTCCAGGTGGATCATGGACCGGCCGCGGTGGGTGCCGCACTCGGCGCAGGCGCCCACGCAGGAGCGGCAGCCGATGCAGCGCTGCGGGTCGATGAAGAAGCCGTAGTCCTGGGGCACCATCAGAACACCCGCTCAGGCATGTCGGTCTGGTTGCTGCGGGCCTCGTAGGCCATGCGCTGGAGTTCCAGCAGCTCGGGGGAGAAGCGGTCCTTCGTGGTCTTCTGCAAGCGCACGGCGCTCACCTTGAACTCCGGAATCTTGGAGACGGGGTCCAGGTGCCGGGCTGTGAGGCGGTTGGCGGACAGGTCTCCGGCCCAGTGGTAGGGAATGAACACGGTGTCGGGGCGGATGGTCTTTACCACCTTGGCGGGCAGCACCATGCTGCCGCGCCGGGAGGTGATCTCCACGGCGTCGCCCTCGGCCAGGCCGTACTTCTCCGCCAGGCGCGGGTGGATCTCCAGGTAGGGGTTCGGGCACTGCTCCACCAGAAAGCCGATGCGCCGGGTCTGGGTGCCGCTCAGGTAGTGGAAGACCACGCGGCCGGAGGTGAGCCAGATGGGGTATTCGGCATCCACCACCTCCATGGGCGGCCGCCAGGGCGTGGGGACGAACTTGGCCTTGCCGTCCGGGTGGAAGAACTTCCCGCCCTCGAAGAGGCGCGGCGTGCCGGGGTGGTCCTCCGTGGGGCAGGGCCAGAACACGCCCATGTTCTTCTCGATCTTCGCGTAGGTGATGCCCGCGTAGTCCGCGGTGCCGCCCTTGGAGGCCACCCGCAGCTCGTTGAAGATGTCCTCGGGGCAGGTGAAGTGGTCGAAGTACTTGCCCCGGCCCAGGCGCTTCGCCAGCTCCACCATGATCTTCCAGTCGGGGCGGGCGTCCCCGGGGCAGTCCACGGCCTTGTTGATCTTGATGACGCGGCCCTCGGCGCTGGTGGAGGTGCCCTCGTCCTCCTCGTGGAGGGCGGAGGGCAGCACGATGTCGGCGTGCTGGGCGCTCTCGCTGAGGAAGAAGTCCAGGCAGACGAAGAACTCCAGCTTGCTGAGGGCCTCCCGGGTGAACTGCGAGTCCGGCAGCGAGATGAGCGGGTTGAAGCAGAGCAGGAGCAGGCCCTTGATCTCGCCGGCGTGGATGGCGTTCATGATCTCCTGGGCGCTCTGGCCCACGCCCGGCAGCTCCTCGTCGGTGCAGCCCCAGACGGAGCAGATGTAGCGGCGGTGCTCGGGATTGCTGATGTCGCGGTTGCCCGGTAGCTGGTCGCACTTGTGGCCGTGCTCCCGGCCGCCCTGGCCGTTGCCCTGGCCCGTGATGGTGCCGTAGCCGCAGCCGGGCCGGCCGATGCGGCCCGTGGCCAGCACCATGTTGATGCAGCCCAGCACGTTGTCCACGCCCTTGCTCTGGTGCTCGATACCGCGGGCGTGGAGCAGGAAGCTGGTGCGGGCCTCGCCCCAGATGCGGGCGGCCTTCTCGATGGCGTCCACGGGCAGGCCCGTGATCTGGCTGGTCCACTCCGGCGTGCAGTCCTTCACGGCCTCGAGGGCCTCTTCGAAGCCGTGGGTGTGGGCGTTCACGAAGTCCCAGTCGATGAGCTTCCACTTGTTCAACAGGTGGAGGATGCCGTTGGTCAGTGCGGAGTCGGTGCCGGGCTTCAGGGGCAGCACCAGGTCCGCCGTGCGGGCCAGGGGGGTGATGCGGGGGTCCACCACGATGAGGAGGGCGCCCTTGTCCCGGGCCCGCCAGATGTAGTCCGTGGTGATGGGAGAGCACTCGGCCACGTTGGAGCCCGTCACCCAGATCACCTCGGCCAGCTCGATGTCGGCCCAGGAGTTGGCGGCGCGATCCACGCCGAAGGCCTTCTTGTTCCCCGCGCCGGCGCTCACCATGCAGAGGCGACCGTTGTAGTCGAGGTTCTTCGTCTGGAGGCCCAGACGCGCGAACTTGCCCGCCAGGTAGCTCTTCTCGTTGGTGAGGGACACGCCCGACAGCACGGCGAAGGCGTCCTTGCCGTACTGGCCCTGGATGCGCTGGATCTCCGCCACGGTGCGGTCCATGGCCTCGTTCCAGTCCATGGGCACGAAGCCGGCCTCGGTGCGTTTCAGGGCCTTGGTGAGGCGGTCCGGGTGGTTGCCCTGGAGGTAGCGCTTCACGCCCTTGGGGCAGAGCTTCCCCTGGTTGAAGGGGAACTCCTCCCAGGGATCGAAGCCGATGACCTTGTTGTCCTTCACCTTGAGCTTGATGCCGCACTGCTGGCCGCAGAAGCAGCAGTGGGTCTCCACCACCTTGTCGGGCGTGGGATCGGACAGCCAGCCGCCCGGAGGGGCCAGGTTCAGGTGGGGGCCGAACTGGGCACGGAGCTGGTCCTGGGAGAGGGGAAGGGTGCTCATGGTCAGGCCTTCAGGCTCGTGGGATCGGGGATCGGTTCGGCGTGTACGGGAATGGTGGCGAAGGGATCGAAGGCGCCGTGGAGGCGCGTGCTCTGCGCCTTGGCCACCAGGCGCCGCTTGCACCTAGGGCACAGGTCCAGGTGGTGGATGGAACCCCCACCTGGGGCGCTGTGGCGGGCGCCGTCCAGCTCCAGCACCTTCCACAGCTCGCCGAGGTCCCGGCGCTGGTTGGCCCGGATGAAGGCCGTGCCGCAGCCCTTGCAGGCGAGGCGGCCTTCCGCCTCGCCTTCGGCCTTGTAGATGGTCACACCCACCTGGGCGGGCCGCTGGACCACGTGGAAGAGCTTGCCGAAGGGCAGGCCCAGCAGCAGGAGGATGACGGTCAGCTCATGCAGAAAGGCCAGGGTGGCGAAGTTGCGGCCCTGGAGCCACTTCTCCGAGGCGGTGAGCATCAGGCCCGTCATGCTCACGGCGATGAGGAGCACCAGGGGCAGCAGGTCCAGGTCGAAGCGCTGGGTGGCCGTGTCGCCCTCGTCCTGCTTGCGGCGGATGAGGCTCAGCACGCAGCCGGCGATGACCATGACCGCCGCCAGGTCCAGGATGTGGAAGCTGACGAAGGCCAGGAAGCTGTCCAGGGGGAAGGAACCGGCGGGGAAGCCCAGGACCCAGGCCTGGTACCGGGTGGCGTCCAGGCCCTCGCTGGTGAAGCGCACCCAGCCGAAGACCAGGGGGATGGTCACGGCGAAGCCCAGGAGGCAGCCCCAGGCCAGGAGGGCGTGGGCGCCCCAGCGCTTGATGGACCGCTTCTCGATGAAGCGCTGGAGGACGATCTGGTCCACGGTGAGGAGGGCCATGCGAGGCAGGGCCTTGAGCGCCCGCGGCGAGAGCAGGGTGCGGAGCGTGTGGCGGAAGTACATCCGCGTGGCGGGGCGCTCGATCCAGGCGAAGTAGCGGTAGGCGATGCCGAAGCAGGCGAAGAGGGTGGCCAGCAGGTAGCCCAGGAGGGCCGGGTCCAGCCAGCGCCCGCCCCGGCTGCCCAGGGCCACGGCGGCGCCGAGGGCCAGGGTGGCCAGGGCGGCTCCCAGCAGGGGGCGGGGCTCGAGGTCGAGTTCGGCGAGGAGGCTCATGGCTGGGCTCCAGGGGGCGGGCGTGGGGTGAAACGGACCGATGAGTCCTAATTTAGGGCAAAACCGGGGCGATTCAAGGCTCCAGATCCAGATCCAGGCTTGAGTTCAGGGCTTCTCGCAGGGCGGCCGGTCCTTGGCTTCCTTCTGGTGCCGCAGGTCCATGAGCTGCAGGTCCCGGATGGTGGCCTCGGTCATGGAGGTGGCCACCTGGGCCTTCACGGCGCCCCAGGCCTCGTGCAGGGGGCAGGGGTGGTCGCCGCCGCAGGTGGGGAAGCCCATGATGCAGCCATCCATGGAGTTCGGGCCCTCCAGGGCCACGACCACCTCGCCCACGGTGATCCGGTGGGCGGGACGCAGGAGGCGGAAGCCCCCCTTGGGGCCGCGGACAGACTCCAGGAGATCGGCCTGCACCAGACCCTGGAGGATCTTCGCCAGGTAGGGGCCCGGCAATTCGAGACGGGCCGACAGGTCCTTGGCCAGGCAGAAGCTCCCGTCCTCGGGCAGGGCGGCGAGGGCACGGAGGGCGTAGCCGGTGGCGGTCGAGAAGATCATTCCGGAATATTACTTCCGATTTCGAGGCGATGGCGGGTCATTTGGGAGTCCAGCTCCAGTTGTGACCGAGATCAGAGCAGGGCCCGCCACAGGAGCAGGAGGCCCAGCACGCTCAGGCCCCCCTCCCGCCAGCCCAGGGTGCGAGCGGGGATCGGCCGGTAGGGTGCCAGGGCCCGCAGGTAGAGCAGGAGGGTCCAGCCGGTCCAGATCATCCCGGCGAGGTTGCGGGGGGCCAGCAGCAGGGCGGAAGTCCCGATCAGGAGCAGGTGGAGGACGTGGACGGGGATCCGGCGCCGGTCCAGCTCTTCCGTGGCCAGCTTGTGGGCGTGCCCCAGGAGGCGCCGGACGTGGGCCAGGTTCGCGCCCCCCACGAGGGTGGCCAGGAGCCAGGCCCGGCCGGCCTCAAGCAGAGGGGCGCCGTCCGCCGCGAGGATGGCGGCCGCCAGGCCCGCGAAGGCGCCCTGGGCCGCCAGCTCCACGGTCAGGGAGCGCACGGCCCGGTCCAGGTCCGCCCGCAGGGCCAGCACCACCAGCGGGGCCACGCAGATCAGGGGAATCAGGAATCGCGGCCCCGAAATGAGGAACGTGAGGGCCCCGAAGGCCGCGGCGAGCCCGGCAAACAGAAGAAGCGCCCGGAGTTGGAGGGCATCGCGCTGGCCGCTGAGCACCCGCCGGAGGGGCGGCCGGGCCAGGAAGAAGGCCAGGGCCGCCAGGCCCAGGCAGAGCCCACCCCAGCCGGGGCGGAGCAGCAGACCCAGCACCAGCGGGAATCCGAGCATGAACCAGCTGCCGTGCTCGGCGGGGAGGAGGGTGCGTATGGGGGGCAGACTTCGGGACATTTCAGCCCTCTCGGATCCGAAATAGAGTCTGACCCCAGATTCCCGTCCTGGCCATGCCGAAGGTCACACCTCCGAAGCGATCAACCGCAGGCCCTCCAGGGCTTCCTCCATGGTGAGGAAGACCGGAAGGCCGGCCTCGCGGAGGCCCTGGCGGTAGGCGTCGTAGGGAGCGCCGCCTTCCACGGCCACGCCCAGCCACTTGCCGCTGTCCCGGGCCAGTGCCCTCAGGGCGTTGGCGAAGGGGACGAAGGCCGCAGGGTCCGCGGTGCCCAGGCGGCGGGTGAGGGGCACCAGGCCCACCACCACCACGTCCGCCTCGGAGGCGAGCAGGAGCCGGGCCCCGGCCAGGTAGGCGGCTTCGTCGGCCATGGGCGTGAGGTCCAGGGGCAGGCGGGGGCTCACCAGGCCCGTGAGTCCGTGGGTCTCGATGGTCCGGGTCAGGGCGCCGGTCTCCGCCCCGGTGAGCTTCGCGCCGCGGAAGGGGCCTTCCAGCAGGTCGGCGGAGGCCACGGACTCGAAGCCCGCGTTGGTCATGATGGCCACGCGGCGGGGGGCGCCTTCGGCGTAGGCGCCCAGCCAGGAGAAGGCCGCATCGAAGGCCTCGATACGGTCGGCCAGCATCACCCCCGCCCGGCGCAGCAGGCTGGCCTGCAGGGCGTGGTCGCCCGCCAGGGCGCCCGTGTGGCTGCTGGCGGCGGCCATGCCCTCCTGGCTCCGCCCGCCCTTGTAGAGCAGCACGCGGCGGCCCGAGGCCCGGAGCGCCTTGGCCGCCCGGGCCGTGGCCTGCAGGTCGCCGGGGGCGAAGCCCTCCAAGTAGGCGCCCACCACCTTCACGGCCGGATCCGAACCGAAGCCCGCCAGGAAGTCCGAGCAGCGCAGGTCCATCTGGTTGCCGATGGCCACCGCCGCCCGCAGGCCCAGCTCGGGGCGGCGGCTCAGGCGTGTGATGAGGAAGGCCCCGCTCTGGCTCACCAGGGCGGCATGGCCGGGGTGGGGACGCAGGGGCAGCTTCTCGTCGGGGATGAAGAGGGTGTTCAGGTCCTGGTCGGGACTGTAGAGGCCCAGGCCGTTGGGCCCCACCAGGGCCGGCGTCCACTTCCCGGCGCGGCGGTGCTCGTCGAGGCAGGCCATCAGCCGCTTGCCGAGGCCCTCGCAGTCGGCGCCGTCGCCCAGGCCGCCGGCCACCAGGTAGACCACCGTGGCCCCGCCGCCCTGGCGGCAGAGCTGCTCCACCACCTCCAGGGTCAGAGGCGCGGGCAGGGAGAGGATGAGCTGGTCCGTGGGGGCCGCGGCGAGCTCCGCCACGGAGCCCAGGCAGGGCAGGCCCAGGAACTCGGTGGCGCCGGGCTTGATGAGGCGGAGGGCGCCCGGGGGCAGGGTGGAGCGCTGGATGTTCTCCAGGATGATGCGGCCCACGGTGCCCTCGCGGTTGGACACGCCGGCGATCACCAGGTTCCGGGGGGACACCAGGGCGCGGTACCAGGCGGGATCCGGCACTGCGAGAGCCTCGGGGGCGGTCGCCTCCAGGGTGCCCACCCCGTCCAGGGCCGTGGGCAGGCCGTCGCTGTCCAGCACCACGGGGTTCAGCTCCAACAGGGTGACGCCCTCCCGGTCCAGGCCTTCGGCGGCCTTCCACAGGCCCTGGAGGAAGGCCAGGAGCTTCCTTTCATCGGTGAGCGCTTCGGCGCCGCGCTGGCGGCCCAGCCAGGTGCGGCCCAGCCAGTGCTCGCGCAGATCCTCCAGGGCCTGCTCCGGCGTGCAGAAGGCCAGGGGCCAGATCAGGGGCGGCGCCAGGGCCGCCCAGGCGTCCGCCTGGAGGCCGCCGATCCCGCAGACCACGAGCCAGCCCGCATCCGGATCCCGCTTCAGGGAGACCAGGGCCTCGGTGGGCAGGCCCGGCAGGCGCTTGAAGGCCACCTTCTCGCAGACCAGGCCGCCGATCCAGGGGTGCTCCGGGACGCGGGCCTTCATGGCCGCGGCTTCGGCCTTCAGGGCCGCCTCGTCGAAGGGCCCGAAGTGGACGGCGCCCTTATCGGATTTGTGCCAGAGCTGGTCCGCGATGCCCTTGAGGACGATGGGCTCGCCGGAGGCGAAGGGCAGGGGCCCGGCCTCCAGGAAGCCGTGGCGGGGGACCCGCAGGCCCGCGGCGGCGAGCAGGCCGTAGGCGCGCCCCTCGTGGAGGAATCCCGTGCTGGTCGTCGTCATGTCAGGCTCCCACGGGGTCGTGGATCAGGCCTCGCCCGGCCTCGAAGGCCTCGAGGTTCTTGTCTGTGACGCGCGCGCCCTTGGCCTCGAAGCGCTGGCTGATGACGTCGCGCCAGACGCCGTCCTCGATGGGCAGGTAGCGGGAGGCCATGCCCAGCAGGGCCATGCCCCCGGCCTGGCGGTGGTTGAGGCGGCGGGCCAGGTCCTCGGTGTCGATGAGGTGGGCGCCCCGCACGGCCTTGAGGGCGGCGTAGATGTCGTCCAGGGGCGGGTAGCCCGTCATGTCCATCTGGGGTTCCTCGGAGACGACCAGGTGGCCGTCCATGCGCAGCATGGACACATAGCGAAGGGCCTCCAGGGGCTCGAGGGCGATGAGCAGGTCCGCGCCGCCCTCGTCGAGGATGGGCGAGGTGAGGGGGATCTCCGAGTAGCAGACTTGGGCGTGGACGCTGCCGCCCCGCTGGCTCATGCCGTGGATCTCGGATTGCAGGGCGTGGAGGCCGCTGCGGCGCAGGGCCTCCAGCAGGATCTGGGCGAGGGAGAGCACCCCCTGGCCGCCGACGCCGGACAGGACGATGCCGTGGATGCGGGGAGCGTTCATGAGCAGGCCTCGGTGGTGCAGCGCTCGCGTTCCTGGCGGTCGTGATCCTTCAGGACGCCGCGGCGGATGGACTGGATGCACTCCCGGCGGAAGACCACCACCGAGAGGCCGGGATGCCGCAGGGCGGTGGCCAGGGCCGCCACGTTGGCGTCGTGCTGTTTCGGGACGGGCAGCAGCACCTGGAGCTGGTCCGCGGCGACGCCCATGCCCCGGGCCATGCGCTCCACCTGGTCGAGGGCCTGGCTGGGCTGCTGGCCCGTCATGCCCACCACGCGGTTGTCGAGGATGACCACGGTGACGTTCACGCCGCTGTCGGCCGCGGTGAGCAGGGCCGGCAGGCCGCTGTGCCCGAAGGTGGAATCGCCGATGACGGCCACGGAGGGCGTCTGGCCTGCGAGGGCGGCGCCCACGGCCATGCTGATGCTGGCGCCCATCTCCACCACCGCGTGGACCGCGGCCATGGGCTCCTGGGCCGCCAGGGTGTAGCAGCCGATGTCGCCGAAGACGCGGGTGCCCGGGGCGCCCACGCTGGCGAGGGCATCCCGCAGGGCCCCGTAGGCGTCCACATGGCCGCAGCCATCGCAGAACCGGGGGGCCCGCACGGGCAGGTCGAGGCTGACGGCGGCCTTGCCGGCCGAGGCCGCCAGGCCCAGGGCCGCCTTCAGCAGGCGGGGGGCCAGCTCGCCCGTGCGGGGCAGGGCCCCGTCCAGACGCCCGCGGACCCTGGCGGTGCCGCGCAGGCCCAGGCGCTCCTCCAGCACCGGGTAGTCCTCCTCGAAGACCACCACCTCGTCCACCTGGGCCAGGAAGGCCTCCTCCAGGGCGGGGTCCACCGGGTAGGCGGCGATTTCCAGGCGAGGCAGCTCCGCCAGGGCGGGGTTCTCGTGGAGCAGCTGCCCGAAATAGGCCCGGCCCATGCCGGCCAGGGCCACGCCGCGGCGGGCGGGGCCGGGCACCAGGCGGTTGAGGGGGGTGGCCTCGGCCATGAGCCGGGGCTGCTTGGCCAGCAGGTTCACATAGCGGCGGCGGGCGTTGGCCGGGATGAGCACCCAGTCCTGGACAGAGGCCTCGGGGACCAGGCCCAGGGCCGCGGGGGCCAGGGGCTCCTTCCGCTGGAGGGCGGCCCGGCAATGGGCCAGGCGGGTCACGATGCGGAGCATCACGGGCACCTGGAGGGCCTCGGACAGCTCGAAGGCGCGATGGGTGAGGTCGTAGCACTCCTGGACGGTGCTGGGCTCCAGGCAGGGCAGCCAGGCAAATTCGGCCAGGCGGCGGCTGTCCTGCTCGTTCTGGCTGCTGTGCATGCCGGGATCGTCGGCCACCAGGAGCACCAGGCCGCCCCGGACGCCCGTGAGGGCGGAGTTGGCGTAGGCGTCCATGGCCACGTTGAGGCCCACATGCTTCATGGTCACCAGGCTGCGGAAACCCGCGTAGCTCATGCCGAGCCCCAGGTCGTAGGCCACCTTCTCGTTGGCGGCCCACTGGGCGGCCCGGCCGTCCCGGGCCTCAAGGATGAGCTGTTCGACGGCTTCGAACCCCTCCGTGGACGGCGTGCCCGGATAACCGAACGCGCCCTTGATGCCGGCATCGAAGGCGGCGAATCCCACCGCTTCGACCCCCAGCGCGAGGGTGCTCTGGATCATGAATACCTCCGACCTTTTCCAACCGGAAAGTATGCAGAGCCTCGCCAGTGCCAGGGGTCACAGGGAACGGTCCGACCACCAGAGGGCCGGGCCGCCCAGGGGCCATCGGGGAACCTGCCCATCAGATAAGTAAGGACCCCATCGGGTGTCCAAATCGATCCCTGAGACTGGGAACCTTTCTCCAGTGGCAACGGTCACAACTTTGTCCCAGAAGGGTAAACCTGTTTCGACTGCTATGTTTTTTGCCATTTTTATTTACAATCAATTTGATCATAAGATGTTTATTTTTAAATTATTAATGTTGATCTAGGCAGTCGCAACAATGAATTCATTAATCATACTTCCATACAGGAATCAATCATTTCCACCCTTGAGGTCGCCAGAGTGGGGGCTATAGTTTTGTTTCTGACGCCACCATCAGCTTTCACGGCGTTCTGGCCCGCGCTGGCAGGCCTTTACGAAGATCCCGGCTCTGCTCCTTCTGCTCTTCCACCCCGGTCCATCCACGCCACCGCATGAGGCGAATCATGAAGCCACGAACCCAAGTGGTCCTGCTTGCCACACTGATGTCAGCCACGGCCTGGGGCCAGGAGGTGAGCCTGTACGGCACCACCATGGCCCAAATGTGGAAGCAGGAGACGCCGGGCTTTGACAAGGCCACCTTCACTCCCGCCACCCAGTACCTGGGCATCGACGCCACCAAGCTGGGCACCGACAACCTCTCGCTGCACCTCTTCGGGTGGGGCCGGACGGATCTGAGCGACGCCAGTAACTTCGACGGCTCCAAGTCCGGCGGGTACCTGAACTACGGCTACCTCCAGTACCGCTTCGACCAGGCCAACGCCGAGATCAAGGCCGGGCGCTTCACCACCAGCCAGGCCACGGGCTTCGAGCAGGTGGACGGCGTCAGCGTCCGGACGGACCTGCGGGGCGGCTTCACCGTGTCCGCCTTCGGCGGCAAGCCCGTCTACTTCAAGACGGTGGATCCCCGGAACCAGTCGGACTACGAATACCAGCGGGACTTCATCTTCGGCACCCGCTTCGCCTGGCGCATGCCCAAGGTCGGCGAGATCGGCGTGTCCTACCTGCAGGACGGGACCGAGGCGGCCAAGGACCTCGACATCCCCTCGCCCATCGACTACACGCGCAAGCAGCTGGGCGTGGACATCCGCATCACCCCCGCCAGCGTCTTCGACCTCCGCGGCCGGACCGTCTTCGACGTGGCCAGCCACCCGGACCAGGCCCCCGGCACCCGCGACCGGTCCCGCATCGCCGAGCACGACTACACCGCCACCGTGAAGGTGGGCAGCCAGGTCACCGTGACGGGCAACTACGCCGAGCGGAACTTCTACGCCTTCTTCGCCGGGACGAACCTCCCCTCCCTCTTCCGCCAGGACGACAACGACATGTTCCGCGGCTTCGGGGGCAGCATCACCTGGAACGCTCCCACGGGTGTCCAGCTGGTGGCCGACTACCGCCACATGCACCGCGAGACCGTCGGCGACGTGAACCGCGGCGGCGGCGAGATCCGCTGGAGCTCCAGCGAGCGGACCTTCCTCGGCGGCGTGGGGGCCCACTGGGTGAACGCCGCGAACACCCTGTTCGTGGATCCCGCCCGGCCCTACCGCAGCCTGAGCCACAAGGAGGCGCGGATCTGGGGCATGGTCACCCGGGGCAAGCTCACCGCCAGCCTGGACGGCATCCTCCAGCGGTACGACAGGGACAACCCGTACCTGGTGGGGATCAAGAACATCTATGAAGTGGTGGGCTCGCTCGGATACCAGGCCACCACGAACGTGAAGGTGTCCGGCGATGTCAGCTACGGAAGCACCGCGGTCGCCAAGCATGAGACCCGTGGACTTCTCCGGGCCGAGTATCGGTTCGGCTTTGCTCGCAAGGGAGGTCGCTAATGGCCCGGAACTCGATTTTCAAGATCGTCGGTGTCGTGCTGGGGCTCGGCTTCCTGATGGCTTGCAGCCTCATCTCCCCTGAGACGAGCTTCGCCGCGACCCATCCCCAGGAGCTCGGCGCGGGCCGGCCCATCTGCTCCGAATGCCACAGCAACGACGTGGCCAAGGGCGCCCAGAAGCCGTACGCCTCCTTCGATCACACGCCCACCTTCGTGAAGGACCACCGCTTCCAGGCCAACCAGGATTCCAACACCTGCGCCTCCTGCCACGCCCAGTCCTTCTGCGCGGACTGCCACGGCGCCAAGGTCCCCATGAAGCCCTCTACCCGGTTCAGCGACCGCCCCGACCTCCAGTCTCCGCACCGGGGCGACTTCATGACCCTGCACCGGATGGAAGGGAAGATGGATCCGTCCAGCTGCTACGCCTGCCACGGCCGGGCCAATAACGAGAAGTGCGCGGCCTGCCACCGGTAGGGATCCGCATCGCGTCCAAGGGGAACACCATGAGCCGAATGAAACTGATGGCCGGTAGCTGCTTCGCGATGGCCCTCGCGCTCCTCGCCTGGGGATGCGCCGGGACCGCCGGGAAGGGCGCTCCGCTCAATGCCACCACCGGGCAGCACCCGGCCAACTGGATCCAGGTCCACTACGCCGAGTACGCGAAGGCGCCGGACCAGTGCCGCACCTGCCACGGCTCCACCTCGGATCCGGCGCAGGCCGGCGGCATCTCCAAGGTGAGCTGCTTCAGCTGCCACACCAACGGCGGCATGAACCACCCGGCGGGCTGGGCGGATCCGAGCCAGCACGGCCGCCTGGGCGCCCAGGCCGTTCCAGCCGTCACCCAGGTGATCGGCGGGACCGTGGTCAACGGTTCCGGCTTCGCCTACTGCACCAAGTGCCACGGCCCGAACTACACGGATGGCCTGGCTGTGTCCTGCAAATCCTGCCACACCAAGGCCCCGCACCCCGATGCCCCCTGGCGCGGAGCCACCTTCACCTCGCCCAGCCACGTCAACACCAACGGCGGGAACGCTCCCGCCTGCGCCCAGTGCCACACCAATGGGGCGAACTCCTCCCTCAAGCCTGTGACCCCGGCCCCCGCCGGCACCGCACCTGGCTGCTTCAACAACACCCTCTGCCACGGCACGAGCTTCTAGATCCCAGATCCAGGAGGTGCCCTTCTGATCGATCGTTTCGATGCAGTACCCGTCTGTTCACTCGCAGTCACCCCTGACCTCCCCTACCTCAAGGAGAAACCCACATGCAACACCGTCCCCTGAAACAGCTCGCCGGCGCCGTCGCCGCCGCAGCCATCGCCCTGGTGCTGATCGGCTGTAACGGCAAGACGGGCGCCGCCGGCCTCAACGGCACCAATGGCACCAACGGTACCAATGGCACCAACGGTACCAACGGCACCAACGGCGTCATCACCGTGAACGCCGCCCAGCTCACCGCCGACCAGTGGAGCCAGCTGACCCTCAACGGCACCGTGACCAGCGTGACCATGGGCGCCAAGCCCGTCGTCAACTTCACCGTCACCGACGGCAAGGGCACCCCCGTCAGCGGCCTCGGCTTCACCACCAAGGCCTCCAACGCCCTGGCCCCCAGCTACTCCGCCTTCGGCTTCAGCATCGCGAAGCTGGTGCCCGGCGCCAGCGGCAGCCCCAGCAAGTGGGTGAACTACATCGTCACCACGATGCCCACCACCACCACCGCCGCGGCCCCCAGCAAGCCCAGCACCGACAACACGGGCACCCTGGTGGACAATGGCGACGGTTCCTACAAGTACACCTTCTACCGTGACATCACGGCCACCCAGGCCTTCCTGGACGGCTATGCCTACGACGCCACGAAGAACCAGGTCCGCACCGACCTCGGCGACGTGAGCTACCAGGCCAACCTGACCCACCGCATCAGCATCCAGATCGGCGGCAACGCCCGCGGCACCAGCACCAACACGCCCGACGGCTCCAACAGCGGCGTCACCGGCGTGCCCATCCTGACCCCCGCCAACATCCTCTACGATTTCGTGCCCGCCACCGGCGCCGCTCCGGCCGCCGACGCCCAACGCAACATCGTGGACACGGCCTCCTGCAACAGCTGCCACACCCGCTTCGAGGTCCACGGCGGCAACCGCATCAAGGCCGAGTACTGCGTGGTCTGCCACACCGACCAGCGCAAGTACGGCAACGCCGAGGCCGTCTCGACCGCCACGACTGTGGCGCCCCCGAGTGGTTCGACCGGCACTTACAAGATCAACGGCCTGGCCGTGGGCGACTTCCCCGCCTTCATCCACCGCCTCCACGCGGGTGAGGAGCTGAACAAGACCGGCTACCTCTACGCCGGGATCAACTTCAACGAGACCACCTACCCGCAGGACCTCCGCAACTGCTCCAAGTGCCACACCGCTTCCATCGCCGCCACCCCCCAGGGTGAGGCCTGGAACACCAACCCCAGCCGCATGGCCTGTGGCGCCTGCCACGACGGCATCGACTGGGTGGCTGGCACGAACCACCTGGGCGGGCCCCAGACGAGCGACCTGAACTGCAGCAGCTGCCACGGGTCGGCGGGCATCAAGCTCGTGCACATCCCCGCGACGCCGCCGAACCCGGCCTTCGCCACGGGCGGCTACACGAACGGCTCGTACATCTCCGCCTACACCAGCAACCTGCCCGCCGGCGCCATCAAGGTGACCTGGGACCTCAAGAGCGTGACGCTGAACGCCAGCGCCCAGCCGGTCTTCGAGTTCCGGTTCCTCCAGGACGGCCAGCGCGCGGACTTCAACGTGTTCGGCAGCGGCAAGACCGAGCTGTGGGACAACTTCGTGGGCGCCCCCAGCGTCTACCTGGCCTTCGCCGTGCCGCAGGACGGCATCGCGAAGCCGGCGGACTGGAACGCGACCGTCAGCGGCTATCTCAAGAAGATCTGGAACGGCACGGCCACCGGCACCGGCGCAGGCACCCTGACCGGCCCCGACGCGAACGGCTACTACAAGGTCACGCTCACGGGCGTGCAGATCCCCGCGACCGCCACGATGATCACCGGCGGCATCGGCTACACCTACAACAAGAACACCCAGTCCATCACGCAGACCAACGTGGCGGGCTACGCCTACGACACCACCACGATGATGGGCGGCCTGAGCGTGCCTCCGCCCAACGTCACCAAGCTGGTGAGCGGGACCCTGCCCGCGGGCTTCGCGGCCCAGGCCGGCCGCCGCACCATCGTGGCCAACCAGAAGTGCAACGACTGCCACGCGGTGCTGGGCGTGTTCACGAAGGAGGCCTACCACGCCGGTGAGCGCAACGACGCCACCACCTGCGCCTTCTGCCACACCCCGAACAAGAACAGCGGCACCACCGGTTGGGCGGCGACCATCAAGGAAGCGGTCCACGCCCTCCATGGCGCCAGCAAGCGGGTGAACAAGTACTCCTGGCACTCCTCCACGGGCTCCGCCTTCTGGGAAGTGACCTACCCCGGTGTCCTGAACAACTGCGAAGCCTGCCACGTGTCCGGCTCGTACGACTTCAGCAACAGCACCAACGCGGCCGCGATCCCCAGCATGCTGCCCACCACCACCATCGCCGGCACCACGCCCGCGAGCACGCCCGTGGTCATCACCGGGACCGAGCCCATGCCCGTGAACTACTTCTCGCCCTTCATCACGGCGAACACCGCCTACGGCGCGGGCTACACGACCAACTTCGCGACCGGTTCCACGACGCCCTACGTCGACGCGGCCGGCACGACGCTGATCAACTCGCCGATCACCTCGGCCTGCTCCGCCTGCCACGATTCCGCGGCTGCCATCGCGCACTTCAAGGGCAATGGCGGCGCCTTCTACGAGCCCCGGGCGACCGGCCTCCTGAAGGTCGAGCAGTGCATGGTCTGCCACGGTTCCGGCCGCACGGCCGACATCAAGGCCGTCCACATGACCTTCAAGTGATGTCCCCCGCCGGGGCGCGGTTCCCACCGCGCTCCGGCGACGTTTGAACGACACGGTGAGGACCCGGACGCCTTCCAGCTCCGGGTCCTTTTCCTGCTTTCCCCCCTCAACGGCCGATTGACAAGGCCGCCGCAGCGGCCGGAGAATTCGGCCTCCGGCTCACGAGGTCCCCATGAAGAACCCCCTGCTGACAATGACCCTGGCCCTCTCGGCCCTCCTTGCCCCTGCCGTTCCGGCCCGGGCCCAGGAGGCTGACGTGCCGCGAAAGGCCGAGTCCAAGGCCAAGTCCCCGAAGCCTGGCCGCTCGAAGGCCGCGGCAGCCAAGGCCAAGGCGCGGGCCAAGGCCAAGGCGGAGAGCGATGCCAAGGCGGTCGACATCAACAGCGCCACCAAGGACCAGCTGAAGACCCTCCCGGGCATCACGGACGCCTATGCGGACAAGATCATCGCGGGGCGCCCCTACAAGTCCAAGGCGTTCCTGGTCACCAACAACGTCATTCCCGAGAGCCTCTTCCAGACCCTCAGGACGCGCATCGTGGCCCGGCAGGCCGGGGTGAAGGTGCCGACCAAGTAACCGGCAGATCCTGGGTCAAGGTCCCAGCTCGACGGCCCCCGGACTCCGGGGGCCTTTTCATGCCGATTTAAGGCCCCGATCTCCAGTGTCATGGCTTCCGTGACACTCATCACAAAGGACCTCGAGGTCATTGACTCATCAAATGACCCGTAGATCCTGATTATATGAATTCCTGTCGGGACCGCGTCCCAAGGAGTTTGCCGACATGGCACGCACCGAAAGCCGCCCCTCCAGTCCAGCCTCCCCCGCGGGGTGCGTGGAGGGAGTATGCCGGCGCGCCGTCCGGCCATTCTTCGCCCATCGTCAGCAGTCCCATTTCCCAGGAGGATCCACCATGCAACCTCGCCCCCTGAAACAGCTCGCCGGCGCCGTCGCCGCCGCAGCCATCGCCCTGGTGCTGATCGGCTGTAACGGCAAGACCGGCGCCGCCGGTCTCAACGGCACCAATGGCACCAACGGCACCAACGGCACCAATGGCACCAACGGCACCACCCCCGCCATCACCGTGAACGCCGCCCAGCTCACCGCCGCGGAGTGGAGCCAGCTCTCCCTCCAGGGCTCCATCGACAGCGTGACCATGGGCGGGGCGCCCGTGGTGAACTTCACGGTCAAGGATGGCAAGGGCACGCCCGTGTCCGGCCTGGCCAAGAAGGACGCGACCGGCAAGTACCCCAACTTCGCCTTCACCATCGCGAAGCTGATGCCCGCCGATCCGACGACCAAGTGGCCCAGCCGCTGGGTCAACTACAACGTGGTGGAGACGCCGGAAGCCGGCCAGCCCGCGAAGACCAACTACACCGAACCCGAGAACTACGGCACCCTCGTCGACAACGGGAACGGCACCTACACCTACACCTTCGCCCTGGACATCACCAAGGCCCAGAGCTACGCGGACGGCGCGACCTATGACGCCACCCACCTCCGGGCGGACCTGGACGACCTGACCTACACCCCGACCCTGACCCACCGCCTGGTCGCCAGCATCGGCGGCAAGCAGCCCGGCAGCGGAGTCGAGGCCCTGACCTCGGCGAACCTCTACTACGACTTCATTCCCGCCACGGGCAAGGCGGTGACCGCCACCGATCCCAACCGGCTGGTCGTGGACATCTCTTCCTGCAACACCTGCCACACGAAGCTGGCCATGCACGCCAACTTCTTCCCCTCCATCAACGACGCGCATCTCTGCGCGGTCTGCCACACCGAGCAGCACAAGTACGGCGCCACCGAATCCCTGCCCGCCAGCGGCACCACGCTGGTTCCCGGCATCTACGGGTTCGCCACCCAGCGGCTGCAGGGCATGGCCCTGGCCAACTTCCCCGCCATGGTCCACCGCATCCACATGGGCGAGGAGCTCACCTACCAGGGCTACAACCAGTTCGGCGTCCTCTACAACGAGACCACCTACCCGCAGGATCAGCGGAACTGCACCAAGTGCCACACCGCGTCCGCGGCCACCCCGCAGGGCGACAACTGGAAGGACGTGCCTAGCCGTCTGGCCTGCGGCGCCTGCCATGACAGCATCGTCTGGGCGACCGGCGCGAACCACGCCGGCGGTCCCCAGACCAGCGACCTGAACTGCACGAGCTGCCACGGCGCCTCCCAGATGCAGGTGATCCACACTCCGCTGGTCGCCCCCAGCACCACCTGGGGCCTTGGAACGCACACCAACGGATCCTACATCGCGGACTACAAGAACGCCCTGCCGGCCGGCGCGCACCAGATCACCTATGACCTGAAGAGCGTCACGCTGAACGCCAGCAGCCAGCCCGTGGTGACCTTCCGCTTCCTCAAGGACGGCAGCCCGGTGGTCTTCAATGCCCAGCCCGCCGCCGCCGACGCCAGCGCCGAGCTGATGTCCGGCTATGTGGGCGGCCCCAGCGTCTACGTGGCCTTCGGCGTTCCCCAGGACGGCATCGCCAAGCCCGCCGACTGGAACGCCACGGTCAGCGCCTATGTCCGCAACGTCTGGAACAAGACCGTCACCACCTCGACCATGACGGGCCCCGACGCCAACGGCTACTACAGCCTGACCATTCTTACCGCGCTTCCCGCCAGCGCCACCCAGATCACGGGCGGCATCGGCTACGTTTACAGCTATGGCTCCCTGCCCCTGACCGAGATTGACCTTCCGGCCTATCCCTACACCCCGGGTGCCACTCCGAACACCGGAACCGGCGGCCTGAGCGTGCCTGCGCCCAACGTCACCAAGGTCGTCGGCGGGACTCTGCCCACCGGCTTCGCCGCCCAGAGCGCGCGCCGCGCCATCGTGAGCAACCAGAAGTGCAACGACTGCCACGCCTACCTGGGTGTGTTCACGAAGGAGGCCTACCACTCCGGCGAGCGCAATGACGCCGCGACCTGCACCTTCTGCCACAACGCGAACTACGTGGGGGACCACGGCACCGATGGCTGGGCCGTCAACGAAAAGGACTTCATCCACGCCCTGCATGGTTCCGCCAAGCGCGTGAACAAGTTCTCCTGGCAGGCCGCCAACGGCGCCACGTTCTGGAACGTGACCTACCCCGGGATCCTGAACAACTGCGAAGCCTGCCACGTCCCCGGCTCGTACGACTTCAGCAACAGCGCCAATGCCGCCGCGCTCCCGAACCTGCTCTGGAGCACCACCGCCACGGGCCTGACGCCCGCCACGGCCTTCCCGATCCTCACGGGGAACGAGACGGTCGCCGGCGCCACCGTGATCTCGCCCTTCATCACCCCGGGCGTGGACTACGGCGTGGGCTTTAAGTACACCGCGTCCACCCAGACCACCACCCAGGCCGCGGGCACCACCCTGGTGAACTCGCCGGTCACCTCGGCCTGCGCCGGCTGCCACGACACGCCGGTCGCCATCGCCCACTTCAGGGGCAACGGCGGCGCCTTCAATGAGCCCCGCGCGACGGCGCTCCTCAAGGTCGAGCAGTGCATGGTCTGCCACGGTTCCGGCCGCACGGCCGACATCAAGGCCGTCCACATGACCTTCAAGTGATGTCCCCCGCCGGCGCGCGGTTCCGACCGCGCTCCGGCGACGTTTGACCCCACGGTGAGGACCCGGACGCCTTCCAGCTCCGGGTCCTTTTCCTGTTTGTCATGCCTCCAATTTGCCAGGGCCCCCGCGCATTGCAGGGGCCCTGGCGCGTACCGGCATCGTCCTGCAAGTGTCACGACCGACGTGACACAGATCACAAGGCTGGTTGACTCCATAAATTACCGGAGGATCCTGATTGGCGAAATTCAGATGGAGTTGCAACCCGAGGAGGTGTGCTTCCCATGCCACGAACCGCCGGCCATGCCCCGCGCCCCCTCCGCCCCGAGGGGCGGGGGACGGGAAAAGGCCCGGCTGGCCGGTGGCATCGGGCAACGCGCCCACCCCGCATGCAGCCCGCCTGAACCCCTTGCAGTCCCCTACCCGGAGGAGGAAGAACCATGCAACACCGACCCCTGAAACAGTTCGCGGGCGCCCTCGCCGCCTCGGCCCTGCTCCTGGCGATGGTCGCCTGTGACGGCAAGACCGGCGCGGCTGGCGCCAACGGCATCAACGGCACCAACGGCACCAACGGCACGAACGGCACCAACGGCACCAATGCGGTCATCACCGTGAACGCCGCTCAGCTGAGCGATGCCGAGTGGGCCCAGCTTTCCCTCCAGGGCACCATCAACAGCGTCACCATGGGCGGCGCGCCGGTGGTGACCTTCACCCTCACGGATGCCAAGGGCACGCCGGTCAGCGGCCTGGCCCAGAAAGCGGCGAACGGGAAGTACCCCAACTTCGGCTTCAGCATCGCCAAGCTGGTTCCCGCCGACACCACCACCAAGAGCCCCAGCCGGTGGGTCAACTACGTCGTCACCGAGACGCCGGCGGCCGGGCAGGTCGCCAAGCCGGGTTTCGCCGAGCATGAGAATGACGGCGTCCTGAAGGACAACCTCGACGGCACGTACACCTACACCTTCGCCCTCGACATCACCAAGGTCAAAGGCTACGTGGATGCCACCACCGACGATGCCACCCACCTCAAAGCCGACCTGGACGACCTGACCTACAAGCCGGACGCCACCCACCGGCTGATCATCATGGCGGGCGGCGCCAAGCCGGGCACCACCGTGCAGGCCCTGGGCTCGGCCAACCTCTCCTATGACTTCATCCCCTCCACGGGCAAGGCGGTGGTCGCCACGGATCCCCAGCGCGTGATCGCGGACCAGGCCGGCTGCAACAGCTGCCACACCAAGCTCGCGTTCCATGCCAACTACTTCCCGCCCGTCCATGATGTGCGCCTCTGCGTGGTGTGCCACACGGAGCAGCACAAGTACGGCAGCACCGAGTCCATGCCGGCCAGCGGCACCACCCTGGTTCCCGGGGCCTACGGCGTCTACACGGCGCGGCTCCAGGGCATGGGCCTGCCCAACTTCCCCAACATGATCCACAAGATCCACATGGGCGAAGAGCTCTACTACCAGGGCTACAACCAGTTCGGCGTCCGGTACAACCACACCACCTACCCGCAGGACCAGCGGAACTGCGTGAAGTGCCACAGCGCCGCCGTGGCCCCCCAGGGCGACAACTGGAATACCGCCCCCAGCCGGCTGGCCTGCGGCGCCTGCCATGACGCCATCGTCTGGGCCACCGGCGCCAACCATCCGGGTGGTGCCGCCACTTCCGATGTGAACTGCTCCTCCTGCCACGGCACCGCCGGCATCAAGCTCATGCATGTGCCCGTGGTCTCGCCCGACCCGAACAACTTCCTGAACGGCGGCACGAACAAGAACACCAATGCCTCCTTCGTGGCCGGCTACACCGGCAACCTGCCCGCCGGCGCGGTGAAGCCCACCTGGGACCTGGCCAGCGTCACCCTCAATGCCAGCGCCCAGCCGGTCTTCAAGTTCCGGTTCCTCCTCGACGGCGCCGCCGCGGCCTTCAACGCCCAGCCCGCCGCCGCCGACGGGACCGTCGAACTGCTCCCGAACTTCGTGGGCGGGCCCTCCGCCTACATCGTCTTCGCCGTACCCCAGGACGGCATCGCCAAGCCCGGCGACTACAACGCCTCCACCAGCGTCTCCATCCGCAACGTCTGGAACAGGACCGTCACCACCAGCGACATGACGGGCCCCGACGCCAGCGGCTACTACACCCTGACCATCAAGAACCTGGTCATCCCCACCACCGCCACCATGATCACCGGCGGCATCGGCTACTCCTACAACCTTCCCACGGGCCAGCCGCTCACCCAGACCAACGTGGCGGGCTACGCCTACAACACCGACGGGAAGATGCAGGGCGGCGTGAGTGTCCCGGCCCCCAACGTCACCAAGCTCGTCAGCGGCACACTGCCTGCCGGCTTCGCCACCCAGGCGGCCCGCCGGACCATCGTCAGCAACGCCAAGTGCAATGACTGCCACGCGACGCTCGGCATCTTCACCTCGAAGGTCTACCATGCCGGCCAGCGGAACGACGCCGTCTCCTGCACCTTCTGCCACACGGTGAACCGGGCCAACAACGGCTGGAGCGTGAACGCCAAGGATTCCATCCATGCCCTGCATGCCTCCGCGGTCCGCGAGAACAAGTTCTCCTGGCACGCCGACGTCACACAGCTCTGGAAGCCGACCTATCCGGCCATCCTGAACAACTGCGAGGCCTGCCACCTGTCCGGCACCTACGACCTGTCCGCCACGGCCTCCGTGGTCCCGAACCTCCTGCCCTCCACCACGGCCTATGGCGACTACATGAAGGCCGTGGACGGGACGCTCCTCCCCGCCGGGTCCACCCTGCCGGTGGTCACCACGGGCAATGAGCCCTTCGGGAACTACTACTCGCCCTTCGTCAGCTGGGGGAACTACGGCACCCAGTTCTCCTTCGCGAGCACCACGGGAGTCAGCACGGAAGCCACGTCCAACACCCTCGTCGTCTCGCCCATCACGGCCGCCTGCTTCGCCTGCCATGACAACCAGGCCGCAGTGGCCCACATGAGGGGCAATGGGGCGACCATCAACGAAACCCGCGCCGTCCTGGCCACCCGGATGGAGCAGTGCCTCGTCTGCCACGGCTCCGGCCGCACCGCGGACATCAAGACGGTCCACATGACCTTCAAGTGACATCCCCCGCCGGGGCCAGCGCCCCGGCGCCACCACCCGCGCTCAAGGAGGACCCGGCCCCGGCCGGGTCCTCTTTTGTCATGGGAGTTCTCCGCAAAGCGGACCTTTTGGCCTCTTAACAAAAGGTAAGAAAGGACCTATTACCTATTGAAAATCACTTGTTTTTTCTAATCCAAATCCAGGTGGTGACTAGGGTCACAAGGGGCTTGACTCATTAAATTACCGATTGATCATCATTGACGAATCCCTGACGGAACTCTCTCCCGGGAGGCGTGTGTGTTCCCAGTGTCACAGGCAGAAGCCAGCGCCGGGTTCCCGTGCCGGATCCGCGAGTCCCTCCGGTCCAGAGGAGCGCTCCTTACCCCTACCCCCACAACCGCAGCTTGAATCCCCAGCAGGAGGATGAAGCATGCAACAACGACCTTTGAAACATCTCTGTGGCGCCATCGCCGCCACGGCCGTCCTCCTGGGGCTGATCGCCTGCGACGGGAAGACCGGTCCCGCCGGCCTGAACGGCACCAACGGCACCAACGGGACCAACGGGACCAACGGGACCAACGGCACCAACGCCACCCCCAAGCTGGATGTGTCCAAGCTGTCCGCGGAGCAGTGGACCGCCCTCAAGCCCACCGGCACGATCACCTCCGTCACCATGGGCGCCGCCCCGGTCGTGAACTTCAAGCTCACGGACGCCGCAGGCACGCCCATCGTGGGCCTCGGCGCAGTCACGTCGAAGAGCACCGTCCCCGATCGGAGCGGCAACCTCGCCACCCTGAGCAGCTATCCCAACCTGGCCTTCGCCATCGCGAAGCTGGTGCCCGAGGATGCCACCTCCAAGGCCCCCAGCAAGTGGGTCAGCTACATCGTGACCTCCGTGCCGGCGATCAAGGCCTCCACCGGCGCCGCCGTTCCGGCCGGCCCCACCACGCCCACCACCGACAACACCGGCACCCTGGTGGACAACGGCGACGGCACCTACAAGTACACCTTCTACCGCGACATCACCAAGACCCAGGCGGCCCTGGACGCGGCTACCTACACGGCTCCCAGCGTCAAGGCCGACCTGGGTGACGTGGCTTACGCGCCCACGCTCGTCCACCGCATCACCCTGCAGTTCTCGGGCAACGCCCCTGGCACCGGCAGCAACACGCCCGACGGCGTGACGCTCACCCCGGGCGTGGCCATGGAGAACCCCATCAATGTGATCTACGACTTCGTGCCCTCCACCGGTGCCCCCGTGGCGGCCGGTACGGACATCCGCGACGTCGTCTCCATCAACCGCTGCAACGAATGCCACGGGAAGCTCGCCTTCCACGGCGGCGGCCGGGTGGAAGCGCGCTACTGCGTGGTCTGCCACACGGACCAGCGCAAGTTCGGCCGCGCCGAAGCCACCACCACCGCCACCGGCTTCAGCGGCAGCACCTACAAGATCAATGGCAAGGCCGCCGGCGACTTCCCCACCATGGTCCACCAGATCCACATGGGCAAGGAACTGACCAAGACCGGCTACAACTACGCGAACGTCCTCTACAACAACATCGGCTACTCCATCCTGGATGGCGGGCAGAAGATGTGCGCCAAGTGCCACTCGGATGTCCCCCAGGCCGCCAACTGGAGCGTCAAGCCCACCCGCCTGGCCTGCGGCTCCTGCCATGACGGCGTGGACTTCGCCACGGGCATCAACCACATGCCGGGCACCAACGTCCCCCTGACCGACGACCAGGCCTGCACCATCTGCCACACCTCGGACGCGATCAAGACCTACCACATGGCCAACAACGTGACGCCCAACAACCCGGCCATCCCCGCGGGCCTGAAGAACGTCACCTACGAGATCAAGTCCGCCGCGGCCACCGACACCACCGCGACCGTGGTCTTCAAGGTCAAGGTGGATGGCGCCGACGCCACCTTCCTGGCCCCCGCCGCCGCCATGGCCAACCCCCTGGACGGCTTCACGGGTTCACCTTCCTTCCTGCTGGCCTATGCAATGCCTCAGGACGGCGTGGCCGCTCCGGCCGACTACAACAACCTCGGCAGCGGCTCCTCCAACTTCCAGCCCATCAGCGTCTCCATCGCCAACCTGCTGGATCCCAACTACGCCGCCACCCGCGGGACCCTCTCCGGGCCTGATGCCAGCGGCTACTACACCGCCAACCTGGTGGGCACGAAGATCTTCCCGGTCGGCGCGAAGATGCGCTCTGTCTCGCTGCAGGGCTACTTCACCCAGGTCATCGCCACGGGTAACGTCGCCCGCCACGCCATCTCGGTCATCAAGCCCGTGACCGGCGACAGCGTCCGCCGCACCGTCATCGATTCCGCCAAGTGCGCCAAGTGCCACGAGTGGTTCGAAGGCCACGGCGGCAACCGCGTCTACGAAGTCCAGGTCTGTGTCCAGTGCCACGTTCCGGGCCTGACCACCAGCGGCCGCGGCATCGCCGACACCGCTCTCCAGGCCTATGCCTTCACGGCCGCCGACCAGGCCATCCTCACCGCCTGGAAGTTCGACAAGACCCTGCCGAACGCCGCGCTGGCCTTCCCGCAGGTCACCAACAACTTCAAGGACATGATCCACGGCCTCCATGCCGGGAAGGACCGCACCACGTCCATCAAGATCGCCCGCGACCGGACGCCCTCGGCCATCGCCCTGATCGACGGCGCCAACATCGGCTTCCCGGGCATCCTGAGCAACTGCCAGAGCTGCCATACGCCCACCGGCTACAGCGCGGTGCCCGCCAATGCTCTGGCCTCCCGCCAGGAAGCGGACAACGGCGTGTTCCTCAATGGTGTCAGCCGCACGCCGGCAGATGCCAAGGCCGCGCTGACGACCAACAATGCGAACGACCTGGTGACCACGCCCTTCACGGCCGCCTGCGTCAGCTGCCACGACAGCACCATCGCCAAGGCCCACATGAACCAGAACGGCGGCCAGGTGCTCGCGCTCCGCAGCACCCTCAACCTGGCCGGGGAATCCTGCGGCATCTGCCACGGCGCAGGCGCCACCTACGATCCCGCCAAGGTGCACTAGCCAGCCCTAGCGACAGCCCGGAAGGGGCGGGTTCCTCCGCCCCTTCCACGAAGACCGCGACCCGGGTGCCTCCTGGTGCCCGGGTCGTTTTTCACGGCCTTGAACGCCAATGATCTTAATGTTTTTTCCAAGCACCGCCCTGATGGTGACTTAGGTCACAAGGGTGGTTGACTCGTTAGATTACCGGATGATCCTCATTGAAGAGAGTCTCTCGGAACCGATCTTCCAGGAGGTGTGTGTGCTTCCCCTGTCCCAGACCACCGGTTACGCGCTCCGCGCCATGCGCTGCCTCCAGGAGCCCGGGGGGCAGCCTGTCCTGGTGGAGTCCGTGGCGGATTACACGGGCATCCCGAGATCCTACCTGTCCAAGCTCGTCCACAAGCTCGCGAAGAAGGGCCTGGTCCACGCCCGGCGCGGGCACCATGGCGGGGTCGTGCTGGCCAAGCCGGCCGCGGAGATCACCCTGGAGGACCTCTCCGAGGCCATCGACGGCGTGGCCTGGCGGAAGCGCTGCCTGATGGGCCTGGCGGGCTGCACTGATGAGACTCCCTGCGTCCTCCACGACTACTGGAAGGGCACGCTCGACGAGATCCTGGTGCGCCTGCGCTCCGTGACCCTGGCGGACATGGCCCGCCATCGGGATCCCGGCGTGGAACGCTTCCGGGCGGACCACGGTCTCGTCTGAAACACCGAGGGCCCCGCGGAAGCGGGGCCCTCGGGCATCCGGACGCCGGATCAGGCCTTCTTGGCGATGGTCCTGGGGGCGGCGGGCTTGCGGGCGGGGGCCTTGGCCCCGGCGGGCTTCGCGGCCTTCTTGGGCTTGGGCTTGAGCTTCTTCTCGGGAAGGGCGTCCGCGAGGCGCCAGGTGCGGCTCTGCTGCTCGAAGGTGCGGATCTCCTCCAGGGAGATGTCCTTCAGGCAGCGGTAGATGTGCTCGCGTTCCGACTTCCAGAAGGTGTGGGCGGGGCAGGCCCGCTCGTCGCTGCACTCCTTGAAGCCGATCAGGCACTGGTTGCGCCACTCGGAGCCGTCCACGGCCTCGGCGATGAGGTCGAGGGTGATCTCCTTGGCGGGCAGGGCCAGCACCACGCCGCCCTTGTTGCCGCGCTTGGCCATCACCAGGCCCACCTTGGCGAGCTTGTGGATCATCTTGGACAGGTAGGGTCGGGGGAAGCCGGTGCGGGCTGCCACGTCCACCACCAGGGTGGGCTTGCCGCCGGGATCCTCGAGGCAGCTCATGGCGAGGACCGCGTAACCGGAGGATTGGGACAATGGGAGCATGGTCACCTACGCGAAATGGAAGATGATTCGATCAAGAATGATAGACGATATTCAGGTCAATCACATCCAAAGAGTGTGATTTCTTTCACAATGCGCGAGACCCCCGGTTGCCCGGGGGTCTCATAGGTAAAAAGCGGGATTCTAGGCCCTCCACCCATTGAGAATGCGCATGTAGTTCGCACGGGTGAAGGCCTGTGCGCTGGGGCACTTCTGGAGGCTCATGCTGCCCCTGGCCTGGGCCAGGGACTCGTACTCGTGCTCTTCCAGCCACTCGGCCAGGGTGGTCCGGGCCTGGGCCAGCCGGTCGGGGCCGTGGATGAGGAGGGCGGAGACCATCTGCACGGCGTCCGCGCCCGCCATGACGGCCTTGAGGGCACCGATGCCGTCGTGGACGCCCCCGGTGACAGCCAAACTGCCCTTCACGTGGTGGTGCAGCACCGCCAGCCAGCGCAGGCGGAGCAGCAGCTCGGCGGGGCCCGAGAGCTGCAGGCTGGGCTCGGCCGTCAGCTCCTCCACGTTGATGTCGGGCTGGAAGAACCGGTTGAAGAGCACCAGGCCATCGGCGCCCGCGCCTTCCAGCTCCACGGCGAAGTGGGCCAGGGAGGAGAAGAAGGGCGAGAGCTTCACGGCCACGGGGATCTTCACCTGGGCCTTCACGGCGCGCACGGCGTCCAGGGTGCGCTTCTCCACGTCGGCGGCGGACTCCTTCGGGTCCGTGGCCAGGTAGTAGACGTTCAGTTCCAGGGCGTCGGCCCCGGCCTGCTCCATGAGCTGGCCGTAGTGCAGCCAGCCTGCGGGCGTGGTGCCGTTCAGGGAGGCGATGACCGGCACGGCCACGGCCTCCTTGATGCGGCGGAGCTGCTCGAGGTACTTTTCGGGCCCGAGGCGGAACTCGTCGGGCTGGGGGAAGAAGGAGATGGCCTCGGCGCTGGAATTCGCGCTGAGCTCCATGTCCATGATCATGCCCTGCTCCTCGCGGGTGATCTGCTCCTCGAAGAGGGAGTGCATCACGATGGCGGAGGCGCCGGCATCTTCAAGGCGCTTGACCATGCCCATGTCGTCGACCATGGGCGAGGCGCCCGTCATCAGGGGATGGGCCAGCTTGAGGCCGAGGTAGGTGGTGGAGAGGTTCATGAGAACTCCCTTCAGCTTTCCTTGGCGTTGATGGAGAGCTTCGCCAGCTGTTCATAGACGGAGAAGCGGTTGGTGGTGTCGTGCTGGGCCTGGTCCATGAGCTTCTTGAAGTGCTCGGGATTCTGCTGCTCGATCATGCGGTAGCGGGTCTCGTTGCGCACGTACTGGAGCATGGGGACCTTCGGCGCGCCGGAGTCCATCTGGAGCGGCGTCTCGCCCTTGTCCATGCGGCGGGGGTCGAAGCGGAACAGCGGCCAGTGGCCGGAGTCCACCGCGAGCTTCTGCTGGTCGGCGCCGTGGGCCAGGTCGTAGCCGTGGGCGATGCAGTGGCTGTAGGCGAGGATGAGGCTGGGTCCGTGGTAGGACTCGGCTTCCTGGAAGGCCTTCACGGTCTGCATGTCGCGGGAGCCGAAGGCCACCTTGGCCACGTAGATGCCGCCGTAGGTCATGGCGATCATGCCCAGGTCCTTCTTGGGCATGGCCTTGCCGGCCATGGCGAACTTGGCGCCGGCGCCCATGGGCGTGGACTTGGAGGCCTGGCCGCCGGTGTTGGAGTAGACCTCGGTGTCGAGCACCAGGACGTTCACGTTGCGGCCGGAGGCGAGGACGTGGTCGAGGCCGCCGTAGCCGATGTCATAGGCCCAGCCGTCGCCGCCGATGATCCAGACGCTCTTGTTCACCAGGTAGTCGGCGAGGTCGAAGAGCATCTTGGCTTCGGGCTCCTTGAGGCCAGAGAGCTTCTGCTTGAGGATCTCGACCCGCTCGCGCTGGGCCTTGATGCCGGCCTCCGTCGACTGGTCGGCGGTGGCGATGCCGGCGATCAGCTCGTCGCCGAGCTTCGCGGCCAGGCGGTGCATCAGCTCCAGGGCGAACTCCTGGTGCTTGTCCACCGAGAGGCGCAGGCCCAGGCCGAATTCCGCGTTGTCCTCGAAGAGGCTGTTGGCCCAGGCGGGGCCGCGGCCATCCTTGTTGACGGTGTAGGGCGTGGTGGGCAGGTTGCCGCCGTAGATGCTGGAGCAGCCTGTGGCGTTGGCGATGAGGGTGCGGTCGCCGAAGAGCTGGGTGAGCAGCTTGATGTAGGGCGTCTCGCCGCAGCCCGAGCAGGCGCCGCTGAACTCGAAGAGCGGCTCCAGGAACTGGGTGCCCTTCACGTCCAGCTTGACCGTGGTGCGGTCAGCCTCAGGCAGGTCGAGGAAGAACTTGAAGTTGGCGGCCTCGGGCTCGCGGAGCGGGGCCTGGGGCACCATGTCGATGGCCTTGTGCTTGGGGTTGCTCTTGTCCTTCGCGGGGCAGACCTCGACGCAGAGGGTGCAGCCCGTGCAGTCCTCGGGGGCCACCTGGATGGTGTACTTCTTCCCCTTGTACTCGGGGCCCTTGTAGTCCACGCCCTTGAAGGTGGCTGGCGCGCCCTCCAGCTCCGAGGGATCGTAGACCTTGGCGCGGATGGCGGCGTGGGGGCAGGCCATGGCGCACTTGTTGCACTGGATGCAGATGGAGGCGTCCCACTCGGGGATCTCGAGCGCGATGTTGCGCTTCTCCCACTTGGTGGTGCCCACGGGCCAGGTGCCGTCCACGGGGAAGGCGCTCACGGGCAGCAGGTCGCCCTTGCCCTCCATCATCACGGCGGTGACGCGCTTGACGAAGTCCGGGGCCTCGTCGGCCACCATGGGCGGGCGCTGGCGGGTCGCAGTGACCTTGCCGGGCACCGTCACCTGGTGCAGGTGGGCCAGGGTCTCGTCCACGGCCACGAAGTTCTTCTGGACGATGGCGTCGCCCTTCTTGCCGTAGGTCTTCTTGATGGCCTTCTTGATCTGCTCGATGGCCTCCTCGCGGGGCAGCACGCCGGAGATGGCGAAGAAGCAGGTCTGCATGATGGTGTTGATGCGCACGCCCATGCCGGTGTTCTTGGCCACCTCATAGGCATCGATCACGTAGAGCTTGAGGTTCTTCTCGACGATGGCCGACTGCACTTCCACGGGCAGCGTGTCCCAGACCGTCTCGGCGCTGTGCGGGGTGTTGAGCAGGAAGGTGGCGCCGGGGACGGCGGTCTCGAGCATCTCGTACTTGTCGAGGAAGCTCGTCTGGTGGCAGGCGATGAAGTTGGCCTTGGTCACCAGGTAGGCGCTCTTGATGGGGCGGGGCCCGAAGCGCAGGTGGCTGATGGTGATGGCGCCGGACTTCTTGGAGTCGTAGACGAAGTAGCCCTGGCCGAAGTTGGGGGTCTCCTCGGCGATGATCTTGATGGAGTTCTTGTTCGCGCCCACGGTGCCGTCCGCGCCCAGGCCGTAGAACAGCGCGCGGGTCACGTCCGCCGGTTCCACGTCGAAGCTGGCGTCGTAGGTCAGCGACGTGTGGCTGATGTCGTCCACGATGCCGACGGTGAAGTGGTTCTTCGGCGCGTCCTTGGCCAGGTTCTCGAAGATGCCCTTGACCATGGCCGGCGTGAACTCCTTGGAGGAGAGGCCGTAGCGGCCGCCGATGACCATGGGGTCCAGCTTGGTGTGGCCCAGCTCCCGGCCCTCACGCAGGGCGGCGATCACGTCCAGGTGCAGGGGATCGGCGGGCGCGCCAGGCTCCTTGCAGCGGTCCAGCACGGCCAGCTTCTTCACGGAGGCGGGCAGGGCGCGGACGAACTCGGGGATGGCGAAGGGCCTGAAGAGGCGGACCTTCAGGACACCGACCTTCTCGCCCTGCTTCATGGCCCACTCGACGTACTCGTGGGTGACGTCGCAGCTCGAGCCCATGGTCACGATCACGCGCTCGGCCTCGGGGTGGCCGAAGTACTCGTAGAGGCGGTACTGGCGGCCGGTCAGGGCGGCGAAGCGGTCCATCTCCTGCTGCACGATGGCCGGGAAGGCCTCGTAGTAGGGGGTGCAGGCCTCGCGGGCCTGGAAGAAGGTGTCGGGGTTCTGGGCCGTGCCGCGGATGATGGGGGCGTCCGGCGTCAGGGCGTGCTTCCGGAAGGCGGCCACCAGCTCGTCGGGCACCATGTGGCGGAGGTCCTCGTCGTTGAGGATCTCGATCTTGGCCACCTCGTGGCTGGTGCGGAAGCCGTCGAAGAAGTGCAGGATGGGCACCCGGCTGCGCAGGGTGGCGGCATGGCTGATGGCCGCGAAGTCGTGGGCCTGCTGGACGCTCTCGGAGCTCAGCATGGCGAAGCCGGTCTGGCGGCAGGCCATGACGTCCGAGTGGTCGCCGAAGATGCTCAGGGCGTGGGCGGCCAGGGTGCGGGCGGTGACGTGCATGCAGAAGGGCGTCAGCTCGCCGGCGATCTTGTACATGTTCGGGATCATCAGGAGCAGGCCCTGGGACGCCGTGAAGGTCGTCGTGAGGCTGCCGGCCTGGAGGGCGCCGTGGACCGCGCCGGCGGCGCCGCCCTCGGACTGCATCTCGATGACCGAGGGGATGGTCTTCCAGACGTTGGTCTTCCCCTGGGAACTCCACTCGTCGGCCCACTCGCCCATGTTGGACGAGGGCGTGATGGGGTAGATGGCGATGACTTCGCTGAGGCGATGGGCGACCGAGGCGGTGGCCTCGTTCCCATCCAGGGTCTTCATCACTCGCGGGCTCATGGTTCGCTCCTTCCGGGGGTGGTACGCGGGGCGCAGCCGAAGATAGGTTTCAGGACAGGGAATCCGGGGAATGGGGCAGACAGCACAACGGACCCATCATACCTGATGGATGGGTCAATTTCATCACAGTTGGTCCGGTGGTCAGACCGCAGCCTGGGTCTCTCCGGCGAGGCGGCGCTGGATGGCCGCGGCGGCCCGGCGGCCCTGGCCCATGGCCAGGATGACCGTGGCGCCGCCGGTGATGACGTCGCCGCCGGCGAAGACGCCGGGGAGGGAGGTCTCGCCGGTTTCATTGTCAACCACAACGACACCGCCCTTGAGGGTCTTGAGGCCCTTGTCGGTCTGGGCGATGAGGGGGTTCACGTCGAAGCCCAGGGCCACCACCAGGGTGTCGCAGGGGATCATGATCCGCTCGTCGGTCATGCGGGGGCTGCGGCGGCCGTCGGGGCCGGGCTCGCCCAACTCCATCACCGCACACTCGGCGTGGGTCATCCAGCCCTTCTCGTTGCCGTGGAGCTGCACGGGGTTGGTGAGGAACTTGAACTCCACCCCCTCCTCCATGGCGTGCTCGAGCTCCTCCTTGCGGGCCGTGGACTCCTTGATGGTCCGGCGGTAGACCACCGTGACGTTCTCGGCGCCCATGCGGCGGGCGGCGCGGGAGGCGTCCATGGCCGTGTTGCCGGCGCCCACGATGATGACGTTCTTCCCGACGGTCACGGGGGTGCCGTACTCCGGGAAGAGGTCAGCGCGCATGAGGTTGATGCGGGTGAGGAACTCGTTGGCGGTGTAGACGCCCTTGTACTCCTCGCCGGGGATGCCCATCATCTTGGGCAGGCCGGCGCCGGTGCCCATGAAGATGGCGTCGAAGTCCTTGCGGAGGTCGTCCAGGGTCATGCTGCGGCCCACGAGGGTGTTCATGATGAACTTCACGCCCAGCCGGCGGAGGGTGTTCACCTCCTGGTCCACGATGGCGTTGGGCAGGCGGAACTCGGGGATGCCGTAGAGCATCACGCCGCCGGGCTTGTGGAGGGCGTCGTAGACGGTGACGTCGTGGCCCTTCTTGATGAGCTCGCCGGCCACCGTGAGGCCCGCGGGGCCCGCGCCGATGACGGCCACCTTCTTGCCCGTGGCGGCCTCGACCGGAGGCAGCTCATCGGAACCCAGCATGCTGTCGCTGGCGTAGCGCTCCAGGCGGCCGATGGAGACGGGCAGGCCCTTGATGCCCACCACGCACTTGATCTCGCACTGCTTCTCCTGGGGGCAGACACGGCCGCAGACGGAGCCCAAGCTGGAACTCTCCTTGATGATGCGGGCGGCGCCCTTGGGATCCTCGTTGACGATCTCCTGGAGGAAGGCGGGGATGTTGATGTTGACCGGGCAGCCCTCGATGCAGGCGGGATGCTTGCACATGATGCAGCGGGAGGCCTCGAGCCTCGCCTGCTCGGGCGACAGGCCCAGGCTCACCTCGTCGAAGTTGCACACGCGCAGTTCCGGCGGCTGGCAGGCCATCTCCTGGTGGGGGATCTTCATCTTCTGGCTGGGCTTGATGGTGCGGAGGTCGAGGTTCTGCCAGTCCAGCTCGGTGACGGGCTCGTTCAGGTACTTGGAGTAGTCCACGGGGCCCGTGGCGGCCACACGGCCGATCTTGCACTCAGAGGGGTCGCAGGCGTCATGCTCCTCCGCCTTGTACCAGTCGGAGCGCATGCGGAGCATGTTGAAGTCCACCTGGTGGCCGTCGAAGTCGGGGCCGTCGAAGCAGGCGAACTTGGTCTGGCCGCCCACGCTGACGCGGCAGCCGCCGCACATGCCCGTGCCGTCCACCATGAGGGCATTGAGACTCACGAGCGTGAAGATCCCGTGGGGCTTGGTCATGTCCGAGACGGCCCGCATCATGGGCAGAGGGCCCACAGCCACCACCTGGGCGATCTTCTCCCGGGCGATGAGGTCCTTGAGGGCGTCGGTCACCATGCCCTTGCGGCCGAGGGTGCCGTCATCCGTGGTGACGACCAGCTCCGCAGAGGCGGCGCCCAGCTCGTCGGCCAGCAGCACGCGCTCCTTGCTGCGGCCGCCCAGAATGGTGATGACCCGGCGGCCCTGGGCGTGCAGCTCCTCGGCGGCGGGCAGGATGGCGGCGGAACCGTAGCCGCCGGCCATCAACACGATGGTGCCTTCCTCCACCAGCTCCGTGGGCGTGCCCATGGGGCCGGCCACGGCGAAGAGGCGGTCCCCGGCGCTGAGCTTGCCCATGGCCTTCGTGGTGGCGCCCACCTCCTGCATGATGAAGTGGATGTAGCCCTTCTTCGCGTCGCCGCCCGCCAGGGTGAGGGGGATGCGCTCGCTCTCGGGGAAGGGGGCCACCATGAAGAACTGGCCGGGCTTGCGGCCCCGGGCCACCTGGGGGGCCTGCACGATGAAGGACCAGGTCTCGGGGGCGATGAGCTTCTTCTCGAGGATCAGGTAGCCATCCTGGGTCTCCTCGTCGGACCAGTACATCGACTTGCCCTTGAGGAGGGGAAGCATGAGCTTCTCCTCCATCTCGATGTGCTCGCGGACCAGGTCCACCAGGCGCTGGCCAAGGAGGGTGAGGGCCTTGGGGGCCCGCACCTGGCCTTCGCTGATCTCCGAGAGCAGCTGGAGGGTCAGGTCCCACATCTGGCGGTGCTCGTCCTGGATGCGCTGCACCAGGGCCTCGGCCCCGATCTCCTCCAGCAGGGGCAGCAGCTCGCGCTCCTCGGCTTCGTTGTGAGGCTTGAGGTCCTCGTACACCCAGCGGGCCCCGAGATCGACGGTCTTCCAGTCCCCGGATCCCAGGGCCTTGGCCATCTCCGTCAGCTGCTTCTGGGCCTCCTGGTGGGTGGCATGCCAGTGCGGCGCCGGCAGGTTCTCGGTGGTGATGAGCGGGTTGGCCGAGTCGGACATGGGCGCCTCCAGATCCGTTCAGCATGCGACGACCGCCCCGGGATTTCTGTGTCTAAAAACCTAATCGGGGCCACTTGTGACTCATGCCACAGGAGGCTTTAATCACAAGGACTTAGGTGGGGCATAGATCATTCTGTATGGATTATTTGGTTGTAAATATCTGAAGAAACCGATCGCCTGGAGGGGGTCCGGGAGGGGCCGGTCCCGGGAAGACCGGACCTGCGGTAGGGTGGAAGCCCCGGAGGCCCGCCTGTGGACCTGCTCGACGAATTCCTGCCCTATGCCCAGAGCTGTCTGAAGCACGCCTCCGAGCGGGCCCGCCTGGCGGCCCTGCTGACCCTGTGGGTGGCCAAGTGGCGGGGGAAGCACCGGGTGCTTGACTACTCCCGCAGCCACCATGGTGCCTACCTCCACTTCAACCAGCTCATGGAAGGCAAGTGGGTGCAGGCCTTCACCTTCGTGGCCACGCGCCGGGAGGGCGTCTGCCTGCGGGGTCCCGAGCCGGACCGCACCCGGAAGTCCCACAAGTTCCGCCACAACCCCCTGGACGCCGCCCCCCTGGACGCCCTCTTCGAAGCCTGGTCGCAGCACCCCGAGGCCCGGCCCGCCGGCCACGCCGTGGAGTTCTTCCTGGACGAGACCCCCGACGAGACCTGGGCGGCCTGCCTGGCAGAGGTTCTGGCGCACCTCGGCGCATGAACCCCTTGCGGATCAAGGCCTTTTCCGGCAAGGTGTCTAGACCGTGATGACCGCCTCCCGCGCCTTCTTCTTTAGCTTTCGCACCTCGGGTGCGAGGGTAGGCGGCGTCTAGAACCGGATCCGCTTCGAACCATCGCCCCCGAGACCGAAAGGCTCGGGGGTTTTCGCATTCAGGAGTCCCCATGTCCGAGACCCCCTCGCTTCCCAGCCTCCGCCAGGCCATCGACGCCGTGGACGACCAGGTGCTGGCCCTGCTGAACCGGCGGGCGGCCCTGGCCGCCGAGGTGGGCCGCCGCAAGGCCGCCGCCGCGCCCGGCGCCCTCTTCCACGCTCCGGCCCGGGAGCGGGAGGTGCTGGCCCGTCTGGAGGCCGCCGGTGGCGGGCCCTTCCCGGCGTCGGCCGTCCGCACGGTCTTCCAGGAAATCATGAGCGCCTGCCTCAGCCTGGAGAAGCCGCTGCGGGTGGCCTTCCTGGGTCCTGAGGGCACCTTCACCCACCTGGCGGCCCGCCACCAGTTCGGGGGCTCCAGCCAGTCCCTGCCCCAGGGCACCATCCAGGCCGTGTTCCAGGCCGTGGAGCGCCGGCGGGCCGACTACGGCGTGGTGCCCGTGGAGAACGGCACCGAGGGGTCCGTGGACACCACCCTGGATGCCTTCCTGGACAGCCCCCTGGCCATCTGCGCCGAGATCCTCCTGCCCGTGGACCAGGCCCTGCTGCTGCGGCCGGAGCTGGACCTGGGCGGCGTGCGGCGGGTCTACTCCCACCCCCAGGCCCTGGGGCAGTGCCGCCGCTGGCTGGAGGCCCACCTGCCCGGTGCGGACCGCATCGAGGCGCCTTCCACCTCGGAGGCAGCCCGCCTGGCCCGGGAGGACGCCGAGGGAGCCGCCGTGGCCTCGGAGCTGGCCGCGGACCTTTTCGGCCTGAGGGTGGCCGAGACGAGGATCCAGGATCTGGCCGCCAACGCCACGCGCTTCCTGGTGCTGGGACCGGCCTCGGCCGAGCCCACGGGCCGGGACCGCACCACGCTCCTGGCCATGGCCCAGGACGGGCCCGGCGCCCTGCTGCGCCTGCTGGAGCCCCTGGCCCGCCGGGGCCTCAACCTCAGCCGCATCCAGAGCCGGCCCACCCGGCGCAAGCTCTGGGAGTACGCGTTCTTCCTGGACGTGGAGGGCCACGCCGCCGACGCCCCCATGGCCGAGGCCCTGGTGGATCTCCGGGCGGCCTGCGCCTCGCTGAAGGTGCTGGGCAGCTACCCCCGGGCCATGGAGGTGGTGCGATGACCGCCCGGACCTGGACCCCCGATTCCTGGCGCGGCCGGCCCGCGGCCCAGCAGCCGAGCTACCGCGACGCCGCCGCCGTGGAGGCGGCCCTGGCGGAACTGCGGGAGCTGCCGCCCCTGGTGGTGGCCGAGGAGGTGGATCACCTGAGGAGCCTGATCGCGGAGGCCGCCGCGGGGAAGCGCTTCCTCCTCCAGGGCGGCGACTGCGCCGAGGCCTTCGGCGACTGCCGCGGCGCCCTCATCCAGGACAAGCTGCGCGTGCTGCTCCAGATGTCCGTGCTCATCACCCACGGCGGGCGCACGGGCGTGGTGCATCTGGGCCGCATCGCGGGCCAGTACGCCAAGCCCCGCAGCGGGGACACGGAGGTGGTGGACGGCCGCCGGGTGCCCGTCTACCGCGGCGACCTCATCAATGGGCTTGATCCGGACCAACGCGAGGCCGATCCCCGGCGCCTGCTGGAGGCCTACCACCGCGCCGCGGCCACCCTCAACCACCTGCGGGCCCTGGTGGACGGCGGCTTCGCGGACCTGCACAACCCCGGGCACTGGGACCTGCCCTGGAGCCGCGAGGACGCGGGCCACTACCTGGAGACCCTCGACCAGGTGCGGGCCTCCCTCGACTTCATGAGGTGCCTGGGCGGCCTGCCCGAGCACCTGCGCACGGGCGAGCTGTTCACCAGCCACGAGGCCCTGCACCTGCCCTTCGAGACGGCCCTCACGCGCTGGGTGCCCGAGAAGGGGGCCCACTACAACCTGGGCGCCCACTTCCTCTGGATCGGCGAGCGCACCCGTCAGCTGGACGGCGCCCACCTGGAGTACATCCGCGGCCTGGCCAATCCCATCGGGCTGAAGGTGGGGGCCTCCATGACGCCGGACCAGCTTCGACAGGCGCTGTCCAAGCTCGATCCGGAGCGCCAGCCCGGCCGTCTCACGCTCATCACCCGCTTCGGCGCCGGCAAGGCCGGGCCCGTCCTGCCGGCCCTCATCGAGGCCGCGCGGGCCGAGGGCCATCCGGTGTTGTGGAGCTGCGACCCCATGCACGGCAACGGGCGGACCACCAAGGGAGGGCTCAAGACGAGGGACTTCGGCGACATCCTCCAGGAGCTGCGCGAGGTGGCCGACCTCCACCGCGAGCATGGCTCCCGTCTGCGGGCCGTCCACTTCGAGCTCACCGGCGAGCCCGTCACCGAATGCACCGGCGGCGTGGAGGGCCTCGTCGAGGCCGACCTGGAGCGCGCCTACAAGAGCGGCTGCGACCCCCGCCTCAACCGCAGCCAGAGCCTCGAGATGGCCTTCCTCATCGCGCAGATGATGCGGCGAGCCCCTGGCGAGTGACGCCTTCCGCACCCGGGCCGGTCCTACCCCCCGATGCGCGACATCTCCACCTTGGGCAACCCGGGGGTGGCCCCGCGCCGGATCTCCGAGTAGTGGTCCTCCCGCCGCTTCCAGTGGAAGGCCAGGAGGCTGGCCAGGTCGGCGTCCGTGTGGCCGCCGCGGAGCAGGCCCTTGAGGTCAAGGCCCTGTCCGGCGAAGAGGCAGGTGTAGAGGCGGCCCTCGGCGGAGAGCCGGGCCCGGTCGCAGCCCCGGCAGAAGGGGGCCGTCACCGAGGCGATGAGGCCGATCTCGCCCTTGCCGTCGCGGTAGCGCCAGTTCCGGGCCACAGCGCCCTCGCCGGCCTCGATGGGTTCCAGGGGCCAGCGGGCGTCGAGGATGCGGCGCACCTGGGCGGCGGGGATGACGGATTCCATGCGCCAGCCGTTGGTGGTGCCCACGTCCATGAACTCGATGAAGCGCAGGGTGTGGCCGCCCTCCCGGGCGAAGGCGGCGAGATCGAGGATCTCGTCGTCGTTCAGGCCCCGCTTGAGCACGCAGTTGAGCTTGATGGGGGCGAAGCCCGCGGTCCGCGCGGCCTCCAGGCCCGCCAGCACGCGGTCCAGGGGCAGGTCCGTGTCGCTGATGGCGTGGAAGCGCTCGGGGCGGAGGGTGTCGAGGCTCATGGTGAGGCGCTTGAGCCCGGCCTCCTTCAGGGCCGGGGCCAGGTCCGGCAGGAGGGCGCCGTTGGTCGTGAGGGCCAGGTCCTCCAGGCCCGGGACCGCCGCGAGCATGCGCACCAGGGCGGGCAGCTCCCGGCGCATGAGGGGCTCGCCGCCCGTGAGGCGGATCTTGGTGACGCCCAGGCCAGTGAAGATCCGCGCCAGGCGGGTGATCTCCTCGAAGCTGAGCAGGGCCTCCCGGGGCAGGAAGGCGTAGTCCGGCCCGAAGACCTCCTTGGGCATGCAGTAGGTGCAGCGGAAGTTGCAGCGGTCGGTGACCGAGATGCGCAGTGCCTTGAGGGGGCGGCCCAGGGTGTCGCGAGGCTCCATTCCCCAAGCATAAATTCGTTTCCTGCGTCAGAATGGACTGTTTGATTGGACCGCTGAAAATGGGCTTTTTCGATCGCTTCCGTTCCCGTGCCGACGAGGCCCCTCTTCCGGGGCTTGACACCCTGCTGGAGGCTCGCGGGCTGCCCGCCGGGCTGCCGGGACTGGAGGCCCTGAGGCCGGCCTTCGAGGCCCACCGGAAGGCCGAGGAGCGCGAGGCCTGGGCGGACGCGGTGGCCGAGGCGCACGCGCTGGGCCTGCCCCTGCCGGAGCCCTGGATCGACGCCCAGGACCACCTGCTGCCTGAGCTGGTGCCCACCTGGCGGGCCGAGCGCGAGGGCCGCTGGAGCCGGAGCTTCATCGACGGCCTGAGCCAGCGCATCCGCGTGGGCGAGGTGGTGATGCCCGGCGCCTGGCTGAAGCTCTGGGACCAGCCCGCCGACGATGTGCTGGACCTGGCCCTGGATCACCTGCGCCGCCGCAGCGAGGGGAGCTTCACGCGGCTGCCCTCGGGCATCTACCAGGCGCCCTGGCGCGATGGCGCCGACGCCGCGCGCCTCCTGCTACCGGAGACCTGGCACGGCCTCTTCAAGGACCAGCACCCCTTCCTGGCCATTCCCACCGCGGGCACGCTGCTGGCGGCGCCCCAGATCCTCCTGCCCAAGCTCATGGACGAGGTGGGCCGGGCCCTCCAGGCAGGCGCGCCCCCGCTCCAGCTGGCCGTCCTGGAGCGCATCGGCGACAAGCTGGTGACCGCCCGCCTCCAGGAGCCCCACCCCATGTCCGCCCCCCAGCGGGAGCTGAAGCACCTGGACTACCTGGAGGCCCTCCGCCGCCAGCAGGAGGACCTGGATCCGGCCCTGGGCCGGCCCGCCGTGGTGACCATGTTGAAGACGAACCAGGGCAAGCCCCTCACCATGGCCCTCTGGGAGGCCGGGGCCCCGGTCCTGCTGCCGGAGACCGATCTCATCGGCTTCCTCGGGGCCGGCGGCGAGCCTCTGGGCCTCTTCGCCCGCCAGACCCTGCCGCGCATCCACGAGATCCGGGGCGGCGCCGTGGACATCTGGGGCCCCCGCCGGGTGCGCTACGAGGGCTTCCCCACGGAAGAGCAGATCTCCCGCCTGGAGCGCTTCGCCACCGGGGAGCAGATGCGCGGGCTGCTGGCCCCGCCCGCCGAGCGCCGGGCCGCCCCCCGGCCACCCTCAGGTTCCGCGGCGCCTGCCGTGGCCCAGGTGGGGTCCGCCCTCCCGAGCCACCTGCGGGGTGCGGGCCTGGGCGTGCAGGACGCAGACTAGGCCGCCTGGGGAACCCTCAGAAAAAACGGCGGCGGCCTTTGGGGACCGCCGCCGTCTGCCGACCCCTTCCAAGGGCGCGCAGCTGATGGGTTCTAGACTTCGGCCAGGGCCTTCATGCCCAGGCGCTCGCGGATGAGGCCCTCGACCTCGTCGGCCAGCTCGGGGTTGTCCGTGAAGAGCTTCTTCACGTTCTCGGCGCCCTGGCCCAGGCGGCTGTCCTTGTAGCTGTACCAGGAGCCGCTCTTCTGGATGATCTCCAGCTGGGTGCCCAGCTCCACCAGCTCGCTGGTGCGGCTGATGCCCTCGCCGTACATGATGTCGAAGGTGGCGACCTTGAGGGGCGGGGCGACCTTGTTCTTGACCACCTTGACCTTGGTCTTCTTGCCCACCACGGACGAATCCTCGTCCTTGGCGGCCACCAGGGGATCGCCCGTGTTGCCCTTGATGCTCTGGATGCTGCGGACGTCGAGTCGCACGGAGGCATAGAACTTGAGGGCATTGCCGCCGGTGGTGGTCTCGGGGTTGCCGAACATCACGCCGATCTTCATGCGGATCTGGTTGATGAAGACGACGCAGCTGCGGGTCTTGCTGATGGTGCCGGTCATCTTGCGGAGGGCCTGGCTCATGAGGCGGGCCTGGAGGCCCACATGGCTGTCGCCCATCTCGCCGTCGATCTCGGCCTTGGGCACCAGGGCGGCCACGGAGTCCACCACGATGATGTCCAGGGCGCCGCTGCGCACGAGCTGGTCGCAGATCTCCAGCGCCTGCTCGCCGCTGTCCGGCTGGCTGATGAAGAGGTTGTCCACGTCCACGCCCAGCTTCTTGGCGTACTCGGGGTCCAGGGCGTGCTCGGCGTCGATGTAGGCGGCCAGGCCGCCCTTCTTCTGGGCCTGGGCCACCATGTGCAGGGCCAGGGTGGTCTTGCCGCTGGCTTCCGGCCCGTAGACTTCCACGATGCGGCCTTTGGGCACGCCGCCCACGCCCAGGGCGGAGTCCAGGGCGATGGAGCCCGTGCTGATGACTTCGATGCCCTCGCTGGGGCTCATGCGGTCGCCCAGCTTCATGATGGAGCCCTTGCCGAAGGCCCGCTCGATGTCGGCCACGGTGCGGGAGAGGGCTTTCAGACGATCATCTTGCTCGGCCGCGGCCATGGGGTCCTCCGGAAGGGGTGCTTTCCAGGATGGGTTCAAAAAGCGAAAAAAACAAGAAAAATCTTCATCCCCCACCCGGGGCTGGAGAAACAGCCTAGCGCAGCTTCACGTCCCGTCCCCGCCAATGGTTGACCCCCCGCAGCCGGTCGGCGAAGGCCCAGGCCGTGCCTGCCGCGAAGACCAGGGCGTCCAGGGGCCAGAGGGCCCAGAGCAGGTCCATGGGCCGGCCGGTCATGCGCTGCTGGACGTCCCCGGCCAGGGCGGGCCCAGCAGCCAGAGCAGGAGGGCCAGGCCGGGGTGGCCCGTGAAGGGCAACCAGAGGGGGGCGAGCATCACCAGGACCACGGGCGGGAGGAGCAGGGGGAGGAGGCCCCAGGCGGGCAGGGCGGCGGCGTTCTTCCGCATGGCCCGCACCAGCTCCCCCAGGCCGTGGTACATCCGCAGGTGCAGGTCCGGCCCACCCCGGGCCACCCGGTTCACGAAGCCTGCCCGCTTCATCCGCCGGGCCAGCATCATGTCGTCGATGGCCTCCAGGGGGGCCGCGGCGTGGCCGCCCGCCGCCTCGTAGGCCTCCCGGCGCACCAGGGTGAAGCCCCCCACGCCGCAGAAGGCCGGATGGCGGGGGTTGGGCACCTGGTGGGGCGGGACCAGCAGCTGGAAGGCCGAGGCCGCCAGGGGCAGCACGATCCGCTCCGCGGGCCCCACGGCGTCCACGCCGGGGATGAGGGCCAGGATGTCCGTGGGCTGGGCCAGGGCGAAGGCCACCGCCCGCCGCAGCAGGTCCGGCGCGGCCAGCACGTCGCCGTCCGCGAAGACCAGCCAGTCCGCCGCCCGGGCTTCGGGCTGGCGGGCGGCCAGGTCCAGGGCGTGGTTCTTCCCCAGCCAGCCCGGGGGCAGGGCCTCGTTGCGGATCACCCGCAGGCGGTCCGGCCGGGCAGCCTCCCGCTCCCGCAGGATCTCCGTGCTGCCGTCCGTGGAGCCATCATCCACCACGAGGATGCGGAGGACCCGGTAGTCCTGGGCCAGCCAGGAATCCAGCGCCGCAGGCAGCTCCGCGGCCTCGTCGCGCACGGGGATGCAGAGGCAGACCGAGGGCGGATCCGCGGGCGGGGCCGGGTCGGGCGCCAGGGAGGGCAGGCGGGCCCAGTGCCGGCGCAGCATTCCCAGGGCCGCCAGGATGAGGGCGGTGGCGGTCCAGGCGGCGGCGTCGGTCCAGGGCATGCCCCAGCCTAGCGGCCTCACTCGGCGGAGGTGGCCTGGTAGGCGGCCACGGTGGCCACCAGGGCGGGCACCACCAGGGCCGCCTGGCCCGTGGTCTCCGCCAGGAAGACCACCGGGGTGAGGAGGCTGCGATGGACGGCCCCCGTGAAGGCGCTGGTGCCCACAAGGACGAAGAGGCCCGGCTGGCCCAGGCCCGCCCAGGCCTCGAAGGCCGCGCCGAGGGCGGCGCCCATGGTGACGGAGGGCAGCCAGGTGCCCCCCACGCCGCCACCCGCGAAGGTGAGGGAGGTGGCCGCCAGCTTCAGGGCCAGGAAGGCCAGGGCCTGGGACGAGGGCGTCCCGCCGTGGAGCAGGTGGGATACCAGCTCGATGCCGCCGCCCTGGGTGACGGGCAGGCCCGGCCAGAGCCAGGCGCCGGGCAGGGCCAGGAGCAGGAGGCCCAGACCCGTCACACCGCCGCGGACCGGCAGGGGCAGGCGCCCCAGGTGGTGGCGCCCGAAGCGGAGGAGGCGGCGGTAGAAGGAGGCGGCCACGGCGCAGCCGAGGCCCAGGGGCAGGGCCCAGAAGATCTCCCGGGCCATCAGGTGGTAGGAGCCCGCGGCCCCCAGGAGCGGCGTGGTGCCGCGGAGGGCGATGAAGACGAGGAAGCCCGAGGCCGAGGCCGCCAGGGCGGGGGCCAGCCGGTCGGCGCTGAGGTCGCCCTCGTGCTCCGTGGCCAGCAGCGCTCCCGCGATGGGCGCCCGGAACACGGCGGCCAGGGCGGCGGCGGAGCCGGCCATCACGATGACGCCGGGCTGGGCCAGCAGGCGCCTGGCCCAGCGGAAGCGCAGCGCCAGGCGGCGGAAGAGGCGATGGAACTGGGCCCCCACGGCGGCGCCCAGCCAGCGGGCCGGGCCCTCCACGCCCGCGCTGCCGCCGAAGCCGATGGTGAGCGCGCAGGCCGCCGCCTTGCCCAGGCTGGGCAGGAAGCGGAAGGTGGCCAGGGGATGCTGGCGCGCCTGCGACAGGTCGCGGACCAGCGACACCTCGCCAAGACCCGAGAGGTGGAGCCACAGGCCCGTAAGGAGAAGACCCACGAACGGCATGACCACCATGGCCCAGGCGCGGACCCCGTGGCCCTGGAGCAGCGCCTCGAACCGCTCGATGCCGGTGAGGGCGAAGGCGGCCACGAGGCCGATGCTGGCACCCAGGGGCAGGACGGCCAGGGCCAGGCGGCGCGTCTCTGCCAGCACGCGGAGGCTCCGCAGGCGCGAGGGCAGGGCGAGGGGGCCTTCCATGAGGTGGTTGCGGCGCCTGGGTTCATCTGCCATCGGCCCAGTGTGGTCCCGCCGGAACGTGCCTGTCCAGACATGGTGGGGTATCCTCGGACGGACCTTCCAGAGGAGTCGCATGACCGCACTGGATGCCCCATCCCCCATGCTGCGCCTCCGGGTCCCCGAGGATGTGGGC
This sequence comes from Geothrix fermentans DSM 14018, assembly GCF_000428885.1. Classification (GTDB taxonomy): domain Bacteria; phylum Acidobacteriota; class Holophagae; order Holophagales; family Holophagaceae; genus Geothrix; species Geothrix fermentans. The sequence goes on along the minus strand of NZ_AUAU01000008.1, from coordinate 46,026 downwards.
GAGATCCGCAACCTGATGGCGAGGGTCTACCCGGCCCCCCACGGACCCGAGGCGATCTGGTCCGCCGAGAACCTCCGCCGCCACCTGATGGCGTTCCCGGAAGGGCAGATGGTGGTGGAGGCCGGCGAGCACCTCGTGGGGACCGCCACCGCCCAGCGGGTCTCCCTGGCGGCGGCCCTGGCCCCGCACACCTGGTCCGGGATCACGGGTCACGGCTCCCTGTCCACGCATGATCCGGCCGGGGAGGCGCTCTACGGCGTGAACATCGCCGTGGATCCCGCCTGGCAGGGCCGGGGCATCGGGCGGATGCTCTACGAGGCGCGGGTCGACCTGGCCCGCCGCCTGGGGTGCCGGGCCTTCGTGGCGGGGGCACGCATCCCTGGCTACTGCCACCACGCCGCGGCCATGAGCCCCGAGGCCTATGTCGAGGCCGTGGTGGCGGGCCGGCTCTCCGATCCCACCCTCTCCAAACAGCTCCAGGTGGGCTTCCAGGTGCGAGGCGTGCTCCGCGACTATGCCCACGATGTCGAAACCCTGGGCCACGCCGCCCTCATCGTCATGGAACTCTGACCGGTTCCCAGCCCAGGAGGCCACCATGCGGTTCAAGGCTCCCACCCCGTTCCTCTCCAGGCCGGTGCGCGTCTGCGGAATCCAGTACGGACTGCGCCCCGTGAAGGACTTCGCCGCGTTCTCGGAGCAGGTGGAGAACTACGTGGACGTGGGGGACGACTACGACGCGGACGTCATCGTGTTCCCCGAGCTGCTGGCGGTCCAGCTGCTGAGCTGCCTGGCCCGGGGCTTCGCGCCAGCGGAGGCCATGCGGCGCCTGGCCGAGCAGTTCAACGACGACTTCGAGGGGCTGTTCCTCGGGCTCGCCCGGAAGTACGAGCGCATCATCGTGGCGGGCACCCATCCGCGCTTCGTGGACGGGAAGCTGCAGAACGTGGCGTCCATCTTCGTGCCGGGCCATGGCCCCATCCACCAGCCCAAGCTGCACCTCACCCCCACGGAGCGGAACATCTGGCAGTTCGAGCCCGGCCAGGAGATCCACATCCTCGAGACGGACTTCGGGCGGATGGGGGTGTCCATCTGCTACGACGTGCAGTTCCCGGAGGTGGCCCGCGTCCAGGCCGAGCAGGGCGTGCAGCTCCTGGTGGTGCCCTACCTCACGGACGACCGCCGGGGCTACAGCCGGGTCACCACCTGCGCCCGGGCCAGGGCCGTGGAGAACCAGATCTACGTGGTCACCGCCGGCATGGTGGGCAGCCTGCCCCTCATCACCGACCTCACGGCCCAGTACGCGCAGAGCGGCGTCTACACGCCCTCGGACTTCCCCTTCCCCATGGACGGCATCGCCACCGAGGCAGCCCCGAACTCCGAGATGGTGCTGGTGGGGGACATCGACCTGGCCATCCTGGACCAGACCCGGGCCCGGGGCTCGGTCCTGAACCACATGGATGCCGCCGAGGACGGCCTCCACGTGACCTTCGACGGCCGGATCTGCGTGCACCACCTGCCCTGGCTGAACCGGGAGCCGGTGGCGCCGCCCTCCGTGGGTTGACTGGGGATGGTTGAATGGGGATTCCGCACCCCGCGATCGATGAGGTGTCCATGCCCCTGGCCTTCCTGGCCCATGATCCCCTTGCCGGCACGCTGATGCTGCTGGCGCTCCTGTGGCTCTCCGCCAAGGTGGGCGGCGAGCTCGCCGTGCGCCTGAAGCTGCCCGCGGTCACCGGCGAGCTGGCCGTGGGCCTGGCGCTCACGGCCCTGCACGGGGTCTGGCCCTCGTTCCCGGCGGTGGCCGAATCGCCGGGGGCCGAGCTGCTGGGGGGCCTGGGCGTGGTGGTGCTCATGTTCGCCGTGGGGCTGGAATCCACGGTGCCCCAGATGCTGAAGGTGGGTGCCGCCTCGCTGCGGGTGGCCTCCGTGGGCGTGGTGGCGCCCATGGCCGCGGGCCTGGCGGGAGCCTGGCTCCTGCTGCCGGAGGGCTCGCCCTTCGTGCTGGACCTCTTCATCGGCGCCTGCCTCTGCGCCACCAGCATCGGCATCTCCGCCCAGGTGCTCCGGGAGAAGGGGGCCGCGGACTCCGTGGAGGGCCGCATCATCGTGGGCGCCGCCGTGGTGGATGACGTGCTGGGCCTGCTGGTGCTGGTGGCCGTCTCAGGGCTGGTGGCCACGTCCGGAGCAGGGGCCCCGAGCGGATCGCTGGGCTCCGAGCTGACGAGGACTCTCCTCCTCGCCCTGGGCTTCCTCGCCGCCGCGCTCACCCTCGGCCGGCTCGCCACGCCGCGCCTCTTCCGCCTGGCCAGCCGCTTCCGGGGCGAGCAGGTGCTGCTGCCCCTGGGGCTGGGCTTCGCCTTCCTGCTGGCCTGGTTGGGCAGCCTGGCGGGCCTGGCCTCCATCGTGGGCGCCTACGCCGCGGGCCTCATCCTCGAACCCGCCCACATCGAGGACCTGGAGCGCCGCGAGCGCCACACGCTGGAGGAGCTGGTGCATCCCCTCGTGACGGTGCTCTCCCCCCTCTTCTTCGTGCTCATGGGCGCCAAGGTGGATCCCACCGCCCTCTTCCGGCCCGCCACCCTGGGCTTCGCCGCCCTGCTGGCCCTGCTGGGCGTGGCGGGCAAGTACGTGGCGGGCTACACCGGAGGCCGGGGCACCCGCCCGGCCGTGGTGGGCTGGGGCATGGTGCCCCGGGGCGAGGTGGGCCTCATCTTCGTGGCCACCGGCGCCCAGCTCCAGTGGCAGGGCGCCCCCCTGCTGAGCCCCGACATCCAGGCCGGCATCATCGGCGCCCTCCTGCTCACCACCGTGGCCGGACCCGTGGGCCTGGGGTGGGTGCTGCGGCCAGGGAAAGCCTCCTGAACCGGATCCCGCCCGATCGGATCCGGCCACGCCCCGGCATCACGCCTCGGGAAGCTCCGGCACCAGGCTCTCCACGAAGGTGGCCTCCACGCGGAAGACCTGGCGGATGAGCTCGGCGGTGAGGACCTCGTGGGGGCGGCCGTTGCCCACGAGGCGGCCCCGGTCCAGCACCAGCACGCGGTCGAAGCGGTAGGCGGCGCGCAGGTCGTGGAGGCTCACCAGCACCGTGCCGCCGGCCGCCGCGAGGCGGCGGGCCAGGCGCATCACCTCCAGCGCGTGGCGCACGTCCAGCTGGGCCACGGGCTCGTCCCAGAGCTGGATGGGGGCCCGGGTGGCCAGGGCCCGGGCCAGGGCCACCCGGTGGCGCTCGCCACCGGAGAGCCGGGTCACGGGCCGGTCCGCCAGGAAGCCGAGGTCCAGCTCCGCCAGGGCCTCGGTCACGCCGGCGGGATCGTCGCCCCAGGCGTAGCGGCCCTGGGTCACCACCTCGCGGACGGGGAAGGCGAACTCGAACTGGGCCTCCTGGCCCACCCAGGCCAGCCGCCGGCCGCGCTCCGCTGCGGGAATGTGCGACAGGGTCTGTCCATTCCAGAGCACCGTCCCATGGGAGGGCAGCAGCCCCACCAGGGCCTGGATCAGCGTGGACTTCCCCGCCCCGTTGGGCCCCACCAGGGCCACCAGCTCGCCGGGGCCGAGATCCACCGACAGGTCCTCCAGGCGCCCCGGCACGGATAGGCCCATGGCCTGAAGACTGAGGACTGAAGACTGAGGACCGGGGACCGCCCTCATCGCGGCCTCCGCAGCAGCCACAGGAAGAAGGGCCCACCCACGAGGGCAGTCACGACGCCCAGGCGCAGGCCGAGGGGGAAGAGGCGGGTGATCAGGTCGCAGGCCAGGAGGAAGGCCGCGCCGCCCAGCATGGCGTAGGGCAGCAGACGGCGGTGGGCGGGGCCGAAGGCCAGGCGGAGGATGTGCGGCACCACCAGGCCCACGAAGCCGATGACGCCGCCCACGGCCGTGGCCAGGGCCGTGAGCACCGTGGAGAGGGCGATGAGCTGGCGGCGGAGGCGGCGCACATCCACTCCCAGGCTCTGGGCGCTCTGCTCGCCCAGGCTCAGCAGGTCCATGGCCCGCCCCAGGGGCAGCAGCAGGAGGCAGCCCGCCAGAATGGCCGGGACGCCCATCCACACGTGCTCCCAGCTGCGGCTCTCCAGGCCGCCCATGAGCCAGAAGAGGATCTGCGCGTTCACCTCGAAGTGGCCGGCGGTGGTGGTGAGCAGGAAGCTGGTACCCGCGCCCAGCAGCGCGTTCAGGGCCACGCCCGAGAGCAGCAGGCGCTCGGTGCCGGCACCCCGCTGGGCCAGCATGAGCACCGCGCCCGTGGCGAGGAAGGCCCCCAGCACCGAGGCCGCGGGCAGGGCCCACAGGGTGGCGGAGGCGAAGCCCAGCATGGGGCCCAGGGCCAGTACCGCCACGGCCCCCAGGGCCCCGCCGCTGCTCACGCCCAGCAGGCCGGGGCTGGCCAGGGGGTTGCGGAAGAAGGCCTGCATGACCACGCCGCTGGCGGCGAGGGCCGCTCCGGCGGCCATGCCCACCAGGGCCCGGGGCAGGCGGAAGTCCCGCACCACCGTGCGGGCGATGTCATCCCCCCCGCCGCCCAGCGCTGCCACCACCTGGCCGAAGGAGAGCCGCAGCTCCCCGAAGGCCAGCGAGGCCAGGAAGGCCACCACCAGCAGCGCCAGGAGCGCGGGGATGGCCAGGCGGGGTCTCACCGGAAGCGCTCGGGATGAAGCGCCTTCGCCAGAAGCTCGTAGGCGTCGATGCGGCGGTGGGAGACGCTGGACATGAGGGCGCCGGGGATCACCACGAAGCGACCGGCCCTGAAGGCGGGCAGGACGCGGTAATGGGGGATCTCCGCCAGGCGGGCGCGGGCGTCCGAGCCGTCGGGGCGGTCCCCGGAGATCACCAGCACCTCGGCGTTCCAGGTGAGCAGCTTCTCCGAGGGCGTGGGTGCGTGGCCCTTCAGGCCCGCCTCCGCGGCCACGTTGATGGCCCCAGCATGGTCGCAGAGGTCCTGGAAGGTGGTACCCGATCCCGCAGTGAACGGGTAGGCCCCGGCCGTGAGCACGCGGACGGGGCGGACGCCCTTGAGCCGCTCGGCGAGGGCCTGGACCCTCGCGCGGCACTGGGCGATGAGGGCCTCGGCGCGGGCCTCCTGGCCCAGCTCCCGTCCCAGGAGCCGGAGGCTGGCGTAGACGTCCTCCAGCGTGTCAAAGCGATCCAGCACCACGAGCCGGACCCCGGCCCGCCGGAGCAGGGCCAGGGTCTCGGGGCGGGTGAAGCTGGCGGCCAGCACCAGGTCGGGCCGGAAGCGCAGCACGCTCTCCGCGTCGCTGTCCTTGAGGGCCGGGAACGCCCGGGCCTCGGTGGCCGCGGCGCTGAACCGCGCGTCCCGGCCGATGTGGCTCAGGGCGGCGATCTGGCTCGGATCCGCCAGGGCCAGCAGCAGCTCGTCCGTGCCCACGGACTGGCTCACCACCCGCTGGGGCCGCGCCGCCAGCAGGGGCAGCGCGGCCAGCAGCAGAAAAAGAAAACTTCTCACCACCAAGGCACCAAGACACCAAGGAAAGCCAGGGGCCTGCTTTCGGCCCTTCTTGGTGGCCTTGGTGTCTTGGTGGTGATCCTTGTCTTGGCGGAAGGATTCCGGCATCACCACCTCCAGGTCGCGGCCAGGGTCCAGCGGGGCTCGGGGGCGGGGAACCCGTAGACCAGGCTGGCGTCGCCGTCCTGATCGTAGCGGCCGCTGAGCCAATCCTGGACGGTCTGTTTGGGCTGGAGCAGGTGCTCGCCGCGCAGGGCCAGGGTCAGGTGCTTCACGGGCTCATGGGAGAGGCCCACGCTCAGGTCGCGGTAGGCCTTCCGGGTGCTGGCCACCTCGTAGGTGGTGTCGTTCAGGTCGTAGCGGGGGCCGATGTGCGCGAGGCGCAGATCGGCGCGCCAGGTCTTCGCCTGGGCGAAGACCGCCACGGCCCCGGTGAAGAAGGGGTGGCGCAGGATGGCGGTGTTCTGCATCCCGAAGCGGTCCGCGTCCGTGTTGTGGTCCAGGTCCCGGGTCTCCTGGCTGCGGAGGATGAGGTCCCAGCCGTAGGCCACGGCCTCGCCCCCACGCCAGCCCAGGGCGCCCTCCACGCTCTGGGCCCGGATGGCGCCCTGGTTCGCGTAGTGGGAGGTGAAGAGCGGGGGGAAGGCGAAGCTGGTGTCGTAGACGTAGGCCAGCAGGTCGGAGACGCGGGTGCGCTGGGCCTCCAGGCGGTATTCCCAGTGGCCGGCGAACTGGCCCGTGGCGCCAATCTGGATCGTGCGGCTGCGCTCGGGGAGGATGGGATAGGCCAGACCATCCTGGCTCTCCGCCTGGGCGTTCAGGGCGAACTCCGTGGTGTTGGGCATGCGGAAGCCCTGGCCCGCGCTGGCGTAGAGGCGCAGCTCCGGGGCGATCACCCAGTTCAGGCCCGTGCGCCAGGTGCCCGCCTCGGCGCTGCCGGCGCGGCTGCGCAGGCCGGTGTCCGAGCGGGTGAGGTCCCGATGGCCGGCATCGCGGCGCAGGCCCGCCACCCAGTCCAGGCCCTCGGCCAGCGTCCAGCGCAGCTCCAGGGCCCCGGCCAGGTCGCGGCCCTCGCCCCGGTACCGCACGGCCGCAAAGGTCGCCGGGTCATAGTAGTTCCGCGCGTGGCTGGTGTCCTCGCGCCCCTCCAGCCGGCCGGAGAGGCGGAAGGCGGGCAGGGGCGTCCAGTGCAGGGTGAGCTGGTCCTCCACGCGACGGAAGTCGCGGTCCGTCTGCTGGCGCTTGGGCCCGCTGGGATCGCCCGTGCGGCCTTCCAGGGCCTGGAGGGTGTTCTCCAGCACCAGGCTGGGCGCCAGAACCCAGCGCAGGCTCGCGCCCCAGCTCTCCTGGCGGGCGCGCATCTCGCGCTGGGGTTCGTAGCTGCGGGCCGCGGGCCAGCCGGAGGTGGTGAAGGGGATGGCCGCCGTCTGGCCGGAGTTGCGGTAGAAGCCCGTCAGGTCCACCTCCCCGAGCTTCGTGCCCATCCTCAGGAAGCCGCCCGCCTGGCGGAAGGCGTCATCGGGGAAGCCGCTCTCCTGCTTCTGGGCCTCGGCGCCGGCAGCGATCCAGCCGCGGGGACCGGCCACCTGGGCCTGGGCGGAGCCGCCCAGCAGGCTGCCGGTGCCCGCCTTCAGGGTGGCCTGGCCGTGGCAGCCCTCGGCGCCCCGGCCCGTGCTGGTGAGGGCGATGACGCCGCCGATGGCATCGCTGCCGTAGAGCACGGAGGCGGGGCCCAGGATCAGCTCCACGCGCTCGATGCCCACGAGGCTGAGGGCGCCCAAGTCCGGCGTGATGGCGGTGGGGTCGTTCAGGCGCAGGCCGTCCAGCAGCACCACCACGTTGCGGCTGAGGGTGCCGTTGAGGAAGGCCGAGGCCTGCTTGCCGGTGCCACCGGTGGCCATGACGGCGCCGGGCTGGACCGCCTCCAGCAGATCCGCCAGGGTGCGGCTGCCCAGGCGGGCCAGTTCCTCGGCTTCCACGATGCGGACGGGGGCCGGGGTGCGGGTGACCGCCACGGGCTGGGCCTCGGCACTGACGGTGACCGTGGCCTCCAGAGGCTTCCGGTCGGCCTCGACGGCGGAAAGGGGGGAGAGGGCGGACACGGCCGCCAGGGAGAAGAGAATGCGGGCAGAACCCATCATGCCTCCACGCATGGTGTCGCGGCGGCAGGGCGTCCCGCAGGGGGAATGGCCCGGCCCGTTCCCGCGACGGGGGGTGAGGTGCGGGACCGGTCTCCGGGCTCGCACGCGACCGGGGCCTTGCGGCTCCCCCTCACCTTCCCGGGACGATCCCAGTGGCTCGGGCTTGAGGTCTCACGCCGGCTTGCGTGGCGTGGTGCATACCGTTGCGGGGCAGCGCAGGAATCTCACCTGCTTCCCGTGCATCCAGCACGAAATTGTCAGAACTCCAGGGAAACACGGCGCCGCTGGCCTCCGCAAGTACAATGGCCCCATGCGAGCACCCATCGGCATCATCGGCGGCAGTGGACTCTACCGGATGGAGGGGCTCGCCCTGGACCGGACGGAGCTGGTTCAGACGCCCTTCGGCGCGCCTTCGGGCCCCGTGCACCTGGGCGCTCTGGACGGCGCCCCCGTGGCCTTCCTGGCGCGCCATGGGGAAGGCCATCGGTTCACGCCCAGCGAGGTGAACTACCGGGCCAACCTCTGGGCCCTGAAGTCCCTGGGGGTCGAGCGGCTGATCTCCGTCTCCGCCGTGGGCAGCCTCCAGGCCCGGCACAAGCCCGGTGAGCTGCGGCTCGTGGGCCAGTTCATCGACAAGACCCGGCACCGGAAGGACACCTTCTTCGGCGAGGGCCTGGTGGCCCACGTGAGCTTCGCGGAGCCCGTCTGCGCCCATGCCACCGCCGCGCTGCTCAAGGCTGGACAGTCGCTGTCCATCCCCATCGAGGGCGGCGCCACCTACGTCTGCATGGAGGGGCCCGCCTTCTCCACCCGCGCCGAGAGCCGCCTGCACCAGAGCTGGGGCGCGGACCTCATCGGCATGACCCAGGTGACCGAGGCGCGCCTGGCCCGCGAGGCGGAGTTCTGCTACGCCTGCATCGCCCTGGTGACGGACTACGACGCCTGGCGCGAGGAGGAGGAGGGCGTGGACGCCGCCTCGGTGCTGGAGGTCATGCACGCCAACGTGGACAAGGCCCAGCGTCTGCTTCGCGCCGCCGTGCCCGGCCTTTCGGGGGCCCCGAGAACCTGCGGCTGCGGCGAGGCCCTGAAGGCGGCCCTCTTCACGGCGCCGGAGGCTGTGACCGAGGACGCCCGCAGGCGGCTCGACCTGCTGGTGGGCAAGTACGGCTACGGGATGCACGGATGAGCCCCATCCAGGCCAGCCCCAAGCTCCAGGCCCTGCTGAAGGACTTCCAGCAGATCGCGAGCATGTCGGGCTACCTGAACCACGCCTTCGATCCGCCGCAGCTCCGGCTCTTCTTCACGCTCTACGGCCGGGTGATGGTGGCCTCCCCCGACGAAGGCCTGGCGCTCACCCCGCGGCTCCAGGCCTGGTGCGAGAGCCTGTCCGTCAACCTCCGGGAGGGCAGCTCCTCGGCCATCATGCCGCCCCAGGTGCAGGTGAGCGCCCCCCAGACCCTGCCGGACGGCCGCGACTACCTCGTGGCCACCCTCACCTTCAACACCAAGATCACCGACAGCTCGTACCTCCGCGTCCGCACCGCCGTGCTGGCCGCCTACCAGGAGGCGGTGAGGATGCGGGAGGCGGGAATTCCCGAGGCTCCCCCCAAGGCCGCGCCGGAGGGGCCATCTCCCGCATGAGCCGCGCCCCGGGGCTCACCTCCTCCGTCGCAAGGCGGCATTGAGATCCGCCTCCCACTCCCGCATGTCCTGCTCGAAGCCGGCGGCCGTGTGGCCATCGACGAAGGCGTTGCCTTCGGCGGAGAGGCCGGTCCAGGTGTAGCGGACGCGCGCCAGGGTCCCGCCCGGTCCTTCCGGCGCCAGGGTGATGTGGATCGTGGTGACGTCCCGGCCAGGCGTGAAGTGGGCATAGGTGATCCGGGCCGGGCGCCCCGCCTCCGGAGCGGAGAACTCGGTGCAGACCCACCAGGTGCCGGGCGTCGTGAACACGGCGCTCTCGCCTTCGGGGCCGGATTCGGGAAAGAGCACCGTGGGGTTCCAGCCCTGGGCCCAGGCGCGCTCGCCCGTGGCCGTGAGGAAGGGCATCACCTCCAGGGGGCGGGCCGCCAGGTGTTGCAGGTACTCCAGCGACCGTGTGCGGGCCCGGAAGGTAGGCGGAGGCTGGGGGGCTTGATGGGCGGGCGGGGTGGGGATGGGCATGGGATCTCCTGGCCTCGAGGGGAGGCCCTGCAGGGTGGATGGGTGGGTCAGTCGCCGCCGCCGGCGCGTTCAGCTGCGTGCTCCAGGGCCTCCAGGCAGCGGGAGGTGGCGGCCAGCGCATGGGGTGACAGCTCCTCGGCCAGGGCCTGGCCCAGGGCGGCGAGCGCCTCCTTCACGCGGGTTGCCTGCTTCACGCCCTTGGGGGTGAGACGGAGCATGGTGGAGCGCCGGTCCTCGGGGTGGGCCTCCCGGGCGAGCCAGCCCTTGGCCTCCAGCCGGTCGAGCACGCCCGTGAGCGTGGAGCGCTTGTGCGCGAACGCGCGATGCACGGCCCCGATGGGGCTCGGCCCGGCCTGGGCGAGGAAGGCGAGGATGTGGGCCTCGGCCTGGTTCACGCCGAGGGGCGGTTCCCAGGCCGCGAGGAAGAGGCCCACCCGGTGGGTGGCGCGGTGGAGCTGGAGGATCAGGTCGAGGGACATTATTCACATCCGAATATTACGAATTCGAACTAAATATGGATCCATTGACCCCGGTTGTCAACGGCCTTCCGGCTATCCTGGGTCCCTAGTCCTGGAGGAACCCCGGATGTTCCGGATCTCGCGAGCCGCCGCCCCTGCCTTCGCGGCCCTGGTCCTTGCCGCAGGCCCGGCCGTGCGGAACCCGCAGGCGGAGGGCCTGCCCTTCAAGCCCTCCCCCGTCCCCGGCGGCGTGGCGGTTGTCGTCCTGCCAGGCCGGGGGGCCGCGCCGAAGGCCACCTACCGTGGTGAGCCGGTGCTGGTGCGCCAGGGGGCGAAGGGCTGGGTGGCGGTGGTGGGCATCCCCCTCAGCGCGAAGCCGGGCCGGGACGAGGTCGAGGTGGAGGGCCGGCCGGTCCCCTTCACCATCAAGCCCAAGCGCTACCCCGAGCAGCGCATCCGCCTCAAGGACGAGCGCCAGGTGACGCCGAACGCCGAGGACGAGGCGCGCATCGCCCGGGAACAGGCGCTCATGGCACCGGCCTGGAAGGCCTGGCCCGAGGGGCTCGTGCCGTCCCTGCAGTTCCAGCAGCCCACGCCCGGCGGCCTCACCAGCTCCTTCGGCCTGCGCCGCATCTTCAACGGCCAGCCCCGGGCGCCCCACGGGGGGCTCGACATCAAGGCCCCTGCGGGTCAGGCCGTGCGCGCGCCGGCCGCGGGCGTGGTGGTGCTCACAGGCGACTTCTTCTTCAGCGGCAATGCCGTGTTCCTGGCCCACGGCCAAGGCGTGGTGAGCCTCTTCGCGCACCTGTCGAAGATCACGGTGGCCCAGGGCCAGGTGGTGAAGGCCGGCGACCTGGTGGGCGAGGTGGGCCAGACCGGCCGCGCCACGGGCCCCCATCTGCACTGGTCCCTGAGCCTCAACAACGCGCGGGTGGATCCGCGGCTCTTCCTCCGGCCCTAAGAACTCAAGGCCCGCTGCCCCCTCGTCTGCACAAGGGCGACGCCAGCGATGGCGATGGCGCCGCCCAGCACCGTGAGCGGCGTGGGCACTTCGCCCAGCCAGGCCCAGGCGATGAGGCTGGCGATCACCGGCGTCAGATACAGGAAGCTGGAGAGCAGGCCGGCGGGCATGCGGGCCAGGGCGTAGTTCCACAGGACGTAGGCGATGGCGGCGGGGAAGAGGCCCAGGTAGGCCCCGGCGAGGGTGGCCGGAAGCGCGGCCTGGGGGGCCTGGCGGAGGAGTCCCGGCAGGAAGACCAGCATGGGCAGGGTGCCCGCCCAGATGGTGTAGCTGGTGAACTCGAGGGCCGCATGGCGCCGGAGCGCCCGCTTGGACAGGATGGAGAAGACCGCGGCGGCGGCCGCGGCCAGCAGGATGAGCAGGGCCCCGGGGGTGAAGCGCAGCCCCCGGCCGCCGCTGAGGGCGATGAGGGCCACGCCCGCGAAGGCCACGAAGATGCCGGTCCATCCGATCCGGGTGAGGCGCTCGCCCAGGAACAGGGCGGAGAGCAGGGCCGTGAACACAGGGCCGGCGGAGATGAGCAGGGAGGCCGCCCCCGCCTGGACCGTCACCTCGCCGAAGTTGAGGGCCACGTGGTAGACACTGATGCCCAGGAATCCCGCCAGGGCGATGCGCGGAAGCTCGGCGGGCTCAGGCAGGCGCATCCGCGTCGCCAGTCCGTACACGGCCAGGGCTGCCGAGGCCGTGCCGAACCGCAGCAGGGCCAGCTCGCCGGGGCCGTAGCCATCCGTGCCGGGGCGGCCCGCCGGCGTGATCCGCAGCCCCGCGCGGATGCCCGCGAAGGCCGAAGCCCACAGCAGCAGCACGCCCGCGATGGCCAGCCAGGTGCGGGGGTCACGCTTCCATCCCGGACCGCCCATGTCAGCGCCGACCCTGGGCCAGCCGCTCGCGCAGGGCCGCGCAGGCCCGGGCGCGGTGGCTGAGGGTGTGCTTGGTCTCCGACGGCAGCTCGCCGAAGGTTTGGTCGAAGCCATCGGGGATGAAGATGGGATCGTAGCCGAACCCGCCGTTCCCGCGGTGGTCGAAGGCCAGGGAGCCCTCCACGGCGCCGCTGGCGGTGAGGGGCTCGCCATGGAAGGGCACGTAGGCCAGCACGCACACGAACCGAGCCGAGCGGTCCGCGCCCTCAGGCACCATGGCCAGCAGGCGGCGGTTCTTGTCGCGGTAGTCGGGCAGGTCCGGTGCGAAGCGGGCCGAGAGCACGCCCGGGCCACCCCAGAGCGCGTCCACGCAGAGGCCCGAATCGTCCGCCAGCACGCCGTCCACGGCCTCTGGGCCGTGCTCCCGCCACCAGGCCCGGGCGCCCTCTGCCTTCTGCAGGGCGTTGTCCTGGAAAAAGGCTCCGGTTTCCGGGAGCTCTTGGGCGTTAGCGGGCCAGAGGACGAAGCGGACTTCAGGCAGCAACTCGGAAAACTCGCGCAGCTTGCCGGCGTTCCGGGAGGCCAGAACGACCTTGAGGGGGGAATGGACGATCAAGAATTCACCTGATTGAGAGGGGAATCATGGCTGGGTGGTGAGGTCTTGCGTATCGCCACAGGCGATACCAAGAGGAGCACTTTCAGCATGGCGTCATCACCTGTCCATCAGAGATACGAAATTTTGAAAGCGGAGATATGCAGAGGAGCTGAGGAAAGCGGAGAATGCCGCTGACTTTATTTCTCAGCTTTCCTCCGCCCCTCTGTTTTCCTCCGCTTATTGACATCTTTCATCGAGGGGTGTTCCCAAACCATCAGCATCCGATGACTTCGGTGTACCAACTGCGGGCCCGCTCGGGGGTCATGGGGCCGTGGACGAGGGCGCGGCCGTCGGCGAAGAGGGTGATCTCGTCGGGGCCCTCCTGGCCCTTGAGCATGAGGCCCGCCTGCTTCCAGGGGCTGCGGGTGCGGGCCTCCAGGCGCGGCTTCAGGGCGGCGAGATCCAACTTCCCGGGCGGGTTCACGCGGATCTGCACGCCCTCGAGGCCACAGAGGGCACTGGCCTTGAGGGTCCAGCGGGCGTCCAGGAACTCCGTGACCTTCCCCGTGCAGAAGCGGCAGCGGGTCTTCGGGGGCTTCAGGAACTGGCGCTCGTCGTGCCAGAAGTCGAAGCGGGCGAGGTCGGCATGGGGCTCCTTCCCCGTGAGCACCTTGAGGGCCTCCAGGGCCGCCCAGCTGGCGATGACGCCCACGGCGGGGCCCAGCACCCCGGCGCTGTCGCAGGTGTCCACGTCGCCGCCGGCGGGGGGCTCCTCGATGAGGCAGCGCAGGCAGGGGGTGCGCGGCGGGTTCAGGGGCCAGACGACCCCCTCGCCGCCGATGGCGCCGGCATAGATCCAGGGCGTGCCCGTGAGGATGGCCACATCGTTGATGAGGAAGCGGGCCTCGAAGTTGTCCGTGCCATCGCAGATGAGGTCGAAGCCCGACAGCAGCTCCCGGGCGTTGCCGCTGGTGAGGTCGGCCACCACCGGAACCAATTCGATGCCCGAGTTGGCTTCGTGAAGCCGCTTCGCGGCCACTTCGGCCTTGGGTTGGCCCAGATCTGATTCGCCGTAGAGGAGCTGGCGCTGGAGGTTGCTCGCCTCCACCAGGTCCCGGTCGATGAGGGTGAGGTGGCCTACGCCGGCCCGGGCAAGCCAGGGCGCGATGACCGAGCCCAGGGCCCCGAGGCCCAGCACGGCCACGCGCTTGGTACGCAAAGCGTCATCGGCCTCGCGGCCGAGAAAGATGCGTTGCTTGGCGTAGCGGTCGTTCATGGGGCTCTCAGCCATCAGCTGTCAGCTCTCAGTCTAAAAGCAACGGCGCCCCACCGGGGCGCCGCGCTGATGGCTGACAGCCGATAGCAATCTTTTAGTTCGCGCCCTGGCCGGCCTGGGCCTCGGTCATGGCCTTCTCGTACTCGGCCTGGAGGCGGCTGGCGTCGGAGATGGCGAACTTGTAGACGTACTCGAAGCGGTCGGCGCCCTTGGTGAGGGCGATGATCACTTCGTAGACACCCTCGGCGGTCACCTCGAAGGGGGCCGCGATGACGTTGAAGGTGCCTTCCTTGGCGCCGTCGGGGATCTGCACGTCGCTGTCGCGGATCACGTCCTTGCGGTCGCCGGTGGGGCTCACGATGGAGAAGCCGAACTTGAACTGGCCGTCCATGCGGGAGAAGCGGGTGTAGAAGCACACCTTGGGCAGGGTGAAGGGCACCTGGGGCACCACGATGTGGTGGTCGTACAGGCCCATCAGCGAGGTCTTGCCGCCCATCTCCTGGCGGATGTCATCACAGAGCAGCGTGAATTCGTGCTTGGGGGCCTTGATCTGGACTTCTTGCATGGGGGGGCTCCGAAAGAGGGGGCATCCTTGGGTGAAGGGAAAGTTTACCCTTGAAGGCGGTCCCATCCAACCACGGGTTGGCGGCCGGTCCCGGAGGCGGCATGCGGCATTGGTTCTGGATCCTGTTGATCGCCCTGGGCCTCCAGGGCCAAGAGGCCCGGATTCAGATTCTTGGAACGACAGACCTGCACGGCCGCGTGATGGCCGAGGACACCTTCACCCTCCAGCCCGCGAACCAGGGCTGGGCGAAGCTTGCCACGCTGATCCGCCGCCAGAAGGCCCTGAACCCGGACACGATCCTGGTGGACTGCGGCGACACGATCCAGGGCGAGCCCATCAACTATGTCCGGAACACGTTGCGCCGGGACCTGCCGGAACCGAGCGTGGCCATCATGAACGCTTTGGGCTATTCGGCCATGGCCGTGGGCAACCACGAGTACGACTTCGGCCTCGACCTGCTGCGCGAGGTCGAGGGCCAGGCGAAGTTCCCCTTCCTGTCCGCGAACACCCTGACGGCCAAGGGCGCCCCGGCCTTTCCTGCCCATGCCCTGGTGTCGGTGGGCGGGGTGCGGGTGGCCCTGGTGGGCTTCACCACGCCGCGGACGGCGGCCCTGGCCGATCCGCGCGATACGGCGGGCCTGACCTTCCGGGACATCGTGGCCGCCGCCCGGGAATGGGTGCCGCGCCTCCGGGAGAAGGAGAAGGCTGACGTGGTGGTGGCCCTGGTCCACTCGGGCCTCGGGAAGGTGGACGGCCGGGAGGGCGACGAGGACGAGGCGCTCCGCCTGGCGGACCAGGTGCCCGGCCTGGACGCCATCCTCACGGGTCACACGCACCAGGCCATCCAGACCGAGCACAAGGGCATCCCCATTCTCCAGGCCCAGGCCCACGGGCGGGCCCTGGCGGTGGTGGACCTGAACCTCCGCCGGGAGAAGGGCCGCTGGCGCGTGGTCGCCAGCCAGGGACGGCTCATCCGGCCCGAGACCGACACGCCCGTGGACCCGGAGGTGCTGAGCCTCACCGCGGAGCTGCGCGCCGCCACGGACCGCTACCTGGACACGGCGGCCACCAACCTGCTGGTGGACCTGGACAGCCGCTGGGCGCGCATGGAGGACACGCCCCTCATGCAGCTCATCCACCAGGTGCAGCGCCAGGCCACGGGGGCCCAGCTCTCCGCGGCGGCCAGCCCCGGCGCCCGCCTCTTCATCCCCAAGGGCCCCACCAGCGTGCGGCAGTTCTATGCCCTGTCGCCCTACGAGAACCGGGTGGCGCGCATCCGCATCACCGGCGCCCAGCTCAAGGCCTACCTGGAGCACGCGGCGCGGCACTACACCTACAGCTGGGAGCCGGAGCTCTACAACCGCGACGTCCCCCTCCACGACTTCGACGTGGTGGACGGCGTGGCCTACGCGCTGGACCTGGGCAAGCCCGCCGGTAGCCGGGTGGCCGGCCTCAGCTTCCAGGGCCAGCCGGTGAAGCCCGGACAGACCTTCACCCTGGCCCTGACCACGTACCGGCTGCGGGGCGGGGGCGGCTACATGGAGGCCATCGGCTTCAAGGGCCAGCCGGACCTGGTCACCGAGGCATCCCAGCGCAACCTCATCCTGGCCCACGTGCTGGCCCGGCCCGCGCTGAACCCGGCGGTTCCCAACGCCTGGCGCACCATCCCCTACCTGGACCGCGAGCGGGTGCTGAACCAGGCTCGGTGAGGGCCCGGTGAGGGCTACTTGACCTTCACCAGCATCAGCCCGCCCTTGGGGTTGACGAACACCGCATCGGAATCGAGGACGCCCACGAGGATGTGGCTGTCATCCAGCCCCGTGGGAAGGAACTCGACGCTCGTGTGGGGCAGGTCCAGCCTCGCCAGGACGAGGCCCTGCATGGCGCCCCGCTGGGCCGCCGGCACCTGGGCGGCCTTCAGGGCGGCGAAGACCACGCCCTTGCCCACCCACACGGCCAGGGGGCCGCGGTCCAGGACGTTTCCCTCCAGGGCCGGGGCCAGGGTCTCCTGGAGGCGCAGGGCGGTCTCCCCGAATTTCTTGCCGGTGTTGGCGTCCAGGACGCTGAGGTTCAGGGAGGATCCGTCCGCCATCAGGACGTTGCCGCTGTCGTCCAGCGCGATGGGGCGCCGGTTCTGGGGGGCGGGGCCATCCTTTTTCGCGGGCTTGGTGCCGAAGGACCAGATGACCTCCCCGTTGCGGTAGTCCCGCTTCTCCAGGTAGGGCTCGGGGGCGCGATAGGAGAGGATCATGCCCACGGCATCCCAGCAGACATCGCCGACCTCGGCCGGCAGCTTCACGCTGCCCATGGCGCGCCCGCTCCGCTCCAGGTGGGTGAGGGTGGTGCCGTGCGCCACCCACGCGGCGTTGCGGGGGTCGATCACCCAGCGGTCGGGCTCCTCGTCGATCTTGCCGATGGGGAGCGACCCCAGGAGGCCGCCGTCCCGCACCCAGGTGCGCAGGGCCCGGCCCGCGCCGTCGTAGAAGGTGAAGGAGTCGTCCTTGTCCTGCTTGGCCCAGCTCGCGGCCTTGCCGGCGGCATCCCAGGCCTGGGCGGAGCCGGTCATGGCCGTGAGGCAGAGCAGGGCGCCCAGGATGGACGCGTGGATAGGGTATGACCTCACGAGAGCCTCGGGAAAAGAACGCGCTGCCACGGCGGGTTGGGACCAACCATAGGAATTCCCGGCGTTTTTCGCAAGGTTTTACTTAGATGTTGCTGAAGAATTCCCGGATCCTGCCTTCGAGGGCCGCGGGGCTGAGGCCCTCCTCATCCAGCAGCCGCTTGGGATCCCCGTGGTGGACCAGATGGTCGGCAACGGCGCAGCGGAGCAGGGGGCGGATGAGCCCCGCATCGGCCAGGGACTCGGCCACGGCGCCGCCGAAGCCGGCCGGCGCGCAGCCCTCCTCCAGCGTGACGACAGCCCGGCACCGGTCCGCCCAGGCATGGATGAGGGCCGCGTCGAGGGGCTTCACGAAGCGGGCGTTGATGACGGCGCAGGAGATGCCTTCGGCGGCCAGGGTGTCCGCGATCCGCCGGGCGGGCTCCACCATGGCGCCCAGGGCGCAGAGCAGCAGGTCCGTCCCCTCGCGCAGCAGCTCGCCCTTGCCCACGGGGAGCGCCGTGATGGGCTCCTCCAGCGCCACGCCGAGGCCATTGCCCCGGGGATAGCGGAGGGCGGCGGGATGGCCGCAGTAGAGGGCGGTCATGAGCATGCGCCGCAGCTCGTTCTCGTCCTTCGGCGCCATGAGGATGATGTTGGGCAGGCAGCGCAGGAAGGCCAGGTCGTAGAGGCCGTGGTGGGTGGGGCCGTCGGCGCCCACGATGCCGGCGCGATCCAGCGCGAAGGTCACGGGCAGGTCCTGGATGCAGACGTCGTGGGCCACCTGGTCGAAGCCGCGCTGCAGGAAGGTGCTGTAGATGGCCGCCACGGGGCGCATGCCCTGGGCCGCCAGGCCCGCGGCGAAGGTGACGGCGTGCTGCTCGGCGATGCCCACGTCGAAGCAGCGGTCCGGGAAGGCCTTCTGGAACAGGTTCAGGCCCGTGCCGTCCAGCATGGCGGCCGTGATGCCCACGATCCTGGCGTCGTTCCGCGCCAGCTCCACCATGGCCTTGCCGAAGACGTTGGTGTAGCTGGGGGGCGCGGGCTTGGCCGGATCCGCCTGCACCTTGATGATCTCGCCGGACTCCGGGTCGAAGGCGGTCACGCCGTGCCACTTCAGGGGATCCTGCACGGCGGGCTCGTAGCCGAAGCCCTTCTTGGTCTGCACGTGCAGCAGCACCGGGCCATCCTTCATCTTCTCCTTGGCCTCGGCCAGGGCCTTGGAGACAGCGTTCACGTCGTGGCCGTTGATGGGCCCCAGGTAGCGGAAGCCCAGGTCCTCGAAGAGCAGGCCCGGCACCATCAGCCGCTTGATGCTCTCCTCGCTCCACTTGGCGGCCTTGGCCACGCCCTTGCTGAGGCCCTCCAGGGGGATGGCCTTGATGGCGTGCTCGATGCGGTCCCGCCAGCGCTGGTAGTACTGGCCCGACATGATCTGGTTCAGGTAGCCCTGCAGCGAGCCCACATTGGGGTTGATGCTCATGTCGTTGTCGTTGAGGATCACCAGGAACTTCTTCGTCTCCAGGTAGCCGGCCTGGTTGAGGCCCTCGAAGGCCATGCCGGCGGTCATGGAGCCGTCGCCGATGACGGCGATGCAGGCGTGGTCCTGCTTCTGGAGGTCCCGGGCCTTGGCCATGCCCAGCACGGCGGAGATGCTGGTGCTGGCGTGGCCGGCGCCGAAGTGGTCGTAGGGGCTCTCGTCCCGCTTGAGGAAGCCCGAGAGGCCGTGGTGCTGGCGCAACGTGGAGAAGCGGTCCTTGCGGCCCGTGAGGATCTTGTGCGGGTAGGCCTGGTGGCCCACGTCCCACACGATGCGGTCCTGGAGGAAGTCGAAGTGGTTGAAGAGGGCCACGGTCAGCTCCACCGTGCCCAGGTTGGAGCTGAAGTGGCCGCCGGTCTCGGACACGGAGGCGATGATGAAGGCCCGCACCTCGTCCGCGAGCTGCTGGAGCTGCTCCGGGGTGAAGTGGCGGATCTGCTGGGGGGCGGCCAGGGAATCCAGCAGGGGGTAGGGGTTGGTGGAGGGCTCCACCTGGACGCCTACTTCGCCCGCTGGGCCAGATACCGGGCCCAGGCTGCCAAGGACGTGCGATTGGGAAGGGTTGCTAGGTGGCATAAGGCGTTCTCGGTCGCTTCACTCAGGGCTTTGCGGGCACCGTCCAGGCCCAGGAGGGAAGGGTAGGTGATCTTACCCCTGCCCGCATCCTTCCCGGCGCGCTTGCCCAGGTCGGCCTCGGTGGCGGTGGCGTCCAGGATGTCGTCCTGGATCTGGAAGGCGAGGCCGATGGCCTCGCCGTAGGCGCGGAGGGCGGCCCGCCCCGCGGGATCGGCGCCGCCCAGGACGGCTCCGATCTCCAGGGAGGTCCGCAGGAGGGCGCCGGTCTTGAGGCGGTGGATGAGGCGCAGGTGGTCCAGATCGTAGTGGTCCAGCTTCTCGCCCTCGAGGTCGAGGGCCTGGCCGCCGGCCATGCCGCGCCAGCCGGAGCCTTCCGCCAGCAGGGCCAGGGCCTCGGCCCGGCGGACGGGCTCCAGGTCCGCGGCGGCCAGCACGCCGAAGGCTTCCGTGAGCAGGGCGTCCCCGGCCAGGATGGCGTGCCCCTCGCCGAAGACCTTGTGGTTGGTGGGCCGGCCCCGGCGGAGGTCGTCATCGTCCATGGCGGGCAGATCGTCATGGATGAGGGAATAGGTGTGGACGTACTCCAGGGCCAGGGCGCCGGGGAGGGCCTGCGCGGCCGTTCCGCCCACAGCCTCAGCCGCCAGGATGCACAGCACCGGCCGCACGCGCTTGCCTCCGGCCTCGAGGCTGTAGCGCACGGCCTCGCCCAGGCGGACGGCCTCGCCCTGCCGGAAGGGGGCCGTGAGGGCGGCATCCAGCAGGGGAAGCAGGCGGTCCAGATCCGCCCGGACCTGCTCGGTGGGTTCGCTCATCGGCCTTCCCCGCCTTCATCCAGGGGTTCGGCCCGGTACTCGCCGCCCAGGCCCGCCTTGAGGACCTCCACCTTGCGCTGGGCTTCCGCCAGCTGCTTCTGGAGGGCCTGGCTGAGCTGGACGCCTTCCTCGAAGCGGGCCAGCGCCTCCTCCAGGCTGAGGCTGCCGGATTCCAGCTGCTGCACCAGGGACTCCAGCCGGTCCAGGCCATCGTCGAAGGAGGGTTGGGCGCTCATGGGGATTCCGCAAGGAAGGGGCCCGCCGACGGATCGCCAGGGGGCCCCGCCCAGTCTACCGCCTCCCCTTCGCGGCGTCCTTCATCTCCTTGCCGCCATCCTTCATGGTGTAGCCCGCGGGCAGGGCCCAGGTGCTCTCGGGGATGGGCGCCATGGACACCGCCGTGGCCTCGGTGGTCACGTCCGTGCCCAGGAGGCCGCTGATGTGGGTCCTGAGGGGCACGCCCTTGAGCTTGGCCGTCTCCTGATAGACCCGCTTGAAGAGGGCGCCCATGGGACCGGGCACGCGGTTCAGCATGGCCATGGACTTGGCGTAGTCCTTGACGGGGAACTGGAGGGAGGGATCGATGCTCAGGTCCTCCACCATCTTGCCGAGGGTGATGCGCACCTTCTTGCAGGGGCGGCCCAGCACCGTGTCCGTTCCCAGCTGCTCGACCTTCACCTCGGACACGTCGCCGAACATCATCTTCGTGACCATCTCGGGCATGCCGGCCATCTGGTCCTCCAGGGCCTGCATGGTCTCCGCCATGTCCTTGAAGGTGAGCTTGGTGATGGTCTTCTTGCCGTGGTCGATGCTGTAGATCACCTCGTGGCCGTAGTCCACCAGGCTGTCGAGCTTCGAGCCGGCGTGATTGATCCGCATCCGGGTGGCGCTGAGGTACTGGACCTGGGAGCCGTCCTTGGCCATGGCGCCCTTGCCCGTGACCTGGGAGGTGATGGTGAGGTCGCCCGCCAGGAGGCTGGTCGCGGAAAGAAGTGCTCCGATGGCAAGAGTCAGAAGGGTTCGCATGGAAATCTCCGAGGATGGGATGGGCTGAGGATACGCCAGGAGCCTCGGTGTGGCCAGGTGGGATACCTTCTTGAAGGGGGTGGCGATGGCCCGGGTCCTCGTGGTGGACGACAGCAAGGAGACCTGCGAGTTCCTGGAGGAGCTGCTGGGGACCATGGGCCTCGAGGTCGCCAAGGCCACGCACCCTGACCGCGCCATCGAGCTGCTGCGGGGCGGCTCCTTCGACCTGCTGCTCTCGGACATCAACCTGGAGGCCAAGAAGGATGGCCTGGACCTGCTGCGGGAGGCCAAGCCCCTGGGGGTGGACACCATCCTGCTGTCGGGCTTCGGCACCCTGGAGACCGCCATCGAGGCCGTGCGGGAGGGCGCTTTCGACTTCCTCAGCAAGCCCTGGAACAACGAGGAACTGAAGGCCCTGGTGACCCGGGCCCTCGCGCGTCGGCAGTCCGCCGGGCAGGGGGAGCCGCCGGATGCCTCGCCCAAGACCAAGCGGAGCCTCATGATCGGCTCCAGCCCGAAGATGATGGCCGTCTACAAGACCATCGCCAGCCTCCAGAACAGCCGGGCCACGGTGCTCATCACCGGGGAGAGCGGCACGGGCAAGGAGCTGGTGGCCCGCAGCATCCACCTCTCCAGCGACCGCCGGGACCGCGCCTTCGTGGCCGTGAACTGCGGCGCCCTCACAGAGACCCTGCTGGAATCCGAGCTCTTCGGGCATGTGAAGGGCTCCTTCACCGGCGCCGTGGGCGAGAAGCCAGGCCTCTTCGAGGAGGCTTCCGGCGGCACCATCTTCCTCGACGAGATCGGCGAGACCAGCCCCAGCTTCCAGGTGCGCCTGCTGCGGGTGCTGCAGGAACAGGAGATCCGCCGGGTGGGCGGCAACAAGACCATCAAGGTGGACACCCGGGTCATCGCCGCCACCAACCGGGACCTCCAGCAGATGGTGAAGGCCGGAACCTTCCGCGAGGACCTCTACTACCGGCTCAGCGTCGTGGAACTGGCCGTGCCGCCCCTGCGTGAGCGGGGGGACGACGTGGACGCCCTGCTGGACCACTTCCTGGCGGAGTTCGGCTCGAAGGACCAGCAGACCTACCGCCTGCATCCTGAGGCCCGGAAGGTCCTGGAGGCCTATTCCTGGCCCGGCAACGTGCGGGAGCTGAGCAACGCCGTGGAGAACCTCACCCAGCTGAGCCGGGGCCGGGAGATCACGGTGGACGACCTGCCGGCCAAGATCCAGGCCGACGTGCTCAAGCGCGCCCTCCTGCGGCCGGAACCCTGCGAAGGGATGCCGGCCCTGATCGAGGACTGGCCCTCCCTCGACGAGCTGGAGCGCCGCTACATCCAGATCCTGGTGGGGCGCCACAAGGAAAAACAGCGCATCGCGGAGATCCTGGGGGTGGACCGCACCACCCTGTACCGGAAGCTGAAGCGGTACGGGCTCCACGAAGGCGAGTAGAGCCGCCGGGCCGTCGCAGGCTGCGACAGGTTGCAGAACGCAACGCCGAACAGTTCCATTTTCAAAATCCAAAACCATCATTTTCAATAATTAAATGTTGGCTCGGATCGTGCTTCCTTGGGTTCACTTCCGGCCGTGCCGGATCAACCCAGGGAGAATCCCCATGAAGAAGCTTGCTGCGCTGCTCGTCGCCGCCGCTCTGATCAGCCCCGTCTTCGCGGAAGAGGCGAAGAAGCCCGAGGCGAAGAAGGTCGAGACCAAGAAGGCCGAGAAGAAGGCTGAGAAGAAGGCCGAGCCCAAGAAGGAAGAGGCCAAGAAGGCCCTGACCGCCGAGGAGAAGAAGGCCGAGAAGAAGGCCGAGCCCAAGAAGGAAGAGAAGAAGGCTGAGAAGAAGGCCGAGGCCAAGAAGGCCATGACCGCCGAGGAGAAGAAGGCCGAGAAGAAGGCCGAGCCCAAGAAGGAAGAGAAGAAGGCGGAGAAGAAGGCCGAGGCCAAGAAGGCTCTGACCGCCGAGGAGAAGAAGGCCGACGAGAAGAAGGCTGACGCCCCCAAGGCCGAGAAGAAGGCCAAGAAGCACCACAAGAAGGCCGAGAAGAAGGCCGAGCCCGCCGCCCCTGCCGCCGAGAAGAAGGCCATGACCGCCGAGGAGAAGAAGGCTGAGGCCGCTCCCAAGGCTGAGAAGAAGGCCAAGAAGGCGAAGAAGGCTGCCAAGAAGGCCGAGCCCGCCGCTCCCGCCGCCGAGAAGAAGGCCGTGACCGCCGAGGAGAAGAAGGCCGAGAAGAAGGCCGAGCCCAAGGCTGAGAAGAAGGCCGAGAAGAAGGCTGAGAAGAAGGCCGAGGCCAAGAAGGCCATGACCGCCGAGGAGAAGAAGGCCGAGGCCGCTCCCAAGGCCGAGAAGAAGGCCAAGAAGGCTGCCAAGAAGGCCGAGAAGAAGGCTGAGCCCGCCGCTCCTGCCGCCCCCGCCGCCAAGAAGTAACACGCTCCACCGATCCACGAAAAAGCGGGCTCCGGCCCGCTTTTTCGCGTACGGCTTTCCGGCGGGTCGCCCCGGGGCCATCATGGAACCCATGATCGATCCGCTCCTCGACCTCACCGCAGAGATTCGCGCCCGCCTCCAGCCCATCCCCGCAGGCCGCCGGCCCCAGCTCCTGGGGTGCGTGGAGGGGGCCTGCCTTCTGAGGGACTCTACAGGGCTCCATCACCGGACCACGGCTCAGGCGGCTCTGCCTGCGGGGCCCTGGGACCTGGCCCCCCTCATCGACCACACCCTGCTGAAGGCCGAGGCCACCGGGGCCCAGGTGGAGGCCCTCTGCGCCGAGGCCCTGAAGCACGGCTTCGCCTCGGTCTGCGTGAACCCGCTCTGGGTGCCCCTGGCCGCCTCCCTCCTGAAGGGCAGCGCCGTGCGCACCTGCACCGTGGTGGGCTTCCCCCTGGGGGCCTCCTCCCTCCGCGCCAAGGCCCACGAGGCGGAAGTTGCCGTGGCGGACGGGGCGCAGGAGGTGGACATGGTGCTGGCCATCGGCGCGGCCAAGGGCGGCGACTGGGAGACGATGCGGCGGGACCTGGAGGGCCTGAGGGCCGCTGTTCCCGCGCCCACGGTGCTCAAGGTGATCCTGGAGACCTGCCTCCTCACGGACGGGGAGAAGGAGCGGGCCTCCAGCCTGGCCCTGGAAGCGGGCCTCGACTTCGTGAAGACCTCCACGGGCTTCTCCACCGGGGGCGCCACCGAGGCCGACGTGGCCCTCATGCGCCGGACCGTGGGCACGGGCATGGGCGTGAAGGCCTCCGGCGGCATCCGCACCTATGAGGGTGCGCTGGCCATGGTCCTGGCCGGGGCCACGCGCCTGGGGCTTTCCGCCTCCGTGGCGGTGATTCAGGGGGGAGCCGGGTCGGGGGCCTACTGAACAGTGCTATCCTCACAGATAGCAGTCCCGGCGGAGGTTCTTGTGGCAAAGCTTGATCTCATCATGTTCGAGGAGGAGTACAAACTCCTCCACGAGATCATCGGCCGCCTCCAGAAGGACGCCTCCGCCAAGGTGGTGTTCCTGGTGGACAAGAACGGCCAGCAGATCGCCGCCGCCGGCGACGTGAAGAGCATCGACGCCACCAGCCTCGCCTCCCTCACCGCCGGCAACGTGGCCGCCACGGACGGCCTGGCGAAGCTCATCGGCGAGAAGGAGTTCAGCCTCCTCTTCCACGAGGGCGAGAAGGACAACCTGCACATCTCCATCGTGGGCAAGCGCGGGATCCTGGTGGTGATCTTCGACCAGAACTCCAGCCTCGCGCTGGTGCGCCTGCGCGTGAAGAAGGCCAGCAAGGAGCTGCAGGAGATCTTCGACCAGGTCGAGCAGCGCGCGCAGAAGGAATCCGACGGCGGCAACCGCTTCGAGAGCCCCTTCTCGGAGATCACGGACGAAGACATCGACCGGCTCTTCGGCGACTGACACCGGGGCCGCCACATGACCTTCATCAACTACGCGTCCCGCGAGATCAACTGCAAGATCGTCTACTACGGGCCCGGCCTCTGCGGGAAGACGACGAACATCCAGTGGATCTACGAGCAGGCCAACCCGGACAAGAAGGGTAAGCTCGTCAGCCTCGCCACCGAGACGGACCGCACGCTCTTCTTCGATTTTCTGCCGCTGGACATGGGCATGGTCAAGGGCTTCAAGGTGCGCTTCCACCTCTACACCGTGCCCGGCCAGGTCTTCTACGACGCCAGCCGCAAGCTCATCCTCCGCGGGTGCGACGGCATCATCTTCGTGGCTGACAGCCAGAAGGCGCGCATGGAGGCCAACATCGAGTCCATCGCGAACCTGGCCACCAACCTCAAGGAGAATGGCTTCGACGTTCGGTCGATCCCCTACGTCCTCCAGCTGAACAAGCGCGACATGCCCTCTGCCGTGCCCGTGCCCGAGATGGAGCGCCTGCTCCGCTTCCGGGGCGAGCCCATGATCGAGGCCGTGGCCAGCCAGGGCACCGGCGTCATCGAGACCCTCAAGGCAGCCGCCCGCCAGATCCTCATGGAACTCCAGAAGAACTAGGGCTCCGCGACCGGGATCACAGGTCCCGTCGCTCCCCGCTTGAATCTAGGCCCGCCTCCGGTAGAATGGACCTTCGCCCTTTCCGGAGTAGCTCAGGGGTCAGAGCGGGTGACTGTTAATCACTAGGTCGGGGGTTCAAATCCCTCCTCCGGAGCCAAAAAGCAATGAGGTCCCGTTGGGACCTCATTGCTTTTTGGGTGGAGAGTCGGCGGGTTCGAACGCCCGAGTGGCAGCCGGCCCGCGAGCGCGCCGTGGAGGCAGCGCAGAGGCGCTGCCGGAGCGGAAGAAGCGCGAGTGGATGCCGGCAACGGGTTCAAATCCCTCCTCCGGAGCCAGCAACAGCAAGCAACGAGGACTAGGCCGATCAGCCTGGTCCTTCGTGTTTAATACGAAGCAGCTACTTCCGCCCGGGGCGGGGAACGCCCAATTCCCATCGAGGGGGCATCGCCGGAACTCGGTGCCGATTCGGCGGTGCTGAACAGTGCGGATGAGAGCGACAATCGCGCAGTCGATTCGTGGCCCAGACCTGCGGTATCCCGACTCTCCTCGAGATTCTTACCTTGCGAGGTTCGAGAGAGCAGGCCACGGATTCTTTTGGCTCCCTCCTTGGCGGGGCCCCCCACGGAGGGGGATTGCGACAAACTTTGTCTACTCGATCTCTCGAAACTGAGGGTGTCATGCCCATTGGCCAGATGACCTTTGAAAGCCTCGAATGACGCAAAGCGACAGTCAGGTAGGAGCGAAACCCCTGGAGAAACGGCGGCGCGGGGTTCGAGGTGCGGCTCCCTCCTGGCGCTACATATCCGGAATGCCAGGGCTGTAGGTGCAATACGGGATGCCCCCTCATGCACCATCCGCACTTGGGGAATTGGTGAGCCCAGGGATCCGGGGGGCTTACTGGCCCTTGGATGCCCGCCTCACCCCATCACATCTTCGAACACCACCAGACGGTGCCGCCTGGCATCTCCCAGGTGGGCATGGGCCGGGTGGAAGCCCCCTGATTCTGATGACCAAGGCAAAGAACACGGCTGGATGATGGGCTTTGGTCCAGGCGCTCTCGAAACCTACCAGAGAGTAGCTGCATCCCTCCGCGCACCCTTCATCGTCTCCGAATCGAGATGCGTCTCCGATTGTGGACTGGTGGGATGCCTGCCATCCGGCATCGGCGACTCTAAAGGTTGCGCAGGCGAGGCTTGAGGCGAGGGGTCCCCTGGCATCCTGGTTGCTTCTGAAGGCGCAAACCCCTTTGATGGAGCAGCGGTGGCCGATGGCTGGAGCGCCCAGGTTCTGTGCACGGCCCCCCGACCCCGCCCGGGCGGGGCGAGGTTCCCCTGCCTGGGGCCTGCGGGATGATGAGAAATGATTCGTTCATCAACAAAGGCTGATAATTGTATATCATAAATTATTTTAATAAATAGCCGACAAATCGTTTCACTCGGAATCAATCAGGGCTAAAGATTCTCTCTTGTGGTGGGCGATGAACCGGCGTAATCAGATGAGAGCTGATTCACTTCTTATGGACAACCGAATGCACGTAGGCGTCAAGGCGTACGGAGCGGGGTCCCCCCTGGGCGACCCGGCCGGGCTGCGCGCCGGAGCGATCACCCGGAGCCGGCGGAGGCCGGAATCACTTCTCACCCTCCCCGCCGGCGCCCCTCCGCAGGGCCGGTTCCGGACCACGGCCCGTCCCGGCGGGAGGGCCATCTCCCTTCTCTTCCCACACCGTCTGACCGAGGTCAGGCGTTCCCCTGAAGGACCACAGACATGACCAAGAAGGTTGCTCTCGTGACCGGCGCCATGGGCGGACTCGGCACGGCCATCTGCCAGGCCCTGGCCAAGGAAGGCTATCGCGTCGCCGCCAACTGCCTGCCCGGCTTCCCCCCCAAGGATGAGTGGCTGGCCGCCCAGAAGGCCCTGGGCTTCGACTTCTTCGTGGCCGAAGCGGACGTGACGGACGAGGCCGGCTGCGCCGCCATGGCCGCCGCCATCACCGCGGCGCTCGGCCCCATCGACGTGCTGGTGAACAACGCGGGCATCACCCGCGACAAGTTCTTCCCGAAGATGGACCGGGCCATGTGGGACGCGGTGATCGCCACCAACCTCACCAGCCTCTTCAACGTGACGCATGCCATCTCGCCCGGCATGGCCGAGCGGGGCTTCGGGCGCATCATCAACATCTCCTCCGTGAACGGCGTGAAGGGCCAGGCGGGCCAGGCCAACTACTCCGCCGCCAAGGCCGGCTGCCTGGGCTTCACGAAGGCCATCGCCCAGGAGCTGGTCACCAAGGGCGTGACCGTGAACGCCATCGCGCCGGGCTACATCGGCACCGACATGGTCATGGCCATCCGCGAGGACGTGCGCGAGGGCATCCGCACCTCCATCCCCATGCAGCGCTTCGGCAAGCCCGAGGAGATCGGGGCCCTGGTGGTCTACCTGGCCTCGGAACTCGCCGGCTACATGACGGGCGCGACCCTCAACATCAACGGCGGCATGCACATGGCCTAGGGCCGGAAAGGAGCGAGCCATGGGCGTCCAGCGCGACATCCTGGTGCTGAGCGGCGTGCGAACCGCCATCGGCGACTACAACGGGGGCCTGAAGGACTTCTCCCCCACGGACCTGGGGCAGCGGGTGGTGAAGGAGGCCATCCGGCGGGCGGGGGTGGATCCCGGCGCCGTGTCCCAGGGCTTCTTCGGCCACATCATCCACACCGAGCCCAAGGACATGTACGTCTCCCGCGTCTCCTGCGTGAAGGGCGGCATGAGCCACGGGTCCCAGGCCATGGGTGTGAACCGCCTCTGCGGCTCGGGCCTGCAGGCGGTGGTGAACGCGGCGCAGCAGATCGCCCTGGGCGAAGCCGAGGTGACCCTCGGCGGCGGCGTGGAGTCCATGAGCCGCGCCGGCTACCTGATGCCCCAGGCCCGCTGGGGCGCCCGCATGGGCGACACCAGGCTCCTGGACATGATGGTGGGCGCCCTGACGGACCCCTTCCAGGGGATGCACATGGGCATCACCGCCGAGAACCTGGCCGTGAAGTGGGGCATCACCCGCGAAGACCAGGACGCCTTCTCGGTGGAGTCCCACCGCCGCGCGGCCCAGGCCATCGCCGAGGGGCGGTTCAAGGATCAGATCCTCCCCATCGAGCAGGTGACGAAGAAGGGGACCGTGGTGTTCGACCGGGACGAGCACCCGCGCGAGGGCGTGAGCCTGGCGGACCTCGCCAAGCTGAAGCCGGCCTTCAAGCCCGAAGGCGGCACGGTCACCGCCGGCAACGCCTCCAGCCTCAACGACGGCGCCGCGGCCCTGGTGCTGGCGGAGGGGGGCTTCGCTGCCCGCAGCGGCTTCAAGGCCATGGCCCGCGTCGCGGGCTGGGGACTGGGCGGCGTGGATCCCTCCTACATGGGCGAAGGCCCCATCCCCGCCGTCCAGCAGGCCCTGGCCAAGGCCGGGCTCGCCCTCCAGGACATGGACGTGATCGAGGCGAACGAGGCCTTCGCGGCCCAGGCGCTCACGGTGGCGAAGGCCCTGGGGCTCGATCCCGCCAAGACCAACCCCAACGGCGGCGCCGTGGCCCTGGGACACCCCATCGGGGCCTCGGGGGCCATCCTCGCCGTGAAGGCCATCTACGAGCTCCATCGCATCGGCGGGCGCTATGCCCTCGTCACGCTCTGCATCGGCGGCGGCCAGGGCATCGCCGCCATCTTCGAGCGCGTCTAGGCCGCCCGGTGTCTGAATCCTTGCCTTTCCACCCCTAAACCCGTGGATGGTGGCCTAAGCGCCAGAACCCATCCCTCACACAAAGGAAGGACCATGAACATCCGCTTTGCAGCCGTCGCTGCCGTCTCCGCCGCCGCCGCCCTACCCAGCTGGGGCCAGGGTTTCCAGGTCGGCGCCGCCACCAACATCTCCATCAGCGGCCTCCTGGCCGTGGGCGCCAAGCAGTCCGAGGTGACCAACACCGCGCGGCCCGGCATGGGCAGCGAGTTCCGCGTGGATGACAACACCTCGCGCCTCATCGTCACGAGCACTTCGAAGATCACCGATGGCTGGAACGTGATCTTCCGCATCGAGAGCCGCTTCCAGGCCGATGTCCGCCCCATCGATCCGGCCATCCCCGGCACCACCATCTACAGCGGCAACGTCACGGGCTGGGCGGACGGCGACACCTGGGGCGGCATCTCCTCTCCCTACGGCACGCTGATCTTCGGCAAGTCCACCCTCTACTACACGGACACCATCTCCGTGGGCTACCTCGCCCCCTCGCTCGAGGCCCCCGGCGAGAGCTACCGGATCTGGGATGACAACGGCCTGGGCACCTTCAACATGCTGGACCAGGTGACCCCCCTGTCCAAGACCGGCGTGGGCGCGGGCAGCCTCTTCACCCTGGGCAACACCCGCTCCAGGAACGTGATCCGCTTCAATTCGATCAACTACAGCGGCTTCGACTTCTCCGTGGCCTACAGCAAGAACCCCGACGGCGACGAGCTGAAGTACGTGGCGCCGGGCACCGCCGGCTACGCCAGGAGCTACACCAATGGCGGCACGGTGTACGCCGGCGCCCGCTACAACAAGGGCCCCTGGTCCGCTTCCGCCAGCTACCTGGACAAGAAGGTGAACGGCGGCCTGTACAATCCCGCCGCGGCCGCCGGTCCCCAGGACCTCCAGGCCGTCCGCCTGGGCCTCTCCTACAAGCTGCCCTTCAACCTGAAGATCGGCGTCGTCTACGACAACACTTCCATCGACAACGCCGTCTACAGCACGCCCACGAGCACCGTGGCCTCCGAATCCGCCAAGCGCTCGGTCTTCGAGGTCCCCATCTCCTACGCCTGGGGCGATCATGCGGTCTACGCCACCTTCTCCAAGGCCGGCGACACCTCCTCCCGCTCCGATACGGGCGCCCGGCAGCTGAACCTCGGCTACGACTACGCCCTGACCAAGCGCGCCTTCATCGGGCTCTTCTTCACCCAGCTCCACAACGACCGGAGCGGTCGGTACACGCCCTTCCTCGCGGGATACTCGTTCGGACCCACCCCGAACACGGTCGCTGGCGAGAACTGGCGCCAGATCGGCCTCAACCTGAACTACTGGTTCTAGCCTCAAGGAGGTTCCATGCGACAGAACACCAAGGCGCGATCCCTCGCGCGGATGCTGAAGGCCGGTCTCGCCGCGCTCTCGCTCGGCGCCGTGGCGTCCGCCCAGGACATCAAGATCGCCCACGTCTACGACAAGACCGGGACCCTGGAGGCCTACGCCAAGCAGACCCAGACGGGCCTGATGATGGGCCTGAGCTACGCCACCGGCGGCACCATGAAGGTCAACGGCCGCAAGCTGGTCGTGATCGAGAAGGACAGCCAGGGCAAGCCGGATGTCGGCAAGGCCCAGCTCGCCTCCGCCTACGCCGATGACAAGGCCGACATCGCCGTCGGTCCCACCAGCTCCGGCGTGGCCCTGGCCATGCTGCCCGTGGCCGAGGAGTACAAGAAGATCCTGCTGGTGGAGCCCGCCGTGGCCGACTCCATCACCGGCGACAAGTGGAACCGCTACATCTTCCGCACGGGCCGCAACTCCTCGCAGGACGCCATCTCCAATGCGGTGGCCCTGGACAAGCAGGGCGTGTCCATCGCGACCCTGGCCCAGGACTACGCTTTCGGCCGCGACTTCGTGAAGGCGTTCAAGGGTGCCCTGAAGAAGGCCAAGCTGGTCCATGAGGAGTACCTCCCCGCCAACACCACGGACTTCACCGCCGGCGCCCAGCGCCTCTTCGACGCCCTGAAGGGCAAGCCCGGCCGCAAGATCATCTTCATCAACTGGGCCGGCGCCGGGAATCCCTTCAAGATCGCGGACCTCGACCCCAAGCGGTACGGCATCGAGATCGCCACCGGCGGCAACATCCTGCCGGCCCTGGCCGCCTACAAGGCCTTCCCCGGCCTCGAAGGCGCCGCCTACTACTACTACGAGATCCCCAAGAACCCGGTCAACAAGTGGCTGGTGGCGGAGCACATGAAGCAGTTCAAGACGCCGCCGGACTTCTTCACCGCGGGCGGCATGTGCGCCGGCATGGCGGTGGTGGAGGCCCTCAAGAAGACCGGGGGGAACACGAACACCGAGAAGCTGATCGCCACCATGGAGGGCATGTCCTTCGAGACCCCCAAGGGGCGGATGGTCTTCCGGAAGGAGGACCACCAGGCCCTCCAGGCGATGTACCACTTCAAGATCAAGGTCGATCCCAAGGTGGCCTGGGCCATCCCCGAGCTGGTCCGCGAGATCAAGATCGAGGAGATGGACATCCCGGTCCGCAACAAGCGCTGAAGCAGTCCGCGCCGGCCGCGCGTTCCTCCGGGACGCGCGGCCGGACCCTGCTCCGCCTTCCGCAGCCCCCCACCCACGAGAGATCATGACGTTCGCACTTGAAACCAAGGAACTGACCATCCGCTTCGGCGGGCACACGGCGGTGGACGCCGTGTCCTGCGGCTTCGCCCCGGGCTCCCTCACGGCCATCGTCGGCCCCAACGGAGCGGGCAAGACCACCTACTTCAACCTCATCTCCGGGCAGCTCAAGGCCACCGCCGGCCGCGTCCTGCTGCACGGCGAGGACATCAGCGGCAGCTCCGCGGCGCAGCGCAGCCACCGGGGCATCGGCCGCGCCTTCCAGCTCACCAACCTCTTCCCGAACCTGAGCGTGCTGGAGAACATCCGGCTCGCGGTGCAGTCGCGGGCGGGGCTGGGCCTCAACCTCTGGAGCATCTGGAACAGCCACCGCGAGCTCATCGGCCGCGCCGAGGAGGTGCTGGAGACCGTGGCCCTCACGGCCAAGCGCGACATGGCCGCCGCCGCGCTGCCCCACGGCGACCAGCGCAAGCTCGAAGTGGGCATCCTCATGGCCCTCGAGCCCGACGTGTTCATGTTCGACGAGCCCACCGCCGGCATGAGCGTGGACGAGGTGCCCGTGATCCTGGACCTGATCCGCGCCCTCAAGGCCCGCCGCGACAAGACCATCCTGCTGGTCGAGCACAAGATGGACGTGGTGCGCGAGCTGGCGGACCGGATCATCGTGCTGCACAACGGCGCGCTGGTGGCCGACGGCGATCCGGCCTCGGTGATCGCCTCCCCCATCGTGCAGGAAGCCTACCTGGGCGTGGAGGTGGCCAAATGAGCACGCCGCTCCTGAAACTCGAAGCCGTGCACACACACATCGGCGCCTACCATATCCTGCACGGCGTCGACCTCGAGGTCGCCCATGGCGAGCTCACGGTCCTCCTGGGCCGCAACGGCGCCGGCAAGACCACGACCCTGCGCACCATCATGGGGCTGTGGCACCCCTCCGCGGGCCGCGTCCTGTTCGACGGCGAGGACCTCGGCGCCCTGGGCACGCCGGAGATCGCCCATCGAGGCATCTCGTACGTGCCCGAGAACATGGGGATCTTCGCGGAGCTCACGGTGGCCGAGAACATGCTGCTGGCCGCCCGGGGCGCCAAGCGCCCGGAGGACATCGACCCCAAGCGCCTGGAGTGGGTCTTCGGGCTGTTCCCGGCCCTGAAGCGCTTCTGGCAGCATCCCGCGGGGCTGCTCTCCGGCGGCCAGAAGCAGATGGTCGCCGTGGCCCGGGCCATCATCGAGCCCCGGAAGCTGCTGCTCATCGACGAGCCCAGCAAGGGGCTGGCGCCGGCCATCATCCAGAACATGGTCGAGGCCTTCCGGGAGCTCAAGCGCACCGACACCACCATCCTGCTCGTGGAGCAGAACTTCAACTTCGCGCGCCAGCTCGGGGACCGGGTCGCCGTCATGGACGACGGCCGCGTCGTCCACGCGGGCACCATGGCCGCGCTCGCCGGCGACGAGGGCCTCCAGCAGCAGCTGCTGGGCCTCTCCCTGGCCGCCCATCAATAAGCGTAGGAGTGCCGATGAAACCTTCCGTTCCCGCGGCCCCGGCCCTGGACGCCCTCCCGGCGGTCAGGCCCGATCGGGTGCCGCTCATGCTGCTCCCGGTCCTGGTGCTGGCCGCCCTCCCGCTCACGGGCTCCCTCTCCACCTGGGTCACCCTCACCTTCGCCGGCCTGGCCATGGGCATGATCATCTTCATCATCGCCTCGGGCCTGACCCTGGTCTTCGGGCTCATGGACGTGCTCAACTTCGGCCACGGCGTGTTCATCACGCTGGGGGCCTTCCTGGCCACGGCGGTCCTGGGCCGCATGACGGGCTGGACCGAGAGCGAGTCCCTGACCCGCAACCTGGCGGCGGTGCTGCCCGCCATGCTGGCCGCCGTGGTCGTGGCGGGCCTGGTGGGCCTGGCCTTCGAGCGGCTGATCATCCGGCCTGTGTACGGCCAGCCCCTGAAGCAGATCATGATCACCATGGGCGGCATGATCGTCGGCGTGGAGCTGATCAAGGTGGTCTGGGGCCCCCAGGCCATCCCCCTGCCGCTGCCCGCCGCCTTCCGCGGCTCCTTCCTGTTCGGGGAGGCGGCGGTGGAGAAGTACCGCCTCATCGCCGTCGTCGTGGGACTGGCCGTGTTCGGGGCCATGTCCTGGGTGCTGGGCCGCACCAAGGTGGGCCTGCTGATCCGCGCCGGCGTCCAGGACCGCGAGATGGTGGAGAGCCTGGGCTACCGCATCGGCCGCCTCTTCGTGGGCGTGTTCGTGGCGGGCTCGGCCCTGGCGGGCCTGGGCGGTGTCATGTGGGGCCTCTACCAGCAGAGCGTCACGCCGGAGATGGGCGGCCAGATCAACGTCCTGCTGTTCATCGTCATCATCATCGGCGGCATGGGCTCCGTGGGCGGCTGCTTCATCGGCGCTCTCCTGGTGGGCCTGATCAGCAACTACGCGGGCTTCCTGGCCCCCAAGGTGGCGCTGTTCTCCAACATCCTCCTGATGGTGGCCGTCCTGCTGTGGCGTCCCCAGGGTCTCTACTCCGTGGTGAAACGATGATCCTCCACCGCCTGTTCTCCGGCGACTTCCCCCGCAGCCGGGTGCTCCTGGTCATGCTGCTGGCCATCGTCGCGGGGCTCGTCCTGACCCCCTTCATCTTCCCCGGGGCCAAGGCCCTCAACGTGGCGGCCAAGGCCTGCATCTTCATCGTCCTGGTGGCCAGCTTCGACCTGCTGCTGGGCTACACGGGCATCGTGTCCTTCGCCCACACGATGTTCTTCGGCATCGGCGCCTACGGGGTCGCCATCGCCCTCAGCCACTTCGGGCCCACCTGGGCCGGCGTGGCGGCGGGCGTGGCGGCCGCCCTCGCGGTCTCCCTGGTGCTCTCCCTGGTGATCGGCCTCTTCAGCCTCCGGGTGAAGGCCCTGTTCTACGCCATGATCACCCTGGCCGTGGCCACGGCCTTCCAGACGCTGGCCTCCCAGCTCTCGGAGCTGACGGGCGGCGAGGACGGGCTGACCTTCAAGGTCCCCGAGCTGCTCTCGCCGGGCTTCTCGCTGTCCGAGCACCCCTTCCTGGGTGTCTCCCTGGACGGGCGCCTCATCTCCTTCTACCTGCTGATCGCCGCCACGGTGGTGCTCTTCCTGCTCATGCTGCGCATCGTGAACTCGCCCTTCGGGCGGGTGCTGCAGGCCATCCGGGAGAACGAGTTCCGCGCCGAAGCCCTGGGCTACCGGACCGTGGTCTACCGCACCCTCTCCAACGTGCTCTCCGCGGCCTTCGCCACGCTGGCCGGGGCCCTGCTCGCCCTGTGGCTCCGCTACAACGGACCCGACACCTCCCTCTCCTTCGAGATCATGATCGACATCCTGCTCATGGTGGTGATCGGGGGCATGGGGACCCTGTACGGGTCCGTGCTCGGCGCGACGCTGTTCATCCTGGTGCAGAACTACCTGCAGGACCTCATGAAGTTCGCCAGCGAGGGGCTGGGCAAGGTGCCGCTGCTGCGAGACCTCGTTCATCCGGACCGCTGGCTGTTGTGGCTGGGGATCCTCTTCGTCCTGAGCGTCTACCGCTTCCCCACGGGCATCGTCGGGAAGCTGCGGACCGCGGCTCGGAAGTCCTGATCCACCCCATCGGAGGTACCTGCCATGCCCGAACTGCGCGTCAACGGCGTCCGGCTCCACTACGAGGTCCGCGGACCCGAAGACGGGGAGTGGCTCATCCTCAACAACGGCGTGTTCATGAGCACGGGCTCCTGGGCCTTCCAGCTGCCGGACCTGGCCCGCCGCTACCGCGTCCTGGCCTACGACATGCGGGGCCAGGGGGCCAGTGAGCATCCCGAGGGCGAGTACTCCCTCGACCTGCATGCCGACGATCTCGTCGCCCTGATGGACGCTCTGGGCATCGGCCGGGCCCACCTGGTGGGGACCTCCTACGGGGGCGAGCTGAACCTCGTGATGGGCCTGCGCTTCCCGGAGCGCTGCCGCTCGCTGGTGATCATCACCTCGGTCTCCCACAGCGATCCCCTCTGCGCGGCGATGGTGGAGCGCTGGCGCCTGGCGGCGCAGCTGGGCGACGGGCCGGCCTTCTTCCGCCTGATCTACGCGGACGTCTACTCCGAGCCCTTCCTGACCCGGCGGCCGGACTTCCTCCCCTTGGCGGAGCAGCGCTACGCCACCCTGGACCTGCCCGCGGCGGTGCGCCTGCTGGAGAGCTTCCAGCGCTTCGACGTCCGGGCGGAACTGGGGCGCATCCGGATGCCCACCTGCATCGTCTCGGCCGAGCTGGACATCCTCAAGCCCAGGAGCTACGGGGAGATCATGCACGATGCCATCGCCGGGTCGGAGTTCCACCTGATCCCGGACGCGGGCCACGTGGCGGTGATGGAGAAGGCCGCCGAGGTGAACACCATCATCCTGGGCTTCCTGGCCAAGCAGCCTGCTCGCTAGGCTCCGGGCCTGAACAGCCATCCCGGCAGCTTCACCTCCGCTTCGCCGTCCATGACCACCTCCCCGGTCTGCTTGGTGATCACGGTGGAGATCCGTGCCATCTGCTTGGGGAGCAACTCCACCAGCGTGGCCTCCAGGCGGACTCTGTCGCCCAGGAACACGGGATGCAGGAAGTGGCAGGTCTGGCTGAGGTAGACCGTGCCGAGGCCCGGCATGTCCATGCCCAGCACCCTGGAGATCATCCCGAACAGAATGCCGCCGTGGGCGATGCGCTGGCCGAAGCGGCTCGCCTTCGCCACGGCCTCATCCAGGTGGATGGGGTTGCGGTCGCCGCTCACCTCGGCGAAGGCCCGCACCAGGGCGTCGTCGACGACCTGTTCGTGAATGCACGTCTGGCCGACGTGGAAGGCGGGGGCCGGTGCTTCAGGTGGCATCTGGATGCTCCTGGCCGTGGACTTGGTGGGGTTCCTGTGGAACTCAGAGGTAGCCGAGACTCCGGGCGCGGGCGGTGAGGTCGGCCCGGAAGTCCGGGTGGGCGATGGCGATGAGCTCCTGGGTCCGCTCGCGCACCGTCCGGCCGCGCAGGCGGGCGACGCCGTGCTCCGTGACGACATGGTCCACGTGGGAGCGGTGGAGGGTGACGGCGGCGCCCTCGGGGAGCGTGGGCGTGATGGTGGAGACGGTGCCGTTCTTCGCCGTGCTGTAGCAGGCGATGATGCTCTTCCCCAGGCCGTCGAAGCCGGCCACGGCGCCCTGGGCCGTGTCCGACTGGCCGCCGGTGCCCGAGTACTGGCTGGTTCCGATGGACTCGCTGGCGACCTGGCCGGTGAAGTCCACGGAGATGCAGGTGTTGATGGAGACCATGCGGGAGTTCTGGGCGACGATGGTGGGGTTGTTGACCCAGCTGCCGCGCTGGAACTCCACGGCCACGTTGTCGTCGAGCCAGTCGTAGAACTTCCTTGAGCCCATGGCGAAGGTCGTGAGGAACTTGCCGGGCTTCAGGGCCTTCCGGCCATTCGTGATGACGCCCATCTCGTAGAGCTCCATCATGGAGTCCACGAGCATCTCGGTGTGCACGCCCAGGTCCTTCTTGTCCTTGAGGGCCAGGGCGGCGGCATTGGGGATGCCGCCGATGCCGAGCTGGAGGGTCGAGCCGTCCTCCACGAGGTCGGCGATGTAGGCTCCGATGGCCAGGTCGGTCCCGTTCGGCACGGGGGCGGGCAGGGAGGGGACCTCCTGATCGTGCTCCACGAAGTAGTCCACCTCGGAGACGTGCACCTGGGTGTCGCCGAAGGTCCGGGGCAGGCGGGGGTTCACCTCCAGGACCACCAGGCGGGCGTGGTCCATGATGTCCTTCTCGTAGGTGATGCCCAGCGAGAGGGAGACGAAGCCGTGCTTGTCGGGCGGCGTGCAGGTGCCGAAGAAGATGTCCGGCCGGCGCGCGTGGATGCGGTCCGTGGCGGCGCGGTGGAGCATGTTGGGCACGTAGGTGACGGTGCCCGTGCCGGCCTTGAGGGCGGCGCGGGAGCCCGGGGCGTGGAACCAGGAGGCCAGCTCGAAGCGCCCCTTCATCTCCTTCTTCATGTAGAAGTCGTATTCCTTCAGGGTGAGCACGGAGAAGACCCGGACGTTCTCCACCCGGTCGCCCACGATGTGGAAGCGCGACATGCAGCCCTGGGGTTCCGAGGCGCACTGGGCGACGATGACGTCATTCCCGGTCTGGATGTGGGAGACGGCCTCGTCGATGGGGAGCAGCTTGCTCCGGTAGATGTCGCGGTGGTTCATGTCCGCTCCGTGGAAAGGCCGGTTCCGCTCAGGCTTTGCGGGGTTCGAGGAAGTCCGACAGGCCCCGTGTGAGGTAGCCGCCGATGGTTTCCACCAGGGCCCGGGCGTTCACCGGCGAGTCTTCGAAGGCCGCCTCGAGGCCGAAGTAGTGGGCGAGGCCCAGGAGGTACTCGATGGCGGAGATCTCGTCCAGGTCCGGGGCCGCCGTGGCGATCCGGAGTTCCCTGGGCCGGCGCCGGTAGGCCGCCACGAAGGCGCCGTAGTACTCCCGCACGGTGGCGGGCAGGACGAACTCGGCCTCCCGGACGATGTTGTAGCAGTGCTTGTCGATGGAGACGTAGACGAGCCAGAGCCAGAGACCGCGCAGCTCCAGCTCCAGGGGATTCAGGGACGCGCCGCCGGGAGGGGGCATGTTCCTTGAGATGAAGGCCCGGATGTCCTTCCCCACCAGGGCGATGAGCTCGGCGTAGAAGGCTTCCTTGGATTCGAAGTAGGTGTAGAAGGCGCCGACGGAAAGCCGGGCTCCGTCAGTGATCTCGTGGATGTTGGTCTCGAAGTAGCCCTTCTCCCCGAAGAGCCGGCGCCCGGACCGGAGCAGGCGCTCGCGCACGCCCTCCTCCAGCGGCACGGGCAGGGGCGTGGCCGTCCCGCCGAAGACCTTGTCCGCATCCCAGGCGAGGCCCCGGAACAGCCCGTCGGTCACGATGCTGCGCACCGTTGCCGGGCGGATGGGGGCCGCCTTGGCCGCCCACCGGATGGCGCAGAAGCGCAGGCCGCCGAAGGCGTAGAGGTATTCGGCGGGTCCGATCTCCCGACCCAGGGCCGCCGACAGGCCCCGGGTGTACATGGCGACCAGGCGCCGCTCGTAGTCGTAGTAGCGGTACTGCCCCTCGCGGAAGACGGAGATGAGGTCGCCGCGGCTCCGGGTGAAGCGGAACAGGGCCTCCGCCAGCAGGTTCACGCGCTCTCGGGGTGTCCTGCCCTCCAGGTGGTCCGTGGCGTCCTTGATCTCGTCGATGATGCGGCCGAGGATGGCCTTGAAGAGGGTCTCCTTGCCGTCGAAGTAGCGGTAGAAGACGCCGTTCGACAGGCCCGCCTCGCGGCAGATCTCCGCCACGGAGACGGTGCCGTACCACTTCCGGGAGAAGCACTCCACCGCGGCCGCCACCAGCCGCTCGGCGGTTTCCGGATTCCCCTGGCCTCTGCTCATGGTGCTCGGCTCCTTCGCCCGAGGTGGCTACTGGATCATGGGCTCAATAATGAGAGCTGATTCGGAACTCATGAGAAGTGTAGACCTGGGATCGTCCCCCGGCAAGCGGAAAACACGAACCATTTCCTGGGTTTGCCTCCACCTGGGAGGGCCGCCCGGCCCTCCGGACTCCGCCCCCGCCGTGATCCCCGGGGCGCGGGTTCCGCGCCCGTTCCGGCGGATGCCCTGGTTCCTACCGGAAGGCAGGGCGCGGAATCCTGAAGTTCTCCCTTGAGGCCGTCTCCGAAAGGGCGTATTTGAATGAGAGTTGATTCATTTCTTATCGAGGCCTGGAATGCACGTCGGAATCATTGGTTACGGGAACTGGCTGCCCTCCGGGCGGACGACGGCGGCGGAGCTGGCCGCGGCCACCGGCGTGCCGGAGGACATCGTCGCCCTGAAGTTCGGCATCCGGCAGAAGCCCGTGGCGGGGCCCGGGGAGACCACGGCCTTCATGGGCCTGGCCGCGGCCCGCAAGGCCCTGGCCGCGGCGGGCGTCGAGGGCGGGAAGGTGGACCTGGTGATCTGGTGCGGGGCCCAGCACAAGGACTATCCCTGCTGGCTCGCGGGGCTCTACGTGGCCGACCAGATCGGGGCGGCGAAGGCCTGGAGCTTCGACATGGAGGCCATGTGCGGCTCCATGATGGCCGCCCTGGATGTGGCCAAGTCGCTCATGCTCACGCATCCCGAGCTCAATACCGTCCTCCTGGTGTCCGGCTACCGCAACAACGACCTCATCGACCTCACGGTGCCGGCCACGCGCTTCATGATGGACATCGGCTCCGCGGGGTCGGCCCTGGTGCTGAGGAAGAATGCGGGCCGGAACGCCGTCCTCGCCTCGGCCTTCCGCGGCGACGGCTCACTCTCCGAGATGTGCATCGTGCCCACCCTGGGCTCACGGGCCTGGCCGCCGGCGCCCGGCGACCTCCAGAAGGCGCACTTCATCGTGCCCGACGACGAGGCCTTCAAGAAGAAGCTGGGGGAGACCACGATGCCCAACTTCTACGCGGTGATCCGCGAGGCCGTGTCGCGCTCGGGCTTGCCCGCGGACGGCATCGACTACCTGGCCATCCTCCACTTCAAGCGCAGCGCCCACGAGGCTGTGCTGGCGGAGCTCGGCCTGCGGCCCGACCAGAGCACCTACCTGGAGGACTATGGCCACGTGGGCCAGAACGACCAGGTGCTTTCGCTCGAACTGGGCCTGAGGGATGGGAAGATCAGAGACGGTTCCCGCATCGTGTTCGTGGGCGCGGGGCTCGGCTTCGTGTGGGCCTCCACGGTCATCCAGTGGGGCCCCTGCTCCGAGTGAGGTTCCAGCTCCAGGCCATGGGTGATCATCCGCAGGAGGATCCATGAACCG
The DNA here is from genome assembly GCF_000428885.1 of Geothrix fermentans DSM 14018. Classification (GTDB taxonomy): domain Bacteria; phylum Acidobacteriota; class Holophagae; order Holophagales; family Holophagaceae; genus Geothrix; species Geothrix fermentans. The sequence goes on along the minus strand of NZ_AUAU01000008.1, from coordinate 5,225 downwards.
CTTCGCCACCCTCGTCTCCACCGGCTGCCACCTGCCTGACACGCCGTTGACCAACGACGCACTGCGCGAGCGCTTCGCCCACTTCCCGGACTTCGTGGACAAGATGGAGGAGTCCTCGGGGATCCGCTGCCGCTGGCGCGCGCCCGAGGACTGGGCCACCTCGGACCTGGCCCTGCCCGCCGCCCGCCAGGCGCTGGAGCGCGCGGGCCTCCGGCCCGAGGACCTGGACCTCATCATCCTGGGCACGGATTCGCCGGACTACATCACCCCGGCCACCTCCGTGGTGCTCCAGCACAAGCTGGGCGCCGTGAACGCCGGCACCTTCGACATCGGCTGCGCCTGCGCTTCCTTCCCCACGGCCCTGGCTTCGGCGGCGGGCTGGATCGCCACCAACCCCTCCATCCGGAACGTGCTGGTGGTGGGGGCCTACCTCATGCACAAGCTGGCGGACCCGGACGATCCCATGATCTTCTTCTACGGGGACGGCGCGGGCGCCGCCGTGCTCCAGGCCTCGGACCGGCCCGGCTTCCTGGGGGCCGCGGCCCAGGCCGGCGGCTCGTACCACAAGCACTGGGGCATCTACTCGGGGGGCACCTACGAGCCGGCCACGGTGGCCTCGGTGGAGGCCGGCCGCACCCAGGTGCGCCTCATCGAGCGCTATCCCCCGGAGGTCAACCACGAGGGCTGGCCCCGCCTGGTGCGCAAGCTGGCGAAGGGGGTCGGATTCGACCTCAAGGACATCGACTTCATCCTCTTCACCCAGGTGCGCAAGCCCTCCATCGAGCTCGTGATGGCCGACCTCGGCCTGCCCATGGAACGCACCCACACGATCATGGAGGACTGGGGCTACACAGGCTCCGCCTGCCTCCCCATGGCGCTGGACGATGCCCGGGCCAAGGGGAAGCTCCGCCCCGGCGACCGGCTGGTGCTGGTGGGCTCCGGCGTGGGCTACAACCAGGCCGCCGTGGCCTTCGTCATGCCCTAGCAACCCCGAACCTCCGAGGAGCGAACGTGAATGGAAGTGCCCAGCCCAGTACCCTGGTCCGGCCCACGGAATACGGGCCGGTCGCCGGCCTCGAAGACCCTGCCTCCGGGACCTGCGCCTGGAAGGGCATCCCCTTCGCCAGGCCTCCCGTGGGCGACCTGCGCTGGCGGGCCCCGGTGGCGCCCGAGCCCTGGCAGGAACCCCTGGAGACGAAGGCCTTCGGCCCCGCCAGCACCCAGGTGGGCTACCTCCACGGTCCGGGCCTCCACAACGCCTACGACGCCACCATCGGCGCCACCCTGGGCCAGCCCCTGGGCAGCGAGGACTGCCTCTACCTGAACCTCTGGCGCCCGGCCACGGCGGAGACGGGCCTTCCGGTCATCTGCTTCATCTTCGGCGGCGCCAAGGTCACGGGCACCACGGCCGATCCCATCTACGACGGCGCGGCCCTGGCGAAGGCCGCCAACGCCGTGGTCGTCACCCTCAACTACCGCCTGGGCGTGTTCGGGTGGCTCGACCTCCCCCAGCTCAAGACCGGCACGGACCCCCTGGGGGACAGCGGCAACTTCGGGACCCTGGACCAGATCGCGGCCCTGAGGTTCCTCCAGCGGAACCTCGCGGCCTTCGGCGGCGATCCCGGCTGCGTGACGCTCATGGGCCAGTCCGCCGGAGCGGCGGATGTCTGCGCGCTGCTGACCTCGCCGGTGGTGGTGGAAGCCCGGCCGCCCCTGTTCCACCGGGCCGTGATGCTGAGTGGCGGCCTGGCCCTTCCGGAGGAGCTCCCTGCGGGCAGCATTCCCATCCTCAGGCCCGTGAGCTACGCCCGGACCCAGGGGACGGCCCTCCTCTACAGCCTTCTCATCGCGGATGGGCTGGCCGTGGACGAGGCCTCGGCCGCGGCCCACGTGGCCGCCCGGCCCCGAGCCGAGATCGCGGACTACCTCCGCGCGAAGGGGCCGGAGGAGCTGCTGCGCCAGATGCTCACCCGGCTCATGCCGGCGGGGCTCGGGCAGACCTCGCACATCCCGGATGGCCGGGTGGTGGCCGCCAGTCCCCTCAGGGCCCTCGCGGGCGGCGACTACCTGCAGGTGCCGATGATCGTCAGCACCACGCGGGACGAGGGGAAGCTGTTTCCGGGCTTCCTGGCCCTGGCTCCGGCCCTCGGGGGCCTGCCCGGGCTGGTGGTGAGCGATGGCCAGCGCTTCGAGCTGATGGCGGCCTTCGACGGCGACGGACCGCCCTCGCTGGCCCTGGAGGACCTGATCCAGCCCGCCTACCTGCCGGTGGACGCGCCCGGCACGGGCTACGAGGCGCGCATGGCCCTGCTGGGGCACCTGTTCTTCACCACCAACCGGGATGCGATGCTCAGGGCGCTCTCGGGCCACCGGGCCGGGCTCTGGTGCTCCCGGTTCGACTGGGACGAGGAGCCGGCTCCCTGGAACGTGGTCTACGGCGCGGCCCACCTCTTCGACGTGCCCTTCCTCTTCGGGACCTTCGGGCCGTCGGTGTTCTCGAAGGCCATCTGCAGCCGGGCCAACGAGCCGGGCCGTCTCGCCCTGTCCCGGGCCATGATGGCCGGCCTGGGCGCCTTCGCCCGGGCGGGCGACCCCAGCCACCCGGATCTGGGTGTCCCGTGGCCCCAGTGGCCCGGCACCCTGGTGCTGGACGCCACGCCGGAGGAGGCGCGGATCCGGGTCGAGGCCGGCGCCTGATCCGCCTGTTCTCCGGGGACCCAGGCCCCTCCTCCCCGGGCCATGAAAAAAAGTCGTCACAGGTTTCCCGGGTTCCGCACCCTACACGGTGACCATCGGGCCGTCGCCTCCGTCCTCCCGGACCTCGGGACGGGGCTGGCCCTGCGCAACCCCAGGGCCGCCGTGCGGCCCCTGCCGCGGCGCTGCCGCAGGAGGATTCCATGATCACGAAACTCGTCGGTGCCGCCACGCTCTTCGCCGCAGGCTCGCTGATGGCCGGCGGCTCCACCACCGTGGCCGCCACCCCCGTGAGCCCCTTCGGCTCCGAGAACGCCCTGACTCAGGCCGGAGACTGCGGCTCCAAGGAGACCAAGCCCGACACCAAGCCGGACGCCAAGGCCCCCGCCAAGGGCAAGGACGCCAAGGGCAAGGCCAAGGAGGGCGGCTGCGGAGGCGGCGGTGGCTGCGGCAGCCATGACGCGAAGGACATGAAGAAGGACAAGAAGGAAGGCAGCTGCGGGAAGGACAAGAAAGAGGCCAAGAAGGACGAGAAGAAGTAGCCGGGAGGTTCCCATGGCGCAGGGCCGGTTCGCGGGCCAGGAGCGGTTCACGGGCGTGGGCCTGGGCCTCCGCCGCCCCCATCTGGAGGCGGTGGCGGCCCGGGCGGACCACGGCGTGCCCTTCTGGGAGACCTGCCCCGAGAACGTGATCGGGGATGGCGGGCGGCCCCACCGGGACGCCTGCGCCATCCTCGACCGCGACCCGGTCCTCACCCACGGCCTGGCCATCTCCCTGGGTGGCTTCGACCCCTGGGACGAGGACTACCTGGGGGACCTGGGGCGCTTCCTCGTCCGCACGGGGACGCCCTGGCACTCCGAGCACCTCTGCTTCACGGCCGTGGACGGCAGCTGGCTCCATGAGCTGCTGCCCATGCCCTTCACGCGGGAGGCCGCGCGCCACGCGGCGGCCCGGGCCCGGGACCTGCAGGCCCGCCTGCCCGTGCCGCTCCTGCTGGAGAACATCACCTACTACGCCGAGCTGGGCGCGGCGGAGATGGACGAGGCCGACTTCATCGCGGAGGTGCTGGAGGGGGCCGACGTGGGCTGGCTGCTGGACGTGAACAACGTCTACGTGAACGCCCTGAACTTCGGCTTCGATCCGAAGGCATGGCTCTCCCGCATGCCCCTGGACCGCGTGGCCCAGCTTCACATCGCCGGGCACAAGCGCTTCGGGACGCTCACGGTGGACACCCACGGCGCCGACGTCATCGATCCTGTCATCGAGCTCATGCAGTGGACTCTGGCCCGCCTGGGGCGGCCCGTGCCCGTGCTCCTGGAGCGGGACAACCACATCCCGGACCTGGAGGATCTGCTGGCGGAGCGGTCGCGACTCCAGGCGGCCTACGACGAGGTCCTGGCGGTGCCTGTGGGAGGCGGCCGTGGCTGAGACCCTCGCCCTCCAGCGGGCCCTGGCGGCCCTGGTGCTCGATCCCGAAGGCGCGGCCTTCGAGGAGGATCCCGTGGGCTTCGCCCGGGGCCAGGGATTGCCCGAGGCCCATGCCGAGGCCTTCGGCCGCTTCCCCGGGGGCCTGGCCGCCTACCGCGAGCTGGCCCGCCTGAGCCTGGTGGATCCCATCGAGACCATGTTCCCCGTGACGAAGGCCCTGCTCGAGCGGGAGGGCGCCTGGGAGGGCTGCATCGATGCCTTCCTCCAGACTCGCTGCGTGGGCAGCCGGCACTACCGGGACATCGCCCCGGCCTTCCTCGGCTGGCTGGCGGAGACGGAGTGGGGCATGGCCACCTGGCCCTTCCTGCTGGAACTGGCCCACGCGGAGCTGCTGGAGGTGCTGGTGGCGCGGTTCCCGGACGGCATCCTCCCGGAAGGGCTCCAGGAGACGCCCCACCCCGGCGACCGCCTCGTCCTGGACCCGGCCACCCAGGTGGTGGCGTACCGCCATGCCGTCCACCGGACGAGCGAAACCGATCCCGTGCCAGAGGCCCGGCCCACCCACCTGCTCGCCTACCGCGACGCCGAGGGACGGGCCCAGCTCATGGACCTGACGCCCGCCGCCGCGGCCCTGCTGGTGGAGGCGCAGGGCCGCTCCATCCGGGAGGCGGCGCAGGCCCTCGGCCTTGCGGACCTCCCGCTGCCCCTCCTTGAGGAACTCCGGATCCGGGGCGCCATCGCGGGATTCATGCCGGCCTGAGGCCGCGGCGACTCGCATCCGCTTTGAAGACAGATCCTAGGTGTCGCGGCCAAGGACGTTGTTCAGCTTTTGAGCGGGGGCGAGACCGCCGAGGGCTGAGTGGGACCTGTGGTGATTGTAGTGGTGGAGCCAGGCTTTGAGGGCTTGGCTCCGCTGTTCTGAGGATTGGTAGGCCAGGCGGTAGGCCCACTCGCGAAGGGCTGTCTGGATGAACCGTTCGGCCTTGCCGTTGGTCTGAGGGCGGTAAGGCCGGGTGAAGCTGTGCCGGATGTCTTGGGCCTCGCAGACAGCTTGGACCAGCTTCGAGTGGTAGCACATGCCGTTGTCGGTGAGGATGCGCTGA
>NZ_AUAU01000007.1 GCF_000428885.1 Geothrix fermentans DSM 14018 | reverse complement strand
CTTGAAGGCGCAGCCGAGGATCCGCTCCGTGATGGCATCCAGGTCAGCCATGGATTACCTCAAAAAGATAAAAGCCGGAGATGAACGGAGATGGACAGAGATAAAGCCGAACTTCTTTCTCCGCTCATCTCTGTCCATCCCCGGATTTCATTTTTTCTCTTTGGCTTGTAAAGGCCACCGCTCCAGCAGCACCGGCAGGAGCCACTGGGTGAGGACCAGGGCCAGGGCCACGCCGCCCAGGCAGGCGAGGCCCAGGCCGCGCAGGCCGCGGTAGCCGCTGAAGACCATGCCACCGAAGCCCGCGAGGGTGGTGCCGGCACAGACGGCGTTCACCCGGGCCACGCGCTGGGAGGCGTCGGCCTCCCCCCGGGCCCGGTGCAGCAGGTTGAAGGCCGTGTCCACGCTCACGCCCAGGGCGATGGGGATGGCCATGAGGGAGAGGAAGGTCAGGGGCTCGCCGGCCCAGCCCAGGACGCCCATGGCCCCGGCCTGGCTGGCCACCAGGGGGATGAGGGCCAGGAGCGCGAAGCGCAGGCTGCGGCCGAAGAAGGCGATGACGGCGAAGATACCCGCCAGGGCCAGGAGCACAGCCTCGCGGACGGCGTCCCGGGCGATGCCCTTCACCACCCGGAAGAGGGGCTGGGTGCCCACGAAGCGCCCGCCCGCCGCCTCGACCTCGGGCGTGAGGCGGGTGAGGGCCGCCTCGTCCAGGCGCAGGGGCACGGTCAGGGCCGGCGCCAGGGGGGCCGGGGTCCGCCCGCGGTGCAGGCGGTCCCAGAGGGTCCAGCGCCGCGCCTCCTCCTCGGCCTGGGTTGCCCGGGGCAGCAGGGCCTGGAGGGCCCGCACCGGCTCCCCGGGGTCCGAGACCGCGGAGGCCAGGGCCGCCAGGGGCCCCTCCAGACCCGCGGGATCCAGCCCCGCCCGGGCCGCGGCCTCCAGCACCTGGCGGCGCCAGGTCTCGGAGCCCAGGGCGTGCCTCAGCTCGGGATCCATGGCCTGCCAGTCGGGAACGGGCAGACCCGCCTCGCGGAGGATGGGGCTCAGCCGGTTCCAGCGGGCCGGCAGGCGGTCCGGATCCTCGAGGGGAATCTGGAGGGCCAGGGGCTGGAGGCTGGCTCCGAGGGTCTTGGTCAGGCGGGTCTGGAGGGTGAGGGCCGGATTGCCCTGGGCCCGGAAGCGGCGGAGGTCCTCCTCCCAGCGGGTGCGCGGGGCGCCGAGGATGGCCAGGGCCAGCAGGCCCAGGGCCGCCCAGGGGGCCCAGGCCCGGCGCCGGGGCAGGGGCGGGGGCGGCCCCGGAGCGAAGGTTCCCTTCCCCCGGTCCAGCCAGAGCAGCAGGGGCGGCATCACCAGGAAGGTGGCGGCGAGGCAGGCGAGGAGGCCCAGGCCCGTGGTGAGGCCCAGGTCCCGGATGCCGGGGAAGGGGGCGAAGGCCAGGGCCAGGAAGGCCAGGGCCGTGGCCAGGGCGCCCGCCACCACGCCGGGCCCCGTGCCCAGCAGCGCCGCCCGCAGGGCCCAGGCCTTGGTCCGGCCGGCCCGGCGCTCCTCGCGGTAGCGGCTGAAGAGCATGATCCCCACGTCGTCGCCCACGCCCAGCAGCACGGCGCCGAAGCCCGCGGCCATGAGGTTCACCCGCCCCAGGATCCAGCCCGTGAGGCCCAGAGCCCACACCATGCCGATGAGCAGGGGCCCCATGACGAAGCCGTAGCCCGCCAGGGTGCGGAAGCCCAGCCAGTACACCAGGCCGATGAGGACGAAACTGAGGGCCAGGCTGAGGGCCACCTCGAAGCTCAGCCGGTGGGATTCCCAGGCCGTGATGGCGTGGGCACCCGTGGCCTGAAGGGCGAAGGGCCGATCTGACTGGGGGCCCAGCGCGGCCTCGGCCGCCTTCAGGGAGGCCGCCGGGGGCAGGGGCCCCTGGGCTCCGCGGCCCAGCCAGGCCAGGGCCCTGGTGGTGGCCTTCACGTCCGTGGCAGGGAAGCCCGCCACCAGGGGCAGGAGGACGAAGCGGCCGTCCTTGGTCTCCAGGTAGCCGGTCCGCATGCGCAGGGAGAAGGCCCGGCCCAGGGCCTGGGCCTTGGCCATGCCCTCGCCGGTCTGGGGTGCCAGGTCCCGGAGGCCCAGGGGATCCAGGCGGGCCAGGGCCGCGGGCAGGGGTTCGGGGGAGCCCAGGGTCCGCGCCGTGGCCTGCAGGCGCCGCTGGAGTTCCGCCGGATCCTTCAGGGGCGCCAGGCGGTCCCCCAGCCAGGCGGGGGCCAGGGCGTAGAGGGTCTCCGTGGTGAGGCGGCTCACGGCGGCATCGCCCTCGGTGATGGCGCCCACGGCCAGGAGGGCGGGCCAGGGGCTCACGCCGCCGGGACCCGGCACGGGGATGGGATCCGAGAGGCGACCCTCGGCGGCCAGGCCGTTGAGGGGGAGGCCGCCGTCCGTGAGCAGGCGGTCCACCAGGCCCTCGGCCCAGTCGCGGCGGGCCCCCAGGTTGGCCTCGTCTCCCTCGGCCACCAGCCAGAGCAGCTCCTGCTGGCCCACGCCGGCCTCCAGGTTGGCCCGGACGGCCGGGTGCTCGGCGGGCAGCAGGCTCATGAGGTCCAGGGCCCGCTCCACGCGCAGGGTGCCCCAGCCCAGCAGGAAGGTGAGGCCCGCCGTGAGGAGCCAGAGTCCGGAGGACCGGGAGAGGTGCAGGCGGAGGAGGCCGCGGAGCAGCGTCCGCATCACCTACCCGCGCTCCATGCGGTCGATCCAGGGCTTCAGCGCCGGCACCATCTCCACGCGCTCGGCGCCGCGGAGCCGCTCCAGGAGGCTGCCGTCCTCCAGGCGCGCCAGGGGGTGGTTCTCCCGGCGGTCCAGGGCCTCCGGGGGCCAGGCGGCGGTGAGGATGGTGGGCAGCTCCTCGCCGTAGCGGTGGTCCAGGAGCTGGGCCAGGGCCGCGGCCACGCGGATGTCCGTGTCCATGCGGTCCCAGTCGTCCAGCACCAGCAGGGGCGGATCCTGGAGGGGCTCGATGAGGTCGCGCACGCTCTGGAAGGCCTGGTTCTGGAAGCTGCGGATGTCGTAGTAGGCATCCTTGATGCCCTGGCTGAGGGTCCGAACGGACACGAAGCGCCCGCCCCGGCCCGTGCGCTCGGTCCAGGCCCGCAGGGCCGCGGCGGCCAGGGTGCTGCGGCCGCTCTGGGCCGGGCCGTGGATCCACCACAGCTCCCAGCCGTGCCGGAACTTGTGCTTGCCGTTCTGGGCCCACTGGAAGAGCGCCTCGGACCCCGCAGGGCGGATGCCGTGCTCGGGCCGCTTGCGCAGGGCCTGGAGCAGGCGGGCCAGGTCCTCCCGGGCGGGAATGGGGCCCACCTCCTCCTCGGGCCGGACCAGCCACTCGTCCAGGTCCGGGACACGGTCCAGGAGGGCCCGCGTGCCGCTGGCCTGGGCGTTGTTCCACCACTTCCAGAAGCGCGTGAACTCGGCCTCCCGGTAGCGGGCGGGCAGGCCCAGGGCCTCGGCGTCGGGCGCCACATCGGCCGTGCAGCCGCAGACCCGCACCGGCTTCTGCGGATCCGGATCGAAGATGAGGCCCTGGCCCTGGCAGCGGGGGCAGTCCGGGCGGCCCTTCAGCATGGGGCCGTCCCGCTCATGGCGCGTCCCCGCCGCGCAGGAAGCCGCCCAGCACCTCGCGGCGCCGCTCGCGGATGCGGGAGAAGGCCCGCTCCTCCAGCTGGCGCACGCGCTCCCGGGAGATGGGCGGGTCGAACTGCTTGCCGATCTGCTCGAGGGTGAGGGGCTCCTGGCCCCCCAGGCCGAAGTGCAGGGCGATGATCTTCCGCTCCTTCTCGCTCAGGGTCTGGAGGCTCGCCTCGATCTGCTCCAGGAAGGCTTCCTGGTCCAGGGTGTGCATGGCGGAGGGCTCCACCTCCTGCTCCAGGCTGTCGCCCACGGTGAGGTCGGAATCGCCCAGGCCCTGCTCGGTGGAGACCGTGGACGTGGTCTGCTGGAGCAGCTGGAGGCGCTCCACCTCCTCCACACTGAGGTTCGCCGCTTCCGCGATCTCCTGGAGCATGGGCACGCGGCCCAGGGACTGGCTGAGCCTCTGGGTGACGCGGTTGAGCTGCACCAGGTGGCCCGCCACCTTCTGGGGCAGGCGGATCTTGTTTCCGTGCTCGGCCAGCGCGTGGAAGATGGCCTGACGCACCCACCAGGAGGCGTAGGTGAGGAACTTGTTCTGGCGCTCGGGATCGAAGCGCTTGGCGGCCTCGATGAGGCCCAGGTTGCCCTCGCTGATGAGGTCCAGCAGGTCCAGGCCCATGCCCTCGAACTTCCGCGCCTCCTTCACCACGAAGCGCAGGTTGCCCTCGACGAGCTTGCGGAGGCCCTCGGGGTTGCGGTCGTTCTGCCACAGCCGCCCGTTGATCCGCTCCTCCTCCGCCGTCAGCAGAGGCAGATGGCGGATGGAGTCGAAGTACTTGTCGAGGGAGCGCTCTTCGAGATGCCGGAGGGGCACGGAACACCTTGGGGGAGGGTCCAGCATAGCAAGCGATCCCCGCCCCCTGGGCAACTCCGGTCGGCTTCAGCGCTTGCGCAATCCGTGCGACGTGAGCTTGACCAGCCCGGTTCCCGAAGCGGGCCGGGGCACGTCCTTCACGCCGGCGGCCTCCAGGGCCTGGGCCAGGCGTTCCAGGTCCTCCTGCATGTGGTTCAGGCGGTCCCGCAGGGTGAGCACCACCTCCACGCCGGCCAGGTTCACGCCCAGGTCCCGGGTGAGGTTGAGGATGAACTCCAGGCGCTCCAGGTCCTCGTCGCTGTAGAGGCGCGTCTTGCCCTCGGTGCGGCTGGGGGTGAGCAGGCCCTCCCGCTCGTAGAGGCGCAGGGTCTGGGGGTGCACGCCGTAGCGCATGGACACCACGCCGATCATGTAGGCGCCCATCCTCGGATCTCTGGAGCTCATATCGCCTCCCCGCAATGCCGCGATGACAGCCAGCCGGGATGCACCGCGAGGAAGGGCCCGCAGGGCAACGTGGTTCGTTGTTCAAGGGCCCAGACGCCGCGGGGTGCCCGGCTGGCTTCATCCCTCCGGGCGAGGGATGGCGGGCGTCGCGATGCCGCGTCACGCTCGTCGCGCGTAGTACCCGCTACGCATCGACTCGCGTTCCTCGCCTCACTCGCCCGGCACCCCTCGCGCGGCGTCGTGGGGAGGCGATATGAGCTCCTAGCCATGGTGTCCTCGCTGCTTGCGCACGTCCGCGTCGTTCAGCTCCGCCAGCTCGCGCAGCAGCTCCTTGCTGCGCTCGTCCTGGATCTGGGGCGTCACCACGGCCACCTCCGCGATGAGGTCGCCCCGCTGGCTGCCCCGGGGGATGGGCATGCCCTGGCCCTTTAGCCGCAGCCGGGCGCCGGTCTGGGTGCCCGGGGGAACTTTGATGGTCTGGTGCCCCTCCGGCGTGGGCACCTCCACCTTGGCCCCCAGGGCCGCCTCGGAGAAGCTGACGGGCAGTTTCACGTAGAGGTTCGGACCCTTGCGCTCGAAGCGGGCATCGGGCTCCATGCTGATCTGCAGGTAGAGGTCGCCGGGTCCGCCGCCACGGCGTCCCGCCTCGCCCTTGCCGGCCACGCGGAGCTTGGCGCCGTCCTCCACCCCCGGGGGGATGGCGATGGTGACCGTCTCCTGACGGGGATGCCGGCCCGCGCCCCCGCACTCGGGGCAGGCCGGGGCTCGCGTGCCGCGGCCCTGGCAGTCGGGGCAGGTGCGGCCGAAGGAGAGGAAACCCCCGCCGCCGCCCAGCTTGCCCTTGCCGTTGCAGGTGCGGCAGACCTCCTGCTTCTTGGAGGCCTCGCCCGTGCCCCGGCAGGCCAGGCAGGGCTCGGAGCGGTTCACCCGCAGGCTCAGCCGCGTGCCCTCGAAGGCTTCGCGGAAGCCCAGGCGCACGGTGTGGATGAGGTCCTCGCCCCGCTCGGGGCCGTGGCGCATGGGGCGCCCGCCGAAGCCGCCGCCGGCGAACCCTCCGAAGATGTCCTCGAAGGAGAAGCCCCCGCCCTGCTCGAAGCCTGGCGGCACCTGGGCCCCGGGGCCGGCGGGATCGCCGTAGGTGTCGTAGTTCTTCCGCTTCTCGGGATCCGACAGCACCTCGTTGGCCTCGGACAGCTTCTTGAACTCCGCTTCCGCCTTGGCGTCGCCGGGGTTCAGGTCCGGGTGGTGCTTCCGCGCCAGCTTGCGGTACGCCTTCTTGATCTCCTCGTCCGAGGCTGTCCGGGGCACGCCCAGGATCTGGTAGTAGTCGGGGTGGGACATGGCTTTAGTCTAGGGCACTAAGATTTTTTCTAGCTACAAAAAGGGGGAGCCGTCGGCTCCCCCTTTTTGTAGGACAGACTAACTCACAACTTCGGCATCGATGACATTGTCATCCCCACCCTTCTTTTCTCCAGGCGCGCCAGCGCCTGGAGCCGGGCCGTCACCCGCCGGGGGCTCCGACTTGTAGAGGGTCTCCGCCAGCTTGTGGCTCTTGGCGGTGAGGGTCTCCAGGGCCTTCTTGATGCGGTCCTGGTCCAGGCTGGCCAGGGCGGCCTTGGCTTCGGTGATGGCCTCCTCGGCCTCCTTCTTGTCGCCCTCGGGCAGCTTGTCGCCGCTGTCCTTCAGGAGCTTCTCCACCTGGTAGACCATCTGGTCGAGGTGGTTCTTCTCCTCCAGCAGGGCCTTGCGGGCCTCGTCATCGGCCTTGTGGGCCTCCGCATCCTTCACCTTGGCGTCGATCTCCTCCTTGGAGAGGCCCGTGCTGCCCGTCAGCGTGATGCTGGCGTCCTTGCCGGTGCCCTTGTCTTTGGCGGTGACGTGCACAATGCCGTTGGCGTCGATGTCGAAGGTCACCTCGATCTGGGGCATGCCGCGCGGCGCGGGCGCGATGTTGCCGAGGTGGAACTGGCCCAGCAGCTTGTTGCCCTCGACCACGGGCCGCTCACCCTGGAACACCTCGATGTCCACACCGGGCTGGTTGTCCACGGCGGTGGTGTAGATCTCGCTGCGCTTGGTGGGAATGGTGGTGTTGCGCGGGATGATGACGCTCATCTGGCCGCCGTTGGCGTTGATGCCGAGGCTGAGCGGCGTCACGTCCAGGAGCAGCACGCCCTTCACGTCGCCCGCCAGCACGCCGGCCTGCACGGCAGCGCCCAGGGCCACGACCTCGTCGGGGTTCACGCTGTGGTTGGGCTCCTTGCCGAAGATGGACTTCACCATCTCCAGCACCTTGGGGATGCGGGTGGAGCCGCCCACCATCACCACTTCGTCGATCTCGTGGTGGGAGAGCTTGGCGTCCTTCACCGCGTTCTCGCAGGGGCCCTTGAGCTTCTGGAGGATGGGCTCGATCATCAGCTCGAACTTGGCGCGGGAGAGCGTCTGGTTCACGTGCTTGGGGCCGCTGGCATCTGCCGTGATGTAGGGCAGGCTGATGTCGGTCTGGGTGGTGCTGGAGAGCTCGATCTTGGCCTTCTCGGCGGCCTCCTTCAGGCGCTGCATGGCGTCGGCCTGCTTGCGGAGGTCGATGCCCTCGGCCTTCTGGAACTCGTCCGCCAGCCAGTCGATGATGGCCTGATCGATGTTGTCGCCGCCCAGGTGGGTGTCGCCGTTGGTGGACTTCACCTCGACCACGCCCTCGGAGACTTCGAGGATGCTGATGTCGAAGGTGCCGCCGCCGAAGTCGAAGACGGCGATGGTGCCGTCCTTCTTCTTGTCGAGGCCATACGCGAGGGCCGCGGCGGTCGGTTCGTTGACGATGCGCTTCACGTCCAGGCCCGCGATGGCGCCGGCGTCCTTGGTGGCCTGGCGCTGGGCGTCGTTGAAGTAGGCGGGCACGGTGATGACGGCCTCGCTGACCTTCTCGCCCAGGTAGGCCTCGGCGGCTTCCTTCATCTTGGTCAGCACCGCGGCGCTGATCTCCTCGGGGCTGAGGTGCTTGCCGTTCACCACCACGGCGCAGCCGCCCTTGTCGGCCCGCTCCACGGTGTAGGGGACGAGCTTCTGTTCCTTGTCGGAGTCGGCGTAGGGCAGGCCCATGAAGCGCTTGATGGAGTAGATGGTGCTCTTGGGCTGGGCCACGGCCTGGCGCTTGGCCGGAGCGCCCACGAGCCGCTCGCTGGTCTTGGGGTTGAAGCCCACCACGGACGGCGTGGTGTCGGCGCCCTCGGGGTTCGGGATCACCTTGGGCTGCCCGCCCTCCATGACGGCCACGCAGCTGTTGGTGGTGCCGAGGTCAATGCCGATGATCTTGCCCATGGTGTCGCTCCTCCTGAAGGGTGCTGATGGGGGGACAGGCCGGATTGCACCCACCCTGTCCCTAAGAGGATAAAGGGGAAACGGGCGTTGTCAATAAAATCTTCTAATATTAACTCATATTTTCTTCGTTATTGATAGGTGATCACTGAAGGATATGCTGATTCCATGACGCTTCGTCCCTGCCCCATCTGTCGCACGCCCACCGCCTGGGAGGGCAACCCCTTCAAGCCCTTCTGCTCCGAGCGCTGCCAGGTCCGGGACCTGGGCGCCTGGTCCAGCGAGAGCTACCGCCTCCCGGAGAAGCCCCAGGAGGAGGACGGCGAGGGCTGGAGCGGCGAGGACGGTTCCTAGACCAGGCCGAGGACGCCCAGGAGCGCCCCGGCCCCCAGGAGCCAGAGCACGTGGAGCCGGGTGCGCCAGATCAGCAGGGCCGTGGCGGCGGTGAGCAGGCCCAGGGGCCAAGCTTTGCCGCCGGCCTGGGAGGCGCGGGCGAGGATCCAGCCCGTGGCCAGCATGAGCCCGATGACCACGGGGGCCATGCCCTGCTTGAAGGCGCGCACCGGGCGGAGGTGCCGGTTCCGGTGGCCCCACTGCGAGGCCAGGTGCGTGACGATGGTGCTGGGGAGCAGGATGCCCGTCAGGGAGAGGACCACCCCCGCCAGCGCCAGCAGGGGCCCGCCGGAGTTCATGCCCAGATTCCAGCCCAGGAGGGCCACGAAGAGGATGTTCGGCCCCGGCGCGGCCTGGGCGAGCGTGATGGAGTTGCTGAACTGGGCCTCGCTGAGCCAGCGCTGCTGGAGCACCAGGTAGCGGTGCATCTCCGGGGCCGTGGTGAGGGCGCCGCCCACGGAGAGCAGCGAGAGCAGGAGGAACTGGCCGAAGAGCTGCAGCCAGTCCCATCCGTGCAGGGCGAAGGTTCCCGGGGCGGCCATCACGGATCCAGTCTCACGTAGGTGGCCAGGCAGGCCACACTGCCCAGCCCCAGCAGGACGAAGGGCATGGGCCAGTGCAGCAGCGCCACCCCCCCGAAGGCGCCCACGGCCAAGGCCGCAGAGGCGGGCCCACCGAGGGGATGGCCCTTCAGGCCCCCGGAGAGGCGGAGGGCCGCGGCCATGATCAGGCCCGCGGCCACGGCTCCCATGCCGCGCAGGGCCCGGGCCACGGCCGGATGCGTGCCGAACCGGCCGTAGGCCACCGCCAGCAGCAGGACCAGCAGCAGCGGCAGCGTGAGCATGCCGGCCATGGCCGCCAAGGCGCCCCGCCAGCCGAAGCTCCGCCCGCCGATCACCAGGGAGAGGTTCATGACGTTGGGCCCGGGCATGATCTGGGCCACGGCCCACTCTTCGAGGAAGGCGGCCCGGCTGAGCCAGCGCTTGCGCTCCACCAGCTCCCGCTGGGCCACCGCCATCACGCCGCCGAAGCCCTGCAGGGCCAGCCAGCTGAAGGACAGGAAGAGGTCCGCCAGGGACCTGGGACCCGCTGGGTTCTCCGGTAGGGGCTTGCCTTCGCTCATGGTCACCCGGGCAGACAGGAAGAACGGGGGGCCCGCGCCAGACAGGCCCCCCGCGGTGACTGCGAACCTACCAGAGGTGCAGCACCTTCCACCAGGCACCGCCGACCACCACCCAGATGAAGATGTTCACGACGCTGGCGATGAAGCCCAGGCGCCACCAGGTGCCGATGGGCACGTAGCCCAGGCCGAACATGGCCGGGGCGGGGCCCGTCCCGTAGTGGGTCATGCTGGCGTGCAGGTTGGAGAAGAAGCAGAGCACCAGGGCCGCCAGCATGGGCGGAGCGCCCAGGGTGAGGGCCACGCCCAGGAAGGCCGCATACATGGCGCCGGCGTGGGCCGTCATGCTGGCGAAGAAGTAGTGGGCGTAGAAGTAGGTGAGGCTCAGCACGATGAAGGCGAAGTGCCAGCCGTGGCCCGCCATGGAGGCGCCCACCACCTTGCTGAACCAGGGAATCATGCCCAGCTTGTTCAGGAAGCCCGCCATCATGATCAGGCCGCCGGTCCAGATGAGCACGTCCCAGGCGTTGTGTTCTTCCAGGACATCCTTCCAGGTCAGCACGCCCGTCAGCAGCAGCAGAGCCAGCCCCAGGAGCGCGGCGGTGGTGCCGTCGATGCCGAAGGTCTTCTCGCCGATGACCCACAGCACCAGCACGAAGCTGAACACGGCGGTCATGAGCCACTCGGGCATGGAGAACTTCCCCATCTCCGCGAGCTTGGCCTTGGCCATCTCGACGGCCTCGGGCGTCTCGGTGATCTCGGGCTTGTAGAGCTTGTAGAAGAAGTAGGGGATCACCAGCAGGCCCACGAGGCCCGGCACGATGGCCGCCACGAACCAGCTGTTCCAGGTGATGGTGATGCCGAAGTCCGCGGCGAACTTCTGGGTCATGGGGTTGGCCGCCATGGCCGTGAGGAACATGGCGCTGACGATGAGGTCCAGGTTGAAGCAGGTCACGGTGAGGTAGGCGCCGATCTTGCGCGCGGTGCCGTCCTCGGGGTTGCTGCCGTAGGCCCTCGCGAGGGATCGCATGATGGGCATGATCACGCCCGCCGTCCGGGCGGTGTTGCTGGGAACCACGGGGGCCAGCACGAACTCCGTGGCGGCGAAGCCGTAGGCCAGGCCCAAGGTGCGCTTGCCCAGCAGGCGCATGAAGAAGTAGGCGATGCGCGTGCCCAGGCCGGTCTTGATGAAGCCCCGGGCGAACATGAAGGCCACGATGATGAGCCAGAGGGTCTTCTCCGCGAAGCCGCTGAGGCTGTCGCCGATGGGCAGCGTCCCCGTGATGGCCGTGAGGCCCACGCCCACCATGGCCACAGCGCCCATGGGCAGGGGCCGCAGGATGATGCCGAGGATGGTGGCCACGAAGATGGCGAAGAGGTGCAGGCCGCGCACCCAGTCCGCCTGGCGGACCTTCTCGGCCTCGACCTTGGCCTTGGCGTCCGCCTCCGCCTTCACCTTGGCTTCGGCCTCAGCCTTGGCTTTGGCGGCGGCCTCGAACTTCGCCCTGGCTTCCGCCTCGATGCGCTGGACCTCGAGCTCTTTCGGGCCCAGCTTCCTGACTGGGGCGTCCGGCTTGGGCCCTGTTTTGGCCTCCATCTTGGCCTCGGCGGATTTGGGCTTGTCGGCGGGTTTCGCATCGCCAGGTTTGGCGGCCTTCTCGGCGGGCTTCGCGCCGTTCTTGGCCTTGGAGGCGGCGCTGCCCGCGAAGAGCTTGGCGTCGGGCACCGGCGCGACGCGGGGCAGGGCGAAGTAGAGGAGGCAGCCCACCGCGAGGGTGGCCAGAAGGGGAAGGGGCTTGGCGCCCAGCCATCCCCCGCCTCGGGGTTCGGGATTGGACATGTCGACACCTGAAGGTGGGGCCCGGCGGCTGGCGCCGGGTGGGGAGTTTCGTGGGACCGCCGGGCCCGGCGGGAGGGACGGCTAGAGGGCGCGGATGCGCAGGCCGAGGGCGAACTCGGTCTGGGAGTCGTGGGGGTTCGTGGCCGAGAGCCGGAAGGCGTCGTGGAGCTTCAGGTAGTCGCAAACCACGTAGGCCTCCATCTTCTTGCCGAGGTGGCGCCGCACGCCGCCATAGGTGGTGTCCCGGCGGCCGGACACGAAGTAGGCCTTGTTGGCCGTGTCGGCGAAGGGGTTCACCCAGGCGCCGGTGGCCGCGCCCATGCCGGCGTCGTCGGCCTTCATGGACTGGAAGCCCAGGTAGTAGCTCCACTTCGGATCGGTCTGGACGGAGGCGGACACGGTGAAGGCCGAGTCCTTGCGGTCCGGGTGGTTCAGGCCCTGCTCGGCCGTGTAGTGGAAGTAGCCTGCGTTGATCCGCAGCCATTCCACGGGCTTCACGTTCCCGCCGGCGGAGGCGGACTTCTGCGTGTGGCCGTTGTTGTTGGCCTGGGTGTAGAAGCCCGCCAGGTGGAAGGCCTTGGCGTTGTAGCCCAGGGCCACGGAGGCCGTGGAGTTCTTGGTGGTGGTGTTGGATTCGTAGTTCAGGTTGTAGGCGGCGCCCATGGCGAAGCCGCCGTCGGTGACCTTCTTCCACACCGCACCCTTGTCGATGCGGGTCTGGGCGGGCCCGCCGGTCGGAGAGCCCACGCTCACCGCGCCGGCGTAGTAGACCAGGGACTTGAAGTTGTTGTTGTTGGTCCAGCCGCCCTCGTCGTAGTTCACGTCGGCATGGGCGAAGGGATCCCCGTAGATCACCGCGAAATCGCGGGCCAGGCTGTTCTGGCGGCCGAAGGTGATCTGGCCCAGCTCCTTGCTCTTGATGCCCAGCCAGGCGTCGCGGTTGAACAGGGTGTTGGCCTTGCCCTGCTCGCCGTCGTAGAGGAAGTACTCGCTCTCGAGCTTGTAGATCACGCTGAGGCCGTCGACGTTGGTCTTGATGGCGCCCTTCAGGCCCCAGCGGCTGCCGCTGAACCAGGACTCCATGAAGTCGACCTTGGTGCGGCCGTCCGCCGTGGCGTTGGTCCTGGAGCCCAGGGTGGCGTCGATGAGGACGTAGGGGGTCAGCTCCGCGGGGAATTTGAAGGCGCCTGCATCAGGCTTGGCCTCGGGCTTCGCCGCGGCCTTCTTCTCGAGCTCGGCGATGCGCGCGCTCTGGCGGGCCAGCTCGGCCTGGACGTCCGGATCCTGGGCCTGGAGGCAGGCCGCGGCAGCGAGGCAGAGCATCGGATGGATCTTCATGGGGTTCCTTCCTGGAAGCGCACGAAGCGGCGGAGGCGCTCGGCCGGGGGCGCCGCCCGTGGGAGGGTTGGGGGAGAGAGCAGAGGACAGGGGGGAATCTAGGAGCCCAACCTTTCAGCCAGCTTTCAGCCGCGCCGAATGTGCGTTCTGTCACGCGACCCCTGTCCAGATCGCCCGGTTCGCGCATCCTGGAGTCGCGCAGACCCATCCCAGGAGGCCCCATGAAGCGTGCGATCCAGCTGCCGCTCCTCGCCCTGGCCCTGCTGGCGGGAATCGCCCGCCCGGCCGCGGCCGCCGAGCGCATCGTGCTGATGGCCGGCGGCATCGAGAAGATCATCTACCTGCCGGTGAAGCTCGCCCAGCAGCTGGGCTACTTCCAGCAGGAGGGGCTGGAGGTGGAGGTGCGCAGCGAGTGGGCGGGCGTGCGGGGCGTGGATGTCCTTCTGGTGGGCGGCGCCCAGGGCGTGGTGGGCTTCTACGACCACGCCATCTACATGCAGGCCCAGGGGAAGGCCGTCACCTCGGTCATCCAGTTCGCCCAGGCTCCCGGCGAGGTGGAGCTGGTGTCCTCCCGGTTGCCCCGGGTGCGCACCATGGCGGACCTCGGAGGCCAGACCCTGGGCGTGACGGGACTGGGCTCCTCCACGCAGTTCCTCTCCCGCTACCTCGCGATGTCCGCGGGGCTCCGGCTGAACCAGGTGTCCTTCCGGCCCGTGGGCACCGGCGACTCCTTCATCGAAGCCATGACCAGCGGCGCCATCGGGGCGGGCATGACCACGGAGCCCACGGCCTCGCGCCTGCTCGCCACAGGGAGGGCTCGGGTGCTGGTGGACCTGCGCACGCCCGAGGACACGGCCCGGGCCCTGGGCGGGCCCTACCCGGCCTCCTGCCTCTACATGCAGACGGCCTGGGTGAACCGGCACAAGCCCGAGGTCCAGAAGCTGGTCAACGCGCTGGTGAGGGCCCTGCGCTACATCCAGGGCCACACGGCCGCGGAGATCGCCGACCAGCTCCCCGCCGAGTTCTACGGGGGGGACCGGGCCGTCTACGTCAAGGCCCTGGCCCGCAGCAAGCCCATCTTCATCCCCGACGGCCGGATGCCCGCCCAGGGGCCCGCCAACGTCCTGCGCGTGCTGGCCTCCACGGAGCGCTCCCTCCAAGGGAAGGCCGTGGACCTCGCCAGCACCTACACGCTGGAATTCGTGAACGCCGTCAAGTGACCTCGCCCGGGACTTCGCCATGAAACTCCTGCTGGTCGAGGACAACCGCCCCCTCTCCGAATGGCTGGCCCGCACCCTCCGCGCCGACAAGTACACGGTGGAGTGCGCCCACGACGGCCTGGAGGCGGACGGGCTCCTCCGCACGGAGGCCTACGACCTGGTGATCCTGGACCTGGCCCTGCCCGGGCTGGACGGGCGGGAGGTGCTCAAGCGCGCGCGGAGCCGGCGCAATCCCGTGCCGGTACTCATCCTCACGGCCTTCGACGCCACCCGCGACCGGATCGAGGGCCTGGACTTCGGGGCCGACGACTACATGGTCAAGCCCTTCGAGGTCCACGAGCTGGAGGCCCGCATCCGCGCCCTGCTCCGCCGCTCCAACCAGCAGAAGAATCCGATCCTGTCCTGCGCCTCCCTCGTCTACGACAGCAACAGCCGGGAGTTCACCCTCGCGGGCGCCCCGCTGGCCCTGACGCCGCGGGAGCATGCCGTGCTGGAGTTGCTGATGATGAAGGCTGGCAAGACCGTGGCCAAGCGGGCCCTGGCCGAGAGCCTGTTCTCCATCGACGAGGCCGTGAATCCGGAGGCCATTGAGATCTACGTGCACCGCCTCCGCCGGAAGCTCGAGCCGGGCGATGCGGTGATCGTCACGCTCCGCGGCCTCGGCTACCTCCTGAAGCCCCGCCATGAGGCCTGAGACCACGACCCTCAGCCTCCGGGCCCGCCTGCTGCTCTGGCTGCTGGTGCCCCTGGGCGCCCTCGCCCTCGTGAACCTCGCCCTGGCCCGGCAGGAGGCGCGGCGCACGGCCGACATGGTGCAGGACCGCCTGCTGCTGGGCTCGGCCCGCACCATCGCCCAGCAGATCCGCTTCGAGGATGGCCTGCTGGACGTGGCCATCCCGCCCGCCGCCCTGGAGCTCTTCCAGTCCGGGGCCGAGGACCGCGTGTACTACCGCATCGCGTCTCCCCAGGGCGTCCTGCTCTCGGGCTATGCGGAGCTCCCGCCCCCGCCGATGGGGCTCCGCCCGGAGGAGTCCGTGCGGTTCCCCGCGGAGGTCCGGGGCGAGGCGGTGCGCGTGGTGGCCTACGCCCAGCCGGTCTTCGCGGCTCCGGCGGAGGGTCCCGTGATCATCGAGGTGGCCCAGACCCTCCAGGACCACGACCAGCTGGTCAGGAAGCTCTGGACCACCACCCTGCGCCAGGACATGTGGACCCTGGCCCTGGCGGGGCTGCTGATCTGGTTCGCCCTGAGGCGGGGCCTGAAGGACATCCTCCGCCTCCGGGACGAGGTGGGCCGGCGCAAGCCCGGCTCCCTGGAGCCCCTCCGGGCCCGCCCCCTGCCGCAGGAGCTCCGCCCCCTGGTGGAGGCCCTCAACAGCTACATCCAGCGGCTGGACGCCCAGATGGCCGTGCGGAGCCGCTTCATCGCCAACGCCTCCCACCAGCTCCGCACCCCCTTCGCCGTGCTCCAGACCCAGGCCAGCCACGGCCTGCGCAGCGCCGATCCCGCCCTCAAGGACGAGGTCCTGGGGGCCATGTCCGAGAGTGTCCGCCAGGGCACGCGCCTGGTGAACCAGCTGCTCACCCTCTCGCAGGCCGAGGCCGGGGCCCAGCTCTCCCGGCCCCGGGATCCCGTGGACCTGGCCACCCTCACCCAGCGGGTGCTGGAGGAGCAGGCGCCCCTGGCCCATGCGCGGAACATCGACCTGGGCTTCGACCACGCCGGGGAGCCCGTGGACCTGCGGGCCCCCGCGGCCATGCTCCACGAGCTGGTGGCCAACCTGGTGGACAACGCCCTGCGCTACACGCCGCCCGGGGGGAAGGTGACCCTCGCCCTGGGCCGGACCGGAGATGGCATCACCCTGCGGGTCCAGGACAACGGCCCGGGCATCCCGCCGGGAGACCGGGCCCGGGTCTTCGAGCGGTTCTGCCGGCTGAACCAGGACGACACCCCCGGCTGCGGCCTGGGCCTGTCCATCGTCCAGGAGGTGGCCCAGGCCCTGGGCGCCGAGGTGCGGCTCTCGGACCCGGACTCGGGCACCGGCCTGGTCGCCACGGTGACCTTCCCGGCGGCGGGCCGCCAGGGCTAGGCGGCTACTGGCCCTGGTGGACCTTCTTCACCATGTAGCGGGGCCGGTCGCGCACCTCCTGGTAGATGCGGCCGATGTACTCGCCCAGCAGGCCGAAGGCGATGAACTGGCAGCCCACGAAGAAGAAGAGGATGGCGAACAGCGTGAACACGCCCTGGGCCGTGCCTTCGGGGTGCAGGAAGCGGTAGACCACCAGGCCCAGGAACAGCAGGAACCCGAAGCCGGCGGTGATGACGCCGAACACGCTGAGGGCCTGGAGGGGCAGGAGGCTGAAGCTGGTGAGCAGGTCGAACTGGAGGTTGACGAGCTTCCAGAGGCCGTACTTGCTCTCGCCGGCGGCCCGCTCGGCGTGGGCCACGGGCACCTCGGTGATGCGCTTGGCGAAGCTGTTGGCCAGGGCGGGGATGAAGCTCGAGCGCTCCTTGCAGAGCAGCATAGCGTCCACCACCTCGCGGCTGTAGGCCCGCAGCATGCAGCCATAGTCGTGGAGCTTCACGCCCGTGGTCTTGCGGGTGACGGCGTTGACGATCTTGCTGGGCATGGTGCGGAAGAAGCTGTCGTTCTCCTGGCGCCCCTGGCGCCAGCCGCCCACCACGTCGAAGCCCTCCTCCACCTTGGCCACGAGCTTGGGGATCTCCTCCGGGGGGTTCTGGAGGTCCGCGTCCAGGGTGACGACGACGCGGCCCCCCACCTCGGCGAGGGCGGCGAAGATGGCGCTGTGCTGGCCGTAGTTGCGGTTGAACTCCACCACCTTCACCCGGGGCTCGGCCTTGGCGATGTCGATGAGCATGGCCAGACTGCGGTCCCGGCTCCCGTCGTCCGTGAAGATGACCTCCCAGGGCTTTGACGGGTCCGTGAAGGACTCGGCCATCACCTTGGACAGGCGCTCCCAGAGCGAGGGGATGTTCTCCTCCTCGTTGTAGATGGGGATGACGATGCTCAGGTAGGGGTCCATGGGCGCTCCGCTCCCTATTCTAGTAGGATCAACGAGTTGCCGGAGTGCGCCATGGCCGAGCCCAAGATCCTGCTGGTGGAAGACGAACTCAGCCTCGCCGAGGGCATCAAGCTCAACCTCGAGCTGGAGGGCCTGGCCTGCACCTGGATCCCCCGGGGTGACCAGGCCCTGAAGCAGATCCTGGCGGAAACCTTCGACCTGGTCATCCTCGACGTCATGCTGCCGGGCATGGACGGCTTCACCATCTGCGAGAAGGTGCGCGAGGCCAAGAACTTCACGCCCGTCCTCTTCCTCACGGCCAAGAACACGGACGACGACCGGGTGCACGGCTTCGAGACCGGGGCCGACGACTACCTGGGCAAGCCCTTCCAGGTGAAGGAGCTGCTCCTGCGGGTGCGGGCCATCCTGCGGCGCGAGGCCTGGTACAAGAGCCGGGAGATGAGCAGCCGTCAGGCCTTCGGCGCCCACTGGGTGGACTTCGACAACTACTGCGGCGAAGGCCCCAACGGTCCCTTCCAGCTGGGCATGAAGGAGTGCATGATCCTCCGTCTGCTCATGGAGCGGCCCGGCCAGGTGGTGAGCCGCACGGACATCCTGGACAAGGTGTGGGGCGAGGACGCCTATCCCACCAGCCGCACCGTGGACAACTTCATCGTGCGCATCCGCCGGGTGATGGAGCTGGATCCCCACCACCCCCGCTGGGTCCACACCATCCGCAGCGTGGGCTACCAGTTCGACCCGGAGGGGAAGCAGCGGAAGGGCGAGGAATGATCTGAAAAGGGGGCGCCGCGGCGCCCCCTTTTCAGTAGAAAACGCCGGCCTATTTGACGTCCAGCTCGCGGCTGCGGGCCAGCTTCTCGAAGGCCGCCATCTGCGCCGCGAGGTCCGCGGCGGGGGCCCCCTGCTTGACGTCCGACAGCACCTGGCGCTTCTCATCGCCCTTGCTGAACTTGCTCTCGGCCATCACGGGCTCGAGGGTGGGCAGCAGGGCCAGCTCGCCGGCGGGGCCCTCGGGGGCCTTGGAGGTGGCGATGTCATTGGCGTGGACCAGCAGGGCCGCGCCCGGCGTCGCGCCCAGGCGGCGCAGGTCCAGCCAGCCGAAGCCGGGATCGCGGAGCAGGTCGAGGTCCTCGTTCTCCAGCCAGATGAGCAGGGCGTTCAGGGCCTTGGTCTGGACGGGGTCGGGCACGCTGCGCAGCTTCTTCTCGCCCTTGACGTCCACCTCCTGGCGCGTGTTGTCGATCCAGGTCTGGGCCCGCTTCACCCACAGGGCCGTGATGGCCTTCTGGTTGGCGAAGCCCTCGGGCGCCTTGGGCCCCTTGGCGGCCTTGGCCTTCTTGCCCTTGGCCGGCGGCTCGGGCGCAGTCCAGGTGGGGGCGGCGGCGTCGACCTTGGGATCGAGCAGGAGGCCCCGCAGCTTGGCGAGACGCGGCTCCAGCCCCTTGGCGTCGGCCTTCGCGGCGGCACGCGCGGCGGCCTGGAGGTCCTTCCAGGTGGCCTCGAGAAGAATCTTCTTCCCGTCGGCGTCATACAGCCCATGCTGGGCGCGCACCTTGGCCAGGTACGTCTCGACGGCGGGAATGGCGGCAGAGGCCTTCTCCGGGAGGATGGACTTCACGGCCACGAGGGCACCGAGGGCGTCCCGGACCTCGACGACCTTCGGGTGGCTGCGGTAGTAGCCCAGCTCATGGGCGGAGAGGGCGGCCCGCTGCAGGGTGTAGGCCAGCTTCCGCTGGCTGGGGCGCAGCTGGTCGAAGGGCTTGGCCTCAGGGGTCTTGGGCTCGGGCTTCGGGAGGGGCGGCACCTCCGCCTTCATCTCCGCGGGCTGGGGCTCGGGCTTGGGTTCAGCCTTGGGCTCGGGAACCTGGGGCTGGGCCTCCGCTGGAGCAGGGGCCGGAGCGGGCGCCGGCGCGGGCGGAGGAGCGGGAGGGGGCGTCTGGGCCAGGAGGCCCGATCCCACGATGACTGCCAAGACCCAGCGGCGCTGCATGGTAGCTCCTCGTTGAGGGTGCGATGAGAGGCCCCATTATGACGCAACGGGGGGAGCTCACGCCTCGATCGGAATCTCTACCAGGTGCTCAAGGCTTTGTTTGAGCTGCTTTAGATCGAAAGGCTTACCCAGGAAGGGCACCTGGTTCGCCTCCAGGAAGGCCCGGGTCTTCGCGTCGAAGGAATCCCCCGTGGTGTAGAGGATGCGCCGGGTCATCGCGGGCCGCCGGGCCTGCAGCCACTCGTAGAGGTCCATGCCCGACAGGCCGGGCATGCGGATGTCGGAGACGATCAGGTCGAAGGCTCCGGTCTCCAGGCGCTGGATGGCCTCCTCGCCCCTGCCCGCCGACGCCACTTCCAGGCCCCAGACCTGCAGGGCGTCCACCAGGCACTCCAGCAGGAAGGACTCATCGTCCACCACCAGGGCCCGGCGCCCCTGGAGCCCGGCCCGGGACGCGGCGGCTGGGGGCGCATCCCCCGGCCCCTCCCCGGCCTGCAGGGGCAGCTCCAGGAGGAAGGCGTTCCCCAGGCCCTCCTGGCTCCGCACCGTGATGCGGCCCCCGTGCTGCCGGGTGATGATCTGGGCCACGGGCAGGCCGAGGGCCTCCGGCGTGGCGGCGGAGGCCGGGTCGAAGAGATCCGCGAGGCTGGCCTCGGGCAGGGGGGCGCCCGAATCCTGGACCACCACCTGGATCTGGCCATCCACCGTGCGGGAGGCGACCCGCATGCGCTTCGTGGCGCTGGTGGCCACGGACTGGATCCCGTTCAGCAGCAGGTTGGCCAGGGCCTGGCGCATGAGGTCCGGGTCGAAGGCCGCCTCGGGCAGGGCGGGGTCCAGGTTGAGGTCCAGGGTGGCGCCCACCCGCCGGGCCTTCAACTCCACCAGGGCGGCGACCTCCTGGATCACCTGGTTGAGCTGGCCCTGGACGCGGGCGGGGGCCGGGGGGTTCAGCACCGTCTGGAGGGGGCCCAGCAGGCCCTGCACCGAGTCCACGGCCTTCACCAAGCGGGCCGCCTGGTCGGCCTGGTGGGGATCCAGGGCGGATTCGGAGATGAGCCGGGCCTCCAGCAGGACGGGTGTGAGCCGGTTGGCGGCCTCGTGGAAGAGGGCCGGCACCAGGCGCCCCAGGGCCTCGTGCTTCTGGGAGTGGACCAGCAGGTCCTCCAGGGCCTGGGTCTCGCTGATATCGCGGATCAGGGCGGACAGGGCGATGACACGGTCATCGGCCCCCCGCACGGGCGCGTAGGTGATGCTGGCCGGGAAGGCCTGGCCATTCTTCCGGACGCGCACCGTCTCCGGGTCACGGACCACCTGCCCGCGGCCCACCTGGAGGGTGATCTGGTCCAGCTCGCCCACCAGGTGGGCGGGCGCCAGCTGGGTGATGCCGCGGCCCATGATCTCGGCCCGGGCATATCCGAAGATCCGCTCGGCCGCGGTGTTCCAGGTGAGGATCTTGCCGTCGGGCGCGAAGGACACCACGGCCTCGCCCATGTTCTGGACGAGGCCCTCCAGGTACTTCCGGGTCTTCTGGTTGTCCTGGTTCACCCGCTCCAGCTGGGCGTAGAGCTGGCCCAGCTCCTCGTTCTTCTTCTCCAGGGCCTCCTTGGCCTGCTTCAGCTCCGAATAGAGGCGGGCGGTCTCCATGTTGGACTTGAGGGCGTTCTCCAGCAGCTCCTGGGGGTCCGCCGCCCGGCCCGGCTGGAGGTCGTCCACGCTCACGTTGCCGTGCCTCAGCACCGTGGCGTCCGTGGCGGGGGCCAGGTCCGCCGTGGCCCCGGGGGGGGGCTCCGGCGGCGGCGGCAGCTCCCGCAGGGTCGAGCGCACATTGGACTCGATGAGGGCCAGCATCTCGTCGAAGTCCTTGATCTTCTTGTCCAGGTGGTACTTCTTGAAGGTGTAGCCCACCGTCTCCCGGGTGATGGCCAGGAAGGTGTCCAGCACGCCCGTGCCCCGGTTGGCCACGGACTCGAAGTAGGGGACGCTGCGGAAGTTCAGGCGGCGGTTCATGACGCCCACGGCCATGGCATCGGGGAGGTCCCGCTTGTTGTACTGGAGGACGAAGGGGATCTGCTTGATGTTCAGCCGGTTGGCGTTGAGGTTGTGGTAAAGGTTCGAGAGCGAGTCCACGTTGTCCTGCATCTTGGCTTCGCTGGAATCCGCCACGAAGACCACGCCGTCCGCCCCGCCCAGCACCACGCGCCGGCTGGCGTCGTACTGGACCTGGCCCGGCACCGTATAGATCTGCAAGTGGATGGAGTTGCCGTAGACATAGCCCAGGTTGATGGGCAGCAGATCGAAGAAGAGGGTGCGGTCCTCCTGGGTGTTGACGGAGAACAGCTCGCCCCGCTGCCGGTCCGAACACATGGCGTGCAGCGACTGCAGGTTGGTCGTCTTGCCCGAGAGGCCCGGCCCGTAATAGACCAGCTTGAGCAGGATCTCATTGGCTCGGGTGTTGAACTGAACCATGGGTTCGCCAGGGAAAAATGTGGAGTCAAGCCTATCACGGGGCCTTTGGGGAACCGGCCGCTCCCCAGCTCTACGGCAACCCGCGTGATAGCATGACCTTTTTCACCTTTCCGAGGTTTCCGGCGCGATGACCGTCCCGACTCACGTCGCCATCATCATCTCGGTATCCCCTGCGGGGATACGCGAGGCCGCCCACGAGGAACCTGCCGCTCTGGATTGGCGTCTAGGCCCACGATGACTATTCCGACCCATGTGGCCATCATCATGGACGGCAACGGCCGCTGGGCAGCGCAGCGGAGCTGGCCCCGCATCAAGGGCCACAAGGCGGGTGTGCAGGCGGTGGAGCGCATCCTGGAGGCGGCCTCCGATGCCGGCATCCGGCACCTGAGCCTCTACGCCTTCTCCACGGAGAACTGGAAGCGCCCCCCCCAGGAGGTGGCCGCCCTCATGGCCCTCCTGCGCATGTACCTGCGCATGTTCGTCCACCAGCTGGCCCGGAAGGGCATCCGCTTCCACCACCTGGGCGCCCTGGAGGGCATGCCCGCGGGCATCCAGGCGGACATGAAGGCCCTGGAAGAGGCCACGGCGGGGAACACGGGCATGGCCTTCCACCTGGCCGTGAACTACGGCTCCCGCCTGGAGCTGGCCCAGGCCGCCCGGCGCTGCGTGGCCGACGGCCTCCGCCCGGACCAGGTGGACGAGGCGGCCCTGGGGGCCCGGCTCTGGACCGCGGGGGTGCCGGACGTGGACCTGCTCATCCGCACCAGCGGCGAGCACCGCATCTCCAACTTCCTGCTCTGGCAGTCGGCCTATGCCGAGCTCTACATGACGGACCTCCTGTGGCCGGACTTCGGGCCCGCGGAGCTGAGGGAAGCGCTCGAGGACTACGCCCAGCGCGAGCGGCGCTTCGGGGGGATCTGATGGAACGGACCACGCCCAAGGTCGACACCCGGAACATGACCGTGCGCATCACCACGGCCCTGGTCTTCGGCGTCTTCTTCTTCAGCCTCCTGTGGTTCGGCGACCGGCCCTGGGCCCCCTGGACCTACCTGGCCCTCATGGCCCTGGCCACCCTCGGCGGCGTGCGGGAGATGACCCTCATGGCCCGCGCGCGGGGCTTCAACCCCTCGCTGGCCGCCGGGACCCTCGTGGCCTGGGGCGTCCTCGGCCACTTCTTCCTGGCCACGGGGGGGCAGGATCCCCTGCCGCTCTGGCTGGTCTTCGCCGGCGGGGCCATGGCCATCCACTTCGGGGCCCTCTTCTTCGACCGGAAGCTGGAGGAGGCCCTGCCCAGCCAGGCCATCACCTGGCTCGGCGCCCTCTACATGGGCTTCGGCCTGGGCTTCCAGCAGAAGCTCTTCATGCTCCAGGGCACCCTGCCGAAGACCGGCAGCCGCCTCATCCTGGCCCTCTTCATCATCACGTGGTTCGGGGACAGCGCCGCCTACTTCGTGGGCACCTTCTTCGGCAAGCACAAGCTGGCCCCCCGGGTCAGCCCCAAGAAGAGCTGGGAGGGCGCCGTGGGCAATCTGGCCGGCAACCTCCTGGGAGCCCTCCTCATGCAGGCCACGGTCTGCCCCGAGTGGACCCTGGTCGATGTCGCCGCCCTGGGCCTGCTGTTGGGCGTCGCGGGCCAGCTGGGCGACCTGGTGGAGAGCACCTGGAAGCGCAGCGCCGGCGTGAAGGACTCCTGCGTGGGCGTGAGCATCCCCGGCCACGGCGGCGTGCTGGACCGCGTGGACAGCCTGGTGTTCGCGGCGCCGGCACTGTTCGCCTATGTACACTTTGTACACGGGTTTAACTGATCTCCACGAAGGACACGAAGGAACCGAATGGACACGAAGGAACTGCGCTTCAAGGACGAGGTGTTTGCCATCGTCGGCACAGCCATCGAGGTCCACCGAGCCTTGGGTCCGGGTTTTCTCGAAGCCGTCTACGCGGAGGCCTTCGCCAAGGAGATGGCCCTTGCGGGAATTCCCTTCGAGCAGGAGGTGCTCCTTCAGATCCACTACAAAGGCGAGCCGCTGAAGAAGACCTACCGGGCTGACTTCGTGGCCTTCGGAGCCATCCTTGGGGAGCTCAAGGCCGCCGATGGCCTCGGCGAAGCCGATCGCGCCCAGATCCTGAATTACCTCAAAGCCACGGGGCATCCCGTCGGCGTACTCCTGAATTTCGGCCATCACCCCAAGCTTGAATGGGTCCGAATGGTGAACTGATCACCTGAAGAGCCTTTCTTCGTGCCCTTATTCTTTTCTTCGTGTCCTTCGTGGAGATCCTTTTTCACATGCGCCACCTCGCCCTCCTCGGCTCCACCGGGAGCATCGGCACCTCCACCCTGGACGTGGTGCGGGCGCACCCGGACCGGCTGTCGGTGGCGGCACTGGCGGGGGGACGGAACCGGGAGCTGCTGCGGGCCCAGTGCGATGAATTCCGGCCCCGCTGCGTGTCCGTGGGCTCCAGGGAGGACGCGGAGTGGCTGCGCTCGGCCCTGGCCTACCGGCCAGAGGTGCACTGGGGTGACGAGGGCCTGCTGGCCTGCGCCCTCCACGGTGAGGCCGACACGGTGGTGGCCGCCATCGTGGGCAGCGCGGGGCTCGCCAGCACGGAGGCCGCCCTGCGCGCCGGGCGCCGGGTCTGCGTGGCCAACAAGGAATCGCTCGTGGTCGGCGGGGCCCTCATGCACGAGGCGGCCCGGGCCGGCGGCGGGGAGCTGCTGCCCGTGGACAGCGAGCATGCGGCCCTGCACCAGCTGCTGGACGGCCGAGATCCGGCCTCCATCCGCGAGGTGCGCATCACCGCCAGCGGCGGCCCCTTCCGGGACTGGCCCCTGGCCCGCATCCAGGCCGCCACCGTCGAAGAGGCGCTGAACCACCCCACCTGGAAGATGGGCCCCAAGATCACCATCGACAGCGCCACCCTCATGAACAAGGGCCTGGAGGTCATCGAGGCCTCGGTGCTCTTCGGCCTGACCGCCGATCAGGTGGCCGTCACCGTCCATCCCCAGAGCCAGGTGCACGCCATGGTGGGCTTCCACGACGGCAGCTACCAACTCCAGGTCTGCGCCAATGACATGAAGCTGCCCATCCAGTACTGCCTGCTCTACCCGGACAAGCAGCCCGGCCCCGTGGCGCCCTACCCTTGGGAAGAGAGCCGGGCCTGGACTTTCGAGGCCCCGGACCTGGAGCGCTTCCCCTGCCTGGGCCTGGCCTTCGCCGCCCTGCGGGAGGGGGGCACGGCCCCGGCCCTGCTGAACGCCGCCAACGAGGTGGCCGTGGCCGCTTTTCTCCAGGGCCGCCTGGGCTTCTGGGATATCCAGGCCTGCAACCGGGACACCCTGGCCCGGATCCCCGCCGAGCCCCTGGGTTCCCTCGGGCAGGTGCTGGATGCGGATCGGGCCGCGAGGCGTCATGCTGAAGGATGGGTCCGAGCCCGGGCCTGACCTTTCGGATGTCCATGAACCGCTTCCGCCTGTCCCTGTCGTTCTGCTTCGCCTTCGCCGCCGTCTCCATCGCCGCATTCAAGCTGCCAGGTGCCGGGTTCTGGGGCCCCGTGCTCATGCTGGGGGGCCTCATCTTCCTCCACGAGGGGGGCCACTTCCTGGCCGCCAAGTGGATGGGCATGCCCGTGGAGGTCTTCTCCCTGGGCTTCGGCCCCCGCCTCCTCGGCTTCAAGTGGCGCGAGACGGACGTGCGCCTCTCCCTCCTGCCCCTGGGCGGCTACGTCAAGCTGGCGGGCTTCAACCCCGAGGAGCCCGGCGCCGAGGATCCCTACGGCTTCCTCCAGCAGCCCTTCGGCAAGCGCATGCTCTTCTACAGCGGCGGCATCCTGGCCAACCTGGCCACGACGCTGGTGCTCTTCGGCTTCGTGGGGGTCCACCAGGCCCGCGTCACCAAGGTGCAGGAGACCTGGACCGTGGTGGAGGTGGTGCCCGGCAGTGCCGCCGAGCAGGGCGGCCTCAAGGTCGGCGACGAGCTGCAGAGCATCGGCGACCTGAGCTTCCCCGGGGCCCAGTGGGAGGCCGCAGTGGCCTACATCCAGAGCCACCCGGACCAGCCCGTGCCCTTCCGCCTCACCCGGGAGGGCCGCCCCCTGGCCTTCCCGCTCACCCCCCGGAACGAGGGCGGCAAGGGCCGCCTGGGCTTCATGCCCCTGCCCGTGGCCACGCCCCTGGAGTTCCGGCCCCTCCAGGCCGGCGACCTCCTGACCGGCGGCCGCTATGCCGTGGAGACCTCCTGGCGCCTCACGGGCCAGGTCTTCGGCTTCCTCAAGCGCCTCGTCACCTTCCAGGCCCGCAGCGCCGAGGTGGCCGGCCCCATCGGCATCATCAAGCAGGGCAGCCGCGCCGCCCAGCACGGCTGGGAGACCTTCCTCTTCATGTGCGGGGCCATCAGCCTGCAGCTGGCCATCCTCAACGCCCTGCCCATCCCCGCCCTGGACGGCGGCCACATGGCCCTGCTGGCCTTCGAGCGGGCGCGGCGCAAGGACCTCACCATCGAGCTGAAGGAGAAGATCCTCACGGGCGGCTTCGTCCTCCTGGCCTCCCTCATGGCCCTGGTGATCTTCCTGGACCTGATGAAGCTGCGGAAGTAGCGGCCCTTTCAAGCGGTGGCACGTCCGCCCCCGCCCGGGGCAGCAGGATCCGGAACGTGGTGCCCTGGTCTGGGGCAGTGTCCACCCGCAGGGTTCCCCGGTGCTGGCGGACGATGCCGTGGACCATGGCGAGCCCGAGTCCCGTGCCGCGCCCCTTGGGCTTGGTCGTGAAGAACGGTTCGAAGATGTAAGGCAGGATCTCGGGGGGCATGCCTTTCCCGTTGTCCGACACCTGGAGTTCCACGTACTCGCCCGGCCCGGCTTCCATCCAGGCCGCGCAATCCCTCTCGCTGAGGGTCCGGTTCGCCGTGGCAAGCGTGATCCGGCCGGGGCCCTGAATCGCATCCCGGGCGTTGACCACCAGGTTCGTCAGCAGTTGCTCCAGCTGGGTGGGGTCCACCCACGCGGTCCAGAGGTCCGCACCAGGGGTCCAGACCAGCTGGATGTGCTCGCCCGCCAGCCGCTCCAGCAGGGGGAGCAGGTCCGCCACGGCCTGATTGAGGCCCACTTCCCTTGGATCCAGCGGCTGCCGGCGGGCGAAGCCCAGGATCCGGGAGGTGAGGTCCGCCGAGTGCCGGGCCGCCCTGACGATCTCCTCGAGGTACTTCTGCTCGGGGCGCCCCTCGCCCAGCCGGAAGAGGGCGAGGTCCGCGTTGGCGACGATCACGCTCAGCATGTTGTTGTAGTCGTGGGCCACGCCGCCGGCGAAACGGCCGAGGGCTTCCAGTTTCTGGGCCTCGAAGAGCTGGGCCTGGAGCTTCGCCCGCTCGCGCGAGTGGCTGTCCTGTTCCGTGATGTCGCGTCCGATCCCCAGGACGCCGATCAGGGTGCCGGACGGGTCCAGCATGGGCGTCTTCAAGGTCTCGAGCAGGATCCGGCCGCCGCCGTCCGCCAGGGTGACCCATTCCTCGTTGGCCCGGGGCCCCCCTGCGGCCATGGCCTCCCGGTCCTTCTGCCGGAAGAAGTCCGCCTCCTCCTTCGGGAGGAAGTCATGGTCGGTCTTCCCCTGGATGGCGGCCTCCGGGGCCCCGAAGAACCGCTCGAAGGCGGGGTTGCAGGCCAGGTAGACACCCTGCGGATCCTTCAGCCACACCATGTCGGGGATGGTGTGGATCAGGGTGCGGAACTGGGCCTCCCGCTGGGCCACGCGGGCCACGAGGCGCCGCACCATGAGGAACAGCATCGTGGCGGTGACGGCCACGAAGGCCCAGCCCTTGAGGATGCTCAGGGTCGTCATCCAGCCCGGATCCGCCGTGAGGGCCTGCACCAGGCGGTCCGAGAACAGGATCCAGATAGCTGAGAGGACCGCATAGGTCAGCGCGATCCGGGCCGCCCCCGTGACGGCGGTCTCCGGTGGCGTCGGGCGGTACGGGCTGGATTCGGGCATGGGGGGTCCAGTCGATCCAAAGGCTAACGCAGATGCGCCAGGAGATCGCGGCTTCCGGGTGTTTTTTTCCACGCCGGGCACGGCGCCCCGGGGGGAGGCATCCAACCCAGGTCCCCGGAGGTTCTTTGCGCGCCGCCCTCGCCCTCTTCCTCGCCCTGTCCCTGCCCGCCGCCGAAAGGAAGGTCCCCATGTCCCTGCACGAGATCACCCTCCGCACCCTGGACGGGAAGTCCCAGTCCCTGGCCGCCTACAAGGGCAAGGTCGTGCTGGCCGTGAACGTGGCCAGCGAGTGCGGCTTCACGCCCCAGTACGCGGGGCTGCAGAAGCTCTACACGGACTACAGGGACCGCGGCCTGGTGATCCTGGGCTTCCCCTGCAACCAGTTCGGGGCCCAGGAGCCCGGCACCGCCGCCCAGATCGAGAGCTTCTGCCAGAAGAACTACGGCGTGACCTTCCCCCTCTTCGAGAAGCTGGACGTCAAGGGCGCCCACCAGGCGCCTGTGTACCGGTTCCTCACCGCCAAGCACGGCGAGCCCGCCTGGAACTTCCACAAGTACCTCGTGGGCAAGGACGGCCAGGTGCTCCAGGCCTTCCCCAGCAAGGTGGCGCCCGAGAGCGCCGAGCTGCGCGCGGCCATCGAAGCGGCGCTGAAGTAGGAAAAGCCGAGGGCGGAACACAGAGGCCGCAGAGACTCACTGAAGGCACAGAGAAAGCTTTCTTCTGTGTCCTCTGTGTTCCAGCTCTTTGACGTCTGGGGTTACTTCGTCGCCACCACGGCCGCCGGCGGGGTCTCGCGCATCTCCAGGTAGAGGGCCTTCACGCCGTTGATGAGGAACTGCATGGCCACGGCGGCGAGGATGAGGCCCATGAGCTTGTTCACCACCTTGGTGCCGATGGCGCCCAGGCGGGCGAACACAGCCGGGGCCTTGCGCAGGAACAGGTAGACGATCCAGGTGTTCAGGAGGATGGCCAGCAGCACGACGCCGTACTCCAGCCAGCCGATGCCGGCGATCATGCCCATCACGGTGGAGAGCGTGCCGGGTCCCGCCACCAGCGGGATGCCGAAGGGGATGATGGCGAAGTCCTCCGGCAGCTTCCGGCTGGCCTCGGCCTTCTCGTCCTCGGTGGTGCGCTCGCGGGGATCCTCGCCGTAGAGCATGGAGATGGCGCGGTAGAGCACCAGCACGCCGCCCACGAAGCGCATGGCCAGCGCCGTGAAGCCGAAGAGGCTGAAGATGAACTGGCCCACCAGCGCGAAGGCCAGCATGGCCGCTCCCGCCGTGAGGGCGGCCTTCTTCGCGCTGCGGCGCAGGGCCGGCTGCTCCATGCCCGTGGTGGCGCTGGCGAAGATGGCCGCCGCGCTGATGGGGTTCAGCACCGAGAACAGCGATGTCGCCACGCCGAGGGCGAAGGACCAGGTGGGCAGGGGGCCGAGGTGGGGCATGGCCTACTGTAGCCGCTAGGATGAAGCCATGCGCGACCTCGAGGCCCTCCGCGAGCAGCACCAGCGCCGCCTGGCCTGGATGCCCTGGCTCTACTTCGCCCTCAAGCCCCGGCACCGCGCCTGGGCCGAGGCCTGGCAGGCGGAGGTGCAGGCCCGGCTGGTGGCCCAGGAGACCGTCACCCTCGGAGCCGGCTGCTTCATCGCGCCGGACGCCGCCATCTTCGGGGAGCCGGGCCGGGGCGTGGTGCTCGGCAACCGCTGCGCCATCGCCGCCCAGGCCTTTCTGCACGGGCCCCTCACCCTCGGGGACGATGTCAGCGTGAACGCAGGCGCCCGGCTGGACGGGGGACGGAAGGGCCTCGCCATCGGCAGCGGCACGCGCATCGCCAGCGGCGCGGCGATCTACGCCTTCGACCATGGGATGAAGCCCGACCGCGACATCAAGGACCAGCCCGTGCGCTCCCGGGGCATCCGCCTCGGCAGGGACGTGTGGATCGGCGCCAACGCCGGCATCACCGACGGCGTCACCGTGGGCGACCACGCCGTGGTGGCCATGGGCGCCGTGGTGACGAAGGACGTGCCCGACTGGGCCATCGTGGCCGGCGTGCCCGCCGTAGTCGTGGGGGATCGCCGGGAGCGCTGACCGCGTCGCCCCCTGCCACGCCCGGGCGTCCCCATGTTGCATTTCGTGCCTGGGCCCCGGTGGGGCCCTTGGGCCAACTGCCCTGATGCCGCCACTTCCCGATCTGGCATGGGTCGTGAGACGCCTTGGCCGCGGGGTGACCGCCCCGCTCCCGCAAGGAGGTCCCATGCGCCGTCTGCTCCTGCTCTCCCTCGTGGCCCTTGCCGCCTTCCCCCTCTCCGCCCATAGCCCCTGGCGCCGTCCCCGCCGCGTCGTGGTGGTGGAGCGCGATGCCTGCGGCGACGTCTACCGCGACGTCTACCGCGACTCCTACCGCCGCTGGGACGATGACGACCGGTGGGAGCGTCGCGGCTATGGCACCTACCCCGGCTACGTCCGGTCCTACCGCGACGACGACTGCGCCGAGGGTCGCGTGGTCCTCCGGCCGCTGCCCCAACTCTTGCCCCAACTCTTGCCCCGGCCCTTGCCCCGGCCTCTGACCCCGCCCTTCCAGGCCCGGGTGGAGCTCTGGCTCCGCTGAGCTCCGGATTGGACAGCCGGCGTCCGATCCCTTGCACGAAGCTGAAGGGGCTCCCTCGAAATTGGTTCAGACTTTTTTTCGCCTCGCCCTTGACTTGAACGAAAAAAAGACGAATATCGTATGAACGGGACAGACGGAGCCCCCATGCGGACCCCTTTTCGCAGTTTCGGCTACAAGTTCAGCGGCTACTTCATGGAGTACGGCCCCCTGGAGGCCGAGAGCCTGGAGGCCGCCAAGGCCCAGATCCGCCAGCGTCTGGGCGTGACCCGCCTCCCCCTGGGCCTCCAGGTCTGGGACCTGGCCGAGCGGCCCCTCACCCGCTGGCGGGTGGCCGCGGCCAGCTAGAAGCTCCCCTCAGCCCCGGTGGGCCGCCCACCAGGCCTTGCCCTCGGCCACGTCCCGCGCGATCTGCACCCGGAGTTCGTCCACGGAGGCGAAGCGCACCTCGCCGCGGATCCGGTGGAGGAAGCGCAGGTGCAGGCGGGCGCCGTAGAGGTCCCCCTCGAAGTCTGGCAGGTGGGTCTCCACCGTGAGGCGCCGGCCCTCGAAGGTCGGCTTCTCGCCCACGTTCGTGAGCCCGAGGCGGACCCCGCCGTGGTGGGGGAGGAAGGCCTCGGTGACGTAGACGCCATAGGCCGGCAGCTGCTCCTGCTCCCAAGCCAGGTTCGCCGTGGGGAAGCCCAGGTGGCGGCCCCGGCGGTCGCCCTCCACCACCACGCCCGTGAGGGTGTAGGGGTGGCCCAGCAGCTCCGCCGCCGCCGCCACCTCGCCGTGATCCAGGGCCTCCCGGATGCGGGTGCTGGAGAGGCGGCCCCCATCCGGGGCGCGCAGGGCAAGCGTGTGCACGGCGCATCCGTGGGCCGCGCCCCAGGCCTCCAGGGTCTCCACGGTGCCCGTCCGGTCGCGGCCGAAGGCGAAGGCGCGGCCCACGTGCAGCTCCACGGGCGAGAGCGCCCGCCGGACCCCCTCGAGGAACGCCGCGGGGCTCAGCTCCGAGAAGGCGCGGCTGAAGGGGATCACCCAGGCCAGGTCCATGCCTTCGGCCCCGAAGGCCTCCAGGCGCTGCTCCAGGGTCATCAGCAGCTTGGGCTTGCGCTGGGGCGCCACCACCACCGTGGGGTGCGGATCGAAGGTGACCACCGCCGCGCGCAGGCCCGCGGCCCGGGCGCGCCCCGCGGCGAGGCGCAGCAGCTCCCGGTGGCCGGCGTGGACGCCATCGAAGTTGCCCAGGGTGACGATGAAGGGGGCCGAGGCGGGCCCCGCCGCCGGGGCCGTCTCCAGGGTGTGGCGCCACACCTCCATCACTCGGCCCCGTCCTGCTCCGTGGGCCAGGCCAGGCTGGCCACCACGCTCCCGCCCAGCACGGCGGCGATGACCAGGAGGCTGTACTGCACGGGGATGTGCACCCAGTCCGCGATGCACATCTTCACGCCCACGAAGGCCAGCACCACGGCCAGGCCGGTCTTCAGGTGGTGGAAGCGGTCCATCATCTTGGCCAGCAGGAAGTAGAGGCTCCGCAGGCCCAGGATGGCGAAGATGTTCGAGGTGTAGACCACGAAGGGATCCCGGCTCACAGCCAGCACGGCCGGGATGGAATCCACGGCGAAGACCAGGTCCGTCACCTCGATGGTGATGAGCACCAGCAGCATGGGGGTGGCGAAGCGACGGCCGTCCTTATGGGACCAGAAGTGCTCGTGGCCGCCCTTCTCGTCATAGGGCACGAAGCGCCGGAAGGCCCGCACCAGGGGATTCTGTGTGGGGTCCGGATCCTCGCCCTTCACCACCAGCATCTTCAGGCCGGTGTAGATGAGGAAGCCGCCGAAAACGTACATCATCCACTCGAAGCGGTTGAGCAGGGCCGTGCCGGCGAGGATCATCACGGCGCGCATGATCAGGGCCCCGAACACGCCCCAGAACAGCACCCGGTGCTGGTGCCGCAGGTCCACCTGGAAGCTCTGGAACACCAGCACGAACACGAAGAGGTTGTCCACGCTGAGGGACTTCTCCAGCACGTAGCCCGTGAACCACTCCAGCCCCTTCTGGGAGCCCTCCGCCTGGAAGATCAGCGCGTTGAAGATGAGCGCCAGCGTGATCCAGACGGCGCTCCAGAGGCCGGCCTCCCGCATGCTCGGCGCATGG
The DNA here is from genome assembly GCF_000428885.1 of Geothrix fermentans DSM 14018. Lineage (GTDB taxonomy): Bacteria > Acidobacteriota > Holophagae > Holophagales > Holophagaceae > Geothrix > Geothrix fermentans. The sequence continues at coordinate 161,946 of NZ_AUAU01000007.1, read as the reverse complement.
ATCTTCCGGTTGAACACGCCCAGGTCGAGGGTGAGCATCAGGAACACGAAGGCGTGGAAGCCCCCCCAGGCCCACCAGGGAGCGGCTTGCAGCAGGGCATCGACCAAAGGATCCTCCAGACATCCAGCTTAGCGAAAGCCGGAAGCCCCCGATTCTGGGCCCGCGGTCCGCCCCATGGGATGATCCCTCCGTGAGCCTCCCCCGCCTCTTCCTCGACGCCGCCCCCTTCGATCTCCCGACCGGCCCCGCCGAGAACCTGGCCCTGCCCCTGGGCGCCGAGGCCGCCCGGCACCTGCGCGCCCTGCGCCTGCGGCCCGGCGACGCCCTGGAGCTGGTGCTGGGGGACCAGACCTGGACCGCGGATCTGGCGGAGCTGGGCCGGGACCGGGCCCTGGCCCGCCTGGTGGCGCCCCTCCGGGAGGACCGGGAGCCGCCCATCCCCCTGCAGGCCTGCCTTCCGCTACCGGCCCAGCTCAGCCTCTTCGACGAGTGGCTGCCGCCCCTGGTGGAGCTGGGCGCCACCCTCATCCAGCCCGTGGCCTACGCCCGCAGCGAGTTCGATCCCGCCAAGACCGCCGCCCGCATGGAGCGCTGGACGCGGATCATCCAGTCCGCCTGCGAGCAGAGCCACCGCAGCCGCCGCCCGGAGCTGCGCGCCCCCATCCCCTTCGCCGCCCTGCCCGCCTGGGAGGCCCCCCAGAAGTGGGTGGCCTACGAGCTGGCCACGGGGGAGGCCAACCCCGGCCTGCGCCGGGAGGCCCTGGCCTTCACCTGCGGCCCCGAGGGCGGCATCGCGGACGCCGAGTACGCCGCTCTGGCCGCCGCGGGCTGGCGGCCCGTGAGCCTGGGCCGCAGCATCCTCCGGGCCGTCACCGCCCCCGTGGCCCTGCTGGGCGCCGTGCAGTACGAACTGGGGAAGACGTCCACCCGGGACACACCCCGTCTTGCGAGGTAGACTGGGGGCCTCCCCCGGAGCCTCCATGCGTGTCCTGCCGACCCTCCTGGCCGCGATCCCCCTCCTCGCCCAGGCGCCGCCTCCCCGGATGGCCGTGCAGGAGGCCCCCCTGCGGGCCCACCTGGCCTTCCTGGCGGACGACCTCCTGGAGGGACGGGGCACGGGCCAGCGCGGGGCGGAGCTCACGGTGCGCTACCTGGAGACCCAGCTCCAGAGCCTGGGCCTGGCGCCCGCCCGCGGCGCCTCCTACCGCCAGCCCGTGGCCCTCCTGGGCCTGCGCACGCTCACGGCGCGCAGCACCCTCAGCTTCATGGGGGGCGGCGCCTGCGTCACGCCCGCCTTCGGCACGGAGATCGTCTACGGCGCCGGCCTGGCCCGGGCGGAGCAGACCTTCGACGCCCCCGTGGTCTTCGCGGGCTTCGGCATCCACTCGCCCATCGACCGCTGGGACGACTTCAAGGGCATGGACCTCAAAGGCAAGGTGCTCCTGGTCCTCGTGAACGAGCCCGCCCCCACGGCCGTCGAGCCGGGCCTCTTCGAGGGGCCTGACCTCAGCTACTTCGGCCGCTGGACCTACAAGTTCGAGGAGGCCGCCCGCCAGGGCGCCGCCGGCATCCTGCTCGTCCACACCACGCCTTCCGCCAGCTACGGCTGGCCCGTGGTGCGCAACGGCTGGGACGCCGAGCGCTTCCAGCTGGCCCAGGGCCCCGCGGAAACGGCCCTCCAGGGCTGGGTGACCGAGGAGACGGCCCGGGCCCTGGTGAAGCGGGGCGGCCAGGATCTCGATGCGCTCCGCGCTCGGGCCCAGGACCGGGACTTCCGGCCCGTGCCCCTGGACCTCACCCTGAAGGGCACCCTCGCCAGCGCCGTCCGCACCCTCGAACAGTTCAACGTGGCCGGCGTGGTGCCGGGCACAGACCCGGCCCTGAAGGCCGAGGTGGTGGTCTACTCCGCCCACTGGGACCACCTGGGGAAGGGCGCCGCCCCGGCCCCGGATGCCCATGGTGACGACATCTACAACGGCGCTGTGGACAACGCCTCGGGCTGCGCGGCCCTGCTGGCCATGGCCCAGACCGCGGTCCACACCCCCGCCAAGCGCAGCCAGATGTTCCTCTTCGTCTGCGGCGAGGAGCAGGGGCTCCTGGGTTCCCGGGCCTACGCCGCGGCCCCCCTCTGGCCCCTGGCCCGCACCGCCGCCGACCTCAACCTGGACAGCCTCAACTTCGTGGCCCCCGCCCGCGACATCGGCCTGCCCTTCGGGGACCGCAGCACCCTCGGCGCGCTGGGTGCCGCCGTGGCCCAGGCCTCGGGCCTGCGCGTGGCCCCCACCCGCGCCGACACCGGCGGGGGCTACTTCCGCTCGGACCACTACAGCTTCGTGCAGGCCGGCGTGCCCGCCCTGTCCGTGGGCGGGGGCCGGGACTACCTGGGCGACGACCCCGTCGCCCTGAAGGCCAAGGCCGCCGCCTACGGCCGCCGCTACCACCAGGTCACCGACGAGTACGACCCCGCCTGGGACCTCCGCGGCATGCTCCAGCAGGCCCAGTTCACCTTCGACCTCGGCCAGGCTGTCGCCAACGCCCCCGCCAAACCCACCTTCAAATCCGCCCGCTGACACGGCTGGGTCCCAGTACCCGTCCGCCAGAATTCAGGTTTGGTTAAACAGCATAGTCGAATAAATCTCGTGCTATAAGGGTGACTGTATCTATCCGATCATCCTCTTAGCCGACAGGTTTCTTCTCGACTCCTGTCGTCTAATCCTAGTTAGGTGGCTATGTCCATCGCCCTCTTAATCGCTGCGATTCTGCTTCTCGTTGTGGGAGTGGCCCACTCCTACCTCGGCGAGCGTTACATCCTTATCCGGCTTTTTCGTCGAGAGGACTTACCGAAACTCTTCGGTAGCACTCAGTTCACGACCAGAACCCTCCGTTTCGCCTGGCACATTACATCCATTGCATGGTGGGGCTTCGCTGCCATCCTGATTCACCTTAGCCATGGTTCGTCTTCGCGCCTGGTTGTAGCCAAGGCCATTGGCATTACCTTCCTAGCAACTGGGGTTATCGTTCTTATTGGCTCAAGGGCGAAGCATCTTGCTTGGCCCATTTTTCTTCTCATTGGCATCCTCTCCTTGTGTGCCGGCGCCACCTAACCCTTAGCTCAACTCGGACCCCGCCTGCATTGCTTTCTGCTCTCTCTCAACCTCTCGCTTCCTCGGCTCCGCTCAACGCCTCGGTGCAGGCGGGGCCGGTTAGCTTCATTCGTTAGGCCTCACCACATGTCCAAATTGCTGGTCTTTTTTCTCGTATCAGTCATTTGCTTGGGCTACTCCTACCTCTGCTTTTTTCGTAAAGACAAACTTATTTGGGCTGTCACCAACCCGATCAATGGAAACAGCTACACTGAATTCCTTACTCTTCACGCTCTCATCTCACTGATTATTGGCGCAGTAAGCTTAATCTTCCTCGTTTCAGAACTGCTCCACGGCTCGGCCTAACCTCGCGCTCAACTCGGACCCCGCCTGCATGGCCTCCCGCTCTCTCAACTTCCTGCTTCCTCGACTTCGCTCAACCACTCAGCGCAGGCGGGGCCGGATGGCATCCTTCGTCAGGCTTCGAATGCCTCCGAGGTGATTCGTGAGCAAACCAGAGCTGTTTGAAACGCGCGGCGAAGAACCGGCCTTCATCCCGGGCCACATCGGCGAGTCGTGGCAGCGGGTCGATTATGGGCTCGGGGCTTCGACCCTCCAGTCTTCACCGGAGGTCCAGGCCTCGCTGCCGCCCCAGAACCGTCATTGGGGCCGAATGATCGCCTACGCCGTGATGGGCGCTCTTGCTGCGCTTCTTCTGCTGTTTCTGGGCCGAGGGCTGCTCAGGGGCTGAGGCAGGGGGTCTCAACCCGACCTGGCGCCCAGCCCGGCGCTCCGCCCGGACCTGATCCGCTCGGCTCCCCGTCTGGGGCCGGTGGCGCGGGCTCAGGCCCTCGGCCCCCTCAACCTCCGGGTCGGGTTGTCCGATAAGGCGCCATCGTCGGCCTGAACCTGGTGGTGGGCCTCAGGACTCTTCCGTCGGGCTGCGGGCCTCGATCCCGGGAGGAGGTGGCCGATGAGACACACGCGGATCGTCGTCACCCGGTACGGCGGGCCGGAGGTGCTCAGGGTGCTCGAAGAAGCCTGCCCCGAGCCGGGCCTGGGGCAGGTGCGGGTCAAGGTGCACGCCGCGGGGGTCTCCCTGCCGGACGTGCTGGCGCGCCAGGGCATCCACCCCGAGACGCCCGTGCCGCCCTTCACGCCCGGTTGGGACCTGGTGGGGGAGGTGGACCGGCTCGGGCCCGGCGTCTCCGGATTCGAGCGCGGCCAGGTGGTGGCGGCGATGCCCATCAGCGGCGCCTACGCGGAGTTCGTCTGCCTGCCGCAGGGGGAGCTGGTGCCAGTTCCGCCGGGCCTGGACGCCGCCGAAGCCGTGAGCCTGGTGCTCAACTACATCACGGCCTACCAGATGCTGCACCGGTCCGCGAAGGTCCAGCCGGGCCAGCGGGCCCTGGTCCACGGCGCGGCGGGCGGGGTGGGGACGGCCCTCCTGCAGCTCGGCCGGCTCGCGGGGCTGGAGCTGTACGGCACCTGCTCCGAGCGGGGGGCCCCGGCGGTCTCCGGGCTGGGCGCCACGCCCATCGACTACCGGCGCCAGGATGCCGTGGCCGAAGTCCTCCGGCTGTCGGGCGGGGGCGTGGACGCCGTCTTCGATCCCATCGGAGGATCCCACCTCTGGGCCTCCCGCGGGGCCCTCCGTCCCGGCGGGAAGGTCGTGGGGTACGGCCTGGCCACCTCCCTGCGGGGGGAGGGGCTGACGTCGAGCCGCCCCGGCCGCCGCCAGCGCTTCCGCGGCACCGCCGCGTTCGGGCTCTACATCCTCGGCGGCTGGCTGCTCCCGGGCCGGCGGCGGGTGGTCCCCTACAGCATCCAGACGCTCAAGCGGCTGAAGCCCGACTGGTTCCGGGAGGACCTGGCGGCCCTCCTGAACCTCCTCGCCCAGGGGCGGATCAGGCCCCTCATCGCCCACCGGCTGCCCCTCGCCGAGGCCCGCCGGGCGCAGGAGCTGCTGGAGCAGGGGGGCGTGGTGGGGAAGATCGTGCTCGTGTGCGGGCCCTCCCCGGGGGTGGTTAAATGAACCTCGTTCCCCCGCACGCCGATTCCCGCGCCATCGCCCCCGGAGGCCGTCGTGAAGGCCCTGCTCCTCACCGCGCTCATCGTGGTCCTCTTCTTCGCGGTCGCCCTCACCGCCATCCGCCGGGAGGAGCGCCGCAGGGACAACCGGCGGCGGCAGGAGTTCCCCATCCAGGCCCTGGACCAGCGGGTGCGGGACCGGCGCCGGGGAGGGCTGCTGGCCTACCTGGGCTGGGTCCTGCGGACACTGCGGGCCACCTTCGCCGGGCGGCCCCCTGAATGAGCGGCCCTAGCGGGGCCTCGCCACGGCGAAGCCCTGGAAGCCCTCACCCTCCCAGCGCAGGGGGTGGGGGCGGAACCCGGCCCTGAGGGCGCCGCCGGGGGCGGGCGCGTCCAGGGAGGCGGGCCAGACCTCGGCGGGGCGCAGGTCGGGGCGGGCCTCGGCCAGCCACTCGCGGTGGGCCGAGCCCTCCTCGGGCAGCCAGGAGCAGACGGCGTAGATGAGCAGCCCACCAGGGGCCAGGCGCTCCGCCGCGGCGGCCAGGAGCCGGCGCTGGAGGCCCGTGAGGCGGGGCAGGTCGTCATGGGCCAGCCAGGGCCACTCGGGATGCTTCTGGAGGGTGCCGCTGCCGGAGCAGGGGGCATCCAGCAGGATGAGGTCGAAGGCCGCCTCCGTGGTCTCGAGCCACTCCGCCGCATCGGCCTGGATCACCTCGGCGGCCACGCCCCGCTGCTGGAGGGTCTGCCGCAGCCGGGCCGCACGCCGGGGGTGCACCTCCAGGGCCGTGAGGGCGGCTCCGGGATGGCGCAGGGCCAGGGTGGTGGTCTTGCCGCCGGGGGCGGCACAGGCATCGAGGATGCGCGCCACGGGGCGGTCCCAGGCGTAGGCCAGGAGCGCCTGGGAGCTGCGATCCTGCACCATGCCGGCCCCGGACTCCAGCCAGGGGCGGGGGAAGGGGGCCCCCTCCTCCAAGCGCAGGCAGCCCGGCAGGTCCGGATCCGGTGCCAGGCCATCGGGCGCCTCCCCCCGCAGGCTGCGGAAGGCGGGGCGGGGGGGCTGCTGGAGCCGGGTCCAGAGGGCCTCCAGCTCGTCGCCAACCCCGAGGCTGGCCCCGTGGCCGGCCCCGTGGGGCGCCAGGGCGGCCTCCAGGGCCCGCCGGGCGGCGGGGGGGCGGTCCAGGGCTGCGGGCAGGGCCTCCAGCTCGGCAGCCAGGGCCGGACGGTCCTTGGCGGCCCGCCGCAGGATCGCATTCACCAGGCCCTTGTGGGGGGCGAAGCCCAGGTCGCGGGTGGCGGCCAGCTCCACGGCCTCGTGGACGGCGGCGTGGTCGCCGACGCCCGGCAGCCAGGCCAGCTGGGCCAGGCCCATGGCCAGGGCCACCTGGGTGCCCAGGGGCACGCCCCGGTCGGGGTCCTTCAGGCGGGGCTTCACCCAGGCCTGGAGGCGGCCCCAGCGGCGCAGGCAGAGGCCCAGGAGGGCCTGGGCCAGGTGGGCGTCCTCGCCCAGATCGCGATCCCAGATGTCCGGCACCCGGGCCCTCTCCCCGAAGACCTCGTGCAGGGCGTGGGCGACGTGGAGGCGGGCGGGCGTGGGCATGGGGCTCCGGAAGGCGGAACCTCGATTATGGCCCATGGGCGCGGCCCCCTGCCGGGGGAAGGCCCACCGTCCCGCCGGTCAGTCTTTCCGGCACCCGGACCCCGGAGGCCCCATAGTGACGGGGTGCCATGACGGACCCAACCCCGGGAGCCTCCATGCATGCGCCCATCGACGGCCTCAGGATCGCCTACACGGACCAGGGACACGGTCTTCCGCCCCTGCTCTTCGTCCATGGCTTCCCCCTCTCGCGGGGCGCCTGGCAGCGCCAGATCGAGGCCTTCGGCTCCACCCACCGGGTGGTGGCCCCGGACCCGCGGGGGCTGGGGGAGAGCGAGGCCTCCGAAGGCCCCACGTCCATGGCCCGGTTCGCCGACGACCTGGAACGCCTCCTCCGGCAGCTGGGCACGGGCCCCGTGGTGCTCGTGGGCCATTCCATGGGCGGCTACGTGGCCCTGGCCTTCCAGGACCGCCATCCCGGGCTGCTCCGCGGCCTGGTCCTCGTGGGCACCCGCGCCGGAGCCGATGCCCCCGAAGCCGCGGCGAAGCGCCGGGCCACGGCGGAGCGGGTGCGGCGCGAAGGGACCTCCTCCGTCGTTGACGACATGGCCCCCAAGATGCTCACGGCCGGCGGCCAGGACCAGCTCGGCCAGGTGCGGGCCATGATGCAGTCCGCGAGCCCCGCGGGAGTCGCGGGCGCCCTCCTGGGCATGGCGGAGCGCCCGGACGCCACGCCCCGCCTGGGCCGGATCGGGGTGCCCACCCTCGTGATCACCGGCGCCGAGGACACCGTCATCCCCCCCAGCGAATCCGAGGTGCTCGCCCGGTCCATCCCTGGAGCGGACCTGGAGGTCATCCCCCGCGCAGGCCACCTGGTGGCCTTCGAGCAGGCCGAGGCCTTCAACGACCGCCTGGCGGCCTGGCTCCGCCGACTGCCGGCGGATTAAAGCTCCTTGAGGATCTCCGCCTTCTTGGCCTCGTACTCCCGCTTGTCCAGGAGGCCCTTCTTGTAGAGGTCCTGGAGCTTCTGGAGGCGCGCCTCCGGGCCGGCCTTGACGCGCTCGGCGGGTTCCGCGGGCTCGGGGCGGACCGGGGGCCCGGGCTCCGGGCGCGCGGCCGGCTCGCCGCGGCGCTCCGCCTGGCGCAGGGCCTCCTGGAGCTGGATGGCCTCCTGGCATTCCCGCAGGGCGGTCTGGAAGATGCTGGCGTCGGGCTGCAGGTCCAGGGCCGCGCGGAGGTGGGGCAGGGCCTCCTCGTACTGGCCCTGGATGAAGCGGATGATCCCCACGTTGTACTCGGCGCGGGGGTAGTACTTGGGCTTCTGGCCCCGGTCGCGGCGGGACTGGTCCAGGCCGTCGAGAGCGAGGTCCAGGGCGCCGCGGGTGTCGCGGGCCCTGAGGCGCTCGTGGGCCCGGCCCATGCCGAAGACCTCATCGTCGAAGAAGGTGAGCTTGCGCACCTCGCTCCAGGCCAGCAGCAGGCGCAGCACCTTCACCTTGGCGGTCTCGAAGGCCAGGCGGCGCACGTCCGAATCCCTGGGGTGAGCCGGGAAGCCATCGTAGGAGCTGTTGCTCAGGCTCGGCGCGTCCTCCAGCCGCTGGGCGCCGAAGACCCGGCCTGTGCTGAGGTCCACCACCTGCACGGTGGCGCTGAAGTCCAGGCTGGTGGTGGCGGTGCGCTTGAGGCGGACGATCTCCTGCTTCGTCTTGTAGTCCGTGCTGCGCTCCTCCTTGGCGGCCTGGGTGCGGCTGAGGTCCGAGCGGTTCACGTTCACGATCACCAGCACGCTGGGCCCCAGCAGCTTGCCCAGCTTGGCGATGGTGGCGGGCTCCACGTAGCCGCTGGCACCCAGCTCCTGCTCCTTCAGCACGGCGTCGAGGTGGGCGCGGTCCACCACCTCCACCTGGCGGCTCTGCACCAGGTCGGCGGTGAGGGCGTCCGCCAGCTCCCGGGAGTTGAGGTCGCGGGAGGGGGCGAAGGCCAGGCGCTCCACCTTGAGGCCCAGGCCCGGCGGATGGATGAGGGTGACCTCCACCTTGGGATTGGCCAGCTCGCTCCAGAACTGGGCCTGGACGGGCAGCGACAGCGCGGCCAGGGTCGCGGGGATCAGCAGGCGCATGGGGGCTCCGGAACGTCGGTCCAGGTTAGCAGGGGGGGTGTGGCATCCTGGGCGCAGGCTTTCCGAGGAGGACCCCATGGCCCACCGCTATCCCCTCACCCTCTCCTGGACGGGCAGCACCCACGACGCCGGCTACTCCCGCAACGCCACGGTCACCGCGACCGGCAAGCACCCCCTGGCCGTCAGCAGCGCGGCGGAGTACGCCGGGGACGGCGGCCGCTGGAACCCCGAGGACCTGCTGGGCTCGGCCCTGGCCACCTGCCACATGCTCACTTTCCTGGCCCTCTGCGCCAAGGCCAAGGTGGAGGTGGTGGGCTACGAGGACCACGCCGAGGCCGTGCTGGACACGGTGGACAAAGTCACGCGCATCACCCAGGTGCACCTGCGCCCGGCCATCCGAGTGCCCCGTGGCACCAGCATGGCCAAGGTGGTGGAGCTCTTCGAGAAGGCCCACAAGTACTGCTTCGTGGCCAACTCCGTCACCTGCGAGGTGGTCATGGAGCCCCGCGTGGTGGAGGTCTAGGGGCCAATCCGGGAGCAACCATGCGCTGTCCCTTCTGCGGGCACCTCGAGGACAAGGTGGTGGACTCGCGCGAGTCCCGCGAGGGGGACTCCATCCGCCGGCGGCGGGAGTGCCTCTCCTGCGCCCGGCGCTTCACCAGCTACGAGCGGGTGGAGGAGGTGCCGCTGGTGATCCTCAAGAAGGACGGGCGGCGCGAGCCCTTCGACCGCCAGAAGCTCATGAAGGGCCTGCTGCTGGCCTGCCAGAAGCGGCCTGTGTCTCTGGCCCGCATCGAGGAGCTGGTGGCGGACGTGCAGGCGCGGCTCATGGAGCGGCCGGACCGGGAGATCCGCAGCCGCGAGCTGGGCGAGCTGATCATGGACGAGCTGAAGGCCCTGGACCAGGTGGCCTACGTGCGCTTCGCCAGCGTGTACCGCGACTTCAAGGACCTGCCGGACTTCGTGAAGGCCCTGGAGGGTCTCATGCACAAGGAGGCCCAGAAGGAGGCGCCCCAGGGATCGGGATCAGGCCCGGGATCGGGCCCGGAATCAGGGCAGGGCCGGGCCGCCCTCGCCAAGCCCCAGCCCCAGGCCCTCTTCCCCGCCGAGGCGGAGGCGCCGGTCCTGAGGACGCGCAAGAAGTGAGCGCGCCGGACTAGGGGTATCCTGGACGACCGAGGTTTTCCGTGGCCGATGACGTCCTCCTGCCCACCCCCACCGACGAGCAGCCCAAGCTGCCGGAAGAGCTCCCGGTCCTGCCCCTGCGGGACGTGGTGGTCTACCCCTACGTGATCCTGCCCCTCAGCGTCAGCCGGGAGAAGTCCATCCGCGCCGTGGATACGGCCCTGGTGGAGAACCGCATGATCCTCCTGCTCTCCCAGAAGCAGGTGGAGATGGACAATCCGCGGCCCGAGGACCTCTACCAGGTGGGCACGGCGGCCCTCATCATGCGCGTGCTCAAGCTGCCGGACGGCCGCATCCGGGCCCTGGTGCAGGGTCTGCAGCGGGTGCGCGTGGAGTACTTCACCGAGACGGACAACCTCTTCAAGGCCCGGGTGGAGCCCCTGGCCGAGCCCGAGGCCAAGTCCCCGGACCTGGAGCAGGACGCCCTGCTGCGCAGCGTGAAGCAGACGCTGGAGAAGGCCGTGGCCCTGGGCAAGACGCTGCCCCAGGAGGTGCTGGTCATCGCGGGCAACCTGGACAACCCCGGCCGCCTGGCGGACCTGGTGGCCTCCAACCTGGACCTCAAGCTCCAGCAGACCCAGGAGGTCCTCGAGATCGCGGACCCCGGCCTGCGCCTCAAGCGCGTGAACGAGCTGCTCCAGCGGGAGATCCAGCTGCTGGAGGTCCAGCAGAAGATCACCATGGAGGCCCGCGGCGAGATGGACAAGAGCCAGCGGGAGTACTACCTCCGCCAGCAGCTCAAGGCCATCCAGCAGGAGCTGGGCGAAGGCTCCGAGCTGGCCGAGGAGATCCAGGGCTTCCGCGACAAGCTGGCCAAGCTCACGGTGCCCGAGGATCCGCTGGTGGAGATCGAGCGCAACCTCAAGAAGCTGGAGCGCATGCACCCGGACTCCAGCGAGACCGCCGTCACGCGGACCTACCTGGAGTGGATGACCGAGCTGCCCTGGGGCACCTTCACCGAGGACAACCTGGACCTGGCCCAGGCCAAGACCGTGCTGGACGAGGACCACTACGGCCTCGCCAAGATCAAGGACCGCCTCCTGGAGTTCCTGGCCGTGCGCAAGCTCAAGCCGGACCTGCGCGGCACCATCCTCTGCTTCGTGGGCCCTCCGGGCGTGGGCAAGACGAGCCTGGGCAAGTCCATCGCCCGGGCCCTGGGCCGCAAGTACGCCCGCATCTCCCTGGGCGGCGTGCACGACGAGAGCGAGATCCGGGGCCACCGCCGCACCTACGTGGGCGCCATGCCCGGCCGCATCGTGCAGGCCCTCCACCAGGTGAAGAGCATGAACCCCGTGATCATGCTGGACGAGGTGGACAAGATCGGCCGCGACATGCGCGGCGACCCCAGCGCCGCCCTGCTGGAGGTGCTGGACCCGGAGCAGAACCACACCTTCCGGGACCACTACCTGAACGTGCCCCTGGACCTGAGCCAGGTGCTCTTCCTGGCCAACGCCAACGAGCTGGAGCCCATCCACCCGGCCTTCCGCGACCGCATGGAGATCATCACCCTCAACAGCTACACGCTGGAGGAGAAGCTGGGCATCGCGGAGCAGCACCTCGTTCCCAAGCAGCTGGAGAAGCACGGCGTCACGCGGCAGCAGCTGTCCATCCCCAAGAAGGCCCTGAGGACCCTCATCCAGGGCTACACCCGCGAGGCGGGCCTGCGCCAGCTGGAGCGGGAGATCGGCGCCGTCTGCCGTAAGGTGGCCCGCCGCGTGGCCGAGGGCGCGCTGAAGAAGAAGCTCGTGCTCACGGACGGGACCATCCACGAGCTGCTGGGCCCCGTGAAGCTCCTCCAGGACGAGCGGCTCAAGGCGCCGCGCGTGGGCGTGGTGACGGGCCTGGCCTGGACCTCCGTGGGGGGCGACGTGCTCTTCGTGGAGGCCCTGAAGATGCCGGGCAAGGGCCTCCTGGTCCTCACGGGCCAGCTGGGCGACGTCATGAAGGAGAGCGCCCAGGCCGCCCTGAGCTACATCCGCAGCCGCAGCGAGGCCTTCCACATCGATCCCGAGGCCTTCCAGAAGCAGGACATCCACGTGCACTTCCCCGAGGGCGCCATCCCCAAGGACGGCCCCAGCGCGGGCCTGGCCATCGCCACCGTGCTGCTCTCCGTCCTGAAGGACATCCCCGTGCGGAACACCCTGGCCATGACCGGCGAGATCGACCTGCGGGGCGAGGCCCTGGCCATCGGCGGCCTCAAGGAGAAGTCCCTGGCCGCCCTGCGTCTGGGCATCAAGGACATCGTCATCCCCCATGCCAACCAGAAGGACCTGGAGGAGATCGACCCCGAGCTGCGCCAGCAGCTGCGCTTCCACCCGGTGCGGCACGTGGAGGAGGTCTTCGAGCGGGCCCTGGTGGGCTGGAGCTGCCCCGATGCCGCGGTCTCCAAAACCAAATCCGGGGCCAAATCCAAGGGCAAGCCCAAGCCCAAGACCAACCCCACGACCAGATCCAGGCGCTGAGGTTTCCATGCTGATGCCGTTCCCCGCGGTCGTCCCGCCCAAGCCCCCGGCTGCCCGGGCCCGCGTCGTCGACGTGGGCGCCGCCCAGTCGCTGCCTCCCGCGGCGGAGGCCCTCCTCCAGGCCGACGACTGGCCGGGACTGGCGGACTGGTTCGAGAAGGCCTCCCCCCAGCTGCGCCGCCAGCACTACGAGTACTGGCTCCAGGCCCTGAACCGCAGCCAGCGCTGGGCCCGCCTGGCGGACGCCTGCAAGGCCCTCACGCCGCAGCTCGAGGGGAGGGGCAAGCCCCGCCTGGGCACGTTCCGGCTCTACCGGGCCCAGGCCCTCAGCCAGCTGGGACGCCACCGGGAGGCCATGGCCGCCCACGCCGAGAACGGCCGCCTGGGTCAAGCCGAGGGCTATGCCAACGCCTGTGCCGAGGCCCGCCTGGCCGGGGACTGGAAGGCCCTGCTGGCCTACTCCGAGGCCATCCTGGCCCGCAAGCCGAAGGATGCCGAGGCCCTGGGCTGGAAGGGCGAGGCCCAGGCCCGCCTGGGCCGCTTCGAGGCCTCGGCCGCCACGCTCCAGACCGTGGTCCAGGCCAATCCGAAGGACGCCCAGGCCTGGAACAACCTGGGCCGCGCGGCCCTGCAGCGGAAGGCCTGGGCCGACGCCAAGGAGGCCTTCGATCGGGCCCTGAAGCTGGAGCCCGGCCAGATGGAGGCCCTCTTCAACCGCGGCATCGCCCAGTTCAACCTGAAGCGCTACGCCGCCAGCCGGGACGACTTCAAGGCCGCCCTGGCTCTGCGGCCCGGCGACCCGGTGCTCCAGGAGAACCTGCGCCAGGCGGAGAAGATGGCCGCGGCCTACCCGGACCAGCCCTGAAGCCTCCGCCCTTGTGCCCACCGGCGCCGGGGCGGATCTTTTCGGGGGGGTCCCATGCTCGCCGAAGCGTTCACCCTCGTCCTCCAGCTTCCGCCCCTGGCCTTCAGCGCGGAGGCCCCGCCCCGTGCCTACCAGCCGCCCCGGGAGCTGACCTGCCCGGTGGGTGAGCTGGGGCGCCCCTGGTCCCCGCCGGCGCCCCGTCCCCTGTGGACCGCCCGGCTGGCCGTGGATCCCCGCAGCCTGCGCCCGGGCAGGCCCGACCACCTGCTGAACCCCCTCGCGGACGCCCTCCTCCTGCTCGCCCTGGCCGGCTGGGCCTCCAGCACCGGCGGGACCGTGGACTTCCGCCCTCCCGCGGGGTGGAGCCCGGTCCTGGCGGCCCCCCTTGCGCCGCCCTACGCGCCCCCCGGAACCTGGCCAAAGGCTGGACTCTAGACCGGTTGTTCCACGTGGAACCGGCTTCCGGGCATGGGGAAACCCGCCCCCTTCGGTAGACTGGACCGGCGAGGTGGGCGTGGGTCTTCTGGGTGGTCTGTTCGACAAGTTCAAGCAGGGGCTGAAGCGCACCCAGGACCTGGTGCTGGCGCCCATGGGTCGCCTCCTGGGCCTGCGGCGCCTGGACGAGGCCGAGCTCCAGGAGCTGGAGGACCTGCTGCTCCAGGCGGACCTGGGCGTGAAGGCCGTGGACCAGCTCATGCTCCGGCTGCGGGCCGAGCTGAAGGGGGGCGCCGAGGTGGATCCCAAGGCCATCCTCAAGGACGAACTGCTGAAGCTGCTGCGCCAGCGTCCGGCGGCCCCTTTCGTCGCCCCTTCCTCGGGGCCGGCCACCCAGGTGGTGCTCCTGGTGGGCGTCAACGGCGTGGGCAAGACCACCACCCTGGGCAAGCTGGCGGCCCACCTCAAGGCCCGGGGCGAGGGGGTGCTCGTGGTGGCGGGGGACACCTTCCGGGCCGCGGCCATCGACCAGCTGGAGCGCTGGGGTGAACGGGCCGGCGTGCCGGTGATCCGCAACCAGATGGGGGGCGACCCGGCCGCCATCGCCTTCGACGGGGCCACCAGCGCCCTGGCCAAGGGCACGCCCTGGGTGCTCATCGACACGGCGGGCCGCCTCCACACCAAGGACCACCTCATGAAGGAGCTGGACAAGATCCGCCGCAGCCTCCAGAAGGTGATCCCCGCGGCGCCCCATCGGGTGCTCCTGGTGCTGGACGCCACCACGGGCCAGAACGGGCTCCAGCAGGCCGAGGTCTTCGCCCGCACCGCCGGGGTCACGGACCTGGTGCTCACCAAGCTGGACGGCAGCGCCAAGGGGGGCGTGGTGGTGCCCATCCTGGACCGCCTGAGGCTCCCCATCGCCTTCGTGGGCGTGGGCGAGGGCGTGGACGACCTCATCCCTTTCGACGCCGAGGCCTTCGTGGACGGGCTGCTGGATGCCTGAGCCCCTCCTTACCCCCGAGCTGGCCTGGGCCCTGGCCACCGGCGGCCCCTGGCCGGATCCGGAGGCCCTGTCCGGCGACGCCCGGTTCATGGCCCTGGCCCTGCGGGAGGGGTTGAAGGGCGTGGGGCTCTCCAGCCCCAACCCGCCGGTGGGCTGCGTGCTGGTGAGGGAGGACCGGGTCATCGGCGCCGGGGTCCACACCCGGGCCGGGGATCCCCACGGGGAGATCATGGCCCTGCGGGACGCGGAGGCCCGGGACGAGGATGTCCATGGCGCCACGGCCTACGTCACCCTGGAGCCCTGCTGCCACCAGGGGCGCACGGGCCCCTGCACCCTGGCCCTGATCCAGGCCGGGGTGGCCCGGGTGGTGGTGGGCGTGCGTGATCCCAACCCCCGGGTGGACGGGGGCGGCCTGGCCATCCTGCGGGCCCAGGGTGTGGCCGTGGAGGAGGGCGTACTGGGCGAGGCCTGCGCCCGCTTCCACGCCCCCTTCTTCAAGCTCATCCGCACGGGCCTGCCCTGGGTGAGCCTCAAGCTGGCCCTGGGCTCGGACGGCGCCATGGGCCCCGCGGGACGCACGACCCCCATCACCCCGCCGGAGGTCCAGCGCCTGGGCCATGCGCTGCGCCGGGCGGCGGAGGCCATCGTGGTGGGGCGCCACACCGCCGAGGTGGACGACCCCCAGCTCACGGACCGCTGGCCCGCCCCCACGGCCCCCCACCGGGTCTTCCACCGGGTGGTCATGGACAACGGGGGCCAGGTGCCCGCCGGGGCCCGGGTCTGGCTGCCCGCGGCGGGCCAGCCGGCCCTGAGGGCCGTCACCGGCGATCCCGAGCCCCTGCGGGGCGTGGAGGACCTGCGCCTGCCGCCGGGCCCCCGGGGATGCAGTTTGCGCCACCTGTTGCACGAACTCGCCGCCCGGGGTGTGGGCCGGGTGCTGGTGGAGGGCGGGGGGACCCTGGCCCGGGCCTTCCTCGAGCAGGACCTGGTGGACGAGTTCCACCGCTTCCAGAGCGAGGCTCCCGCGGGCGGAACGGCCGTGGACCTGCCCCTTCCCGCCGCCTGGGCCCCCCGGGCCGGGGGGCGCTGGCCCGGTGGCCGCTGGGAGGTCTGGCGCTAGACTGGTGCCCCGGGTCCCCTGGCACGACCCTTGAAAAGCCGGTTCGATCCCCCACCTCAGGAGCTCCCATGTCCCCCCGATCCTGGCGCCTCCTCCTCGGCCTCCTGCTCCTGCTGTCCTTCGCCGCCTGCGGGGGTGGAAGCGATTCCGGCGGCTTCTACAGCTCCGACGCCCGGATCACCCTCCAGGCCCAGTTCGAGAAGCGGCCCCTCACCGCCGCGGGCTTCGGCGCCACCACCCTGCGTCCCGCCCGCTACTGCTGGGCCGAGGTGCGGGACGCGGGCTCCGGCGCCCTGCTGTCCTCGGGTTACCTGGGCAGCGATGGCACGGGGACGACCACCGTGCCCCGGGGCCTCCAGGTCTACGTGCAGGTCTTCGCCCAGTACCAGGTGCCCAGCGCCGATCCCGCGAGCTTCTTCATGCGGGGCAGCGTGAAGAACGCGCCCGAGCCCGGCGGGGCCATGAGCCTCAGCGCCTTCACGGCCATCCCCACCTGGAGCGTCACCAGCAACACCTTCCTGGCGGACCGGGACGGCACGCTCTCCGTGACGGCCCTGGCCTCCAACCGCATCGCCGGGGCTTTCAACATCGCCGACCAGGCCGTGGCCTTCGGGGCCGCCGTGCGCGACATGGACGGCTCCGCCACCCTGCGCCTGCCCAACCTCCACACCTTCTGGACCACCAGCCTCAGCGCGGCGGACCAGCAGCGCACCTATCCGGCGGTGCTCTCCGGGTCCAGCTCCTCCATCCTCGTCTCCGACAGCGGCCGGGCCCTCTTCGGCCACCAGGTCTACGGCCAGGGCAGCGGCGCCGCCAACACGGAGACGGACGAGTGGGATGACGGCGTGCTCCAGGAGACCTTCGCCCGCCTGCTCTTCGCGGACTACAGCTTCAAGCCCGACGGCAGCACCAGCCTCTCCCTGCTGCGCCGCGACAACGACAATGTCTGGGTGGACCGGGCCGTGCAGAGCGAATCCACCGCTGCGTTCGTGGCCGGCTTCTCGGACTTCCTCTCCGCCGCGGTCCGGAACAACAGCCAGCTCCTCGACAGCTACGTGGACGGGGGGGGCCTGACCCGGGTGGACGCCTTCGACCTCGCGGACCACACCTACGTGCCCGCCGCCGCCAAGGGCGAGTTCGCCCGGGGCTCCATCGCCGTGAGCCTCTGGGGCCTCTGGAAGAACGTGCTGGGGGGCAGCCCCTCGGGCCTGAACACCCTCTGGGCCGCCGTGCGCTCGACCACACCCTACGCGAACGGCACGGGGGAGTACGAGCAGGCCACCCTGGGCTGCTACCCGACCTACCTCCAGGGCGTGGCCTCGCGGGTGACCGCCACCACCTGGAACGCCGCCCTCGCCGAGCTGGCCCTGGAGTCCGTCCCGAACCCCGACGCCTCCTACTTTGCGGGCCCGGCCCTCTGGCAGACCGTCTCCCTTCCGCTGCTGAACGCCAGCGGCTCCCTCCAGACCTATGACCCCGGCACCAACCTCTACTACGACCGGAACCAGAGCCAGGCCTGGCGTTTCGTCCACCCGGGCGGCGCCCGCACCCTCACCATGACGCCCACCGGTGGTCAGGACTTCTACCTGGAGCTCATCGGTCCCGGCGGCTGGGTGGCGGGCAGCTACAGCAACCCCGGCTCCATCCGGACCCTGAACCTCACCAGCCTGCCTGTGGGCACCTACGTGGCCCGGGTCCGCGCCGGCGCCACCACAGCCACGGGGACCTACGGCTACACCCTCAGCATCAACTGAGGCTTAGCCTACTCAGCCCCCGCCCACCAGCCGCACCACCTCCAGCCGGTCGCCCTCCTTCAGGGGGGTGGCCGGGTGGTCGGCGCGGCGGATGACTTCGCCGTTGAGTTCCACGGCGCTGCCGAAGGCGGGCAGGTCCAGCCAGGCGGCCAGGTCCGCCACGGTGCCCAAGGGGGGCGTATCGCGGCTCTCGCCGTTGATCCGGAGCTTCACCGGGCGGCCCCCTTGGCGGCGGCCTGGAAGCCCTGCTCCAGGTCCGCCACCAGGTCGGCCTGATCCTCAATGCCCACGGAGAAGCGCAGCAGGCCGTCCGTGATGCCCAGGCGGGCCTTCACCTCCGGCGCGGTCTTCAGGTGGCTCATGCTGGCGGGGTGCTGGATGAGGCTCTCCACGCCGCCGAGGCTCACGCCCCGGGTGATGATCTCCAGGGCCTCGCAGAAGCGGCGGCCCGCCTCCAGGCCCGCCCTCAGCTCGAAGCTGATCATGGCGCCGAAGCCCGTCTCCATCTGCCGCAGGGCGATCTCGTGGCCCGGATGGGTGGGCAGGCCCGGGAAGTCCACCCGCGCCACGTGGGGCTGCCAGAGCAGCCACTGGGCCAGGGCCTGGGCATTGTCCGAGGCGCGCTTGACCCTCAGGGCGAGGGTCTTGAGACCCCGGTGCAGCAGCCAGGCGGCCATGGGATCCAGGGTGGGGCCCATGACCTTGGTGAGGTGCCAGCAGGCCACCACGTCGGCGTCCCGCCCGGCGATGACGCCCGCCACCACGTCCGAGTGGCCAGCCAGGTACTTGGTGGCCGAGGCCACGCTGAGGTCGATGCCCAGGCGCAGGGGCTTGGTGTGGATGGGGCTGGGGAAGGTGTTGTCCGCCACGGTGCGGATGCCGTGCTTCTTCCCCAGGGCCGCCACGCCCGCCAGGTCCGTGAGGGCCAGGGTGGGGTTGGAGGGGGTCTCCACCCAGATCATGCGGGTCTCGGGCCGGAGGGCCGCCTCCCACTCGGTGAGGTCCAGGGTGTTCTGCACCCAGGTGACCTGGAGGCCGCGCTCGGACTCCCAGCGGCGGATGAGCTGCTCCGTGCCCAGGTAGATGGCCGCCGGGGCCACCAGGTGGTCGCCGTTTTTCAGGAAGGCTTCGAAGACGAGGGCGAAGGCCGCCATGCCCGAAGCCGCCACCAGGGCCCGCTCGGCGCCCTCCAGCTCCGCCAGCACGGCCTCCACCTCGCTGGCATTGGGGTTGCCCCAGCGGGTGTAGAAGGCTGGGGGCTCCACGGCCGCGGCGAACTCCGCGCCCTCGCGGTTCTCCATGAGCTGGAACACCGAGGTCTGGAAGATGGGCGTCGTCACCGCCCGGGTGGGATTATGGCGCCGGCCGGCGTGGATGGCGGTGGTGGTGGGTCCCCAGGACGTGGGCATGGGCGCCTCTGCAGGAGCCCCGTGGCCCCTGCCTCCCAGCATAGGCGGGCGCGCCCGCTGGCGCCTACCACTTCCAGAAGACGAGGGCCAGGGCCACCACGGTGAAGGCGAGGACCGCCACCAGCCGCCACACCGTGGGCTGGCCCTTGGGCGGCGCCGTGGGCTCCTGATCCGCCAGGGCCGTGCGGGTCAGCTCGTCTTCCGGGGCCGGCTCCGTGGGCCGGCAGTCCGGGCAGCGGAAGGGCTCACCGGGAATCTCCACGGCATCCACGATCACACGCCCGCAGCCCTGGCACACATGCCCCACACCGGGGAGGTAGGCGGAGAGGGAGGGGGGGATCTCGTTGCTCATGGCCCAGCATGCGGTGGGATTCAGCCCCGGGCCAGCCCCTCCTCCAGCACTTCGTTCACCACCTTGGGATCCAGGCGCCCCCCGCCAGCTTTCAGCACCTGGCCCACCAGGAAGCCCTGGAGGCTGGTCTTCCCGGCCCGGAACTGGGCCACGGGCCCGGGGTTCGCCGCCAGCACCTGGGCCACCAGGGCCTCGATGGCGCCCCGGTCGCTGACCTGGGCCAGCCCCTTCGCCGCCACGAGCGCCTCCGCCCGCCCCTCGCCGGCCAGGAGGGCGGGATAGACCCGGTCCTTGGCCGTCCCGAAGCTGAGGTGGCGGGCCTCCACCAGGCGGATCAGCTCCGCCAGGGCCTCCGGCGCCAGGGGATAGGCGTCGATGCCTGTCCCCCGTTCATTCAGGGTGCGGCTCACCTCGCCCAGCATCCAGGTGGCCGCGGCCTTGCCGCTTCCACAGGCGGCGGCCAGGGCCTCGAAGTAGGCGGCGAAGGCCGGATCCTGAAGGAGGGTGGCGGCCTCGTCCTCGCCCAGCCCGTAGGCGGCGCGCCAGCGGCGGGCCCGGGCCTCGGGCAGCTCTGGGAGGTCGGCCCGCGCGGCGGCGATCTCGGCCTCCGCCACCACCAGGGCCGGGAGGTCCGGCTCCGGGAAATAGCGGTAGTCCATGGCCGCCTCCTTGGTGCGCTGGGACCGGGTCTCGCCGACCTCCGCGTCCCAGCCGCGGGTCTCCTGGGCCACGGCACCCCCCGCCTCCAGGAGGGCCGCCTGGCGCCCGATCTCGAAGGCCAGGGCCTGCTTCACGAAGCGGAAGGAGTTGAGGTTCTTCACCTCCACCCGGGTGCCGAAGGCCTCCTGGTCCCGGGGCCGCAGGCTCACGTTGGCGTCGCAGCGGAAGCCCCCCTCCTCCAGGTTGCCTTCGCCCACCCCCAGGAAGACCACCAGGCGGTGCAGGGCCTTGAGGTAGTCCGAAGCCTCCTGCGGGCTTCTCAAGTCTGGTGATCCCACGATTTCCAACAACGGGACCCCGGCCCGGTTGAGATCCACCAGGGTGGCGTCGGGCCGCTGGTCGTGCAGGCTCTTGCCCGCATCCTCCTCCAGGTGGGCCCGCTCGATGCGGATCTGGACGGGCCCTTCGGAGCCGCGCACGGCCGGATCGCCGGGGATCTCCAGACGGCCCTCCTCCACCAGGGCCACGGGCCCCTGGGTGATCTGGTAGCCCTTGGGGAGGTCCGGGTAGAAGTACTGCTTCCGGTAGAAGGTGCTGCGCGCCTGGATGCGGGCTCCCAGGGCCAGGCCCAGGCGGAGGCCCAGGCGCACGGCCTCGGCGTTGAGGACGGGCAGGGCCCCGGGCAGGCCCAGGCAGACGGGGCAGGTCTGGGTGTTGGGGGCGGCGCCGTAGGCGTTGCGGCAGGCGCAGAAGAGCTTGGACCGGGTCCGCAGCTGGACGTGGACCTCGAGACCGATGATGGCTTCCAACCCAGGCTTCACGCGCCCTCCCGGGCCAGTCTACTTCGGCGGCCCTACTTCCCGAGGCAGAAGCCGCGGAAGAGTTCGTCCAGGGCCGACTCGGCCCGGTCCTCCCCCGTGAGCCGCGCCAGGAGGCCCCAGGCGCCCTGGAGCAGGGAGGCCGGCAGCTCCGGCGGGCAGCCCGGGGTCAGCTCCGCCAGGAGGTCCAGCTGCCGGGCCAGGTCGTCCAGCAGCTCGCCCTGACGGGCCGTGGCCAGGGCCCCCAGGCAGGCCTCCGGGGCCAGGCCCCCCAGAACGCGCTCCCGGAGGGCGGCCTCCAGGGCGTCCAGGTCGTTCCGGAGGGCGGCCACGGCCACGCCCGGGACCCCGGTCAGATCCGCGAAGGTCCGGACCTCCAGGACCTTGCCGGCGAAGGGGGCCAGGACCCGCTGGAGCAGGTCATCGGGCGCGGGATCCGGGGCGGGCCAGAGGTGGAGGATCAGGTCCGCCCCTTCCAGGACCGGCCGCACCCGGGCCACGCCCAGGCGCTCCACGGGATCCTCCGTGTCGCGCACGCCGGCCGTGTCGTACAGACGCAAGGGGAGGCCCCGCCACTCGCAGCGCACCTCCAGCACGTCCCGGGTGGTGCCGGGGATCTCGGTGACGATGGCCCGGTCCTCGCCGGCCAGGGCATTGAAGAGGGTGCTCTTGCCGGCGTTCGGCCGGCCCACCAGGGCGATCCGGATCCCCGCCTGGAGGTGCTGGGCGGCCCGGGCCCGGGTCTGTTCCACGTGGAACCGCGCCCGGAGCGGCGCCAGGGCCAGGCCCAACCCGAGCAGATCCAGCGAGATGCCTTCCTCCTCCCCGTAGTCCAGGGCCGCCTCCGCCCGGGCCATCCAGGGCACCAGGGCCTCCCGGGCCTCCAGGATCCAGGGGGGCAGGGCCCCGGCCCGGGCCTGGGCCAGCCGGAGCTGGGTGTCGGTTTCCGCCGCCACCAGGTCGCGCAGGGCCTCAGCCTCCAGGAGCCCCTGCTTGCCGTTCAGGAGGGCCCGCCGGGTGAACTCGCCGGGTTCCGCCAACCGGACGCCCAGGGTCCCCAGGTGGTCCACCAGGCGCCGCACCAGCAGCGGGTTGCCGTGCACCTGCAGCTCCACCAGGTCCTCCCCGGTGTAGCTGGCCGGGGCCGGGAAGAACAGCACCAGCGCCCGCTCCGCGAAGCCGTCCCACCGCAGCGTGCGCAGCGAGGCCACGCGGGGCTCCGGCAGGGCCAGCAGGGGCGCCAGGACGGCGGAGAGGTCTGGCCCCGAAACGCGCACCACCGCCAGGGCCGAGGGCAAGAGCGGCGTGCCTGGCGCGCAGATGGGGGGCTGGGGCAAAGGCATGCTCTCCTTTCTACCTCCGGGCGCAGCCCGGAGGCCCGCGGAGGGCCTACTTCCGGAACACCTTCACAGGCTTGAAGGTGCCGGTGCCCTCACTCTCGGTGCCCAGGCCCTCCTCGCGGCTCACCACCAGGTGCACCCAGCGGCGCTCCCGGGGGCTGAGGGCGCCCAGGGTGTGGCTGCCCAGCTCCCGGGCCTTCTCCGCGGCGTACTGGCCCATGGCCATGACCTCCTGCATGCGAAAGAGGCGGGCCCCCTTCACGTCCAGGTAGGCCAGCTTGTGGTCGTCGCGCTCGCCCTGGGCCTCGTGGACCAGGAACTGGAGGGCATCCAGGGCGGCCCCGCGGTGGGCCGCCAGCCAGCCCGCATCGGGGCCGGCCAGGGCCAGGCGGTTGGGGAAGGCCTCCTCGTCGCCCGAGGGCGCGGGCTTGGCCTCCACGGACAGGCCCAGGTGGGCCGTCCAGCGGGCGATGAGCTCGGGCACGGATTCCAGGCTGGCGCCGCTCTTCCGCATGGCGGGACTCCTACACCTTGATGGGCTGGGGCTGGTAGGACCGCATGATCCACCAGGTCTGGGCGAGGCCGATCATGTTGAACACGAAGTAGTAGATCGTAAGCCCGGCGGGGCTCTGCGCGAAGAAGAAGGTCATCATGGCGGGCATGAGGACCAGCATCATCTTGCGCTGGGCGGGATCGCCCACGGCGGGCGTCATGGCCTGCTGGGCGAACATGGAGGCGCCCATGAGCACGGGGAAGATGTAGTAGGGGTCCTTGGCCGAGAGGTCCGTGATCCAGCCGAAGAAGGGCGCGTGGCGCAGCTCGAAGACGGCGTTCAGCATGGACCAGAGGGCCAGGAAGATGGGCATCTGGAGCAGCATGGGCAGGCAGCCGCCCATGGGGTTGTGGCCGTTCTTCTTGTAGAGCTCCATGAGCTCCTTCTGCATCTCGGCCTTCTTGGTCATGTCGCTGCCGAACTTCTCGTACTTGGCCTGGATGGCCTTCTGGTGCGGCTCGAAGTCCTTCATGCGGAGCATGGAGATGGTCTGCTTGGTGTTCAGGTGCCAGGTGGCCAGGCGGATGATCAGCGTGAAGAGCACGATGGCCCAGCCCCAGTTGCCCACCAGGGCGTGGACCTTCTTCAGGATCCAGAAGAGCAGGTGGGCCACGGCGCCGAAGAAGCCGTAGTCGATCACCTTGGTGAAGGGCTTCTCGAAGGCCAGCAGCGGCTCGGCCTGCTTGGGGCCCAGGTAGAGGGAGGCCTCGACGCGCCCGGCCTCGGGCAGCAGCTGGTAGCCGGAGGCGTCCCGGCCCGCGGGGCGGGGCAGCTTCCACAAGGCGGCGAAGTAGTGGTTGCGCTGGCTCTTGGCGTCCTTCTCCAGACCGGCGTCCAGGCCCAGGCGGGCGGCGGAGGGCGGCAGCTCCTTGCGCTTGGCGCCCAGGAAGCTGAAGAACGGGTCGTGCAGCATCTCGGCCCAGGTCACGGCGTCGATGGACTTCTCGGACAGGGTGAACACGCGGCCCAGGTGCTCCACGGGCTTGTCGCTGGTGGGGTTGGCCACCAGCTGGAGGGCGGCGTTCCGGGGGGAGAGGCCCTCCACCCGGAGCTCCAGGCCCTTCTGGGGCACCAGGTAGCGGAGGCGATCCCCGGCGGCATTCTCGAAGATGACGGCGGTGCCCGCGGGATCCTTCTCCTCGCGCACGGTCTCGAAGCCCGGGCCCTGGAGGGCGCCGAGGCCGGCGAAGGCCTCGGGGAAGAAGGCGGTGTCGTCCTGGCGCCAGACGGCCTGCTTCAGGGCGCCCGTGGCCACCTGCCAGGTCAGCCGGAAGTCCGCCGTCATCAGGGTATGGGTGGCGGCGGGATCCGCGGCCTTCACGCCCCCCTGAGCCGAGGCCTGGGCGGGGGCCTGGGCGGCCGCCGGCGCGGCTGGCGCGGGCGCCGCGGGCTTGGGGGCCTCGGCGGGGGCGGCCTGGGCCGGCATCGAGGCCTGGGCCGGCACCGGCTTGGCGTAGCGGGAGCTGAGCCAGAACTGGGCGGCCAGCAGGATCACGCTGCCGATGACGAAGTAGAGGACATTGCGGTTTTTCATGGCGTGTCCGTGGGGGGGAGACGGCGCAGGGCCAGCCCGAGCTGGTCCTCGATGTCCCGGAAGGTGAGCCGGTCGAGGGGCGGGGCGCTGCGTGCGGGGCGCACCCAGACGACCCAGGGCTGGCCGGCGAGGCGCCCGGAAAGCGACAGGAAGGCCATGCGGACCTGGCGCCGGAAGCGGTTGCGGCGCACGGCCGGGCCGGTCTTCCGGGGGGAGGTCACGAGCAGCAGGGGCCCGGAATCGGCCTGGGCCCCGCCGGCGCGGCGCCAGGCGCGGATGTCCAGATACGACTCATGCCCCAGCAGGGGCCGGGGCAGGGGCGTGGGCACCGCGTGGTCCCGCTGGCGGACCGTGCGGAAGCGGCCCTTGAAGATCACGGGACCGGCGTCAGACCGCCAGGACGTGGCGGCCCTTCGCGCGGCGGCGCTTGAGCACCAGGCGGCCGTTCTTGGTCTTCATGCGGCTGAGGAAGCCGTGGGTCTTCGCGCGGCGGCGGTTGTTGGGCTGAAACGTGCGCTTCATGATTCCACCTCGGGGGTCCCCTCCCGGGGAGGAGGACGAACCTTCGAGGGTATCAGCGGGACCTGCCGCGCTCAAGGCCATTTCCGTCGTCCCAACCGCTCCCGGGGGTGCTAGATTTGGGGTCCTCCCCGCGAGTCCCCCGTGGTCGATGGCGCGCGAAGCCCGCCCCCGAAGTCGCGTGCCCGCGCCCCCCGCCACGTCCGCCGCTCCACCACCGCCCCGGTGAATCATGCGCTCCGCCGATCCCCTAGCCCTCTGGGACACCATCCGACTGGGCCTGTCCAAACAGCTTCCTGAAGCCAGCTTCAAGGAGTGGATCGCGCCCTGCGCGCCCCTGAAGGTGGAGGACGGGACCCTGTGGATCCAGGTCCCCAGCGCCGCCGCCAAGCTCTGGATCGAGCAGCAGCTGCCGGAGGAGTTCAGCGATGCCCTGGCCCAGGGCGGCCTCGGCGACCTCCACCTGGTGTTCCAGGTGGACGGCACCCCCGCGGCGGAGCCCCGGCCCGCGCCCCACAAGCGCGAATCCGGGGGCCATCCCGCCGCGGAGGCCTCCGTCTCCTTCCCCTACCTGTTCAACCGCTACACCCTCGACCGCTTCGTGGTGGGCCCCGGCAGCCAGCTGGCCTTCGCCGCGGCCAAGGCCGTGGTGGACAGCTACGGCAAGGCCGCCACGCCCCTCAGCATGAACCCCCTGTTCATCTACGGCGGGGCGGGCCTGGGGAAGACGCACCTCATGGTGGGCATCGGGAAGGGCCTGCTGGCGCGCAATCCCGGGCTCCGGGTGGCCTACCTCAAGGTGGACCACTTCTTCAACGAGCTCACGGCGGCCATCAAGGTCAAGAACACCGAGCCCATGCGCAAGAAGTACCAGCAGAACGACGTGCTGCTGCTGGACGACGTGCAGACGCTGGGGAAGATGGAGCGCACCCAGGAGGAGATCTTCTACATCCTGGAATACCTGCTCCAGCACGGAAAGCAGATCGTCCTCACCTCGGACAAGCCGCCCCAGCGCCTGGAGGGCTGCCACGAGCGGCTCATCACGCGCTTCAAGTGGGGCCTCACCGCCGACATCCAGCCCCCGGACTTCGAGACCCGCATCGCCATCCTGAAGAAGAAGCTGGAGGACGCCGATTTCAAGGGCGTGCCGCCCATCCCCGAGGACGTGCTGACCTTCATCGCCCACAAGGCCAAGGGCAGCGTGCGCGACCTGGAGGGCTTCCTCACCCGCGTCATCTTCCAGGCCAGCCTCATCGGTGTGCCGCCCAGCCTGGAGGTGGCCCACGCGGCCTTCCAGGGCCAGAGCGGGGAGGAGCCCACAGCGGCCATCCCCCCGGAGCGCATCTACCGGATGACGGCGGAGACCTTCAATGTCCCCTTCACGGACCTGATGAAGAAGCGCTCACGCCAGCAGGCCATCCTGGTGCCCCGCCAGGTGGCCATGTACTTGGCCCGGGAGATCGCCTCCGCGCCCTTCACCGACATCGGGCGCTCGTTCTCCATGCACCATTCCACGGTCATGAACGCCATTGATTCCGTGCGGGAGCGCATGAAGCGGGATTCCGAATTCCACAGGATGGTCCAGGCCCTCCTGAATAGCATTCATTGATTGAACTGGTGTTACCTTGAAATCCACAACGCGGTGGCCCCGGGAATCCACAGCCCCCTCCCGAACCGCTCCGGAAACCTCCCGAAGGGGCCGGTTCCGCAGGTCTGGAGGACCTCTCCACAGCCTGTCCCGGGCAGGGAAACTCCGGTAGAATAGGGCTTTGAGACGTCTTTCCACAGGTTGTCCTGGGCTTCAGCATCATCAAGGGTGATTCATGAGTCTTCAGTTACAGGTTTCCAAGGATCGTCTGGATCGCACCCTGGGGATCCTGAAGCACGCCTTGGACCGCCGGGTCACGTTGCCCATCCTCCAGCACATCCTCGTGGACGTGCGCCCCAAGGAGGTGGTGCTGAAGGCCACGGACATGGAGCTGGCCTTCGAGGCCACGGTGCCCGGCGAAGGCCAGGGTGAGTGGACCATGGCCGTACCCGGCAAGAAGTTCATCGAGACCGTGCGGGTGTTCCCCGAGGGCATCCTGAGCCTGGAGTGCCCGGATGCGGGCGGCCGTCTCTGGCTGCGGGCCAAAGGGATGAACTCCGAGCACAACATCCAGCCCGGCGAGGGCTTTCCGGAGCTTCCGGGCCCCGGCAACCAGCTGCCCGTGGTGAAGATCCCCGTGCTGCGCTTCAAGCGGGCCATTCAGCTGGGCTCCATCGCCGTGAGCAAGGACGCCACCAAGCCCACGCTCTCGGCTGTGCTGGTGCACCTCTCCAAGCACCATGTGCGCGTGGTCTCCACGGACGGCTTCCGCCTGGCGGTGGCCGAGGTGCCCTGCGACACCAAGCTCAAGGACGAGGTGCGCCTCATCGTGCCCAAGCGGGCCCTGGACCTCATTCCCACCCTGCTGGGCGACGAGGGCGAGGTGGAGCTCTGCTGGGACGGCACCACGCTCTTCCTGGACCAGCCCGGCCTGAAGTTCAGCACCCGCCTCGTCACGGGCAACTACCCGGCCTACGAGAAGGTGCTGCCCGCCGAGCTGCCCAAGCGCGTGATCATGGACCGCGAGGTCTTCCTCCGCACCCTGCGCTTCGTGGGCCTCAAGAAGGACGACTACAACAAGAACGTGCGCCTGTTCTACGAGTTCCCCAACCTCCGCACCGTCTTCCAGCACCCGGACGAGGGCGTGAACCAGGCCACGCTGCCCTTCACGGGGGAGGAGCAGTCCTTCGAGCTGGCCTTCAATATCGACTACCTCACAGAGCTGCTGGAGCGGCTCCCCGGCGAGGAGGTGGTCTACCAGTTCAAGGACGAGGTGGGCCAGGGCGTCTTCATGAGCCCCAGCCTCGAGGACTTCAGCTTCCGCTACGTCCTCATGCCCGTCCGCTTCGCCACCAGCGCCACCGCCTGATCTGGCGCCCGCACCACCGCATTCCACCGTACCCAACCAAGTGAGTCTTGATGTCTGAAGAAGTCTCCCGCGCCCGTGTCCACACTCCCCAGGAATCCGACAGCTACACCGCCGACAACATCACGGTCCTGAGAGACCTCGAGGCCGTCCGCAAGCGGCCCGGGATGTACATCGGCGACACCGATGACGGCAGTGGCCTGCACCACATGGTCTACGAGGTGGTGGACAACGCCATCGACGAGGCCCTGGCGGGCTTCTGCACCCGCGTGGACGTCATCCTCCACAACGACGGCAGCTGCAGCGTGGAGGACAACGGCCGCGGCATCCCCGTGGACATCCACAAGGAGGAGGGCCGCAGCGCCGCGGAAGTGATCATGACGGTGCTCCACGCCGGCGGGAAGTTCGACAACACCAGCACCGAGGGCAAGAACGCCTACAAGGTCTCCGGCGGCCTCCACGGCGTCGGCGTGTCCTGCGTGAACGCCCTGTCCTCCAAGCTCTGGCTCACCGTCTGGAAGGAGGGCCAGGAGCACGCCATGACCTTCTCCCAGGGCAAGGCGGATGCCCCCCTGAAGGTGGTGGGCCCCACGGCCCGGCGCGGCACGCGGGTGCGCTTCCAGCCCGATCCGGAAGTCTTCAACAACATCCTGGACTTCAGCTTCGAGACCCTCAGCCAGCGCCTGCGCGAGCTGAGCTACCTGAACCAGGGCGTCCACATCCGCATCACGGACGAGCGCACCGGCGACGTCCACGACTTCATGAACGCCGGCGGCATCAGCGCCTTCGTGGAGCACCTGAACCGCAACAAGGCCGTGCTCCACAAGCCCCCGATCCTCATCAAGGACGAGAAGCAGGACACCACCGTGGAGGTGGCCCTCCAGTGGAACGACTCCTACCAGGAGACGCTCTACTGCTTCACGAACAACATCCGCAACCGGGACGGCGGCGCGCACCTGGAGGGCTTCCGGGCCGCCATGACGCGGGTCATCAACACCTACGCCGAGAAGAACAACCTGCTCAAGAGCGCCAAGGTGAGCCTCTCCGGCGAGGACGTCCGCGAGGGCCTCACGGCGGTCATCAGCGCCAAGGTCCCTGATCCCAAGTTTTCCAGCCAAACCAAGGACAAGCTGGTGTCCAGCGAGGTCAAGGGCATCGTCCAGACCATCGTCTACGACAAGCTCACCAGCTTCTTCGAGGAGAACCCCCGGGAGGCCAAGGCCATCCTGGAGAAGGCCATCGAGGCCGCCCGCGCCCGGGAGGCCGCCCGCAAGGCCCGCGAGCTGACCCGGCGCAAGGGCGCCCTGGATGGGGGCGGCCTGCCGGGCAAGCTGGCGGACTGCCAGGAGAAGGACCCGGCCCTCAGCGAGATCTTCCTGGTGGAGGGCGATTCCGCCGGCGGCAGCGCCAAGCAGGGCCGCCACCGGGCCACCCAGGCCATCCTGCCCCTCAAGGGCAAGGTCCTGAACGTGGAGAAGGCCCGCTTCGACAAGATCCTGGGCCACAACGAGCTGCGGGTCCTCATCCAGGCCCTGGGCACGGGCATCGGCCAGGAGGAGTTCAAGGCCGAGAACCTCCGCTACCACAAGATCGTGCTCATGACCGACGCCGACGTGGACGGGTCCCACATCCGGACCCTGCTGCTCACCTTCTTCTACCGGCAGATGCCGGAGCTGGTGGCCCGGGGGCATCTGTACATCGCCCAAC
This sequence comes from Geothrix fermentans DSM 14018, assembly GCF_000428885.1. Taxonomy (GTDB): domain Bacteria; phylum Acidobacteriota; class Holophagae; order Holophagales; family Holophagaceae; genus Geothrix; species Geothrix fermentans. Next base: position 132,449 of record NZ_AUAU01000007.1, on the reverse strand, counting down.
CCCCCCTCTACAAGGTGAAGAAGGGCAAGACCGAGCGCTACATCAAGGACGAGCGGGCCCTGGAGGAGTTCCTCTTCCAGAAGGCCCTGGACGGCTGGAGCCTGAGCCTGCCGGATGGCACCGAGCACAAGGGCCCCACCCTGGTGCGCGAGATGAAGAAGTGGGGCGAGGTGCAGCACATCTTCAGCCGGCTGGACCGCCGGGGTTACGCACGTCCCCTGGTGCGGGCCCTCCTGGCCGAGGGCCTGCTGGACCCGGACCGCTTCCAGAGCCGGGAGGCCCTGGAGGCCCTGGCCGCCGCCATCGAGAAGCAGAAGCTGGGCACCTGCGAGATCGAGACCGTCGAGGCCGTGGAGCGGCCCGCCGAGGGTGACGAGCCCGCCGTCGTCATCCCCGCCAGCCACCGCCTCCGGCTGGTGCGCATGCACATGAGCCGCCCCATCACCCTCTGGATCGACACCCAGGTGGCCCACTGGGGCGAGTTCCGTCGCCTGGCCACCCTCCAGGTGGAGCTGGCGGGCTTCCGCGGGGGCGAGCTCCGGCTCCGCCGCCTGAAGGACGTCAAGGAGGCGGCCAAGGACAAGGACGAGGACGGCGACGAGGGCGCGACGAAGCTGGGCAAGGAGCAGGTCTTCACGGACCCCGAGGAGATGCTCGCCGTGGTGCTCGAGGAGGGCAAGCGGGGCCTCGGCATCCAGCGCTACAAGGGGCTGGGAGAGATGAACCCCGAGCAGCTCTGGGAGACCACCATGGACCCCGAGCGCCGCACCCTGCTGCAAGTCCGCGTCGACGACGCGGTGGAGGCCGACGAGATCTTCACGGTCCTCATGGGAGATGCCGTGGAACCCCGGCGCCGCTTCATCGAGACCAACGCGTTGTTGGCTGAAAACATTGATGTTTAGACCCACTCCAAATTCGGCCACAGGCCGAATTTGGAGTGGGGGGAAGAAACACCTGTTCCACGTGGAACCCTCCTGATGACCCACCTCTTTTCCACATCTTTCCATTACTTGGGAAACGGCCAGCGGCCGGTTCCCGAGCCGTAGGACCCCATGAATCCGAATCGCATCGAGCCACTGGAAATCGAACGGGAAATGCGCAAGTCCTACCTGGACTACGCCATGAGCGTCATCGTGGGCCGGGCCCTGCCCGACGTCCGCGACGGCCTCAAGCCCGTGCACCGGCGGGTGCTCTACGCCATGAAGGAGGCCGGGAACGACTGGAACCGGGCCTACAAGAAGTCCGCCCGCACCGTGGGCGACGTGATGGGTAAGTACCATCCCCACGGCGACTCGGCCATCTACGACACCCTGGTGCGCCTGGCCCAGCCCTTCTCCATGCGCCACGTGCTGGTGGACGGCCAGGGCAACTTCGGCTCCATCGACGGTGATTCCGCTGCGGCCATGCGCTACACCGAGGCCCGGCTGTCGCGGCTCGCCAACGAGATGATGGGCGACATCGACCAGGACACGGTGGATTTCGGTCCCAACTACGACGGCAGCCTGGAGGAGCCCTTCGTCCTGCCGACCCGCTTCCCCAACCTGCTGGTGAACGGCTCCCAGGGCATCGCCGTGGGCATGGCCACCAGCATCCCTCCCCACAACCTGCGGGAGTGCTGCCGCGCCCTGGTGGACCTCATCGACAACCCCGGGCTCAGCCTGGAAGGGCTCATGGCCCACATCAAGGGTCCCGACTTCCCGGGCGGCGGCCTCATGCTGGGCACCGAGGGGGTGGTGGACGCCTACCGCACGGGCCGGGGCCGCTGCGTGGTCCGCGCCAAGTCCCACGTGGAGCAGATCCGCCGGGCGGGCGACCGCGAGCAGATCGTCTTCACCGAGCTGCCTTACCAGGTGAACAAGGCCACCCTCATCGAGAAGATCGCCGAGCTGGTGCGCGAGAAGAAGATCGACAGCATCAGCGACCTGCGGGACGAGTCTGACCGCGAGGGCATCCGCCTGGTGGTGGAGCTGAAGAAGAACGAGCCCAGCGACATCGTGCTGAACCAGCTCTACCAGCTCACCCAGCTCCAGAACAGCTTCCCCATCACCATGCTGGCCATCGTGAACGGCCAGCCCCGGGTCTGCACCCTCCGCGAGGTGCTCCAGGAGTTTATCGGCTTCCGCCGGGAGGTGGTCACCCGCCGGACCCTGTTCCAGCTGCGGAAGGCCGAGGAGCGCCACCACGTCCTGATGGGGCTCAAGATCGCCCTGGACCACCTGGATGCCGTCATCAAGCTCATCCGCGGCGCCAAGACCCCCGAGGAGGCCAAGGCCGGCCTCATGGCGGGCGCCTTCGCCAGCGCCGCCGCCGTCAAGAAGGATCCCAGCCTCCGGCTCTCCGCCGTGCAGGCCCAGGCCATCCTGGACATGCGCCTCCAGCGCCTCACGGGCCTGGAGCGGGAGAAGATCCTCGATGAGCTGGCCGAGCTCGAGAAGGTCATTGCCAAGCTCAAGGCCATCCTGGCCGACGAGAAGCTGCTCCTGAAGGTCATCAAGGAGGAGCTGCAGCAGGTGGCCGAGCAGTTCGGCAATGCCCGCTGCACGGAGATCGTGGGCTACTCCGGCGAGATCCGCATGGAGGATGTGGTGCCCGACGACCCCATGGTCGTCACCATGTCCAAGGCCGGCTACATCAAGCGCACGGACCTCACCGCCTACCGCCGCCAGCGCCGGGGCGGGAAGGGCAAGGTGGGCATGAAGACCAAGGACGAGGATTTCGTCGAGCAGCTCTTCATGACCAAGGCCCATGACACCCTCATGGCCTTCACAGACAAGGGCATCGTCTATGCCCTGAAGGTCTACGATCTGCCAGAGGCCGCCGCCTCCACTCGGGGCAAGCACATCAAGAACCTCATCTCCCTGAAGGACGGGGAGAACGTGGTGACCCTCATGGCCCTGCGGGACTTCCCCGAGGGCGAGAACCTGGTCTTCGCCACCGCGGACGGCACCATCAAGAAGTCCAGCCTGGCGGCCTACGCCAACATCCGCGCCAACGGCCTCATCGCCCTCAACATCGAGAACGGCAACAGCCTGGTGGCCGTGCGGCGGTCCACGGGGGGCCAGCAGATCGTCCTGGCCACCGCCCAGGGCAAGGCCATCCGCTTCCCCGAGGAGGATGTCCGGGCCACGGGCCGCGCCACCACGGGTGTCCGTGGCATGAAGCTGGCGGCCAAGGACCACATCGTGGACATGGAGGTGGCGGACCCCCTGCCGGATCTGCCGGAAGGCGTGGAGCCCGACGAGAGCACCGAGGACCACGGCATGCTGCTCACCGTCTGCGAAAAGGGCTACGGCAAGCGCAGCCTCCTCCAGGACTACCGGCTCCAGGGCCGGGGCGGCACGGGCGTCATCAATATCCGCGCCGGGGTCCGCAATGGCCAGGTGGTGGGCTTCAAGCTGGTCAAGCCCGGGGAAGGGTGCCTCCTCATCAGCCAGGAGGGCATGGTCATCCGCTTCCTCATCGACGAGGTCCGCAAGACTGGCCGCAACGCCCAGGGCGTCAGCCTCCTCAAGCTGGCCAGCGCCGAGGACCGCGTGGTGGGCCTGGCCAAGATCGACGCCAGCGCCATGGCCCTGGACGAGGAGGAGGACCTCCTCGAGAGCGAGGCCGGCCATCCCGGGCCCGACGAGACCGGCGAGCAGCCGAAGCTCGGTTTGTAGTTCTTTCCCATGCACAGAACGGCGCGGGCTTGCCCGCGCCGTTCTGTGTTAGAGGTAGGGCCCCCAGTCACCGTCCAGCAGCTCCACGGCCTCCTTCTCCAGGCGGGGCAGGCGTTCCACATGGAACACGTGGACCCAGGCGTGGTACCGGTGGCCGCCTTCGAGCACCACGGGCAGGAGCTCGCGGGCGCAGCGATCCTCCTCCACACCCAGCAGGCCGTCCAGGTCCGCCAGGGCCGCCTCCAGGTCCGCATCGTCCTCGTAGCCCACGAACTCCCCCAGGGTCCAGCCGGGTCCCGGCGGGGGATCCTGGGGCTCGGGGCGGGGGACCAGGGCCGGCTCCCCGAAGGGCAGGTGGAACAGGCGCCCCGCCACCCAGGCCCTGGTGATCCCCTCCGGGTGGGTCCTCAACAGCCAGGCGTGGTTCGACCCGCCCTCCCGCAGCGACCCGTACACGAACAGCCCATCCACCCCGATCACGCCGCCCCCCTGCAAAAACATACCCCCAAAACGCAGGGCGTTTTGGGGGTAGCCAGAGCGGAGTGGATTACTCGGGGATGGGGAACTGATCCGTCAGGTGGAAGACCTCCTGCCGGACCCGGGCGAAGGTGCACTCATCGGCCCGGTGGCGGAGGGTGACATCGAAGAAACGGGCGATCTGATCCATCTCCTCCTCCTTCATGCCGCGGGTCGTGAGGGCGGGGCTGCCCAGGCGCACGCCGGAGGGCTTGAGGGGCGGGTTGGGGTCGAAGGGGATGCCGTTCTTGTTGGTGGTCATGCCCGCCCGGTGGAGGCAGGTCTCGGCCTCGTGGCCCAGGAGGTCGTGGTCGCGCAGGTCCACCAGGAAGAGGTGGTTGTCCGTGCCGCCGCTGACGATGCGCCAGCCGCGCTCCTGGAGGCCCTTGGCCAGGGCGTGGGCGTTGCGGATCACCTGGCCGCTGTAGGCCTTGAACTCGGGCTGCATGATCTCGTGGAGGGCCACGGCCTTGGCGGCGATGACGTGCATGAGGGGGCCGCCCTGGACGCCCGGGAAGACCGCTCGATCCAGATCCTTGGCGTAGTGGGACTTGCAGAGGATCAGGCCGCCCCGGGGGCCCCGCAGGGTCTTGTGGGTGGTGGTGGTGACATAATCCGCGTGGGGCACGGGGCTCGGGTGGTGGCCCGTGGCCACCAGTCCCGCGATGTGAGCCATGTCCACCATGAGCAGGGCGTCCACCTCGTCGCAGATCTCCCGGAAGCGCTTGAAGTCCCAGGTGCGGCTGTAGGCGGAGGCGCCGACGACGATCATCTTCGGACGGTGCTGGCGGGCCAGGTCGCGCACCTCGTCCATGTCCACGCGCTCGTCCTCCTTGCGCACGTGGTAGGGCACGAACTTGTAGAGGATGCCAGAGCTGTTCAGGGGGTGGCCGTGGGTGAGATGGCCGCCGTGGGCCAGGTCCAGGCCCATGACCGTATCACCGGGCTTGAGGGCGGCGAGGTAGACCGCCATGTTGGCCTGGGCGCCGCTGTGGGGCTGCACGTTGGCGTGCTCGGCCCCGAAGATCTGCTTGGCGCGGTCCCGGGCCAGGTTCTCCACGATGTCCACCTGGCTGCAGCCGCCGTAGTAGCGCTTGCCGGGGTAGCCCTCCGCATACTTGTTGGTGAAGTGCGAGCCCATGGCCTGCATGACGGCGCGGGAGGCGTAGTTCTCCGACGCGATGAGCTCCAGGTGCTGCCGCTGGCGCTGGACCTCCAGATCCAGGGCCTGGAACACAGCGGGATCGGAGGTTCGGATCACTTCGTACATGGCGGAGGCTCCAGGGTGATGCCCTATCCTAGCCGCGCTTCGCGGCGAGCATGGAAGCCTGTTCGTGAGCGGAATCACAGGTCGGAGGCTGTGAGACACTGGAGGGCCGGAGTTCCCATGTCCTTCCTCCCGCCCCACGACGGCTCCGAGCTGGAGCGATTCGAGCATCCCCTGGCCAGCCGCTATGCCAGCCGGGCCATGGTGCGTCTGCTCTCGCCCCTCTACCGCCAGCGCGTGTGGCGCCGCCTCTGGATCGCCCTGGCGGAGGCGGAATCAGAGCTGGGCCTGCCCGTGACGAAGGCCCAGATCGCCGAACTGAAGGCCACCCAGGACCAGGTGGACCTGGATGCCATCGCGAAGCACGAATCCGCCCTGCGCCACGATGTCATGGCGGCCATCCACGCCTGGGGCGAGCAGGCTCCGGGGGCCCGGCCCATCATCCATCTGGGCGCCACCAGCTGCTTCGTCACGGACAACGGGGACCTGCTCATCGTGCAGGAGGCCTTGGCCCTGCTGCGCCGCCGCCTCCAGGACGTGATCGCGGCCCTGGCGGCCTTCGCGGACCAGTGGAAGGACCAGCCGACACTGGGCTTCACGCACTTCCAGCCCGCCCAGCCCACCACCGTGGGCAAGCGTGCCAGCCTGTGGATCCAGGACCTGCTCCTGGACCTGGAGGACCTGGACCACCTCATCCGCACCACACCCGTCCGCGGCGTGAAGGGCACCACGGGCACCCAGGCCAGCTTCCTGGAGCTCTTCGAAGGCGACGGCGACCAGGTGGAGGCCCTGGAGGCGCGCTTCTGCGCCAAGGTGGGCTTTCCCGCCATCCCCGTCAGCGGCCAGACGGCCACCCGCAAGCTGGAGGACCGCATCGGCCAGGTGCTCTGTGGCATCGCGGCCTCGAGCTCGAAGTTCGCCTGCGACCTGCGGTTGCTCCAGCACCTGAAGGAAGTCGAGGAGCCCTTCGAGTCCAAGCAGATCGGTTCGAGCGCCATGCCCTACAAGCGCAACCCAATGAGAAGCGAGCGCATCAACAGCCTCGCCCGCTTCGTGCTGGGCCTCATGCCCTCCAGCTACCAGACCAGCGCCACCCAATGGATGGAGCGCACCCTGGATGACAGCGCCCATCGTCGCCTCACCATCAGCCAGGGTCTGCTGGCCGCGGACGCCATCCTGGTGCTCCTCCGCAACGTGGCCTCGGGCCTGGTGGTCTACCCGAAGATGATCCAGGCCCGCCTGGCCCAGGAGCTGCCCTTCATGGCCGCCGAGGTGCTGCTCATGGAGGCCGTGAAGCGGGGGGGCGACCGCCAGGACCTGCACGAGCGCTTCCGCGTGGCCGCCCTGGAGGCCGGTCGCCGCATCAAGGCCGAGGGCCGTCCCAACGAGTTGCTGAAGCTCCTGGCGGCGGATCCCGCCTGGGCCATGGGCGAGGCGGAGCTGGCCGCCCTGCTGGATGCCGGCCGCTTCACGGGCCGGGCCGGTGACCAGGTGCGCCGGTTCCTGGCGGGGCCCGTGGCCGCCGCCCTGAAGGACCACGCCCCGGCGGATGAAGCCGCCGTCCGCGTCTGACACTGACCCCGAAAGGTTCGACATGCTGAAGCTCGCCGTCATCGGCGCCCAGACGCTCCTGGGACGTGAACTCGTGAATGCCCTGGAGGCCCGGGAGGCCTCGGTGGTGCCCCTGTCCACGGGCCCCCTCACCCTCGAGGAGGAGGAGGGCGACCTGGTGGTCTTCGCGCCCACCCCGGCCCTGCTGGAGGGCCTCGAGGCGGTGATCCTCGCGGACTCGCCCGACCCCGAGCTGCTGGCGGCCTTCCCTGGCCGCATCCTGGACCTGCGGGCGGAGCCCGAGCCCCGGGTGGATCCCCTGCCCCTGGCGGGGACCTGGCCCAAGGGCGTGAAGGCCCTCCGGGGCCGTCCGGCCCTGGAGCAGGTGCTGGCCCTCCTGCCCTCCCTCATGGATGGGCTGGGCGAGGTGGGGGGCACCCACCTGCGCTCCGTGGCCTGGCTGGGGGATCGGGGCCTGGATGGCCTCGTGGAGCAGACGCTGGCCATCCTCAACGGTGAGGATCCAGACCTGGAGAAGCTGGGCTACCGGCAGGCCTTCGAGGTGGTGCCCGTGACGCCCGCCGCCGGCAAGGGCCGCCTCATGGAAATCCGGGTGCCCTCCTTCCACGGTGACCTGCTCATCCTCCAGATCCGGGCTTCGGAAGGGCGCGCCCTGGCCAGGAAGGCGGCCCCGGCCGGCGTGGCCTGGGTGGAGGCCGCCCCCAGCTCCCGGGACGTGGCCATCAGCCACGACCTGCTGGCCCACCTGGATCTGGCCTCCGACGGGAAGGCCGGGGTGCTCACCCTGGGCTTCGACCCCGTGCTCTGGGGCACCCTGCGGCCCACCCTGAGGGTGCTGGGACTCATGGACTGAGGATCCCGTGGCCAACAAGAAGCTCGATGAACCCCAGGAACGCGGCGACTTCTTCAAGTCCCTGGGGACCCTCTTCGCGGGCTTCGTGGCCAACCGGGTCGAGGAGGCGGTGACCAACCTGGGGCCCAAGCTCCTGCGCCCCCCCGGCGCCCTGGACGAGCTGGAGTTCCTCACCAAGTGCACCCGCTGCGACAAGTGCGTGCGGGCCTGCCCCGAGAACGCCATCCTCAAGGCCGGGCCCAGCGCCGGCCTGGGCCTGAAGACCCCCTACCTGGACCCCCGGAGCATCCCCTGCTTCCTCTGCACCACGCTGCCCTGTGTGGCCGAGTGCGACGACGAGGCCCTGGTCTGGCCCACGCGGACCCTCCGGGACGGCACGGTGATCGAGGGGCCGAAGGCCGTGCGCATGGGCACGGCCCGCGTGAAGCCGGCCCTCTGCGTCACCTGGGGCGACCTGGAGCGGGAGCCCCGCGCCTGCCGCGTCTGCGTGGACCGCTGCCCCTACCCCGAGGAGGCCATCCGCATCGCCCCGCCCGGCGAGGGCGAAGCCGTGGGCCATCCCGTGGTGGAGGCCGAGGTCTGCACGGGCTGCGGCCTCTGCGTGTTCGCCTGCCCCGCGGAGCCCGCGGCCATCGTGGTGGAGCCGCGGCGGGACTGATCAGGCGATGCTGATGCCTTCCATCTCCGCCACTTCGTGGGCGTTGAAGCTGGAGCGCACGAGGGGCCCGGCGTAGACGGCCTGGAAGCCGAAGGCCTTGGCCTTGCGGCCCAGCTCGGCGAACTCGTCGGGATGGACATAGCGCTTCACGGGCAGCTGGTGGCGCGTGGGGCGCAGGTACTGGCCCAGGGTGAGGATGTCCACGCCGTGGGCTGCGAGGGCCTCGAAGGTCGTCAAAAGCTCGGTCTCGGCTTCACCGAGCCCGAGCATGAGGCCGCTCTTGGTGCGGAAGGCCTCCCCATACAGCGCTTTTCCCATTTCCTTCGCGTGCGCCAGCACGCGAAGCGATCGCTCGAACCTCCCGGCGGGCCGGACCTCGGGGTAGAGGCTGGGTACGGTCTCGGTGTTGTGGTTGAAGACGGCGGGGCCGGCGGCCACCACGCGGGCCACGGCGTCGAGGTCGCCCAGGAAGTCGGGTACCAGCACCTCCACGCCCACGCCCGGGTTGCGGCGCTTGATGGCCAGCACGGTCTCCGCGAAGTGGGCGGCTCCCCCGTCCGGAAGGTCGTCCCGGTTCACCGAGGTGAGCACCGCGAAGCGCAGGCCCAGGGCCGCCACCCGCGCGGCGGTCTCCGCGGGCTCGTGGGGGTCCAGGAGGCGGGGCCTGCCGCTCTGGATGCTGCAGAAGCCGCAGGCGCGGGTGCAGACCTCGCCCATGAGGAGGAAGGTGGCGGTCCCGTGCGTGAAGCAGTGGGTACGGTTGGGGCAGCGGGCCTCCTCGCAGACCGTGTGCAGGCGCGAGTCCCGGAGGCCGGCCTTCATGCCGTGGAGGTCGCCCAGCTTCACCCGCTCCTTGGTGATCCAGTCCGGGAGGCGGGGATGCCCTTCCAGCACTTCGCGGCCCGCGCGCTTCGAGAATCGGGGCATCCGCCCTCCTTGCGAAGCTCCAGTTTCCCGTAGGCGGGCCGGTTCGCCAACCGCTCCCTGGCGGCTTCCCGGCTGCCGGGGCCCTGTGGCGTCCGTCAACCCTTGTCCCCACAGGCGGCGCCTGCCGCCATAATGGGTTCCCCCGGGTCATCATGGGTCCTTCCTTCGGAGCAGACAGGGTATGGCGTGGTTCGGTTGGGCGCTGGCGGCGATGGTCCTCATGGGCCTGGGCAACCTGGGGATGAAGGCGGCGGTCCAGCACGGGCTCCAGCCCGCTGCGGTCCTGCTCTGGGTGGTGGTGGGCGAGGCGCCCCTGGCGCTGGCCTACTGGCTGTGGCGCGGACGCCCCGGGGGTTCCGCCGGCGGAATGGTCTGGGCGCTGGTGGCGGGGATCGCCACGGCCGCGGCCCTGGTCGCCGTGAATGAAAGCTTTTTCCGCGGCGCCAAGGCTGCGGTGGCTGTGGGCATCATGAATGCGAACTTCGTCCTCGTGGCCCTGGTGGCCTTCCTCCTCTTCCGCGAGCAGCTCCAGCCCTCCAAGCTGGTGGGGCTCGCCGCCACGCTGTCCGGCCTCTGGCTGATGGCCCGCTGATCCTGGAGCCTCCGAGATGGCCAATGTCCGACGCCTCCTGCTGGGTCGCCGCCTCGCCAGCGAGGAGACCCACGAAGCCCGCATCAGCAACCCCGTCGCCCTGGCGGTGTTCAGCTCCGACGCGCTCTCCTCCGTGGCCTACGCCACGGGCGAGATCATGGCCGTCCTGGGCCCCTACATGGCCATGGCCGCCTTCGGTCCGGCGGTGCTGTCCTGGTCCTGGCCCGTGGCCGTGGGCATCGTGCTGCTTCTCACCATCCTGACCATCAGCTACCGCCAGACGATCTTCGCCTACCCCAGCGGCGGCGGGGCCTACATCGTGGCCAAGGAGAACCTGGGCGAGCTGCCGGCCCAGGTGGCGGGCGCCTCCCTCCTGGTGGACTACGTCCTGACGGTGGCCGTGAGCGTCTCCGCGGGCGTCACCGCCATCACCAGCGCCTTCCCGGGGGCGGACGCCCACCGGGTGGCCCTCGCCCTCGCGGTGGTGGCCTTCATCGGGCTCATGAACCTGCGCGGGGTCAAGGAGAGCGGCGCCGTGTTCGCCGTGCCCACCTACGGGTTCGTCATCTCCATGTTCGCCATCATCGGCCTCGGCTTCTGGCGCTATTTCGCCGGGGGCGTGGCGGTCGGCGAGCACCACGCCGCGGTGGCCCCCCCCCTGCCGGGCTGGATCGCCATCTGGGTGTTCATGAAGGCCTACGCCGCCGGGTGCACGGCGCTCACAGGCGTGGAGGCCATCTCCAACGGCGTGTCCGCCTTCCGGGAGCCCACCTCCCGCAACGCGGGCAAGACCATGATCGCCATGGTGCTCATGCTGGGCGCCATGTTCCTGGGCATCACCTGGCTGGCGAACCACTTCGGAATCGTCTACCTGGGGGACGGGGAGTCGCTCCTCTCCATGCTGGAGCGGCGGATCCTGGGCGACGGCGCCGGCTTCCCGCACGCGATCTACCTCATCATGCAGGCCTTCACCATGCTGATCCTCTGCCTGGCGGCCAACACGGCCTATGCGGACTTCCCGCGCCTGGCGGCCATGATGGCCCGGGACGGCTTCCTGCCCCGCCAGTTCGCCAGCCAGGGCGACCGCCTGGTGTTCTCCAACGGCATCTTCATCCTGTCCTTCCTGTCGGGCGTCCTCCTGTGGATCTTCAACGCCCGTGAGCACCACCTGCTGCCGCTCTACGCCGTGGGCGTGTTCCTGGGCTTCACCCTCTCCCAGATGGGCATGGTGCGGCACTGGCTGAAGCTCCGGGGCCGCCGCTGGGCCTTCAAGTCGCTCATCAACGGCGCGGGCGCCATCACCACCCTGGTGGTGATGGCGGTGATCACGATGACGAAGTTCACCCACGGGGCCTGGGTGGTGGTGCTGGTCCTGCCGCTGATGGTGATGACCTTCTACAACATCCACCGGCACTACATCCGCGTGAAGTCCATCCTGGCCGGCAGCCGCGCCGACTTCATCACCCCCCGCAAGAACCGCGTGGTGGTGCTGGTCTCCGGCATCCACTCCGGCGTGGTGCAGTCGCTGAACTACGCCAAGGTGATCGCGGACCACGGCGAGGTGGAGGCCCTCACCGTGGACTTCCCCGACGAGCACGGGCGGGACAGCGCGGCCCTGGAGAAGCTCCGCTCCGACTGGCCGCGCTACTGCGAGGGCATCCCCCTGCGCTCCATCCGCAGCCCCTACCGCAAGATCGTCGAGCCGATCGTGGAGGAGCTGGACCGCATGCGCCGCGTGGAACCGGAGTACACCATCACGGTGATCCTGCCGGAGTTCGTGACGGGCCACTGGTGGGCCAACCTGCTGCACAACCAGACCGCCTGGCGCATCAAGGGCACGCTGCTCATGAAGCCCAAGACCGTGGTGATCTCGATCCCCTACCACCTGGAGCCCATACTGGAGTAGCGTGCTGTCCGGGAGACACGGATGCAGAGCTTGAGGCGGATCCTGCTGGGGCGCCGGCTGTCCAGCGAAGAGACCCAGCACACCAAGATCAGCAACCCCGTCGCCCTGGCTGTCTTCAGCTCCGACGCGCTCTCCTCCGTGGCCTACGCCACCCAGGAGATCATGGCCTCTCTGTCCAGTACCATGGGCCAGGCCCTCGGCGCCGGGGCCCTGGCCGGCGTGGCGGGCTACGCCATGTTCGGCTGGTCCATCCCCGTGGCCCTGGGCATCGTGGCCCTGCTGGCCATCCTGGCCGTGAGCTACCGGCAGACCATCCTCGCCTACCCGGGCGGCGGGGGCGCCTACATCGTGGCCATGGAGAACCTCGGAGATCTCGCCGCCCTGACCGCGGGGGCCTCCCTGCTGCTCGACTACATCCTGACGGTGGCGGTGTCCGTCTCGTCGGGCGTGGCGGCCATTACGGCGGCCCTGCCGGCCCTCCAGGGCCACAACGTCCTCCTGACCCTGCTGGCCATCGGCTTCATCGCCCTCATGAACCTGCGGGGCGTCAAGGAGAGCGGCGCGCTGTTCGCCATCCCCACCTACGGGTTCGTCCTCAGCATCCTCCTGCTGCTGGCCTATGGGACGCTGCGGCTCCTCCTCCAGGGCGGGCCCTCGCCGGCACAGGTGCAGCAGGCCGCCCAGCAGGGTTCGCACCTGGCGGGCCTCACCATGGTGTGGGTGTTCATGCGGGCCTACAGCGCCGGCTGCACGGCCCTGACGGGCGTGGAGGCCATCAGCAACGGCACCACGGCCTTCCGCGATCCCGCCGGACCCAACGCCGCCAAGACCATGCTCTGGATGGTGGGGCTCCTGGCGGTCATGTTCCTGGGCATCACCCTCCTGGCCCACCGCCTCGGCGTGACCTACCAGCACAGCGCGGATCCCTCCGTGGTGGCGGAGACGCTGCTCTCCAAGCTGAACAAGGCCATCCTCGGCGACGTCAGCCATGGCCTGCCCAAGCTGATCTACTACGTGGCCCAGGGCTTCACCTTCGCCATCCTGGTGGTGGCGGCGAACACCGCCTTCGCGGACTTCCCCCGGCTGGCGGCCCTCCAGGCCCGGGACGGCTTCCTCCCCCGCCAGTTCGCCAGCCAGGGGGACCGCCTGGTGTTCTCCAACGGCATCCTCATCCTCTTCTTCTTCTCGGGGCTCCTGGTCTGGACCTTCCACGCCAACACGGACGTGCTGCTGCCCCTCTACGCCGCTGGCGTGTTCATGGGCTTCACCATCAGCCAGACGGGCATGGTGATGCACTGGCGGAAGGTCCGGGGGCCGCACTGGCACTTGAAGGCGGCGATCAACGGCCTGGGGGCCGTCACCGCCTGCGTGGTGCTGCTGGACATCGCCATCACCAAATTCATCCACGGGGCCTGGATCGTGATCCTGCTGGTGCCCCTGCTGGTGGTGGTCCACTTCAGCATCCGGCGCCACTACGTGGGTGTGAAGGGCAAGCTGGCGGCGAGCCGCACGGACGCCTTCCTCCCCACGAAGCACCACGCCCTGGTGCTGGTGAACGGGATCCACCGGGGGGTGGTGCAGGCCCTGCTCTATGGGCGTCTCATCGCGGGGGACCGGGTGGAGGCCTTGACCGTGGACCTGGGCTCCGACGGCGCCCGGGAGAGCCCCGCCATCGAGAAGCTGCGCGCCGACTGGACCATCTACGGCATGGGCATCCCCCTGCGCTGCCTGCCCAGTCCCTACCGCAAGATCGTGGAACCCATCATCGAGGAGGTGGAACGGCTCCACCGCGCCGAGCCGGAGCTGGCCATCACGGTCATCCTGCCGGAGTTCATCACCCACAAGTGGTGGCAGCAGTTCCTGCACAACCAGAGCGCCCTGCGCATCAAGGCGGCCCTGCTGCTGAAGGAGGACGTGATCGTCACCTCCGTGCCCATGCACCTGCCCGAATAGGGCTCAGCGCATCCGGCCCGTGGGCCGGGCCAGCAGCTCCAGCCCGCTGAGCAGCTCCCCCAGGGTCCGGTGCCGGGGGTCCAGCACCATGCAGAGGAAGCTGAGGGGGAAGCAGAGCACGGACAGCATGTGGACGAGGGAGAAGGTGATCCGGCGCTCCGGGCTGTTCTCCGGCAGGGTCACGCCGAAGGAGGCCATGAGGGGGGACTGGCCCGTGAGCACCATGGGGGCCATGAAGAGGACCCAGGACACGGCCAGGAGGTAGGGCACCACCAGGAGCCAGGCGCCCGTCAGGAGGCGGACGGGAGACACGCCCAGGGCCCAGGCGGGCAGGGACAGCGCCAGGGTCTGCACAAGCACGAGGAGGAGGGCTTCCGAGGCCTCCACCTTCACCAGGGGCCAGAAGCTGGAGACCGGTCCCTGGAACCCGAGGGCGACGGGGGAAGGGGCGGGTTCAGGCGGAGGTGGGGGGAGGGCGCCGGGGCGCGCCAGCTCCTCCGGGGCCACGTCCACGGCCACCGCCGCCACCCGCCCCAGGGCCGGGGCCGTCAGGGCCCGGGGAGGCGCTTCCATGGCGACATGGGCCAGGGCCGAGGCCTGGAAGAGCATGGGCCGCCCCTGCCGCGGCGGGGCCAGGGCCAGGCCGCACTCCGGGCACTCCGCCGCGAGGGGGGAGAGGCGGGTCTGGCAGCTGGGGCAGGTGCGCCGGGTGGAGGCGGTCATCATGCACCACTATCGGGCAGGGGGCTTCCCCGGGGAAGCGGCCTGAGGGGAAGTCCCCTGAACGGACAGCGCCCCGGCGGGGCCGGGGCGCTGTGGGCGGGGAGAAGGTCCTAGAGGACGTTCACGGCCTTCCAGGCGGTGTTGACGGTGTTGTACTCCACGGAGCCGGCGCCGTAGAGGTCCGCGGCGGCGCTCAGGGTGGCGGTGCGGGCGGCGGCGTAGTTGGTGCTGCTGGTCATGTAGACCGTCAGCGCGCGATACCAGATGCGGGCGGCCTTGTCGTTACCCAGGCCGGCGATGCTGGTGACGCCGTTGGCCATGGGGGACTGGATGCCGTCGGAGAAGCTGTCGATCTGGCTGCCGTGGGAGAGGAGGAAGAAGAAGTGGTTGGCCACGCCGGAGCTGTAGTGGACGTCGAGGCGGCCGAGAGTCTTGGACCAGGCATCGGGGCTCTTGCCGTCCAGGCTGGGCTTGTGCATGAAGCGCAGGGGCCGGTAGTAGCTGGCGGTGGCCAGCTGCTCGCCGATGTAGTAGTTGGCGGCGGGGATGGACTTGTTCGTGGAGGGCGTGGGGGTGGTGGTGCCCGTCCAGTAGACGTTGATGGTGGAGGCGATGTTGGTGTAGTTGGGGACGGTGGTGGTGCCGCCGCCGTGGGCCATGAACTCGACCATGGTGCCGAAGATGTCCGAGTTGGCCTCGTTCAGGCCGCCGGACTCGCCGCGGTAGGTCAGGTTGGCGGTGCGGGCGCAGACGCCGTGGCTCATCTCGTGGCCGGCCACGTCGATGGACTCGAGGGACTTGAAGGAGGAGCCGTCACCGTAGGTCATGCAGAAGCAGCTGTCGGACCAGAAGGCGTTGTCGTAGGCGCTGCTGTAGTGCACGCGGCTGTAGGTGGCGGTGCCGATCCCGTCGATGCCGTTGCGACCGAAGATGTTCTTGTAGAAGTCGTAGGTGAGGCCCACGCCATAGTGGGCGTCCACGGCCGCGGTCTGGCCGTTGGCGTTGATGGTGCTGCCGCCGGCGATGTAGTTGGCGCCGTCGCCCCAGGTGTTGTCGGCGTCGTTGTAGAGGGTGCCGGTGCCGGTGGTGGCGTGGTTGAGGTTGTAGGTCGCGAAGTTCATGCCGCGGACCGTGTCGCGCAGGTCGTAGGTGGCGCCGTTGGCCGTGGTGTTGATGGTGACGGTGCCGGAATACTGGGAGTTGCCGGTGCCGCTCACGGTGTGGAGGGTGCTCCACTGCTCCAGGATGGCGCCGCTGTGGGCGTCCACGAGGAAGTCGGTGTGGCGGGTCTCATCGGCGCCGTTCTCCAGCTCCGTGTGGATGTGGTAGGCCAGGGTGGGGTGGCCCACGTTCACCACGACGAGCTCGGAGGTGGGGGTGTGGGCGTAGGCGCCCTTGGGGGCCAGGGACTGGTGGGCCACGGCCAGGGCCTCGGCGCCGCCCAGGGTGGGGGTCACGTTCAGGTTGAGGCCGCGGACCAGCGCGTCCGTGCGGCCGGTGACGGCGCTGCCCTTCATGTGCACGATGGCCTCGCCTTCGAACACGCGCACACCCTTGTAGAACTGGTTCATGCGGACATGGGCCTCGCCGGTGGCCTCCTCGAAGACGTTCTTGGTGGCGAAGCCGGCGTTCCGGTCCAGGCCCAGCTGGAAGACGCGGGCGTCCAGATGGCGGCGGGCCTCGTCGGCGAGGGGGGAGTCCGCGGGGCGGGCGGCGAAGGCCGGCACCACCAGGAGCGCGGCGGCGGCGAGGCGAAGGGAGAGGCGGGACGGCATGGTGACCTCCAGGGAGCCTGAGCTCCAGATGGGTGGATGGGGATGACAAGGACTGAGGTGCGTGGATGAATCCTAGGCGGCAGAAGGCAAAGTCAGCCTGTTAAGAGATATGAATTTTTTTGAGAATCAGTTCTATTTACAGGTTCCCACGGGCCCCTGTCACCATCGGGGAAACGCCCCGGGAGCCGCATGACCTCCGAATCCACCCTCCGCACCCTTCCGCCCCCGCCCGCAGCCTTCCGCTGGCTGGTGCTGGTGGTGATCAGCTTGGCCATGTTCGGCAACTACTACGTCTACGACGCCATCAGCCCCCTGGCGGACGTGCTCCAGAAGCAGCTGGGCTTCTCCGACGCAAACATCGGCCTGCTCCAGGGCATCTACAGCGTGCCCAACATCGTGATGGTCCTCATCGGCGGCATCCTCATCGACCGAATCGGGGTGAAGAAGGCCACCTTCCTCTTCGGGATCCTCTGCTTCCTGGGGGCCCTGCTCACGGCCCTCAGCCCGAAGCTGTGGGTCATGGCCTCGGGCCGCCTGGTCTTCGGCCTCGGGGCGGAGAGCCTCATCGTGGCCGTCACCGCGGCCATCGCCCAGTGGTTCCGGGGCAAGGAGCTGAGCTTCGCCTTCGGCATCAACCTGCTCATCGCGCGGCTGGGCTCCTTCGCGGCCCTCAACAGTCCCACCTGGGCCCGCTGGGCCTTTGGCTCCTGGCGCACGCCACTGCTCATCGCCGCGGTCTTCGGCGCCGTGTGCGTGATCGCCGCGGGCATCTACTGGCTCATGGAGAACGGCGCGGCCCGGAAGTACGCCCTGGGTGGCCAGGGCGGCACGGACAAGGTGGTCTGGGGCGACCTCCTGAAGTTCAGCCCCACCTACTGGTTCGTGGTGGCCCTGTGCATCACCTTCTACAGCGGCATCTTCCCCTTCCAGACCTTCGCCGTGAAGTTCTTCCAGGACGCCCACGGCGTGAGCCGCGAGACCGGCGGCTTCCTCTCCTCCATGCTCACCCTCTTCGCCATGATCGGCACGCCCCTCTTCGGCCTGATGGTGGACCGCGTGGGCAAGCGGGCCCTGTTCATGATGGTGGGGAGCCTGCTGCTCATCCCTGTCTACCTGCTCATGGCCTACACCCGCGTGAGCCTCTTCGTGCCCATGGCTATGATGGGCATCGCCTTCAGCCTCATCCCGGCAGTGATGTGGCCCTCCGTGGCCTACCTGGTGCCCGAGGAGAAGCTGGGCACGGCCTACGGCCTCATGACGCTGATCCAGAACGTGGGCCTGGCGGGCTTCAACTTCCTCATCGGCTGGGCCAACGACCACGCCGCCGCCGGCGCCGCCAACCCCGCGGGCTACCGGCTGGGCATGTGGATCTTCAGCAGCCTGGGCTTCTTCGGCTTCCTCTTCGCCTACCTGCTGCGCCGCGCGGAGACTGGGCCCAAGGCCCACGGCCTGGAGACCATCACCACGGCGAACCAGCCCGGGTAGCAGTACACTGGTTCCCCGCTTCCCAGGAGACCCCATGACCCGCTGGCGGAGGATCCTCGCGCACCTGGCCTGTGGCCTGGTGGCCCTGGCCGCCCTGCTGATGCCGACGGCCTGCGGTCCCGAGGCGCCGCCCCCGCCCCAGGCCCAGACTCCGGCGGCCCAGGTGCGGCGGGCCGCGCCCAGCGATCCGGTGCCTCCGGCGGCCCGCGAGACCCTCGCCTACATCCGCCAGCACGGCTATGCCCCTCCGGGCTACGTGGGCGGCCGCGTCTTCGGCAACTACGAAGGCGAACTGCCGCGCTACGACGCCCGCCGCAAGCGCATCGAGTACCGAGAGTGGGATGTGTATCCCAAGGCTGAGGGCCGCAACCGCGGCGCTGAGCGGCTGGTGACGGGCAGCGACGGACGCGCCTGGTACACCGCGGACCACTACCGTACCTTCGCCGAGGTGAAGTGATGGGCAGCGTGGACTGGTCCTTCCTGGCCTCGACCCGGCGGCCACGGGTGCACGTGTGGTCCGGCTCGGCCTCGGCCCTGGTGGACGCCGCGCCTGTGGCGCCGGGCCGCCTGCTCCGCTGGCTGCGGGGCGACCGCATGCGCACCCGGGCGGGGCTCCTGGATGAGTGGGCCGCCGCGGCCCAGTTCCCGCCCCACTTCGGCGGCACCTGGGACAGCCTGCGGGACTGTCTCTCGGACCTGCCCGAGGGGGGCACCTTCCTGATCCTGGAGGCGGACCAGCTGCTGCAGGACGCGCCGCCGGAGGACGGGACCACGCTCATGGCGGTGCTGGCGGATGCGGCCGAGGACCTGGCCCCCCAGCCCTTCCACCTGGTGCTCCAGGTGGACCCCGCCCGCCGGGGCGATCTGGTGGCCGGCCTCCGGGCCCTGAACGTGGCCTACGGCGACCTTTAGGACGGTGACCTCTAGAACTGGGCCCTGAAGGCCTCGAAGGCCTGGCGCAGGGCCCCAAGCTCCTCGCGCAGCGAAGCGACCTCGGCCTCCAACTGCTCCACCCGGCCCGGGGCCGCAGACGGGCTGGTGCGGACAGGCGCCGCCTCGGCTGCCACGGGGCCCGCCAGCAGGTGCGCCACGCGCGCCTCCCGGGCGCCCGGGGCCCGCGCCAGGCGCACAGCCAGGGGGGGCTCTGCGTCCATCAGGGCCGCCAGGCAGGCCTCGAGCTCCGCCAGGTCGGGGAAGGCGTACATGCGCTTCGTGTTCGTGCGCAGCTCACCGGGCGTCTGGGGACCGCGCAGCAGCAGCTCCGCCAGCAGGGCCCCCTCCTGCACCGAGAGGTTCCAGGTGGGCTTGGCCGTGTGGGCGATCTTCAGCACGCGGCCCGGCCAGGTCTCCGCCAGGCCCCGGGCGATGAGCGCGTTCACGGCCGCCTGGGCCTCCGCCTCCGTCACCGCCAGCACGGGCTCCCGGTTGCTGGACTGGTTGCAGGCGTTCACCAGGGCGTTCAGCGAGAGGGGATAGACGTCCGGCGTGCTGAGCTGCTTCTCCAGCAGGCAGCCGAGGACGCGGCACTCCAGGGGGGCGAGGTCGAGGTCGGGCATGGGGGCATTATGCCTCCGCCGGGGGCCGGCCCAGGTCCTCCAGCAGGGCTCGCCGGGTGGCGGGGCTGAGCGGGGTGCTGGCGGCGAGCTCCGGCAGGTCCACCACCAGGCCCGCGGGGACGCGGTCGCCCACGGGGAAGCGGAGGAACTGCACGGAGGAGAGGCGCTCCCCGTCCATCTGGGTGTCGTCGAACCGGGCCGTCGCCCGGCTGCCGTCCGTGAAGGTCAGGCGCAGGTGGCCCGGCAGGCCCCGCCAGCGACGCAGGAGCACGGGCCGGAGCGCGGCGTCGGTGATCTCGATGAGCAGGGTGCAGCCCAGCTCCCCGTCTCCGCCTAGCACGGCGTTGTAGGTGTCCAGCTCGTGCTGGATGTCGGACTCCCGCACCATCTGCTCGGCGCGCACCATCTCCTGGATCTGGTAGCGGATCGTCTCCCGGTTCTCGAAGAGCAGGGTGAGGTGCTCGCCCAGGTGGACGCGCCGCAGGTCCTTGGCGGCCATGGCGGAGGCCCGGATGGCGTCGCGGCGGTCGGCGTAGGTGAGGAAGTCCAGGATCTCGGACCGTTCGACCCGCACCATCATCCCTCCGCCTTTGGCTCCACGGCCTTCGGGAACCCGTCCTTCCGGTAGGCGCGGGCCAGGATGGTCATGGGATGCAGGGCCCGCCGGCCCGCGTGGTGCTCGAACTGCATGCCCGCCAGGGGGCACTCCGTGGCCCAGACCTCTGCCGCTTCGGTGCCCTGCATGCCCGTGAAGGCCTTCTGGCCCACGCGCCGGCTGGCCTCGTAGGTCTCGGCGCGCATGGCGTAGGTGCCGTCGTGGCCGCAGCACTCCATGACCGAGACGATGGAGACGCCGGGGATCTTCTTGAGCAGGTCGCGGCCCTTGAAGCCGATGCGCTGGGCCCGGAGGTGGCAGGGCGCGTGGTACGCGATGGGGCCGGGGCTGGACTCGAAGGTCCAGTTGGCTCGAGGCTCGTTCCGGATGGACCAGAGGAACTCCGCCGGGTCGCGCACGGCGGCGGCGAGCTTCTTCGCCCGCTCCCGGTCCTCCCCCTCCAGCAGCTCCGGGTACTCCTGGCGCAGCATCATGGCGCAGGTGGGGTTGATGGCCAGCACCAGCGATCCCGCCTCCACGTGGGGCAGGAGCGCGTCGAGGTTGGCGTGGGCCTGCCTCCGGAGGCTCTCCAAATCGCCGTGCTCCCAGGCGGGCATGCCGCAGCACTGGAGCCCCTTCACGCAGCCGGCCCGGCAGCCGTTCTTCTCCAGCACCTCCAGCGTGTCCTTGCCGAGCTGGGGCTCGTTGTTCTGCACGATGCAGGTCTGGAAGAGCACGGCCTCGGCGCCGGGCTTCTCCTGGATGCGGCCGCTCTTCTCGGCCCAGGCTTCGAATGTCGCGGAGGCGAAGTCCGGCAGTTGGGCCTCCCGGTGGATGCCCAGGGCCTTCTCCATGAACCAGCGGTGGATCGTCACCCGGTTCATGGTGTTGGCCAGGCCGAAGGAGGCCCGGGCCAGCTTGGCGGAGAGATCCGGGTCGCCCAGGAGCTTGTCCCGCAGCGTGCCGCCCTCCCGCCTCCGGCGCTGGGCCTGGTAGCGGTGCACGAGCCTGGGGAAGTCCAGGGCGAAGGCGTGGCCCTCCCTGGGCGTGTAGGGGCACTGCACCTCGCAGAGCTTGCACTGGAAGCAGTCCTCCATGACGCCGTCGCGCTCTGCCTTCGTGAGGGCGCGGACATCGCCCTGGTACTTCTGGTCCAGCAGGTCGAAGAGGCCCGGGAAGGTATCGCAGTACTTGAAGCACATGCGGCAGCCGTGGCAGATCTCGAAGGCCCGCTCCACCTCCTCCTTCAGCAGGGCCTCGTCCCAATAGCGGGAATCCGCTGGGTCGTAGACGGTGCCAGGACCCGCCAGATAGCTGATGCGCTCGCCCGGCGTGGTGTGGGGGCGCGCATGGTCGCCCACCTGGTAGTGCTCGGCCATGGCGCGCCCCCGGGGTTCAGCTGATGGACTCGAGCATCTTCTGGAAGCGGCCGGCGTGGCTCTTCTCGGCCTTGGCGAGGGTCTCGAACCAGTCGGCGATCTCCGCGAAGCCCTCCTCGCGGGCGGTCTTGGCCATGCCCGGGTACATGTCGGTGTACTCGTAGGTCTCGCCGGCGATGGCGGACTTCAGGTTCAGGGCCGTGTCGCCGATGGGCAGGTCCGTGGCGGGGTCGCCCACCACCTTCAGGTAGTCCAGGTGCCCGTGGGCATGGCCGGTCTCGCCGTCGGCAGTCTCCTTGAAGTTGCCGGCCACCTCCGGGTAGCCCTCGATGTCGGCCACCTTGGCGAAGTAGAGGTAGCGGCGGTTGGCCTGGGATTCGCCCGCGAAGGCGTCCTTCAGGTTCTGGTGGGTGCGGGTGCCTTTCAGCTTGGACATGGCTCCTCCGGGATCGGGTCCCCAACATAGGTCCCCGGGGGGCCCCCGGCCGATACTTCTTGCGGATCGGATTGATAGGCGGGAACTATCATCGTGAAGACGCGATCTTGGCTTTGGCGATCGCCGCTGCCATGCTCGGCGCCATGGTGCGTCCCTCGGACCTCTCCCTCCGGCAGCTGGAGTACCTGGTGGCCCTGGCGGACACCCTGGGCTTCCACCGGGCCGCCGAGCGGGTCCATGTCTCCCAGCCCAGCCTCAGCGCCCAGATCCAGCAGATCGAGGCCACTCTGGGCCTGCGGCTCTTCGAGCGGGACCACCGGCGGGTGCTCCTCACGCCCGCGGGCGAGGCGGTGGTAGCCCGGGCCCGCCGCATCCTGCAGGAGGCCCGGGACCTGGTGGCCTCGGCCCAGGCCTGGCGGGATCCCTTCCAGGGCACCTGGCGCCTGGGCGTCATCCCCACGGTGGCGCCCTACCTGTTGCCGGAGGTGCTGCCAGCCCTGGCGGCCGCCCACCCGGACCTGCGCCTGAAGCTGCGGGAGGAGCGCACCCCCGTGCTGCTGGTGGAACTGGGGGCCGGGAGGCTGGAGGCGGCCCTCCTGGCGGAGGGGACAGACCTGGGCGACCTGGCGCGCGTGCCCCTGCGGAAGGATCCCTTCCTGTTGGCGGCTCCCATCCACCACCCCGTGGCGCAGAAGGCCCAGGTGAGCCTCCGGGACCTGGAGGGGGAACCCCTCCTCCTGCTGGAGGATGGCCACTGCCTGCGGGACCAGGCCCTGGCCTTCTGCGGGGAGGCCGGGGCGCGGGAGGTGGACTTCCGGGCCTCCAGCCTGCCCACCCTGGTGCAGATGGTGGCGGCGGGCCTGGGCCTCACCCTGCTGCCCGGCCTCTCCATCCCGGTGGAGGCGAGCCGCGCGCCGCTGGCCCTGCGCCCCTTCGGCCGCCCTGTCCCCGGGCGCACCCTGGTGCTGGCCTGGCGACGGGAATCGCCCCTGGCCGAAGCGCTCGGGACCTTCGCGGAGGATCTGCGGAGGGCCTGGCCCTAGCGGCCCACCACGCCCGCAACCGGGCTGCTGGCGCTGGCGTAGAGGCGCTTGGGCATGCGCCCGCTCTCGAATGCCAGGCGGCCGGCCTGCACGGCGTGGTCCATGGCCTGGGCCATCTTGGTGGGCTCGCCGGCCTCGGCCACGGCGGTGTTGAGCAGCACGCCGTCCGCGCCCAGCTCCATGGCCAGGGCGGCGTCGGAGGCGGTGCCCACGCCGGCGTCCACGATCATCGGCAGCTGGTAGGCCTCCACGACCTCCTTGATGAGCAGCAGCGTCATGGGGTTCTGTACGCCCAGGCCCGAGCCGATGGCGCTGCCCAGGGGCATGACCGCGGCGCAGCCCACGTCGCAGAGCTTCTTGGCCAGGATGGGGTCGGCGTTCACGTAGGGCAGCACCGTGAAGCCCTCCTTCACGAGGATCTTCGCGGCCTCCAGGGTCTCCTCGTTGTCGGGGTAGAGGCTCTTCGCGTCGCCGATGACCTCCAGCTTCACCCAGGGGGTGTCCAGGGCCTCGCGGGCCAGGCGCGCCACGCGCAGCGCGTCCTCGCGGGTGTAGCAGCCGGCGGTGTTGGGCAGCAGGGCGATGTCCTTGGGGATCCAGTTGAGGATGTTGTCCTCGCCCTTGGCGGCCAGGTCGAAGCGGCGCACGGCCAGGGTGACCATCTCCACCCGCGCGGCCCGGTAGCAGGCCTGCATGGTGGCGAAGTCCTTGTACTTGCCCGTGCCCAGCACGAGGCGGTTGCTGAAGGTCCTACCGGCGATGACGAGGGACATGGGGCGCTCCGAACCCCCAGTGTACCTCCGGCTCAGGCCCGGGTCCGGCGGGGATGCCCCGGCCGGGGAGGCCCGAGCCGGCGAGCCCGGCCCCCAGGCCCAGCAGGGCGCCCCAGAGGTGGGCCTGGGGCAGGGACTGCCAGCCCTCGGCCCGGACCAGGAAGGGGGCGCCCAGGGCGGCCTCCAGCATCAGCTTGAGGGCCAGGCCGCCCAGGAGGAGGGCGCCCACCGGTACGGGCTCCCGGCGGAGGAGGAGCCCCAGGCCCGCCTGGGCCCAGAGGGCGCAGGCCAGGCCCGAGGCGCCGCGGTACTCGGCGTCTCCCAGCGAAGGCAGCAGCAGCAGGCTCAGCAGGGGCGGGATGAAGACCATGGCGAGGGCCAGCTTCCGCCGGTCCCCGGACGCGGCGAGGATCCAGGGCACGGCGAGCGCGATGGCGTTGGCCAGGGCGTGGGCTCCGCCGAAGTGGACGAGATGGCCCGTCCAGAGGCGCCAGGGCTCCCGCAGGGCCTCGGCGCTGAGGGCAAGGGGATCCATCAGGCCCGCCGCATCCGGAGGGCCGCACCGAGGAGGAGGAGCGCTCCCAAGGTCTCGGCCCAGCCGAAGCCGCCGCCGAAGTTCCGGCCGCCGCTCTGGCGAAGGGAGACGCCCTGACGGTCCACCACGTCCACATCCTTGCGTTCGCCCCGGGCGACCTCGGCCTTGAAGGTGCCCACCTCGGCGTCGAGGTTCTTGGCCAGGTCGGCCATGGCCAGCTCCAGGCCCTTGGCCGAGTGCTCGCGGAGCTGCTTCTCCCGGTAGGCCCAGGTGGAGCTGCCCTTCACCCTGCTCTGGCCCGGGGCCCTCAGCAGGAAGGTGTGGCTGGCCACGTCGTAGACCGCGGCATCGATGAGCGTGTTCGTGTCATTGGCATCGCCGGGCAGCACGTAGGCGCCCACGATGGAGAGGTAGGTGAAGCTGTACCAGCGGGGGTCTGTGTTCTGGATCTGGTCCACGCTCACCAGGGCCATCACGTCCACGCCGTACATGCGGGCCGCCTGGTCCATGTTGTCGAAGCCGCCGCCGGCGCGGAGGTAGGCGCTGGGGATGAGCTTGATCTCCGAGATCCAGGGCCGGTCCTTGAAGCTCTGCTTCACCACGTCCAGCAGCTGCTTCTCCTGGCCCGGGGCCATGAGGTTCTGCACCCGCCAAGAGGCGCCGCCTCCGGGCACGAAGGCGATGCCGAGCCGCAGGGGCAGCTTGAGCCGGGCCCCGGCGGGGTTGGGCAGGGGCGCGGCCTTCTCCTTGGGGTAGAGGTAGTCCATGAGGCTGCTGCGGCGGACGTGGGTCTGGGGCGCGTTGCAGCCGAGGGCGGTCAGCAGAGCCAGCAGGGCGGCGAGGAGGAGGTGGGGCATCGGGGCTCCTGGGAAAAGGTCAGCGGCGGGCGGGATCGTAGGCGGGACTGCCCAGGGGGTTCCCGTCCTTGTCCACGAGCATGACGTCCTTGCGGGCGCCCTTGAGCAGGTCCTGCTTGAAGGTGGCGACGCCCTGGTCGAGGGAGGTGGAGAGCTGGGCCATGGCCTGGGCCAGGCTCTCCCGGCGCTGCTGGCGGAAGGCCTCCTCCCGCCGGGACCAGGTGGAGCCGCCCTTGGCCGTGCCCACGGCCCCGGCCCGGAAGAGGAAGGTGCGTGACGGCACGTGGTAGACGGCCGCGTCCACCATGGAGGTGGTGTCGTTCTTGTCGCCCTTCACCATGTAGGCACCCACCAGGGTCCAGTAGGTCCAGGCGTACCAGCGGGGGCTGCTGAACTGCACCTGGTCCACGGAGACCAGGGCCACCACGTCCACGCCGAAGCTGCGGGCCACACGGTCGAGATCCTCGAATCCTCCGCCCTTGGTGAGATAGAGGGAGGGGATGACCTTGAAGCTCTGGGCCCAGGGCTTCTGCTCGAAGACGCCGACCACCTGCTGGTGCAGTTCCTGTTCCTGGCCCGGGGCCAGGGCCCCCATGGGGCTGGCCAGAGCCGCGTCGCCCTTGACCTGGGTGGGGTCGGCAGGCACGAAGGCGATGCCGAGTCGCAGGGGCAACTGGAGGCGCGCCGGCCCGGCGGCCGGGTCCGGCGCCGGCTGGGCCTTGGCGCCCAGGTAGGCGGAGAGGCTGCTGCGCCGCTGCACGGTCTCGGGCACGCCGCAGCCGGTGGTGAGCAGGATCAGGGCGGCAAGCAGGGAGAATGACCTTGATTTCATGGGGCCTCCCGGTTCAATACGCATGCGTATGGATGCCATACGGTATGGTATGGTATGCTGGGCCGGACCGCTGTCAAGGCCGCCATGCCCGCTCCCCGCAAGAAGCCCCGCAAACCCGCCGAGCCCCTGTCTCCGGAGGCCTGGGTGAAGGCGGCCCAGGCCCTCATCATCCGGGAGGGCGTCTCCGCCGTGGCCGTGGAGCCCCTGGCCCAGGCCCTGGGGGTGACGAAGGGGAGCTTCTACTGGCACTTCGACAGCCGGGACGCCCTCATCAAGGCGGCCCTGGCGGCCTGGGAGCAGGACCAGAGCGCGGACATCGTGACCCGCTACGGGGGCATCGCTGATCCGCGGCGGCGCCTGCGTGTGCTGCTGTTCGCGGCCTTCGAGGATGTGGAGAACGGCCTCTTCTTCGCCGCCCTGGCGCTCTCGGGGGAGGATCCGCGGGTGGCGCCCTTCCTCCGCCGCGCCACGGAGCGCCGCCTGGCCTTCGGCGCGGAGGCCTTCATGGCGCTGGGGCTCCCCGAAGCCGAGGCCCGCCAGCGGGCCCTGCTGGCCTACGCCGCCTATGCGGGCTACTTCCAGCTGCTGCGGGCCACGCCCCGGGCCGTGAAGGAGGTGACGGACCTCAGCGGCTACGTGCGCCAGCTGGCGGATGCCCTGGTGCCGGTCCGGATGCCACGGAAGGCCTGAACTCCGGCCTACGGAGGTCCCATGGAGCCATCCCATGGGCGAAGGCGCATGATCGCGAGATCCGCGGAGCCCTCCTGGCGGCGCCCGCGGATCCGGAGCGCCCGGACGTGCCGCCGGTCCTGCGGGGGTTCGGCCCCATCCCGCGGCGGCGCCTGCCCTTCCCGGCCATCCTGGCGGCCTCGTCGGACGACCCCCTTCCTGGCTCCGGCCCGGGCCCAGGCCCTGGCCACAGACTGGGGGGCCCGCTTCGTGGACCTGGGACCCTGCGGGCACCTGAACCCGGCCTCGGGCCACGGCCCCTGGCCCCGGGGCGAGGCCCTGCTGTCAGAATTCAGATAGCCGGTTGCGGAAGGGGCCTCCGGCATGGGAAGGTGGACGTTCCGATGGAGGAGCGGTCCCCATCAGTACCGGCGGCGAGGGCGATGAACCCGATGACCCGGTGGGAAAGGGGAGGATCGCCGAAGGGTTCGCGAATCATCGGCGCGGCCCCTGGACGTCGAGGCGAAAGCCCGGCGGCTGTCGTGCCGGTCACCCGGCGCGGAGGGCCTGAGGCGCGGCGGTGGGAGCCTTCCCCCCGCGTTCCAGATGGCACCGTCGGCCCGCCGAGGTTTCCATGAACGCCACCCCCGCTGATCTCCGAAGCTGGCTCACCGACAGCCTCCGGCGGCTCTGCGCCCAGGAGACCACCTCGGGCCGGGAGGACGCGGGCCTGCCGGAGCTGCGGGCGCTGCTGGCGGGTCTGGGCGCCCAGGTCGTGGAGCAGCCCGTGGCCGAGGGCCGGACCAACGTGCTGGCCCTGTGGGGAAGGCCGAAGGTCCTCTTCTCCACCCACCTCGACACCGTGCCGCCCCACCTGCCGCTCCGCCTGGAGGGCGAGGCCTTCCACGGACGGGGCGCCTGCGACGCCAAGGGCCAGATCGCCGCCCAGCTCGGCGCGGTGAAGGCCCTGCTGGCGGAGGGCCGCGAGGGCCTGGCCTGGCTGGGGGTGGTGGGTGAGGAAACCGACAGTGCCGGGGCCACGGCGGCCCTGGCCCTGGCGGACCGCCTGCGGGAGCTGCGCGCGCTCGTCAACGGCGAGCCCACGGACCTCAAGCTGGCCACGGGCCAGCGCGGGGCCCAGCACCTCCGCCTCCACTGCGCGGGCGTCGCCGCCCACAGCGGCAGCCCCGAGCTGGGCCACGACGCGGCCTGGCCCCTGCTGGACTGGCTCCAGCGCCTGCGGGAGCAGCCCCGCCCCGTGGATCCCGCTCTGGGGCCGGAAGTGTGGAACCTCGGCCTGCTCCGGGCGGGCGAGGCCCTCAACTCCATCCCCGCCTCCGCCGAGGCGCGGCTCATGGTCCGCACCCTGCCCGGCAGCACGTTCGTGGCCGAAGCCGGGCAGCTGGCGCCGCCCGAGGGCACGGTGGCCCTCACGCTGGACGAGCCGCCGGACCGCTACCCCGAGATTCCCGGCTTCGAGCGGGCCCCCATGCCCTTCGGCTCCGACGCGCCCACCCTGCGGGCCCTGGTGCCGGACCGCACCGTGGTGCTGGCGGGGCCCGGCAGCATCCGCGTGGCGCACACGCTGGAGGAGCGCCTCAGCCTCGCCGACCTCGAGGCGGGCGTGGAGCTCAACCGCCGACTGGCCTTGCACTTCCTGGGAGACTGAACCATGACCGCCAAAATCCCCGTCACCGTCCTGGGCGCCACCGGCGTCGTCGGCCAGCGCTTCGTGCGCCGGCTGGCCAACCACCCCCTCTTCCGCGTGGAGCACCTGGCCGCCAGCGAGCGCAGCGCCGGCAAGCGCTACCGCGACGCCTGCGCCTGGCGCCTGGACGGCGAGCCCTACGGCGGCCTGGGCGACCAGGTCATGGCCGAGGGCACGCCGGAGTTCGCGCTCTCGCCGGTGGTCTTCAGCGCCCTGGACACGGGCCCGGCCAAGGAGCTGGAGCCGGAGTTCGCCCGGGCCGGGTCCATGGTGTTCTCCAACGCCGCGGCCTTCCGCATGTCGCCGGAGGTGCCGCTCCTGGTGCCGGAGGTGAACGCCGACCACCTGGGCCTGCTGGACCTCCAGCGCCACCACCACGGCTGGAGCGGCGGCATCGTCACCAACGCGAACTGCACCTCGACCGTGCTGGTCATGGCCCTGGCGCCCCTGCACCGGGCCTTCGGCATCGAGGCCGTGATGATGACCTCCATGCAGGCCATCAGCGGCGCCGGCTATCCCGGCGTGGCCAGCCTGGACATCCTGGGCAACGTCATCCCCTTCATCCGCAACGAGGAGCCCAAGGTGGAGGAGGAGACGCCCAAGATGCTGGGCCGCTTCACGGGCAAGGAGGTGGAGCTGGCCCCCATGCTGGTGAGCGCCATGTGCCACCGCGTGCCGGTCATCGAGGGCCACACGGAGGCCGTGAGCGTGAAGCTGAAGGGGAACCCCTCCCTCGACGCCGTGCGGGAGGCGTGGGAGACCTGGCGCCCCGAGCCCCAGCAGCTCAAGCTTCACTCCGCCCCGCCCGTTCCCATCCATGTCCACACCCTGGAGGATCGGCCCCAGGTGCGGCGCGACGTGGAGAAGGACGAGGGCATGAGCGTCCACGTGGGCCGCCTGCGGCCCTGCCCCATCCTGGGCGTGAAGTTCTCCCTTCTGGGCCACAACACGGAGCGCGGCGCGGCCGGTGGCAGCATCCTCAACGCCGAGCTGGCCCATGCGAAGGGGTACCTCCGATGATCGTCCTCAAGTTCGGCGGAAGCAGCGTGGCCGACGCGGCCTGCATGCGGCAGGTGGCGGGCTTGGTGAAGGCGGCGCTCCCTCAGGCGCCCCTGGTGGTGCTCTCGGCCATGGGCAAGACCACCAACGGCCTCTTCGATGCCGCCAAGGCGGCCGAGGCCGGCGACCTGGGCGGCGCCATGGAGCGCCAGCGCAAACTCATGGCCGCCCACCGGAAGGCGGCGGAGGACCTCTTCGCGGGCGCGGTGCCCGAGGAGCTGGACGCGGCCCTGACGGGCCTCTTCGGGGAGATGGAGCTGCTGCTCAGGGGGGTGGCCATGCTCCGCGAGCTGAGCCCCCGCAGCATGGACGCCATCGCCTCCCTGGGCGAGCGGCTGTCCACGCGGATCTTCGCGGCCTTCGTGGGCGGCGCCTGGGTGGACGCCCGCAGCGTGGTGCGCACGGACGCCGTATTCGGCGAGGCCGCGCCGCAGCAGGAAGCCATCAAGACCCTGGCGGCGGCGAACCTGAAGCCCCTGCTGGGGCCCGGGAAGGCCGTGGTCACCCAGGGCTACATCGGCGCCACGGAGGACGGCCTCACCACCACCCTGGGCCGGGGCGGCAGCGACTTCTCCGCGGCCCTCTTCGGCGCGGCCCTGGGCGCGGCGGAGGTGCAGATATGGACCGACGTGGAGGGCGTGCTCACCTGCGACCCCCGCATCGTGCCCGAGGCCCTGCCCATCCCCGAGCTGAGCTTCGCCGAGGCTGCAGAGCTCGCGGCCTTCGGGGCCAAGGTGCTCCACCCGGCCACCATCCAGCCCGCCGTGGAGGCCCGCATCCCGGTCACCGTGCGCCACACCCAGAAGCCGCAGGGCCGCTTCACCACCATCTCCTCAGAGGTCCACACGGGCCGTCCCATCACGGCCCTGGCCAGCCGCGGACCCGTCACGGTGCTCACCGTGAGCAGCTCGCGCATGCTGGCCCAGAGCGGCTTCCTGGCCCGCCTCTTCGAGGTCTTCGGGCGCCGGGGCGTGAGCGTGGACCTCGTGGCCACCGCCGAGGTGAGCGTCTCCCTCACGGTGGAGGCGGACATGCCCCTGAAGGCGCTGATCAAGGACCTCTCGGCCTTCGCCACGGTGGAGGTCAACGAGGACCGCGCCATCATCGCCGCCGTGGGCGAGCGCCTCAAGTCCACGCCGGGCCTGGGCGCGCGCCTACTCTCGGCCCTGGGCGACATCAACGTCGAGATGATCAGCATGGGGGCCAACGAG
Source organism: Geothrix fermentans DSM 14018 (assembly GCF_000428885.1). Taxonomy (GTDB): domain Bacteria; phylum Acidobacteriota; class Holophagae; order Holophagales; family Holophagaceae; genus Geothrix; species Geothrix fermentans. The sequence continues at coordinate 101,910 of NZ_AUAU01000007.1, read as the reverse complement.
ATCAACCTGAGCCTCGTGGTGCGCCGGAACCAGGGAGACGAGGCCCTGCGCCGCCTCCATCACGTGCTCGCCGGGGGCGCCTCGTGAGCCTTCGCCCCCTCCGCCCCCTCCGTATCGGCCTCTTCGGGAGGGGTCGGCTTGGCGCGGCCATCGCCGCCGAGGCCGGTGGGTCCCTGGCCTGGCAGGTGGGCCGGGGAGAGACTCCGATTTCCAATGCTGATGTGGCCGACGTGGTCATCGATGCCAGCGTGGCGGAGGCCGTGGAAACCCACCTGGACTGGGCGCTGAGCACTGGCACGGACCTTGTGATCGGCACCACCGGCTGGTCCATCCCCGATCTCGAGGCCCGGGTGGGTGGCCGCATCGGCCTGCTGTCCGCCTCGAACTTCTCCCTCTCCGTGGCCCTCATGGCGCGCCTGGCCACGGTGCTGGGCCGCTTCGCCGCCCTGGACCCCGCCCGGGATCCCTACCTGGTGGAGCACCACCACCGCCTCAAGGTGGACGCCCCCTCGGGCACGGCGAAGACCCTGGCCGCGGCCCTGATGGCGGGCTGCCCCCGCAAGACGGAATGGACCCTCGGCACCCCGGCGCCCCACCAGCTGAGCCTCGGCGTGGTGCGGGCCGGGGCGGAGTTCGGACTGCACACCGTGGGCCTCGACGCCCCGGCGGAGGTGCTGGAGCTCACCCACCGGGCCCGCTCCCGCGCCCCCTTCGCCCAGGGGGCCCTGGCCGCCGCCCAGTGGCTCCATGGCCGCAAGGGCGTCTTCACCATGGATGACCTGGCCAGCGATCTGCTCGACCCCCTCTTCGATAATGTTCACGAGGGGGGACCGCCCGCCCGCGGCGCTCGCTCTTCGTCCCCCCTCGTGCTCCCCCGCGGGGTCTCTGGGCAAAGCCCCGATACCCCGCCATCTGGAGGAAGACCATGACCCTCGATCTCTCCGGCCTCGCTGTCGCGCTGGCCACGCCCTTCACGCCCGCGGGCGAGGTGGACCTGCCGGCCTTCCGCAAGCTGGTGCGCCACGTGGCGGCCGGCGGCGCGAAGACCCTGGTGCCCCTGGGCTCCACGGGCGAGGCCGCCACCATCCTCGAGGCCGAGCGGGACGCCATCATCGCCGCCTGCCTGGAGGAGGCCGGGGGCCGCCCCGTGGTGGTGGGCACGGGCCACAACGCCACCCGCCAGGCCGCCGCCATGACCAAGCGGGCCCAGACCCTTGGCGCCCAGGGGGCCCTCGTCGTGACGCCCTACTACAACAAGCCCACGCCCGACGGCCTGGTGGCGCACTTCGCCGCCGTGGCCGAGGCGGCGCCGGGCCTGCCGATCATCGCCTACAACGTGCCGGGCCGGACGGGTCTGAACGTGACCCCGCCGACGCTGGCGCGGCTCTGGGAGAACCCCCAGGTGGTGGCGGTGAAGGAGAGCAGCGGCAACCTGGCCCAGATCGCCGAGATCGCCCGCCAGCTGCCCAAGGGGAAGACCCTCCTCTCCGGTGACGACAACCTGGCTCTGGCGGCCCTGGCCGTGGGGGCCTCGGGGCTCGTCTCCGTGCTGGGCAACGTGCTGCCCCGGGAGACCTCGGCCATGGTCGAGGCCGCCCGCGCCGGGCGGACCACCGAGGCCCTGCGCCTGCACCAGCAGCTGCTGCCCCTCATGGACGCCCTGTTCCTGGAGAGCAACCCCATCCCCCTGAAGGCGGCCCTGGCCATGCTGGGCCTCTGCGGCGACGGCCTGCGCCTGCCCCTGGTCCCGGCTTCCGCCGCCACCCGCACCCGCCTGGCCGAGGCCCTCTGCCTCTCCGCCGAGGGCACCTTCCCCGGAGTGTTCTGATGGTCGTCGACCTCGGTGCCATCCACCATTTCTTCAGCCGCCCCCCGGAGGAGCTGGTGGCGGATCCCCAGTCGCCCGCCATGCACCAGGTGCTGCTGTCGGCCCTGGAGTCCGGCCAGGTGCGGGCCGCCGAGCAGCGCCCCGACGGCAGCTGGCAGGCCAACCCCTGGGTGAAGCAGGCCATCCTCTGCGGCTTCCGCCGGACCAACCTGGTGGAGATGCCGGGCCCGGGCTTCCCCATGTTCGACAAGACCGCCTACCCGGCCCGCCACTTCGGCCTGGAGGACGGCGTGCGCCTCGTGCCCGGCGGCTCCTCCGTCCGCCGCGGCGCCCACATCGCCAAGGGCGTGGTGATCATGCCGCCGGCCTACGTGAACGTGGGGGCCTTCGTGGACGAGGGCACCATGGTGGACAGCCACGCCCTGGTGGGCAGCTGCGCCCAAGTAGGCAAGCGCGTGCACCTCAGCGCCGCGGCCCAGATCGGCGGCGTGCTGGAGCCCGCAGGCGCCCGGCCCGTGGTCGTGGAGGACGACGCCTTCGTCGGCGGCCTGGTGGGCCTCTTCGAGGGGATCGTTGTGCGCAAGCGCGCGGTGCTCGCCTCCGGGGTAGTCATCACGGGCAGCACGGTGATCTACGACCTGGTGCACGGCCGCGAGCTGCGCCAGGAGGTGCCCGAGGGCGCCGTGGTGGTGCCCGGCTCCCGCCCGGCCTCGGGGGACTACGCCAAGGCGCACGGACTCCAGGTGTCCGCCCCCTGCATCGTCAAGTACCGAGATGTCCGGACCGACGCCGCCACCGCCCTCGAGCAGGCGCTGAGGTAGGAACGACAAAGTGCAAACCACCAAGACACCAAGGCACCAAGAACGGCAAAAGCCTTTTGTCTTTTCTTGGTGTCTTGGTGCCTTGGTGGTGATCTGTTGCTTTTGAGGAACTCCGTGAAGCCCGCCTCCCGCCTCTCCCTGCTCAAGCCCTCGCCCATCCGCGCCATCACGGACGGCACGCCCCAGGGCGCCATCCCCCTCGGTCTGGGCGAGCCCACCTGGGATCTGCCGGAGGTGGGCCGGAGGGCCCTGCTGCGCGCGCCGGGTCCCTGCGCTTATGTGCCCCACGTGGGCCTGCTGGACCTGCGCAAGGCCGTGGCCGCCTTCCACGGGGCCCATGTGGACGAGGTGCTCATCACCACGGGCTCCCAGGGCGCCCTCTTCTCTCTCTTCCAGGCCTGGGTGGATCCGGGGACGAAGGTGCTGGTGCCCGATCCGGGCTTCGTGGCCTATCCCGCGCTGGCCCTCATGGCCGGGGCGGAGCCCGTGCCCTACCGCCTCTCCGCCGACCGCTTCCGCCTGGATGCCGACGAACTGATCCGCGTGCTGGAGGCCACACCGGATGTGTCCGTGGTGATCCTCAACCTGCCCTCCAATCCCACCGGCGGCGGCGGCAGCCTGGAGGCCCTGAAGCGTGTGGCCGACGCCTGTGTGGCCCGGGGCGTGCTGCTCATCTCCGACGAGGTCTACCGCGACCTGCACTTCGGCACCCGCTGCCCCAGCCTGCGGGACGTGACCGACCGGGGTGTGGTCACCAGCTCCGTGAGCAAGGGCTGGGGTGCGCCGGGCCTGCGCGTGGGCTGGGCCGTGGGCGATCCCGCCTGGCTCCTGCCCGCCCGCACGGTGCACGGCTATGCGGTGACGGGCACGGCCACACCCGCCCAGTGGGCCGCGCTCGCCCTGATCGAGCACTCGGACACCGTGCTGGCCGAGGCCCGGGCCGCCGTGGGGGCGCGCTGGGAGGCCCTGGCCGGGGCCCTGCGCGAGGAGCTGGGCCAGACCGTGGCGCCTCCGGACGGCACCTTCTACCACTTCATGGCCCTGCCCGAAGCCGCCCACGCCGATCCCGTGGCCTTCTGCCTGAAGCTGCGCGACGAGGCCAAGGTGGTCCTCATCCCCGGCCTGGCCTTCGGCGAAGGCGGGCGCCGCCACGCCCGCCTGAGCTTCGCCGCCACCCCCGAGCAGCTGCGCGAGGGCGTGAAGCGGTTGGCACCCTACTGGAAGAACTGACAGAGCCTTCTCCGCGGTTTGAGGTTCCCATGCTTTTCGCCTTCGATGACGCCCAGTGCCGATCCCTCGCCGAGACCCACGGCACGCCCTGCTTCGCCTACTCCGCCGCGGCCGCGGCGGGGCAGTTCACCTCCCTGCGCGGGGTGCTGCCCGAGCGGGTGCGCATCGCCTACGCGGTGAAGGCCAACCCCCATCCGGAGCTGCTGCGCTGCTTCGCGGGGTTGGGGGCCAGCTTCGACTGCGCCTCCATCGGGGAGCTGGAGCGGGTGGAAGCCCTGCGCCTGCCGGCGGGCCGGACCTTTTTCGCCGGGCCGGGCAAGCGGGAGGCGGAACTCCAGAAGGCCCTGTACATGGGCGTTCGCGTCCAAGCGGAGGGCTTCGAGGACCTGGCCCGCCTCGATGCCCTGGCCACCCGCGAGACGACGGTGAACCTGCGCGTGCACCCGGCCTTCGACATCGACGAGGGCAACCGCATCATCGGCGGCAGCGGCCCCTCGGCCTTCGGCGTGGATGAGGAGGATGTGCCGGCCCTGCTTGAGAAGGCCGCGAAGCTAGACCACGTGCGCATCAAGGGCCTGCACGTCTTCGCGGCCAGCAACCAGCGGGACGCGGCCAAGCTGGGGGCCATCCACGGCGCGGTGCTGGACCTGGCCCGGCGGCTGAACGAGGCCCACGGCCTGGCATTCGAGCAGATCGACCTGGGCGGCGGCCTGGGTGTGCCCTACGCGCCGGACGAGGCTCCCCTGGACCTGGCTGCTTTTGGACAGAACCTGTCCGATCTGTTGGCGCGGCATCCCTGGTTCAAGGGCGAGCTGATCCTGGAGCCGGGCCGCTTCCTGGCGGGTCCCTGCGGCCTCTACCTGGCCCGGGTGGTGCGCATCAAGGAGAGCCGCGGCACCCGGTTCGCCATCCTGGAGGGCGGCATCAACCACCTGATCCGCCCCCTGCTCACGGGCCAGCCCTTCCCGGTGCGGGCCGTGGGCAAGGGTGGAGGGGCCGTGCCATACACCCTGGCGGGCCCCCTCTGCACGAGCCTGGACCGCCTGGGTGAGGTGCGCCTGCCGGAGCTGGCGGCCGGCGACCTGCTGGCCTTCGGCACCGCCGGGGCCTACGGCCTCAACGAAGGGATGACCCACTTCCTGAGCCATCCCGTGCCGCCGGAAGTCTGGGTGGGCTGATCAGCCCACCCATCAACCCAGCAGCGGAATCCAGGCGGCCTGCTGGGCCTTGGGCATGGCCTTCACCCGCTCGAGCAGGAGGAGGCGGGCCTGCCAGGACTTGTCACCGGGGAGGAGGGCCCGGCCCCGGCGCAGGTCCTCGGTGGCTTCGCCCCACTTGCCCTGGCCCAGGTGGGCCTCGCAGAAGGCCAGCTGGAGGCGGGCGGCCCGGGACCGCAGGGCCGGATCGTCGGGCTGGACCCGCAGGAGGGCGTCCATGACCTTGGCGGCGGCATCCAGGTCACCGGCCTGGAGGTGCTTCTGGAACTCGGCGAGGGTGGCCCCGGCGGCGCCCCCGGTGGGCAGGGCGGCCCGGGCCTTCTCCAGCAGCTGGGCGGCGGCGGCGTCCCCGGGGTTCTGGGCCAGCACGGCCTGGGCCCGGAGGTAGGCCCGCACGGGGTCGGACTCCAGGACGTCCCCTCCCTCACGGAGGATGGCCGCGGGGGTCTCCGAGAGATCCGGGGACTGGGCCTGCTGGATCACGGGGGCCAGGGCCGCCGTGCGGGCGGCCTTGACGGCCTCCTTGAGCTCCTGGTCCTTGCGGTAGGTGTGGAGGGCGTACAGGCCCACGGTGAGGACCAGGGCTCCGCCGCCGGCCATGGCCCAGACCTTGGGCTCCTTCAGCCAGGGCAGGCTGGACGAGGCTTCCTGGAGCCGGCTCGGGAGGCTGAGGCCCTCCCGTGGGGGCGGGGCCGTCCGGGTCATGGAGGCTGGGGGTTCCACCCGGCCTGGATCCGTGACGATGAGGGTGGGCTCCTCGTCGGCCATGGCGATGCGGTCGGGGAGGTCCAGGGCGATGCCCGAGCCGGTGGCCGTGGGCTGAGGGCGCCGGCAGCGCTCCAGGCCCGCCAGGGCCTCCCGGTTGCCGGGGGCCAGTTGGAGGGCCTGCTGGTAGGTGAAGGCGGCCTCGTCGTGGCGCTGGAGGGTCAGCAGGTGGTCCGCCTGGCGGAGCTTCAGGGCCAGGGCCTCGGCCTCGGGGCTCACGGCCGGGACTGGGGCCGGGGCGGGGGCGGCCGCCTGGGGCGCGACCTGGGGAGCGGGTGCTGCCGCAGGTTGAGGTGCGGGTTGAGGCGCAGGCTGCGGGGCCGACTGGCTCCCGGACTGGGTGAGCTCCTTCCGGGCTTCGCGCAGGTAGCCGTGGATCTCCTCGCGGTGGGGCTCCAGGACGAGCACGTGCTCCCACTTGGCGATGGCCTCCTCCGTGAGCCCCATGTCGTAGAGCTGCACGGCCTCCCGCAGCAGCTTGGCCACATCCTCCTCGGCCGCCGGGGGGGGCTCCTCCGCGGGGGTGGCGGGGGCAGAGGCCTGGAGAGGGGGCAGCCCCAGCTCCCGGCGGGCGCCGTTGGCATAGCCCAGGGCCAGGCTGTGGGTGGGGTCGAGGGCCAGGACCTGCTCCCACTTCTGGAGGGCATCCGGGACCTGCCCCATGTCGTAGAGCGTGCAGCCCTCGATGAGCAGCCGGTCCGGCTCCACTCCTGGGGCCGGGGCCGGCGGAGCAGGAGCGGCGGGTGCCGGGGCCGAGGTGGCGGCGGGGGGCGCCACGGGCACGGCGACGCGGATGGCGGGAGCCGCCTCGGCCTCCACCCGGACGGGGGGCGGCGGGGGAACGGGCGCCGGGGCCGAAACGGGGGCAGGCACAGGTTCCGGGCGCGGAGCGGGTGGTGGCACCGCCGCGGCCCGGGCGGCCTCCTGCTGGGCCAGCAGGTGCGCCCGCAGGGCCAGCAGGCGCTGGCGGGATTCGGCGTGGGCGGGCTGCTGCTTGAGGATGGCCTGCCAGATCTGCCCGGCCTTGACGACCTCCCCCTGGGCGAAGAGCTGGTCCGCCTGGCGGAGGTAGGGCGCGTAGGGATCTGGCGTCATGGCGTCGCTCGGGGGGTCACTCGGATCGGTCGGAGGGGGCTCAGTGCAGGGGGTATTCGGTGGTGTTGCGCACCAGCAGCATGAAGGTGCTGTTCCCGCAGGTGAACTCCTGCTGGCTGATGAGCTGGACCGGTCCCGTGATGCGCTCGCCGTTGACTTGGGTGCCGTTGGTGGAGTCCTGGTCGGTGATCCACACGGTGCCGTCCCCGCGGATCTCCAGCACCGCGTGGCGGCGGGAGGTCTCGGGATCCTGCGTGATGACGTCCCCGTCCTCGCGCCCGATGACGATCAGGGGGCGATCCAGCACCTGGACCGTGGAGGCCTGGGGGCCCGAGAGGAAGGCCAGGCTGAACTTGAAGCCCGAGGGCAGGCCAGCCTTCTGGAGGCCCGCGGCCACGAGGATGGAGTCGCGGTCCCGCCGGGCCGTGGTGAAGGCCGAGGCCAGGGTGGCCTCGGCGGGGGGTTCCTGGACCGGCTCGGGAACGGACGGGGCGGGCGGCGGCGGGGCGGGTTCGGCGGCGGCCAGGGCCATGACGGGGTTCGCCACCTCGAAGAGGTTGGCGCACTTCGGGCACTTGAACCGCTTGGCCCGGGCGGTGCCGAACCGGCTGTCGTCGTACTGGAAGCGGGCCTGGCAGGCCGGGCACACCACAATCATCGGGCCCCCGTGTGATCTCCTGTGCAGTCTACCGCTACTTCTTCCGGGTGGCGAAGAAGCTGAAGTCGCTCCGCAGGGGGATGCCCTCCGGGAGCTTGAAGCCGGTCACGGCGGGAGGGAGCGGCTGGTTGACGCGGAGGGGCCCCAGCTCCACGAGCCAGGAGTCCCCGCTGCGCTCCACCCACTGCACCTGCCGGGGGAGCCAGGTCTCCTTGTCCACCCAGAGATCCAGGGCCTGCATCCGCTTCCGCATGGACAGGGTCCGGGGCGTCATGGCCAGGAGCCAGGTGCCGGCCGGGTCTTTGGCCTCCACCAGGCGGATCTGGAAATACTCCGAAAGGTAGCTGAGCTTCTGGCCCAGGCCCAGGAACTTGCGGTTGGCGTTCTTGATGATCCCGATCTTCATCAGCTCGCCCGCCTTGGCTTCGGGGCTGTAGGAGATGAGGGCCTTGGGGGTGAGGTGGAGGATCAGGTCCTCCGGCGGCTGGAAGGCGAAGTGGACGAAGTCCGAGCCCTGCAGGTAGAGGGTCCCCTTCGTCACCGAGGGGGTCTTCAGCAGGGCCCGGCGCAGGGTGAGAGTGAAGGGGCACTGGAGTGTCTGCACCTGGGCCTGGGCCGCGTCGAAGCGCTCCACGGCCTCACGCAGGCTGGGCGGCGCGGTCGGGGCGCCTTGGGCCCCAAGGGACAGGGCCAGGAGGAGGGAGAGGAGGGCGGGTCGGATCATGGGGCTCACGAAGGGTCAGGCCACCGGGGGCAGGGCGAGGGGCACCCGCTGGTGGGCCACGTGCAGGGTGGCGGCGCTGCCGCGGAGGACCTCCTCGGCGGCGAGGCGGGCCAGGGCGGGGTCGTTGTTGGATTCGCTCAGGTGGGCCAGCACCACCTGCCGCAGCCGCGGGGCGAGCACCCGCCCCAGCAGTTCGGCCATGGCGGCGTTGCTGAGGTGGCCCACGCGGCTGAGGATGCGGGCCTTGAGCCGGGCCGGATAGTCGCCCTCCCGCAGCATGTCCACATCGTGGTTGGCCTCCAGCACCAGCAGGTCCAGGTCCTGGAGGTGATCCGCCACCAGGGCCGTGGGGCAGCCGAGGTCCGTCACGATGGCAGAGGCGGCCCCGCCGGCCTCGATGCGGTAGGCCACCGGATCCTCCGCATCGTGGGGCAGGGAGAAGGGCAGCACCCGCCAGCCCGCCCAGTCCCTGGGCCGGCCGGCCTCCAGCTCGACCCAGCGCGAGGGGGGGATCTGAAGCCCCTGGGCCTGCTCCACGGCGGCGCGCGTGGCGGCGGTGGCCAGGATGGCCCAGTCCGTTCGGCGGAGGATCACCCCGAGGGCGCCGATGTGGTCCGAGTGTTCGTGGGTGATGGCCACGGCCCGGATCGAGTCCGCGTCCCATTCGAGAGCTGCCAGGCGGCTGCGGATCTGGAGCAGGGAGATGCCCGCGTCGACGAGCAGCGTCCGCCCCCCGTCGGACAGGGCGTGGCAGTTCCCCTTGGAACCCGAGGCCAGGGCCGCGTAGTGCATGGCCCAGGATAACGCCTACACTGGGCCCATGAGCCTCGCCCTCCGTCCGTCCTCGATCGCCGACGTGGAGACCCACGTGGCCCATCGCCTGGCCCTGTTCCGCGACCTGGAGCCGGGCTCGGCGGAGGGGCTGCGGCGCATGGCGGAGATCTTCCGCGTCCAGTTGCGGAACTGGCTGGTGTCGGGCCAGTGCCGGGGCTTCCTCATGGAGGACGAGGGCCGTCCCGTGGCCGGCGTGCTCATGCTGATGAAGGAGTCCCTCCCCACGCCGGTGTCGCCCATCTCCGTCCGCGGCTACCTCTTCAACATCTACACGGAGCCCTCGCACCGCCGGCAGGGGCTGGCCGCCCGGCTCACGGAGGCGGCCCGGGACCTGGCCCGCGACTGCGGCCTGGAGATCATGGAGCTGCACGCCAGCCGCGAGGCCGAGGGGCTCTACCAGCGCATGGGCTTCGTCCCCACCAGCGAGATGCGCCTGGTGATGGGTGCCGGGGTCAAGATTCCGAAGCTCTGGAAGAACCACCGCCACTGATTCCGCGCCAGCGCCACAGCCCCAGGATCGCCGCCCCGCAGACCAGGGCGCAGACGGCGCTGGCCTCCAGCCCGAAGGCCCCGCCCGTGAGCCACTCGGGGCGGCCGTGGAAGACCGGCGTCCACCAGCCGGCCCCTTCGGTGCCGCTCACGCCGAAGCCCAGGAGGGTGCCCTGGGTCCAGTTCCAGCCCAGGTGCACGCCGATGGGCAGGGCCAGGCTGCCGGTGCGCCGCCAGCAGAGGCCCAGCATCAACCCCGCCAGGGCGATGTTCAGGGCGGCCCAGATCCGGGTGGCGCCGGTCATGCCGGGGTTGCTCCAGTGGGCGGCCACGAAGGCCGCGGCGAAGACGGCCTGGGCTCCGGCGAAGCCCAGACCCCGCACGGCCCGCTGGAAGGCGTAGCCCCGGAAGAGGAGCTCCTCGAAACCGGCCACGGCGAGGTAGACCGAGGCTCCGGCAAGCAGGTCCCGCAGGCCCGTGCCCGGGGTGCGAATCCAGTGGAACCCCCCCAGCGCGCCGATGAGCCCCGCCGTCGCCAGCATGACCGCCGCGCCGCCCAGGGTGCCCAGGGTGATCTCCCGGAGGAAGCGTCCATCCGCGCGGAGTCCCGCTTCCGCCAGGGGGCGCCCCTCGGTCCGGAGGCAGAGCCAGGTGGCCGCGAGGACGACGGCCGTGTCGATCCAGCGGTCGGGGATCTGGCCCCGCAAGGGGGCGGGCCACAGGGGGGCGACGGCGAGGTTCAGCACGCCGAGGAGCAGGGTGAACTGGAGGATCCGCCAGCCGCTGCGGACGGTGCCTTGGTCGTCGATGAACGAGCTGCGCAGGGAGGGCATGACCGCGGAGAGCCCTTCCTAGCGCGGGGCCGGACTTGGCCGGAGATCCGGGGGAACCAGGTCCAAGACCACGTCGAAGGTCACCTGGAGCGCGGGCGGGGACTTGGGATCCGCGCCCCCCTTCCAGGCTGTCAGAGTGTGGGTGCCGGCCCAGCGGCCCGGGGCCAGGGCGTCGGGCCGCAGGTCCCACGCCTGCTCCTGGCGGCCCCCGTCCCCGGACTCGCCCAGGGCCATCCGGTAGCCCACCAGGTACAGCCGTCCGGGCTCGATGAAGCCGGAGAGCGGGGGCTGGCCGGCCCCTTCGGCCCAGTGGGCCACGGCCCCCAGCTGGAGCAGCTCGGCCACGGCGTCGGGCTTGGGCACCCAATCCCGGGGCCAGGCCTCGGATTCCCGGAGGAGGGCCTTGTCGCTGCCGGTGACGCGCCGGACCTTGGCCCGCTGCGCCATGATGCGGTAGCCGCGGATGGCCAGGGAGCCCGGATCGCGGCCCGGCCGCCCCGCCTCCACCGCCTTCAGCAGCGATTCGTAGTCGACCATGGTCGGGGTGCCCTCGGCGGCGGCGTGGAGGCCGTCCAGCTGCCCCCCCTGGGCCACGAGGGCCTGGGCGTGCTTCTTCATGGCCGCCCAGTCGCCGAGGTGCGCGGAGACGAAGAAGGCGTGGACCAGCTCGCGGACGCTCAGGTCGGGCCGGGCGGACACGGCGGTGTAGGCCGTCCGCATGCGGTCGATGTCCAGCAGGCGCCAGGCGATCTCCAGCCGCATGCCGTCCCGGGGACGGGCCAGGTCGCCGCCCACGGTCTCCAGCAGGGCCCAGGCCTTCAGCAGGTCCGCCTGCCCGCGGACGGCCTGGAGGTAGGTCTGGTCCTTGCCGGGGCGGGGGCCGCGGATCAGGTTGGTGGCCCAGAGCCAGGAGGCGGCGGCATAGCGGGCCCGCTCCGTGCCCTTGGCGGGATCCATGGTCAGGGCCGCGGCCCGCAGGGGGCTGCCGTCCTCCAAGTCCTTCTTCCCGGCGGGGTCCTGGCGCTCCAGGCGGCCCATGGAGTCCAGGAAGCCCCGCTCGTCCTGGGCCGCGAGGGCCAGGGCGGCCAGGCTGGCGACGGCGAGGAGGGCAGGGCGCATGGGGCCTCCTAGAGCGGGATGTTGCCGTGCTTCTTGGGGGGTGTGCTGTCGCGCTTGGTGTCGAGGAAGGCGAGGGCCTTCACCAGCTTCTGGCGCGTCTCGCGGGGGAGGATGACCTCGTCCACGAAGCCGTGCTCGGCGGCGATGTAGGGGTTGGCGAACTTCTCGTTGTACTCGGCCACCAGCTCGGCCTTCTTGGCCACGGGATCAGGCGCGATGGCGATGGATTTCCCGTGCAGCACGTTCATGGCGCCCTCGGCGCCCATCACGGCGATCTCCGCGGTGGGGTAGGCGAAGTTGAAGTCCGTGCGGATGTGCTTGCTGGCCATCACGCAGTAGGCGCCGCCGTAGGCCTTGCGGGTGATGACGGTGATCTTGGGCACCGTGGCCTCGCAGAAGGCGAAGAGCAGCTTGGCGCCGTGGCGGATGATGCCGCCGTGCTCCTGGGTGACGCCCGGCAGGAAGCCCGGCACGTCCTCGAAGGTGATGAGCGGGATGTTGAAGGCGTCGCAGAACCGCACGAAGCGGGCGCCCTTCTCGCTGGAGGCGATGTCCAGGACCCCGGCGTAGAAGGCCGGCTGGTTGGCCACGACACCCACGCTGCGGCCGTCGATGCGGGCGAAGCCCACCACCAGATTGGGCGCGAAGGCCTCATGGACCTCGAAGAAGTGGGCGTCGTCCACCACGCCGCGGATGATGTCGCGGATGTCGTAGGGCTTGCTGGGATCGTCCGGCACCACCTTGTCCAGGTCCGGGTTCTCCAGGGGCATCTGGTTCTTCGGGGCCTTGCGGGGCGCTTCGCCCAGGTTGTTGCTGGGCAGGAAGGAAAGCAGCTCCCGGGTGTGCGCCAGGGCCGCCAGGTCGCTCTGGGTGACGAAGTGGGCCACCCCGGACTTCGCGGCGTGGGTGCTGGCGCCGCCCAACTCCTCCTTGGTGACCTCTTCGTGGGTGACGGTCTTGATGACGTCCGGCCCCGTCACGAACATGTAGCTCGTGCCCTTCACCATGGTGATGAAGTCCGTGATGGCGGGGCTGTAGACGGCGCCGCCCGCGCAGGGGCCCATGATGAGGCTGATCTGGGGGATGACGCCCGAGGCCAGGGTGTTGCGCAGGAAGATGTCCGCGTAGCCGCCCAGGGACACGACGCCCTCCTGGATGCGGGCGCCGCCGCTGTCGTTGAGGCCGATGACGGGGCAGCCCACCTTCATGGCCAGGTCCATGACCTTGCAGATCTTCTTGGCGTAGGCCTCGCTCAGCGAGCCGCCGAAGACCGTGAAGTCCTGGGCGAACACGGCCACCGGGCGGCCGTCCACGCGGCCGAAGCCCGTCACCACGCCGTCGCCGGGGATCTTCTCCACGCCCCAGGCCCGGTGGACCATGAGGGCGTCCACCTCCTCGAAGGAGCCCTCGTCCAGGAAGGCCGCCAGGCGCTCGCGCGCCGTGAGCTTGCCGCCTTCGTGCTGCTTCTGGGTCCGGGCCTCGCCGCCCCCGGCCAGGGCCTGGGCGTGCTTGGCTTTCAGCGTCTCGATCTTCTTTTCGAGGGACATGGGGGCTCCCGGCGTGCGGCTGGCGACGGATCGTGGGGGGATCAGGTGCCAGTCTACCTGAGCCGGGGGCTCCACTGGAGTGGAGGCCCGCGACCGGGACTACTTGAGGGCCTGCCCGGCCGTGAAGGCGGCGAACTTGTCGGCCCACTTCACGAGTTTGTCCTGGATGGTGCTCATGGCCGTCCCGCTGATGGCGCGGTGATGCACGGCCAGCAGAATTTCGCCGGACTTGGAGTCCACGAGCTTCATGTCCCAGGTGGCCGTCTCGCTACCGGCGCCAAGGCCGATGAGCCATTTGGCGGCCTTGCTTCCGGCGTTGGCATCCACGAAACGCCCCACGAGGGCAAGGTCGCCCTCCGTCCGGCTCACCTTGGCCTGGCCGTTGAAGGCGCCGGTCATCGCGCCCCGAAGCATGCCTGGAAAGCTGTCCGTCAGTTCGGTGGCCTTGGCGTGGTCCTTCCCGTCCCGTCCCTTGCGAAGCATGGCGGGGTCATCCCAGGGCTTCATGAAGATGGTGTGGCCCCGAAGGCTGAAGCCCGGCTTGACCCAGAAATAGTCCACATCGTCACCCTTGGTGAAGACGACGCCCTCCCCGAACCAGGTCGGATCCAGAAGGCCGTTGTCCAGAAGGGGGGCCGTGGTGGCGGGCTTCGGAGGGTCGACTCCAGGCAAGGGCTTAGCCGCGGCGCCCGGCGCGTCGACTGTCGGGGCTGGCGCCGGGGGAGGGGCGGGAACCGGCGGCTCCTGGGCGCTCAGGCACCAGGCGCAACTCATCGACAGGATGAGGAGGCGGACCATGACGACTCCTTGGGGGTGGAACCTCCAAGGGTAGCGCGGATTGGGGAAGTCTTCAGCGGAGGGGCCTCGGCCGGGTCATGGCCTCCAGGCTGAGGGCCTCATCCAGCTCGGCGGAGCTCAGGTAGCCCTTGCGGAGGATGAGCTCGCGCACGGGCACCCCGGTCTCCAGGGCCTCCTTGGCCACCTCGGTGGCGCGCTTGTAGCCGATGGCGGGCATGACGGCGGTGACGATGCCGATGCTGTGCTCCACCAGGTCGCGGCAGCGGTCGCGGTTGGCGGTGATGCCCACGATGCATTTCGTGGTGAGCACGTTCACGGCGGCCGTCAGGGTGCGCAGGCTGGTGGCCAGGCTGTAGGCCAGGATGGGCTCCATGACGTTGAGCTGGAGCTGGCCCGCCTCGGCGGCCAGGGTGATGGTGAGGTCGTTGCCGATGACCGAGAAGGCCACCTGGTTCACCACCTCGGGGATCACGGGGTTCACCTTGCCGGGCATGATGCTGCTGCCGGGCTGCATGGGGGGCAGGTTGATCTCGCCGAAGCCGCAGCGGGGGCCGCTGCTGAGCAGGCGCAGGTCGTTGCAGAGCTTGCTCAGCTTGACCGCGGCCCGCTTGACCACGCCGGAGAACATGACGAAGGCGCCCGTGTCCGGCGTGGCCTCCACCAGGTTCTCCGCCAGGACCACCTCCAGGCCCGTGACCTTGCGGAGCTCGTCCACCACCACCTGCGGGTAGCGCGGGTCCGCGCAGATGCCCGTGCCGATGGCCGTGCCGCCCATGTTCACCTCCAGGAAGAGGCGGGCGGTCTCCTGCAGGCGCTGGATGTCCTCCCCCGTGGTGACGGCATAGGCCTCGAACTCCTGGCCCAGGGTCATGGGCACAGCGTCCTGGAGCTGGGTGCGGCCCATCTTGATGACATCGGAGAACTCGCGGCCCTTGGCGTGCAGGGCGGACTTGAGGCGCTCCATGGCGTCCAGCAGGTTCCGCAGCATGAAGATGGTGCTGAGGCGCAGGGCCGTGGGGTAGACGTCGTTGGTGCTCTGGCCCAGGTTCACATGGTCGTTGGGGTGGCAGTGGGCGTACTCGCCGCGCTTGTGGCCCAGCAACTCCAGGGCGCGGTTCGCGATGACCTCGTTGGCGTTCATGTTGGTGGAGGTGCCCGCGCCGCCCTGCACCATATCGGTCGGGAAATGGCCGTGCCAGTGGCCGTCGATGATCTCCTGGGAGGCCCGGTCGATGGCCCCGGCGATGGCGGGATCCAGGAGGCCCAGCTGCGCGTTGGCCCGGGCGGCGGCCTGCTTGACCATGGCCAGGGCCCGGATCATGGCCGGGAAGTGGCTGGTGGGCGTGCCCGTGATGGGGAAGTTGTGGACGGCCCGCAGGGTCTGCACGCCGAAGAGGGCGTCCTCGGGCACCTCCAGGGGGCCGATGAGATCGGACTCCTTGCGCGTGCGGCCGCTGGCGTAGGCCTGCTCCCGGCCCGTGCGGGGCGTGGCCGAGTAGAGGATGCGCTGGTGGAGGACGTTGGCCACCTTGCTGAGCACGGCGATGGCCGCCGCGCCGTCCTGGCCCAGGCTCCGGAGCACCGTCTCCCGGTCCAGGTCCAGCAGCACGGCGGGCGTAAGGGCCACGCCCGTGGCGGTGTGGGTGCTCACGGCCAGGAAGGACTGCTCGCCGGCCACGTCGCCGGGGCCGAGGATGACCACGGGCTCGGGGCCCTCGCCGTTGTCGCGGGTGATCTCCACGCGTCCTTCGGCGATGACCGTGGCGCCCTTGCGGGGCTCCCCCTGGCCGAAGAGGCGGGTCCCGGCTGGGACCTCGCGGCGGCGGGCAGCCTGGGCGATCAGGCCCAGGTCCGCGTCGGACAGCCCCGAGAAGATCTCACAGCGGCGAAGGACAGACGTGATGGCATCCATGCACAACCTCCGGCCCGGTCGGGGCCAGGGCCATGGTAGCGGGGCCTTTTGACGATCCGGTCACGAATTGACAGATCGTCTTAACGGTCTGCCTGGCGAGGCCTACCGACCGCTCTTTTTCCAATCCGCCAGGAAGCCCTCCACGCCCTTGTCGGTGAGGGGGTGCTTGATCATCTGGTCGAAGACCTTGGTGGGGATGGTGGCGACATGGGCCCCGGCCAGGGCCGCGTCGGTGACGTGCCGGGGCTGGCGGATGGAGGCGGCCAGGCACTGGGTGTCGAACTCGTAGTTCGCGAAGATGGTGACGATCTCGCGGATCAGCTCCATGCCGTCCAGGTTGATGTCGTCCAGGCGGCCCACGAAGGGGCTCACGTAGGTGGCGCCCGCCTTGGCCGCCATGAGGGCCTGGGTGGCGCTGAAGCAGAGGGTGACGTTGGTGTTGATGCCCTCGGCGGTGAGGGCCTTGCAGGCCTTCAGGCCCTCGGCGATCAGCGGCAGCTTCACCACCACGTTCTCGTGGATCTTGGCCAGCCTCAGGCCCTCCTGGATCATGGCGGGGGCCTCCAGGCCGATGACCTCGGCGCTGATGGGGCCGTCCACGATCCCGCAGATCTCCTCGATGATGGCTTCGAAGGGCTTGCCCGTCTCCTTGGCGATGAGGCTGGGGTTGGTGGTCACGCCGTCCAGCACGCCCAGTGCGTTGATGCGCTTGATCTCGTCGATGTTGGCGGTGTCGATGAAGAACTGCATGGTTGGCTCCAGGGGGGAGATGGGTCGAATGCGAGACAGGCGTAAGTGGCATTCAGGGCCTTCCAGCCCTGAGCCCCGGGAGGGGCGAAGAGAAACTGCATGGAGGCTCCCGGCGGACCTTCCATTCTCCCAGGGCCGGCGCGAAGCTGGAAGCACGGAGTCTTCCATGGCGAATCCCGAGATCAAGGTGTTGGACAAAGGCTTCGTCCGCCTCATCGACCACATGGGGTCCGACCTGTCTGTGGTGAACGCGGCGCGGGTCTCCTTCGGCAAGCGGAAGGAGGCCTTCGAGGAGGGGGACGCCAAGCTGGTCGGGTACCTGGCCGAGCACGAGCACACCTCGCCCTTCCGCCACACGGCCCTGACGCTGCACGTGAAGGCGCCCATCTTCGTGTTCCGGCAGTGGATGAAGCACCGCATCGGCTCGGAGTTCAACGAGATCAGCGGGCGCTACGTGGAGTTCCCCGAGGACGAGTTCTTCGTGCCGGCGGCCTTCCGCAGGCAGGCCAAGGTCAACAAGCAGGGCAGCGAAGGCGAGATCGACGAGGCGAACCGCGCCCGGGCCATGGAATGCTACCTGGAGAGCTGCCGGGGGGCCGTGGCCCACTACAAGGAGCTGCTCTCCCTGGGCGTCTGCCGGGAGCAGGCCCGGTGCGTCCTGCCCGTGGGGCTCTACTCCGAGGTCTACTGGACCGTGAGCCTCCAGGCCGTGGCCCACTTCATCCGCCTGCGGACGGACAGTCACGCCCAGTGGGAGATCCAGCAGTACGCCGCCGCCGTCCGCCAGGTGGTGGAGCCACTCTATCCCGTGGGTCTCAAGGCCCTCCTGGCCTCCGGGAAGGGATGAGCGCCCCGCCCCTCAACCCCGCCCTGTTCCACCTGGACCGGGAGCATCTCTGGGTCATGCACTGCTCCGAGGGCCCCGTCCCCCGGGCCGCGGTGCGGGCCGTGCGGTCCTTCCTGCAGAAGGAGCTGCGCCCCTGGGAGGTGCGCTGGGTGGAGGACTTCCAGGGAATTCCCGAAGCCGTCCGCGCCGAGGCCGCGGCCCTGCTGGGCGGGCGGGCCGAGGACATCAGCCTGACGCCCAGCACCTCCACGGGCCTGGTGGCCGTGGCCCAGGGCTTTCGCTGGCAGGCGGGCGACGAGGTGGTGGCGCCCCTGGGCGAGTTTCCCTCCAACGCCTGGCCCTGGCTGGCCCTGAGGACACGAGGCGTGGCCTTCCGCGAGGTGCCGCTCTGGGAGGGCCACCTCGCCGGCGCCGGCGCCTGGGACAGCCGGCCCCCCACGGCCCAGGCCGACCCCGAAGGCCGGCTCGTGGCGGCCCTGGGCCCCCGGGCGCGGATCCTGGCCCTCTCCTGGGTACGGTTCCAGGACGGCCTGAAGCTGGACCTCCAGCGCCTCGGCCGGGCCTGCCGCGAGCGGGGCGTCCACCTCGTCGTGGACGGCATCCAGGCCGCGGGCACCGTCCCAGCCGACCTGGAGGGCCTGGCGGCCTTCGCCACCAGCGGCCACAAGGGCCTGCTGGCCCCCCAGGGCCTGGGCTTCCTCTGGACCGAGGAGGGCTTTCGACAGTCCCTGACGCCTTCGGGAACCTGGCTCTCGGTGGAGGAGGCCACGGACTTCTCAAGGCCCTCCACGGACTTCGACCGGGCCTGGCTGCCGGATGGGCGGGCCCTGGAGCCCGGCGGCCCGAACCTGCTCCAGGCATCCGCCCTGCTGGAGTCCCTCCGCCTGATCAACCGGGCCCGCGTCCCCGCCATCGCCGCCCATGCGGCAGGCCTCCAGGCCCGGCTCCTGGAGGCCCTGGCGGGATCCTCCTGGGCCGCGGAGGCCGCGCGCCTGCGCGGCCTGCTGGAGGCCGGGCGGCTGGGCTCCATCCTCGCCTTCCACCACGGCGGCGCAGGGGCGGGTTGGATGAATGCGCTCCTGAAGTCCGGTTACCAGCGCGGGATCCTGGCCTCCGTCCGCGAGGGCTACCTGCGCGTGGCCTTCCATGGCTTCCACACGGAGGCCGATGCGGACCGCGTGGGGGAATGGCTCAGCGGAACAGCCAGCTGACCTTGGCCTGCACGGTATCGTCCGAGGGCAGGTGCCGCAGGATCGACAGGTCCGGGCGGGGCGACAGGCTGGCGCGGTCGTTGATGAGGGCGTCCGTGCTGGCGCCATGGGTGTAGACGAGGAAGACGGTGGAGCCGGGACGGAACTCCCAGCGGGTGATGAGGTTCAGGTTCCAGGTGCGGTAGCTGAAGGCGGTCTGGAGCGCCGCGCCCGCCGGCAGGTCGTCGGGGAGGCCCGGATCGAGGGTGTGGTCGTCCTCGAAGTGCTTCAGGTCCCGGTAGTTCCAGTTGGCGTCCAGCCACTGGCTGAAGAGCTGGAGGGTGAGCCCCGGGGTGAAGGCGTAGGCCACGCGGAGGGTCTGGTTCAGCTGGCTGAGGCGCCGCAGGCCCACGATGGGCGTGGCGCCCGGCGTCTCCAGCCACTTCAGCTCCCCCTCGTCGCGGGTGAGGGAGGTGGAGACCTGGATCTCCAGGCGGTCGGCGGGCTTGAGGCTCTGGAAGAGGGTCGTGTCCGTGGAGGGGCCGCCCTCCTGCCAGGCGCGGCTGGCGTTGAGGCGCACATACCAGGGGCGGTTCCCGGGCGTGTCGAAGCCCGCGTTCGTGTAGGGCACGCCAGGGCGGGCCAGGTACTTCTTCCGCGGATCCGTGTAGGTGCGCAGCTCCCGGTCATCCTCCACGGGGAGGTCCACGCCACCGCCGCCCCAGAGGGAGACGAAGCTGGTGAGGTCGGCCTTGGCCCAGGTGTTGAGGTTGCGCAGGAAGGCATGGCCGGCCCGGTCCCGGGCGGCGGTGTGGTCCAGCCCCCATTCCAGGTCGCGCACGGGGCCCCAGGCCCGGTCCCAGCGGCGAGAGATCCCGGCGTAGAGGCGCTGCTCGTCGGCGCGCTCCAGGTAGCCCATGTCGTTGGGGTTGTAGAGGCGGGTCGCGTCGATGGCCTGGAGCTCCAGGCTCCATCCGGAACGCCATTCCCGCCGGGCCCTCAGGCGGCCACGCCAGCCCTCATCCCGGGCCCCTTCCGGCCCCGCCTCGCTGCGGCTGAAGGTGGCCTCCAGGAGGCCGCTCCGGTCCTCGGTCTTGTAGGCGCCGTCCAGGGCCTGCACCTGGGCCTCGCGGCCCGCGGGGCCCGCTTGGGTCATCCCCGACAGGAAGCCGCCCAGGTAGCTGCCGCGGTCGTCCGTGAGCTGCTGGACCCGCAGCACCCCGTAGTTCGTGAGGGGGGAGAGCTCGCGGCGCGCCCGGGCGCCGCCGGGGCCAAGGATCTCGGCCCGGGCGGGCTCCACGCTGGCGGCCAGCAGGCCCACGTTGGTGCCCGAGCCGTACTTGGCCGTGTACTTGGCGGCGGCGGTGATGTCCGTGGCGTTGGGGCGGTCCAGCAGGGTCTCGCCCGCAGCCAGGTCTGGATCGGACAGTCCGTGTCCGATCCGGCGGCTGTAGAAGAGGTCCGGCCCCGCCACACGGAAGAGGTCCATGCCCTCGAGGAAGAAGGGGCGCTTCTCCGGGAAGAAGGTCTCCACGGTGCCGAGGTTGAGCACGGCCTGGTCCACCTCCACCTGGCCGAAGTCCGGCCGCACGGACAGATCCACCTGGGCATGGGTGTTCAGGCTCCAGCGGGCGTCCAGGCCGGCCCGGTTCTCCCAGCGGCGGTCGTCGTAGCTGCGGGCGGTTTCGAACTTGCGCGCCGTCCCCAGGTAGGGCACGTATTCCCGCCGGGGTTGGGGGCGCAGGCCCTCCAGGCCCGACAGCTCCGGGAAGCGGCTCACGAAGCCGCTGTCGCCCCGGGGGACCACCATCCAGCGGCTGGATTCCCGCAGGGCGCCCTGGTCCGTGCGGCTGAAGTTGATGCCCCAGGTCTGGGGCCCCGGCCCGTCCTTGAAGCGCAGGAGCGAGAGGGGGATCCGCAGCTCCGCGGACCAGCCGTCGGCGTCCACGGAGACGGCGCTCTCCCACACCCCGTCCCAGCTGGCGTCGAAGGTGCTGTCGTTGTAGATGACCTGATCCTTCTGCACGCCGGCGGCGTTCACCTCGAAGACCAGGGCCGAGCGCCGATCGTGGGTGGAGTCGATGGCCACGCTGAACCAGTCGCTCTGGCTGTCCTGGTCCCGGCGGTGGAGCCGCCGCACCACGGTGGCGCGGCCGCCGTCCAGCTTCCGGTCGTGGTGCATGCGGGCGCCCACGTAGAGGAAGTGCGCGTCGTAGAGCACCCGCACCTCCGTGCGCTGGCGGGCGGGCTGGCCGCGCCAGGGCCACTCCTGGGTGAAGCCCGTGGCCACGGGCGCCTGGCGCCAGATGGCCTCGTCCAGGCGCCCATCCAGCTGGAGGGCGGCGGGAGTCCGGAGGGCGAGGAGCCCGGTGCCCGGGCCCGGCGCGGCCGGAGCCAGGCCGCCGAGCAGGGGGATCATGAGCAGGACGGACGCGCGCATGGCTCTCCGGGCACGGGGTGGAAAGCCCCAGCGTACTGGACCATGTTGCCACATCTAGCGAGGTATCATGGGCGCCGGAAGCCTTCCCCGATCTTCAAGCACTTCATTGATAATGGGTTTCAAGGAGTCGCCATGCGCATGCTGTTCGCCGCCCTGCTGTCCCTGCCCCTGCTGGCGGGTGGTGGCGGTACCGTGGCCTTCAAGCAGACGGCCTTCATGGCGGAGGTGGCCGCCACGGAGCAGGAGAAGGCGAAGGGCCTGATGTACCGGCAGAGCCTGCCCAAGGACCGCTGCATGTTCTTCGTCTACGGCGAAGACGGCGACCACGCCATCTGGATGAAGAACTGCCTCATCGCCCTGGACGTGGCCTGGGTGGACGGCGAGGGGCGGGTGGTGGAGACCGCCGAGCACGTGCCCCCGTGCAGCCCCATGCGCGGCGACGACTGCCCCACCTACGGGGGGACCGTGCCGGCCCGCCACTTCATCGAGTTCGCCGCGGGCACCTTCAAGCGCATCGGCCTGAAGAAGGGCGATCGCCTGGGCTGGGACCTGGTGCTGGACGACGGCCGCGTGGTTCGCGGCGGCGCGCCCATGCCCAAGGCGAAGAAGAAGTAGTCCTACTCGCCGCCCTTGGGCGCGCCCTTGCGGGGCGGGCGGGTGAGGGTGCGCAGGTGCTCGGGGGCCGGCGGCAGCTCCGCCAGCTCCAGGGGGCTCAGGCGATCCGCCAGCAGCTTCCAGGCCCGGGCCTGGCGGGGCAGGCGCTCGGCCTGGATGACCTCGAAGCCCTGGGCGTAGCTCACGAAGGGGGGCATCACCAGGGCGAAGCCCGTGTAGAGGAAGGCCGGCAGGCGCAGCCAGTCCGGCTCTCCGGCAGGACCCGGGCCGGGCACGGCGAAGAGGGGGTGGACGCCGCCGTTGATCCAGAAGCCCTGGGGCGAGTCGTGGCGGGGGTAGACGAAGATGCGGCGGCGGTGCATGAGGGTGAAGGGTCCCACGCGGTGCTGCTCCACGGGCTGGATGCCCGTGCCCTCGAGCGCCGGCCCGCTGCTGCGGTCCGGATGGCCCACCACCTGCACCACCTGGCGCCCGCCCCCCTTGAGCTTGCGGAAGATGGTGCGCAGCTCCTCCGCCTCGTCGCCCTCCACCGTGCCCTGGCTGGGCTTGAGGTCGCCCAGCAGGGCGATCTGGGCGGGGGCGTAGTCGTCGATGAGGCTGAACATCCGCTCCCAGATCTCGGTCTGCTGGGGCGGGGGCAGGGGATCCGGCCGGCGGCGGCGGGCGGCGCCCATGCCGAAGAAGAGATCCGCCAGCACCAGCGTCTTCTGCTTGGGCAGCCACACGGCCCGCCGGCTGTCGAGCACCACATCCTGGTTGAGCTGGACCTGCACGGGGGCCTCCCTGGCTTCCATTGGAACACAGGGGGCCCCAGAATCCCGGGAGGGGGGACCTTGCAGCAGGGCCGGAGCCACCAGCTGAAGCTCGAATGGGGGGGCGCGACCCGGCGGATCCTGGTCCACGATCCCCCCGGGGCCCCCGGGGCGGAGCTGCCCCTGGTGCTGGCCCTCCACGGCACCGGGGGCACGGGCCGGCTCATGGCCGCGTTCTCGGGCCTGAGCCGCCTGGCGGACGAGCGGGGCTTCCGGGTGGCCTACCCCCAGGCCCTGGGCGAGCCGGGCACGGAGGACCCCAGCCGGGGAGCGGCCTGGAACGTGGGGCCCGGCCTGAGCCGTCCCGGACATCCGGAGGTGGACGATGTGGCCTTCCTGACGGCGGTCGTGGACCTGGTGGGCCGCCGGGCCTCCGTGGATCCCCGGCGGGTCTTCGTGGCGGGCTTCTCCAACGGGGCCCGCATGGCCTACCGGCTGGCCCTGGAGGCGTCCTGGGTGGCGGCCATCGCGGCGGTGGCCGGGGCGCCCGTCCTGGGCCCGGCTCCGGCGCGGCCCGTGCCCACCCTCAGCTTCCACGGCACGGAGGATCGGCACATTCCCTACGGCGGGGGCGTGGGCCCCCGCGGGAGACCGATCCCGGCACCGCCCGCGCTGGAGGGGATGGCCCGGTGGGCTGCCCTCATGGGTTGCTCCGAGGGCCCCATGCGGGAGATCCTCGAGGCCCACACCCTGGATCTCTGGTCCGGTGGCTGCGAAGTGGGCCTCTGGACGGTCCAGGGCATGGGCCATGCCTGGCCGGGGGGCCGGCGCTATGCCCCGGACGCGGACCTCCCGGTGAAGGACCTCTCCGCCTCCCATCTCATCTGGGCCTTCTTCGAGGCCCACCCCCTGGAGGCGCCGTGACCGCCGATCCGAACCACCTGCTGGCGGGTCTGGGCACGGGCCTCTGCGGGGGCCTGCTGTCGGGCCTCTTCGGCGTGGGGGGCGGCGTGGTGATGGTGCCCCTCCTCGGTCTCGTGCTGCACCTGGATCAGCACCGCGCGCAAGGAGCCACCCTGGCGGCCATGCTCCTGCCCACGGGCCTCCCCGCCGTGCTGCAGTACCGCAGCCAGGGCATCCACACGAGCCTGAAGCTGGTGGGCGTGCTGGTGCTGGCCTTCCTCTTCGGCATCTACGGCGGCTCCGTGGCCGCCAACCTGATTCCCTCCGAGCCCCTGCGCTGGGGCTACGCGGCCTTCCTGGTGATCCTGGCCCTCAAGACCTTCCGGCGGCGCGAACCCCCGGCCGTGGACCGCACGGTGGAGCCCCTGGACCTGTCACGGGGGCTCTGGGGATCGGGCCTGCCCATCGGCCTCCTGGCGGGCGTGGTCTCGGGTCTCACGGGCCTGGGCGGGGCCGTGGTGGTGATCCCGCTCCTGGCCTCCCGCTTCCGCATGACCCAGCACGAGGCCCAGCTCACCAGCCTGGTCATGCTGCTGCCGCCCATCGGCCTGCCCGGCGTCTACGTCTATGCCAAGGCCCAGGGCGGCCTGCCCTGGACGGTCATCGCGGGGGTGGCCGTGGGCTTCGCCGCCGGGGCCCTGGGGGGCGCCCGCGTGGCCACCCGCATCCAGGGGGCGAAGCTGAAGCAGAGCTACGCCGTGGTGGTGCTCCTCATGGCCCTGCTGGTGGTCCTGCGGGGCCGGTAGGCCCCTCCTTGCGCTATCCTCGTTCCGGAGGTTGCCGTGCCCCTGGATGCCCCGACTCCCCTCTACGTGGGGGAGCGCCTGCGAGACCTGATCCTCTGCTACGCGGGGCCCTGGGCCTTCCTGCCCTACATGCGCAACCGGGAGGACGCGGAGCTGCTGTGGCACGCGCGCCAGGGCGTGATCCTGGCCTTCGCGGAGTGCGCGGTGACCCTGGCCATGCTCATCCTGGGCCTCTTCCCCATCTTCGGCGCCGTCTCCATCCGGTTCTTCCTGCCTCTGTGGCTGCTCTGGTGCCTGGGCATGTCCGTGACGAGCATCCTGCAGGGCACCAAGGGCAAGCGGCACCGGATCCCGGTGATCCACCAGTTCGTGGATTACTTGTAGGACGCGCACCAACCCGACCATGGCGTGAACGCCTCGCCGGGGCCAGGCTCCGTAGAGCCCCCGGGCTTTACTCCGCCACCCGGCGGGCGTTCAGGACCAGCATGGCGTCGCCGTAGCTGAAGAACCGGTACCGCTCGCGCACGGCCTCGGCGTAGGCGGCCCGGGCCAGGTCGAGGCCCAGGAGCGCCGAGATCAGCACGAAGAGGGTGCTCTCAGGCAGGTGGAAGTTGGTCAGCAGATGGTCCGCGGTGCGGAGCCGGTAGCCGGGCGTGATGAAGAGGCGCGTGGCCCCTTCCCGCGTGAGCTGCCTCCCGTCCCAGGCGCCCTCCAGGGTGCGCAGCGACGTGGTCCCCACGCAGAGCACGGGGCGCGAGCGGTCGCGCAACACCGGCTCCAGGACCGCCGCCGTGGCCTCGGGGATCTCGAAGCGCTCCTCGTGCATGGCGTGGTCTTCCAGCCGCTCGGCGGTCATGGGCCGGAAGGTGCCCAGGCCCACATGGAGCCGCACGGGATGCCAGCCGCAGCCGCGGGCTTCCAGGGCCGCGATGAGCTCGGGCGTGAAGTGGAGTCCGGCCGTGGGCGCGGCCACGGCCTCGCCCTCCCGGGCGGCGAAGACCGTCTGGTAGCGGGTCTCGTCCTCGTCCTCGGCCAGGTGCTCGATGTAGGGGGGCAGGGGCAGCCGGCCGATGCGGTCGATCTCGTCCCAGTCCAGGCCGTGCTCCGCATGCACCCGCACGGCCCGCAGGCCCTCGGGGAGGGTCTCGAGGATGTCGAGGCGGGCCAGTTCAGCCCGGGAGGTCGGATCCACCACGGCCGCCGAGGCGCCGGGCTTCAGCCGCGCGCCGGGCTTCACCATGGCCTCGAAGCGGCCCTGACCCAGGCTCCGCAGCAGCAGGGCCTCGCCCGCGCCCCCCCCGGCCCGCCTCAGGAAGAGGCGCGCATGACGCACCCGCACATCGTTGGGCACGCAGAGGCTGTCCGCGGGTACGAGCTCCGGCAGGTCGCGGATGGTCCGGTGCGACCAGTGGCCGGTGCGGGCATCCACCACCAGGAGTCGCGCGCCGTCACGGTCGGGCGCGGGGTGCTGCGCGATGAGGTCCTGGGGCAGGTCGAAGTGGAACTGGGAGCGGAGCATCAGGCTTCCGCGAACTGCAGCTTGTGCAGCCGCGCGTACTCGCCGCCCCGGGCCAGCAACTCGTCGTGGGTGCCCTGCTCGACGATGCGGCCCTGCTTCATGGCGCAGATGCGGGTGGCCCGCTGGATGGTGCTGAGGCGGTGGGCGATCACCAGCGTGGTGCGATCCTGCATGAGGGCCTCCAGGGCTGCTTGCACGGCCCGCTCGCTCTCGGTGTCCAGGGCGCTGGTGGCCTCGTCCAGGATGAGGATGGGCGGGTCCTGCAGCAGGGCCCGGGCGATGGCGAGGCGCTGGCGCTGGCCGCCGCTGAGGCTCGATCCAGTCTCCGCCAGGGGCGTGTCGTAGCCCCGGGGCAGCGCCGCGATGAAATCGTGGGCATGGGCCTTCTTCGCGGCGGCGATGACGGCCTCGCGGCTGGCCTGCAGGCCGTAGGCGATGTTGTCGTGCACCGTGTCCATGAAGAGCAGGGTCTCCTGGGTGACGATGCCGATGCGCTTCCGCAGTTGGCGGGGATCGAAGTCGCGGAGGTCGATGCCGTCCAGGGTGAGGCGGCCTGCCGTGGGATCGAAGAAGCGGGGCACCAGGTTCACGAGCGTGGTCTTGCCGCCGCCGCTGCCGCCCACCAGGGCCACGGTCTCGCCGGCGCGGACCTCCAGGTCGATGCCCCTGAGGACGGGGTGCTTGTCGTCGTAGGCGAAGGCGACGCCCTCGAAGCGGAGCAGGGCGGGCCGCTCGGGCATGGGCCTGGGGCTCGGGTTCAGGGGCAGCTCCGGTTCCCGGTCCAGCATGGCGTAGACGCGGTCCAGGCTGGCGGAGGCCACCTGGATCTCGTTGTTGAGCTTGGTGAGGCGGCGCAGGGGATCGTAGAGGGCGTAGACCGCCAGGATGTAGGTGAGGAAGTTCTCCGTGGTGAGAGTGCCGGACTTGAATCGCCCCGCGGCGTAGGCGGCGAGGCCGGCCAGGAGGAGGCCCCCCACCAGCTCCATGATGGGGGTGGAGAGGGCGGAGGCCCGGGCGCTCTTCATGCCCAGGCGGTAGAGCTCCTGGTTCTGGAGCTGGAAGCGGCTCACTTCGTAGGACTCCCGGGCGAAGCCCTGCACCACGCGGATGTTGCTGAAGACCTCCTTCAGCCGCTGGAGGAGGCGGCTGGAGGCCTCCTGGTTCCGGTGGTTCACCCGGCGGATGCGCTGGCTGAGCTTCTTCACGGGCAGTACCACCAGGGGGCCCGCCAGGAAGAGTGTCAGGCTCAGTTTCCAGTCCATGTAGAGGACCGTGATCAGCATGGTGATGGCCACGCAGACCTCGCGCACGGCCTCCGCCAGCTGGTTGCTGGCGATGCCCTGCACCGCGCCCACGTCACTGATGCTCCGGGTGATGAGCTCGCCCACGGGGTGCTTCTGGAAGAAGGCGGGCTCCTGGGTCAGCAGGTGGGCGAAGAGCCGCTCCCGGAAGGCCTGGGTGGCGCGGATGCCGCTGCGAACCATGAGCAGGGTGCCGGTGTAGGTCAGCAGGCCCTTCAGGGCGAAGAGGAACACGAGCACCAGGGGCACCAGCAGGCCCGTGCGCAGGGCGGAGGCCTCGGGCAGGCGGGCCAGGGCCCAGGCCCGCAGGTGTTCCAGCTGGCCGAAGAGGCCCGTCTGGGCGCCGGACAGGGCGTGGACCCGGCCGTCGTCGAACACGAACCGGATGGAGGCGATGAGGGCGCCCTGGCAGAGGCCGGCCAGGAGCAGGAGCAGGGAGGCCCCCGCGATGAGGGGGGCATGGACGCGCAGGTGGTCGTTGAAGAAACGCAGGATTCGCGACATGGTCAGCGACCAGCTTAGCCGGTCCGGCCTACTCGACCGTCACGGTGACGGTGCTCTTGCCGTCGTCGAGGCTGAAGAGCTCCGTGCCCTTGGGGGCGTTCACGGCCTGGTCCATGAGCCGCTCCAGGTCCACGCCCTTCTTCCGGGCCTGGCGCAGCTGCTCGTCCGAGAGGTAGCCGCCCACGGCCCGGGCCAGGCCCAGGGTGAGCCGCACGGTCAGGGCCTCGGCCTTGGCCCGCTCCTTCACGCGGATGACCAGGAAGCGGCCCTGGGCGGGGCCGGCGGCCTGGGGCTGGACCCCCATGGACAGCAGGGCCAGGCGGCAGGCCTCGGAGGAGGCGTCCGCCCGCAGGCCGGCCTGGAGCACGGGGACGGCGCGGGGGTCCCGGCGCTTGGCCAGCTGGAGGGCGGCGGCGATGCGGACCTCCTCGCGCTCGTCGCCCAGGGCCGCGATCAGGCCTCCCTGGGCGGAGGCGCTGTCCCACTGGCGGATGCCCCAGCAGCGCACGCGGTTGAGCCGGGCTTCCTTGCCCAGCAGGCGCTGGTCCGGATGCTTGGCCAGGAACTCGGTGTAGGCGTCGGCGGCCTCGTCCCAGCGCTGGTCCTGCTCCAGGCTGGAGGCCAGCCAGTAGCGGGCATCGGGCACCCGCGCCGAGGTGGGGAACTCCCGGATCAGGGAGCGGTAGGCCTGGGCGGCCTCGTACCAGCGCTGGGCGTAGCGGAGATCCCGCCCCTGGCGGAACAGCGCGTCGGCGGGACCCGCTGGGACTCCGGGCGCGAGGGCGGCGGGTTCCGGCAGGGCGGGCGCCACCATGGCGGGGACGGCAGCGTGCACGGCCAGCAGGAAGGCCAGGGTCATGCGTCGGCCCCCCGGAGGCGGCGCTCCATGCGCTCGGCCTGGCCTTCCAGGTTGTGGACCGCGGCCCACTGCCGCAGCTCGCGGGCCCGCTCCACGCTGAGGCAGTCGTCCTCGAAGGCCACCTCGGACAGCCAGGTGTGCAGGCTGGCGCGGATGGCCTCGGCCTCCTGGAGGGGGGCGCCCTGGGCGGCGAGCTGGTGGCTGGCCTCCAGCAGCGTCATGGCCGTCTCGCGCTCCTGGCGCCGGTCCTCCTCGCCCTTCTTGCACAGGGCGGGGTTCTGCTCGAAGTCCTGGAGGAGGGTGGAGCTCTGCCGGAAGAAGGCGATCCAGGCACGGTCCTGGGTGCGCTTCCGGGCCAGCTGCTCGAGGCGGGCGGTGTCCCGGGCCTGGGCCCGGAGGCTCTGGGTGTGCTGCACAGTGTAGGCGGCGGGGATCAGGGCCACCAGGAGGACGGCGGCGGCAGCGAGGGTCCAGGAGCCGGTCCAGCGAGTGCGGGGGGTCGGGGCCAATCCTTCGGCCAGGGCGGGGCCGTGGGCGCCGAGGGCCAGGTGGAGTTCCAGCAGCTCCGCCAGCTCGGCCTGCTGCGCCGGATCGTCGGGCCAGAGCTCGGGCCGCTCGAGCAGCTCGAAGCGGCGGGCCTCTTCCTGGGGATCAAGGCGGTTGGGATCGGGGGCGGCGGTCATGGCTGGGGTCCAAGGGTCTTGCGGAGCTTCTGGAGGCTTTGGAACAGGGTGGCTTTCACGGTGCCTTCGGCGCAGCCCAGGTCCTGGGCGATCCGTTTCACCGGGTGCTCGTGGACGTAGTAGGCCAGGACCATGGCCCGCTGGCGGGGCGTGAGGCCCTCCAGGGCCCCTCGAAGGGCCTGGATGCGCCGGCTTTGGTCCACGGATTCCCAGGGTGAGGTCTGCTGGGGGTCCGGTGCGTCAAAGGTCTCGGGAGGGGATACCTCTCGCCCTCGTCTACGGAGATGATCCGTCGCCGCATTAGCCGCCAGCGTAAAAAGCCAGGCGGCCACGGGCCGGCCCTCCTCGAAACGCTGGCAGTGCTGGAGACACTTGAGGAAGACCTCCTGGGCCAGCTCCTGGACCACCCCCGCCTCGCCCTGGAGCCGGCGGTGCAGGAAGGCGCAGAGGGGCCGCTCGAAGCGGGCCATGAGGTGGGCCAACGCCTCCTCCCGGCCGGCCTTGAGCTGGGCCATCCAGTATTCCGGGGACTCCACCTCCGGCGGGGGGCCGGCGGCGTCCGCGGGCGGGGGCAGGACCGGGCTCATGCCCTGGGGGTCCTGACGGTGACGGGGAAGCTGAAGCCCGGCTGGCCGAGTTTTTCCATCACCAGCTTGAGCTGCTCCGGGGTGAGGGCACAGCGCAGGCCCACCCGGCGCTTCTCCTGCATGAGCTCCGGGGCCGCGCCGGGCCCGGACTGCACGGCGTTGGCGGCGGCCACCAGGCGCTGGAGCCAGGGCGTGACCTGGTTGATCCCCTCGGGGGTGCCCGCCAGGGCCAGCTCGAAGCGGATGGCCTGCTCCTTCCCGGCCGCATCCTTCTCTCCGGGCGTGATGCTCCAGAAGAGCGCGTTCACGCCCTGGGGCAGGTCCTTCACGAGGCTGCCCTCCAGGTTCTTCCGAAGTCCGCCCAGCAGGGCCTCGGGCTGGAGGTAGCCCTGGAAGGGAGCCTTGGCGCTGATCCACTCGGCGGCCAGCGCCGCGTCCTCCTGGGCCGCGAGGCCACCCTTGGCGGCCATGTGCTGGAGGGCCTCCAGGGAACCGATCCAGAGCTGTCCCTTCTCGTCGCTGGCGGCGCGGATGTGGGCCTTCACGCCCTGGGCCTCGAGGTCGAGGATCACGTAGAGGGGCCAGTCCCGGCCTTGGAGGCGCAGGGTCCCCTCCTGGGGGAAGGATTCGGCCAGGGCCGCCACGAGGGCGGTGGGGTCCGCGAACTGGTTGAGCTGGATGAGGACGTGCTCCAGGCCCTTCTGGAGGTCTCCCCCGCCCTTCTGCGGCACGCCGATGACATGGAAGGTCACCCGGCCTGTCTCCGTGCGGGGGTTGATGCGGGCCTTCTGGAGGAAGAGGTCCAGGGCCCGCTCCGCCATGGGATCGCGGGAGATGAGGGCCTGGATCTCCTTGTGGGTGAGCATCCAGGCCGCCTCGCCGGAGAAGGCCGCCACGCTGTCGGCGGGCGCCACCTGCACCCAGGCGGGCACGCGGGGCTTGGGGCGGCAGGCGGCGAAGGGCAGGCAGAGCAGCGCCACCGCGGCGGGGACGAGGATGGCGGCGGTGCGGCGCATGGATGCTCCTGGACTTGGGCTACGGCGGGGCGGGGCCGCCGTTTACCCGAGGGTCCGCAGGGGGGCGGGGAGGTGCGGGCTGCGGAGGAGCTGCTGCTGCTCGGCCTCGGACAGCAGACCCCAGATCCGGATGGAGGCCTCCCGCGGCGTCTTGGGGTTCAGAAGCAGCTCGGACATGATTGCGGCGTGGGCCATGAGCACGGGGTGGCTGGAGATCTGCTCCAGCACGGCGCGGGGGGTCAGCTTGTTGCGGGCCAGGCGGAGGAGGATGCCCGGGTCCAGCTGACGGTCGGACACCATGCGCCGCAGGGTCTCCTCGTCCTGGAGCACCTCCTGGGGCAGGTGGCGCATGAGCTCGCCGCCGGAGCTGCGCAGGGCCGCGATCCGCTCGGCCACCTCCATGCCCAGGTAGAGGGTGCGGAGGGTCTCCAGGGCCTGCCGCTTGACCTCCAGGTGCTGGAGCCGGGGGTCCCGGAGGATCTCGATGGCGGGCTTGAGGCCCGGCAGGTTCGCCATGAGGCGGAGCGCGGTGGCCTCCGTGAGGTGGGGATGGTGGACCAGGGTCTCGGCCACCAGCGGATCCCCCTGCCAGGCCGCGTGCGCCGCCACCTCCTCGGCCCGGCCCCGGTCCAGGGCGGGCAGGGTGGAGGCCAGCATGCGGGAGGTGAGGGCGGGGTTGTCCAGGGCCAGGTGGAACACCTGGGGGTCCGGATCCTTGAGCACCTGGATGAGCTGGTCCTCCTGGGTGGCCTGGGTGGCGAGGAAGACCCGCTCCTCGAGGCTGGCCCAGCGCCCCTCCTCGCTGCGGTCCGGCAGCGCCGAGGAGAGGCCCGAGCGCTGGCGGAGCAGGCGGTCGTAGAAGTACTTCACCACCCGGAGCAGGTGCGGAGACTGCCGCTTGGCCCAGTAGGTGACGAACTGGTACTCGCCCTCCTCCAGCTGGGAGAACAGGCTCACGATGCGCCGGAGGGAGGCCCGGTCCGGCGCCCCCCGCTCCAGCGCCGCCACAAGGTGGTCCGAGAGGGCCAGGCGGCGGGAGAGATCCGCCGGGCAGCCCGGGGCCTCCCGGAGGCCCTCCCGCACCGCGTCCCGGAAATACCAGCGGGCCTCGGCGTAGACATCCTCGAAGAACTCCGGGACGGCGCTCTGGGCCAGGGCGCGGCGGAGGAGATCCTCGGAGATCAGGGGATTCTGGAGCGCGGCCATGCGCAGGTCCGTCTCCGCATCCAGCAGGAAGCCCAGGAGCTCGTCGGGCTGGGCGGTCTGGCGGGCGCGGGCGAGGCGGTCCTCCCGGTTCAGGACCTGGGCCGGGGGCTGGACCTGGGCGGGCGGGGCCTCGGGCAGGGCCGTGAGGGTCTCCCAGTCCGGATCCTCGCCGGGCAGGGGGGGCAGCTCCTGGGTGGTGCCGGTGGCGGATACGGTCCGGGCGATCTGCTTCGCCAGCAGCTTGGCCACGGGCTTCAGGTCGGGCTTCAGCTGGGCGTAGAGCGCCTTCACGGCCTCGGAGCGGTCCTCCTTCTCCTGGGCGGGGGCCTGGTCCATCTCGCGCATCTGGCCGAAGAGGGAGACCACCATCTCCAGGTCGCGGCGGATGGCCTCGGGCGTGGCCTCGTTCTCGGCCAGGCCCAGGAGGATGGGCCAGTGCGCCAGCCAGTGGGGCGTGCGGGCCATGAGGGTCAGCAGGCGGGGCGAGGCCAGCGTCCTGGCCAGGCCCTCCAGCATGTAGATCTGGCTCTCCGTGGGCAGCTGGGGGCGCACCAGGGCCAGGTGGCGGAAGTGGACCTGATCAGGTTCCGCGAGGCTGGCGAGGAACGCGCCTGTCGCTTCCGTCACGGTCCCTCCGGTCAGGCGCAGGCGGCTTGGAGCAGGGCCAGGAGTCCGGGGTCTTCGCGGAAGAGGAGGGCGTCCACCAGGGCCCCCTTGAGGCCGAGGTGGGCGGGAACCGCATCCAGATGCCGGAGGGACGTGATGCTGCCCCCCATGACCAGGGGCAGGCCCGTGGCCGAGGCCAGGGCCTTGGCGGTCTCGAAGTCGGGATCGGCCCCGGGCACCTCGGGGATGTCCACGAAGAGGAGCCGCTTGAATCCGTAGGTCTTGGCGCGCAGGGCGAGGTCCAGAGCGCTCAGGTTGGCCGTGTCCACCCAGCCGGAGCGGTGGACTTGGCCGCCGCGGGCGTCGATGGCCGCGGTGAGGAAGGGCTGGAAGCGCGCCATGAGCTGCTCGGAGACCATGCTGGACTTGTGGAGGATCGTGCCCGCCACCAGCCAGGTCGCGCCGTGGTCGATGAAGAACTGGGCCTGGTCTGAGCTGCGGATGCCGCCGGCCACCTGGATGCAGACCTTGCGGTCCCGGGCGTGGCAGCGCTGGAGGATCTGCGCCAGAAGCTCGCGGTTGTTGCCCTTTCCCATGGCGGCATCCACATCCACGAGGGCCATGCGCGTGGCCCCCTCATCCAGGAGGCGCGCCGCCAGGTCCAGGGGTGTTTCCATGGAAGGGCCGCCCTGTCCCGTGGTGGGGATGACACGGCCATGCTGGAGGTTCAAGGTTGGGTAGATCTTCAAGCGGACACTCCGGTCGACCGGTAGATGGAGTGTAACGCAAGGGTCACGCCTGTGAGGATTCCGTGAGCAGGTCCAGGAGCCGGCGGGCGGCATCGCTTTCCGCCCGCTTGCGGGAGGAGCCGCGGGCCTCGACGTGGCGGTCCCCCACGGCCACGCGCACGGTGAACAGCGGGGCGTGGCCCGGGCCCGACTGGGACACCTGCTCATAGGAGGGGGCAGGCAATCCCAGCCGGGCGGCCTCCTCCTGCAGGGTGGTCTTGGGATCCAGCCTTGACCAGGCCTCCGGTTTGGCGGAGCGGATGGGCTCCAGGAACCGGGTTTCCACCAGGGCCATGGCCGCGGCGGACCCATCCTGGCCTCCGGCCTGGGCGTCCAGGTAAACCGCCGCCAGCAGGGCCTCCAGCGCATCGGCCAGGGGCTTGGGCCCCATGGGCGGGGCCTTGCGGGGGTGGGCGGCGCTGAGGGCCCGGTCGAGGCCCAGCTCCAGGGCCCACTGGTGCAGCGAATCCGTGCGCACCAGCACGCCGCGGAACTTGCTCATGGGGCCTTCCTGCCAGTCCGGCCGCTCGCGGTAGAGCAGCCGCGCCACGGAGAAGTTGAGGAGGGCATCCCCCAGGAACTCCAGCCGTTGGTTGTCCCGGCCCTTGCCGGCCGAGGTGTGCGTGAGGGCTTCCTGGAGGAGGGTCCGGTCCGAGAACCGGTAGCCCAGCCGGGCCTCCAGCTCGGCCAGCCCGTCGGTGCGCTTCGCCATGGTCAGTCCGCCAGATCGGGAGGGAGCTTCCGGTGGAACCGGGCTTGATTGAGGGCGGTCCGGAAGCGGATGTTGCGCGAGGCCATCTGCCCCAGGATGCCCTGGCGGCGGGCCTCGCGGAGCTCCTGGACGAACTCCGCGTGGCGGCCCTGGTCATGGAGCACGGTCGCCAGCCAGGCGTGGGCGTTCACGTTGGTGGGATCGGCCTGGATGGCCTGGCGGAAGCCCTGGATGGCCTTGTCGGGCTGGCTGTCCGCCAGCTGGATGGCCTCGCTGAGCGACACGTTGCCCAGGTTCATGCGCTCGTGGGCCTGCAGCTTGTCGAGCTTCTCCGCCCGGTAGAGCTCGGGCTGGTCGATGGCGCGGGGTTCCGCGGCACGCGGCTCGGCGGGCCCCGCCTTCCTGGGAGGCGGCTCCTCCGCCCGCGTCTCCGCGGCGGGGGCCGGGCGCGTGGATTCGGATCCGGCCTTCGCTTCCGAGAGGGTCCCACCGCCGGGGGCCGGGGCGGGCGCGTCGGTGGGGCGGGGCGCCTCGACCTTCGCCTCCGGGCTTCCCGCCGGGGATGGAACCACCTCCACCGCGGGCGGCGCGCCCCGATGGAAGACCCACCAGCCCGCGCCGCCGGCCCCCGCGAGGACCAAGGCCGCGAGACCGATCCAGAGGCCGCCCCGCCCGCGGGAGGCCCGGGCCGGGGCAGGAGCCGGAGGCATGGGTGCGGCCGGAGGGGCCGCCACGGCCGGCACCTGCTGGGTGGGTGCCGAGGCGGCGGGCCGCGCCGGTGCCGTGGGTGCCGCGGGCGCCGTGGGCGCAGCGGCCTGGAGCAGCGAGGTCGCCTCCTCCAGCTGGCCCGTCCAGGAGGGATCCTTCGCCGCGCGCAGGGCCTTGGCCAGGTCCTCGGCGGTCTGGAAGCGCTCGTCCGGGTTCTTGGCGAGGGCGCGGTCCATGACGGACCGGATGGCGGGGCTGATGCCCTGCAGCTTCTCCGTCTCGATGGGATCCGGGGCCTCGTTCACGATCTTATAGAGGACCGTGGGCGTGGTGTCGCCGGCGAACGGCTTCCGGCCGCTGAGGCACTCGTAGAGCATCACGCCCACCGCGAAGAGGTCGCTGCGCGGATCGGGCTTCCCCGTGCGGATGTACTCGGGGGCCATGTAGCTCACGGTGCCCATGACCATGCCCGTGGCGGTCATGTCGGAGTTGCTGATCTTGGCCACGCCGAAGTCCATGACCTTGGCGTGGAGGCGGCGCCCGTCGCGCTGCACGCGCACATTCGTGGGCTTGATGTCGCGGTGGACGATGTGCTGGCGGTGGGCGAAGCCCAGGCCGTCGCAGACCTGGGCCAGCACTTCCAGCGCCTCGGCGCGGGTCAGGGACTGGTCCTGCAGCAGCTCGTCCAGGTCGTGGCCCTTCACGTATTCCATGGCGATGTAGAGGACGCCCTGATCCTCGCCGAACTCGTAGATGGTGACGAGGTTCGGATGGTTCAGCACGCCGGCGGCCCGGGCCTCGCGGGCGAAGCGCTCCTTGGCGTCTCCACCGGCAGCGGCCGTGGGGAGGATGGTCTTGATGGCCACCTCGCGGCCGATGGCGGGATCCAGGCCGAGGTAGACCTCGCCCATGGCGCCGTTGCCGAGGATCCGCCTGATCTCGAATTTTCCGAGCTTCTCGAACATGGGAGTGTCCCCCGGTCGGCATGAGGTTTGGAGGGATAGCATAGGCCCTGTCCATGGCAGGGCCAAGGGGCTTGGGATATTGCGGCATTCGCGGCCCCGTTTGGGCTGGCGTCCCGGCAAGGAACATGCAAACTAGAAACCACATCCGGAGCCACCGGTGCCCGAAGTCCGTCTTCGCCACTTCCTGCCAGCCCTCATGGGATCGCTCCACCAGCAGCGGGCCGAAGGCGAACTCGTGCTGGAGCAGAACGATGGCACGCGCCGGCTCTACTGGCGGGGCGGCGACCTGGTCTACCTCCGGAGCGATGCCGTCGGGGAGCAGTTTGGGAACTTCCTCATCCGCCGCGGCGTGCTGGACATGGCCGCCCTCAAGGAGTTGCTGGCAGACGGCGAGGGCTCCCGCATGGGGGACCGCGTGGTGCAGGTGGGCCTCATGACCGTGGCGGAGCGGGACAAGCGCCTCCACGAGCTGCTGGGGTCGGTGCTGCTCCACGCCATGGAGCACCCCATCCTCAAGATGTCCTGGATGCCGGGGATGCTGGAGGACAACCTCAGCGGAGATCTCCAGTTCTGGCTGGATCACCGGCGCCTCGTGTGGGACACCTTCCAGAGCGCCAAGATCGACCACGACCTGGTGGACATGTTCCGCGGCGAGCCGGACTGGCGGTGGGAGGCGGAAGCCAACCTGCTGGAGTCCCTCAGCGACCTCCCCCTCACTCCGACGCTGGCCTATGCCCTGTCGCTGCTGGGTTCCGAACCCCTCGGCTACGAGACCATCGGCTCGCTGTCCGGCATGTCCTCCGAGGAGTCCGCCCGGCTGGTGGCCACCCTCTGGGCCCTGGGCGGACTGAGCCTGGTGCGGGGCGACCTTCCGCTGCTGCCCAGGGATCCCACGCCATCCGCGCCGCTCCCCGAAGGGCCGGAGCCCGTGGAGCCCGTCTTCGAATCCATCCCCCTGGCCATGACCGGACCCGAGGCGGAACCGGAGCCGATCCTGCTGATTGAAGGGGAGGACATGCCGCCGCCCCCGGCGCGCACGCCGATGCACACCCCGGCCCACACGCCCCGCTCCCTGCCTCCTCCGCCGCCGGAGACCATGGAGCGCGCCCTGTCCGAGCCGACGCCCTCCTCCCTGCCCCTGCTCCATTCCCAGTCGGACGAGGAGTCCCTGTCGGCGGCGGGCCGGGCCCATCACCTGCTGGTGAAGGCGAAGTCCTACGTGATGCAGGACCGCACGAGCGAGGCCATCCGCGCACTCGAGCAGTCCATCAAGCTGGACGGCGATTCCCCGGCCGCCTACGAGGCCTGGCTGCTGCTGGGCCGGCTCCGGCTGGGGAATCCCGCCTGGTCCACGCGCGCCGTCGAGGCGCTCCAGGTGGCCTCGCGCATCCGGCCCCGCGCGGCGGAGCCCTGGGCCCTGATGGGCGAGCTGTACCACCGCAAGGGATTCCGCGCCAACGCCCAGGGCTGCTTCCGCCGCGCGCTGGAGCTGGATCCTTCCGTGGCCGTGCCCTCCGATCTGGATGGAGAGGGCGGAGCCCCGGACGCGTCCCGCGCCGAGGGCAGCATCATGGGCCGCCTCCGGGCCATGCTCGGGCGTGAGAAGGGCTGAAGCGCCGCGTCCTAGGCGGTTCCGAAGAGCCGGTCCCCCGCGTCGCCGAGGCCCGGGAGGATGTAGCCCTTCTCGTTGAGCTGGCGATCCACGGCGCCCACGACGATGGTGAGGTCCGGGTGGTCGGACTGGAGGCGCTCCAATCCCTCGGGCGCCGCGAGCAGCGCGACGAGGGTGAGGTTCACCGCGCCGGCGCTCTTGAGCTGGCGCACGGCTTCGGAGGCGCTGCCCCCGGTGGCGAGCATGGGATCCAGCACGAACACGGGGCGGGCTTCGAGCAAGGGCGGGAAGTTCCTGTAGTAGGGGACGGGGACGAGCGAATCGTGATCGCGGTAGAGCCCGAGGTGGCCCACCTTGGCCGTCGGCAGCAGCTTGAGGAACGAAGGAAGGAGGCCGAGGCCCGCGCGCAGGACCGGCACCAGCACGGGGTCCAGCGACTTCAGCCGGAGCGTGCCCGTGCGCTCGAGCGGCGTCTCCACCACCACCGATTCCACGGGCAGGCTGCGCGTCGATTCGGTCGCGAGGACCAGCCCCACCTCCTCGATGAGCGAGCGGAAGAGGCTGCCGGGGGTCTTCCGGTCGCGGATGAGGGAGAGCTTGTGGTGCACCAGCGGGTGGTCGAGCACGTGGATCGTCATGGGGGCCTCTCGGCGCTTCCGGCGGGACCCCGAAGGCCGCGTGCGCTGGGCCCGGGGCGGAAGGCTCGAAGGGAAGCGTAGCAGGCGGAGGTCGCGACGCGGGGCACGAACAGCCCGGCGTGGCGGGTCGCCGGGGACGTGGTTCCGGTGTCGCAGCGGGCGCGGGGATCCTTGCGGACGGGGAGGAGGTGGTGTTTGCGGATGGCGCGTGGGCGCGGGTTTGCAGCGGAACGGATCGTCGCGCGATGGACGGACGGTGGCGCCCATCGCGGTCGCGCTGAAGCGGGATGAAGGTGGAAAGCCGTGCCCGCGGGGGTGGAGACGAATGGATGGGAGGGGGGGAGGTAGCGTCAAAAAAAATGAAGATTTTTTTGATTTCTCTGTTGACCTCATTCGGATCACTGGTTTGATGTTGAATCAGAGGAAAAACGACCGATCATCTTCCCCATAGGGCCAGCAGCGAGGTATCTGAGATTTGGAGCGTGGGAAATGCTAAAGAAAGTCGCCATCTTCAAGGCCCTCGACGTGGAAATCAAAAAGCAGCGGGGCCCCGTGGCGGTCAAAGATGCCTACAAGGGTCACCACTCCCTGAAGGAAGAGCTCAGCCAGCCTGGAATCACTATTTTGGGTGAAGTGGCCGGGGGTGACCCCGGCCGGGGTCAGGTCCGGGATTCTTACAAGGCCTCCACTCACGCCAAGAGTCTGGCCGAAAATGGCGCCAGGGCCCTCTCCATCGCCACGGACAAGTTCCTCTACCACGGCGAGGACAAGCACCTCTCCGAGGTCCGCAGCCAGGTGAAGCTGCCCCTCATCCGCCGCGACTTCATCTTCGAGGAGTACCAGGTCGAGGAGAGCAAGATCCTCGGCGCCGACGCCATCTTCCTCATGCCCGCCCTCCTGGGCCAGGACCGTCTGGAGACGCTGCTCAAGTTCGCCATGAGCAAGGGGCTCGACGTGGTGGTGGAGGTGACCTCCGAGGCCGACCTCCAGCGGGCTGTGGACGCGGGCGCCGACATCATCTGCGCCGTGGGCCGCAACCTCGACACCTGGGAACCCTCCTGGGACCAGGCCGTGGTCCTGGTCAAGAAGATCCCCAAGAGCTGCCTCAAGATGGTCGAAGGCGGCATCCACCGGCTGGAGCAGATCAAGCAGATGGAGGCCCTGGGCGTCCACGGCCTGCTGATCGGCGACGCCCTTCTCGACGACTACTATCCCGGCAAGCGTCTGGCGCAGATCCTGGCAGGCGTGGAGCCCCCGAAAAAAGCCGCGAAGCCCAAGGGCAAGACCGGCTCTGCCGCCGATGCGGCGCACCCCCCCACGGCTGCTGCCGCAGCCAAGGAACGCATATCCACCCAGCGGGAAGCCGCTAGCCAGCCCGGCACGAAAGGTGCTACTGGCAAGCCATCTTCCCGCACGACCCCTTCCAACCTCGCCCAAAAGGGCGTAAAGGAGCCACCCATGGCCGAACTGACCAACATGGTCGCCACCCCCGCCGCCCCCGCGGCCGCGAAGCCCGCTGCCAAGAAGCCGGCCGCGAAGAAGGCCGCGCCGAAGAAGAAGGCCGCCGCCAAGAAGCCGGCTGCGAAGAAGGCCGCGCCGAAGAAGGCCGCCGCCAAGAAGCCGGCCGCGAAGAAGGCTGCCCCCAAGAAGGCCGCCGCCAAGAAGGCCGCGCCGAAGAAGGCCGCCGCCAAGAAGGCCGCCCCCAAGAAGGCCGCCGCGAAGAAGGTCGTCAAGAAGGCCGTGAAGAAGGCCGCGCCGAAGAAGGCCGCCGCCAAGAAGGCCGCGCCGAAGAAGGCCGCCGCCAAGAAGCCGGCCGCCAAGAAGGCCGTCGCGAAGAAGGCCGCCCCCAAGAAGGCCGCCGCCAAGAAGCCGGCCGCCAAGAAGACCGTCGCGAAGAAGGCTGCCCCCAAGAAGGCCGCGAAGAAGTAGACGGATTCCAGCGGATCCGTCCGCACAACCTGGCTAATATCAGAGAGGCGCGACCGCGCGCCTCTCTGAGCCGGGTGCCGACATGATCACCATCGAACGGGTTGCCGCCCTCGAAGTCCTCGACAGCCGGGGGAACCCCACGGTCCTCGCCCGGGTGGAGCTTTCCGACGGGACGGTGGGCCAGGCCCTCGTTCCTTCGGGCGCGTCCACGGGAAGCCGCGAGGCCCTCGAGCGCCGCGACGGCGACAAGAAGCGCTACCTCGGCAAGGGCGTGCTCGGGGCGGTGGACGCCATCAACGTGGAACTGGCCCAGGCCCTCCAGGGCATGGATCCCTTCCAGCAGGCCGAACTCGACGAGCTGATGTGCGACCTGGACGGGACCGAAAACAAGGCCCGCCTGGGCGCGAATGCCATCCTGGGCGTCTCCATGGCCCTGGCGGATGCCGCGGCCAAGGCGTCCCGGCTGCCGCTGTACCGGTACCTGGGCGGGGCCTCGGCCCGGCTGCTCCCCGTGCCCATGATGAACATCCTCAACGGTGGGGCCCACGCGGACAACAACGTGGACATCCAGGAGTTCATGGTGCTGCCCGTGGGGGCACCCAGCTTCCGGGAGGCTCTCCGCTGGGGCGCCGAGGTCTACCACAGCCTGAAGGGGGTCCTGAAGGCCCGCAAGCTGGCCACGGGCGTGGGGGACGAGGGGGGCTTCGCGCCGAACCTCGGCTCCAACGAGGAGGCCCTGGACCTCATCGGCGAGGCGGTGAAGAAGGCCGGCTACAAGCTCGGGAAGGACGTCTTCCTGGGCCTGGACTGCGCCGCCAGCGAATTCCTCGACGGCAAGGCCTATGCCCTGGACGGGACGAAGAAGACACCCGCTCAGCTGGTGCAGTACTACGAGGGCCTGGTCTCCCGCCATCCCGTGATCTCCATCGAGGACGGCTTCGCTGAGGGCGACTGGAAGGGCTGGAAGGCCCAGACGGACGCCATGGGCGCCAAGACCCAGCTGGTGGGGGATGACATCTTCGTCACCAACCCCGCCATCCTGGCCAAGGCCATCCAGGAGGGCGTGGCCAACGCCATCCTCATCAAGCTGAACCAGATCGGCACCGTCACCGAGACCCTCCGGGCCGTGGACATGGCGCACAAGGCCGGCTACCGGGCCATCATCAGCCACCGCAGCGGCGAGACCGAGGACAGCTTCATCGCGGACCTGGCCGTGGCCACGGGCGCGGGGCAGATCAAGACCGGCGCCCCCTGCCGCACGGACCGCGTGGCCAAGTACAACCGCCTGCTCCAGATCGAATGGGAGCTGGGGGCCGCCGCCCGCTACGCCGGGCGGGAAGCCTTCGGAGCCCGTCTCGACTGATCCTCAACTGGGAGGGCCCATGAACGCCAACTGGCTCCTGAAGTCCTCCACCGTGTGGGGCGTGCTCGGAGCCTCCGGCTTCCTGTCCCTCGTGGCCCTGCTCTTCTCCCAGGGGGGGCTGCCCGAGCTCCGCAAGCGCGAGAACGAGCTGGCCGCCACCCGGGCGCGGCTCGTGGAGCTGAACAAGCGCAACCGGGAGCTGCTGGAGGAGGTCCAGCGCCTCGCCGCCAAGGACCCCGAGCTCATGGAGGCGCTGGCGCGCCGCCAGGGCTATGCGCGTCCCGGGGAGACCGTCTACACCTTCGGGAACCGCGAGAAGTAGCTTGGACCTCTTCCTCGCCTCCGCGTCCGGCAATGTGTTCGGCTACCTCTGGGCGGACGAGGCTAAAGATTCCAACGGCTCGAATTGGGCGAAGATCCTCTGCCCTCGGAGCCGGGGGTTCGGTTTAGATGGCCTTTTTTTGATGCAAAGGCCCGGAACGGGTCCCTGGATCCTGGACCACTGGGATGCAGACGGGTCCAAGTCCTTTTGTTCCAACGGTAGCAGGGCCGCCCTCGCCATTCCCGGAGCCCCGGAGGGGACCCTGGTGGAGGCCCTCTCCAATGGCGAGCGCATCCTCCTCCGCCGCGACCATCGAGGCGTGGGGATCCGCCTGCCCGAGGGGGAGACCTTCGGACTGCGGCCCGTTCCCATGTCCACGGACCTGCCCGCGGCCTTCGGGTGGATCGGGAATCCGCAGCTGGTGCTGCGCGTGCCCTCGGTGGCGGCCGTGGACCTTCCGGCCTTCGCACCGCCGCTCAGGCATCACCCTGCGATCCCCGGCGGCACGAACGTGAACGTGGTCGAAGTGGTCGCGCCCGGCGAGGCGGGCATCCGCTCCTGGGAGCGCGGCGTCGAAGGGGAGACCCTCTGCTGCGGAACGGGCTGCGCCGTGGCCGCCGCCTGGCTGGCCCGGACGGAGGGGCCTTCCGAGTGGCGCCTGCACACGGCGGGAGGCGAGGACGTTTCCGTCACCCTCGTTCCGGAAGCCGGCGGCGGGTGGCACGACTTGTGGCTTTCCGGCCCGGTGCGCCGGCTGGGCGTCGCACAGCCTGATCCCTCACTCAGGCCCTCGCCCAGGCCCTGACCACGCGGCCTCTTCGCCGTGGAACCCGACCTGCTAGACTGGCGTGTTCCACACCCGAGGGGATGCCGAGATGCGTGGTTTGACCAGCGCCTGCGCGATGATGAGGGCCGCCTGATGCGCGCCCGGGTGGTGGCTCTGGCGAACCAGAAGGGCGGGGTGGGCAAGACCACCACGGCCATCAACCTCGCCGCGTCCCTCGCGATGATGGAGAAGATGGTGCTGCTGGTGGACTTCGATCCCCAGGGCCACAGCACCACGGGCCTGGGCTTTCCCAAGCCGGACCACCGGGCCGGCGCCTACGCGCTGATGAAGGGCGCCCCGGCCGAGGCCCTGGTGCTGAGCACCGAGGTCCCCATGATGCAGGTGATCCCCGCGGGCAAGGACCTCGCCCAGTTGGAGTTCGAGCTCTTCGAGCTGCCCCAGCTCCAGGTGCTGAAGCAGGGGCTGGCCCCGCTCATGGATCGCTTCGACTACATCCTCATCGATCCGCCGCCCAGCCTCGGCATGATCACCCTGAACGCCCTCAGCGCCGCGGACGAGGTCATCGTCCCCATGCCCTGCGAGTTCTTCGCCCTCGATGGCCTGGCGGAGCTCACCGAGACCCTGCGTCGCATCCAGGCCGGCCCCAATCCGAACCTGCAGCTGGGCGGCATCCTCCTGACCATGGCGGAGGAGCGCACCAACCTCGGCGCCGCCGTGGCCAATGAGGTGCGCCACGCCTTCCCCGGCAAGGTCTTCCAGACCATGATCCCCCGCAACATCCGGCTCGCCGAGGCGCCCAGCCACGGCAAGCCCGTGGCCTTCTATGACCTGCGCTCCAAGGGCGCCCAGGCCTACCTCAGCCTCGCGAAGGAATGGCTGGGACTGGAGCTGCCCGCGAGGAGGGAAGCCTGATGACCCAGTTGAAGCGTCCGGCCCTCGGCCGGGGACTCACTTCGCTCATGAGCCAGATGGCGCCCGAGGACGCCAACCAGCGGGAGCTGCCCCTGGGCAGCCTGGTGCCCAACCGGGCCCAGCCCCGCACGCACTTCGACGAGGCCGCCCTGGCGGAGCTGGCGGAGAGCCTCAAGCAGCACGGCATGGTCCAGCCCATCGTCGTGCGCAAGGTGGGCCAGCAGTTCGAGATCATCGCCGGCGAGCGCCGCTGGCGGGCCGCCCGCCTGGCCGGGATCGCCATGGTTCCCGTGGTCATCAAGGAAGTGCCCGATGACCGTCTGCTGGAGTTCGCCCTGGTGGAGAACATCCAGCGCCAGGAGCTGAACCCCATCGAGGAGGCCACGGCCTACTGGCAGCTGGGCGAGCACCTGCGCCTCACCCAGGAGCAGGTGGCGGACCGCGTGGGCAAGTCCCGGCCCCAGGTGGCCAACACCCTGCGGCTGCTGCGTCTTCCCGCCGAGATCAAGGCGGATGTCGCCCACGGGCGTCTGAGCACCGGCCACGCCAAGGTGCTGCTGGGCGTGCCCGATCCCCGCCTGCAGGAGCAGCTGGCCCACGAGGTGGTGGCGCAGCAGCTCAGCGTGCGGGCCCTGGAGGCCCGCATCCAGCAGCTCCAGAAGCAGGCCAAGGCCAAGGGCGGGAAGAAGCGGCATCCCCAGGAGCTGTTCATCAAGGCCGC
This sequence comes from Geothrix fermentans DSM 14018, assembly GCF_000428885.1. Classification (GTDB taxonomy): domain Bacteria; phylum Acidobacteriota; class Holophagae; order Holophagales; family Holophagaceae; genus Geothrix; species Geothrix fermentans. The sequence goes on along the minus strand of NZ_AUAU01000007.1, from coordinate 57,999 downwards.
GGCAGAGGAGCTGACCCAGTCCTGGGGCACCCGCATCGAGATCAAGGCCAAGGGCAAGGCGGGCGCCCTGGTCATGCACTACGGCAGCGAAGCGGAGCTGGACCGGCTCTTCGAGGCCCTCAAGCACGGTCCGGCCAAGGGCCGGTAGGAGTCGTCATGTCCTGGTTCGTGAAGAAGCGTCAACAGAAGACCGCTGTCGAAGAAAAGACCGTCCGGGTGCCCGAGGGCCTCTGGATCAAGTGCGAGGCCTGCAAGGAGCTGATCTACCGCAAGGAGCTGGTCAACACCCACAACGTCTGCCCCAAGTGCGGATACCACTTCCGCATCGGCGTGGGCGAGCGGCTGGAGAACCTGCTGGACGAGGGCTGGACCACGCTCTTCAGCGACCTGCGGAGTGGCGATCCGCTCGGCTTCGTCTCGACCAAGAGCTACAAGGACCAGCTGAAGAAGCTGGAGCAGGCCGGCGAGACCGAGGATGCCGTCGTGGTGGTGGAGGGCACGCTCTCCGGCCAGCCGGTGGTGGCGGCCATCATGAACTTCGACTTCCTGGCCGCGAGCATGGGCAGCGTGGTGGGCGAGAAGCTGCGCCTGGGCGCCGAGCGGGCCCTGGAGAAGCAGTGTGCCTACCTCATCGTCAGCTGCAGCGGCGGCGCCCGCATGCAGGAGGGCACCTTGTCGCTGATGCAGATGGCCAAGGTCAGCGCCGCCCTGGCCAAGCTGGACAAGGCGGGTCTGCCCTACCTCAGCATCCTCACGGACCCCACCACCGGCGGCGTGAGCGCCAGCTACGCCATGCTGGGCGACCTCAACATCGCCGAGCCCAAGGCCCTCATCGGCTTCGCGGGCCCGCGCGTCATCGAGCAGACCATCAAGCAGAGCCTGCCCGAGGGCTTCCAGCGCTCGGAGTTCCTCCAGACCCACGGCATGGTGGACAAGGTCGTCACCCGCGACCACCTCAAGGACTTCATCGCCGCCTGCCTGGCCTGGATGACGCCCTCGCCCCGGGACTGATGAGCGGGGGGCTCGAGCTCGTCCACATCCCGCGCCTCCAGGGGCGCGGCCACATGGGGATCAAGTGCGGCCTGGAGAACATCCGGGCCCTGCTGGACGGCCTGGGCCGCCCGGACATGAACTTCCCCGTCCTCCTCGTCGCGGGCACCAACGGCAAGGGCAGCACGGGGGCCTTCCTCGCCCACATGCTGAAGGCCGCGGGCTTCGTGGTGGGCTGGACCACCTCGCCCCACCTGGTGGACGTCACCGAGCGCGTCTGGGTGGACGGCGAGCCCATCGGTGAAGGCGCCCTCGAATTGCTGCTGGGAGAGGCCTTCGACTCCGAGGCCCGCACCGGGGTGACCGCCACCTACTTCGAGCTGATGATCACGGCGGCCCTCTCGGCCTTCCGCATGACCGGCGTGGAAGTCGCGATCCTCGAGGTGGGCATGGGCGGCCGCTGGGACGCCACCAACGCCACGGATCCCATCCTCACGGTACTCACCAACGTGAGCCTCGACCACCAGCAGTACCTGGGCGACACCCGGGAGGCCATCGCCCGGGAGAAGCTCTGCACGGCGCGGGATGGGCGACCCCTGGTGCTGGGCCCCACCCTCGACCCGGAGTGGATCCGCCCCCTGCTGCCCTGCGCGCCGGTCCTGTGCCCGGCCCAGCGCCTGGGGCCCGCGGACATCCGGTGGGACCATTCCAGGGTGACCGGCCAGCGGGTGGGTCTCGCGGGGCTGCACCAGCTGGACAACCTCGCCACCGCCTTCGAGGCGGTCCGCCAGCTGCGCGAACTCGGTTTTCCCGTGCCCGAGGAGCGGCTCTGGGAGGGCGTGGCGGCCACCCGCTGGCCCGGCCGGCTCTGGGCTCCGCCGGGGCTCCAGGCCGTGTGGATGGACGGTGCCCACAACCCCGATGGCGCGCGGGTCCTGGCGGACCATGCCCTGGCCTGCGGTGTCCGCCCTCACCTCTTCTTCGGCGCCATGGGCGACAAGGACCTGGCTGGCGTGGCCCGGGAGATGAAGCGCATGCGCCCGCTGTCCGTCACCTACATCCAGGGGGACGCTCCGCGCTACGCGAAGGCCGGGGCCCTGCGGGAGGCCTGGGGCCTTGAGGCGCCGATGCTCGACCTCCGGGAGGCGGCGGCGCTCCTGCGGACGCCCGCGGAGGCCCCCCGCCTGGTGACGGGTTCCCTCTACCTGCTGGGCGACCTGCTGCGGGAGCTGGGCATCTACGCCTTCTGATCCGGCCCTATGCTGGATCCATGTCCACCGGTTCCGCCCGCGCCATCGCCCTGGCCCTCGCCGCCAACGGGGGCATCGCCGTCTCCAAGTTCGGCGTGTTCCTCTTGACCGGCAGTTCCAGCCTCCTCACCGAAGCCATCCATTCGACCGCGGACTGCGCGAACCAGGTGCTGCTCTTCCTGGGCATGCGCCAGGCCGGGAAGCCCGCCGGGCCGAAGCATCCCCTGGGCCATGGCCAGGCCGCCTTCGTGGCGAGCTTCCTCGTGGCCCTCCTGCTCTTCACCATCGGCGGGCTCTATTCGCTGGTGGAGGGGATCCACAAGATCCGCCATCCCGAGGCGCCGCACCACCTGGGCTGGGCCGTGGCCCTGCTGGTCTTCGCCATCGGCCTGGAGGGGGCTTCGCTGCGGGGGGCCCTGAAGGCGGCGGAGGCCGAGCGCCGGGGCCGCTCCCTCCTGCGCTACCTGCGCCAGTCCAGCAGCACGGAGCTGGTGGTCGTGCTGGCGGAGGACATCGCGGCCCTGGTGGGCCTGGTGGTCGCGCTGGCGGCGGTGCTGCTCACGATGGCCACCGGGAACCCCGTGTGGGATGGGGCCGGCAGCGTGGCCATCGGGCTCCTGCTCATCGCCGTGGCCCTCTTCGTGGGCGTCGAGGTGGCGAGCCTCCTCATGAACGAGGCGCCGCCCCTGGCCCTGAGGGCCCAGCTCCGCGCGGCGGCGGAGGAGGATCCGGCCGTGGACCGGGTGCTGCACCTGGTGGCCGTGATCGTGGGCAGCGACCGCCTCATGGTGGCGCTGCAGGTGCAGTTCCGGGACCAGCCCAGCGGCGCCGCCCTGGTGGCGGCCATCGATGCCCTCGAAGTGGACTTGAAGCGGCGCTTCCCCCAGATCCAGCACCTCTTCGTGGAGCCGGACGAGGCCTGATCAGGCCGAATCAGGGCAGCTCGGAGGGGCCGAGACGGAAGGTCTCCCCCAGGGCGCCATAGTTGGGCCCTACCACCGAGGCGAGGCGGACGACGGGGGTCCAGAGGCTGGCGTCGGCGCAGTCGAACTCGGCGCTCCAGATACGCTCCGCGGCGTGGGCCACCACCACGTCCAGCAAGATCAGTGTGCTGGCGGGGCCCAGATCCAGCTCGCGGTTCAGGCGGCACTCCAGGGCCACCGGCGCATCGGCGAGGCGGGGCGGGGCCACCTGGAGGGAGGGCAGCGTGGCCAGACCCAGGCGCGCCACCTCGCTGACCTCCGGGTCGGCCTCGGCGCCGCTGGCGTGGAGGGGTTCCAGCAGGGGCAGGTCCGCCAAGTGGACCACGGCCTGGCCGTTCGCCTTCAGGTTGCGGTGGGTGTCCTTGAGGGATCCGTCCCGGCGGCGGCCCGCCGTGAAGGCCACCATGGGCGGCCCGAAGATGCCCATGAAGCTGCTGAAGGGGGCGAGGTTCACCCGGCCCACGTCATCCACCGTCGTGACCCAGGCGATGGGCCGGGGGATCACGAGGCTGGAGAGGATGCGGTAGACATCGCGCTTGGGCAGGGCTGAGAGGTCGCGGCTGATCATGGTCACTCCCCGATGATCTTGATGAGGATGCGCTTGTCGCGCCTGCCGTCGAACTCGCCGTAGAAGATCTGCTCCCAGGTCCCGAAATCCAGCTGCCCGCCGGTGATGGCCACCACCACCTCGCGGCCCATGACCTGGCGCTTGTGGTGGGCGTCACCGTTGTCCTCGCCCGTACGGTTGTGGAGGTAGCCGCCCGTGGCGGGGTCGCTGCCGGCGTTGAAGGGCGCCAGCTTCTCCAGCCAGCGCAGGTAGTCCTGCTTGAGGCCGGACTCCTCGTCGTTGATGAAGACGCTGGAGGTGATGTGCATGGAGTTGACCAGGCAGAGCCCCTCCCGCACGCCACTCTCGCGCACGGCGGTGGCCACCTCGGCGGTGATGTTCACGAAGCCGGTGCGCCCGGGCAGATGGAGCGTGAGGACCTTCCGGTGGCTCTTCATGGGGGGAGCATAACGAAAAACCCCGGGCCGGAGCCCGGGGTTCTCGGAGCGCGGGACGGTCAGTAGCCGGCGATCTGGAAGTCGTCGAAGTTCACCCGGTTGGAGGTGCCGTCCGTCTTGCGGATCTGGAACCGGATGGCCCCGGTGACGTTCACGGTGAAGGAGGCCGTGGCCAGGGTGGTGGAGGAGGTGGTCACCGTGCTCCCCGCCTGGGTCCAGGTGGAGCCACTGTTGGTGGAATACCAGAGGCCCCAGGTGGAGTTGCCGTCGCTGCCGTACTTGGCGTGCTTGACGGAGACGGTCTTGGCGCCCGTGGCGAAGTTGAAGCCCATGGTGATCCTGCCGCTGTTGCGGGTGCGGACGCTCTGGGTGCCCACTTTGCGGTCCGCCGTGGTGTTGCCGAGCAGGGCGTCGTCCAGGGTCCAGGAGCCGGTGGAGAGGGTGACCGTCCCCACGGCGTAGGCGGTCTTGGTGCCGGTGTCGAAGGTCTCCTTGAGGCTGCTGCCGGCACTGGCGGCGAAGGCCGCGGCGATGGTGTGGGCGGCGCTCACGTTGCTGAAGGTGTAGGAGGCCAGGGCGCCCTGGTTCACGCCGTCCACGGTGACGCTGCTGATGACGTAGCCGGCGGCCGGGGCGATGGTGAAGGTCTGGCTGCCGCCGCTGGCCACGGTGACGGCGCCCGAGGGGGTGATGGTGCCGCCGGTGCCGGCGCTGGCGGTGATGGTGTAGGAGGCCGGGGTCACCGTGATGGTGCGGGTGGCGGAGGCCGACTTGCCCTGATTGCTGGTGGCCGTGAAGGTGGCGGTGTAGGTGCCCGCAGCGGTGTAGGTGTGGCTGATGGGGCCCAGCACGGAGGCCGTGGCGCCGTCCCCGAAGGACCAGCTGTAGGTCAGGGCGCTGCCATCGGAGATGGTGGCGCTGCCCTGGAAATTCACCGATCCGCCCGCGAGGATCGACAGGTTGGAAGACGGGGAGGTGATGCCCACCACGGGCGTGGGGGCCACGGGGCCGGCGTCACCGGCCAGGTAGGCGGTGGCGTTCAGGAAGAAGGCCTTGTTGCTGTTGATGGTGTAGCTGTTGTGCAGGGACTTGCCGGAGGTGGTGGTGGTGCCGTCGTCCGAGGGGGCGCTGTCGCTGATGGCCACCACCCGGCCCGAGCCCACCGTGCAGGTCACGATGAAGGAGCCCGTGTCGCCGCTGATCTGGGTGTGGAGGATCTCCTGCACATTGGGGTTCTGGGCGGTGCTGTAGTTCAGGTACGAGTAGGAGTGGAAGTCCATCAGGCCCAGGCTGCCGTAGGCGCCGTGGACGATGGCCTGGGCCGCGGGGGAGGTGCTGGTGCTGAAGGCGGTGCTGGTGGTGTTGGCCAGGGTGTCGCCGGGCCCGTGCCCGGGGACGAAGGTGAAGCCGTAGGGGTTGCCGCCGTTCACGGCCACCAGGTCGTTGAAGACGGTGTAGGCGTCCGTGCCGCCGGTGCCGCTGTAACGCGCCGCGCCAGGATGGTTGCAGACGATGAAGAGGCCGCCGCCGTTCTGGACGAAGCTGAGGATGGCCTGCTTCTCCGCAGCCGTGAACAGCAGGTAGGGCTCGGGGATGACGTAGACGGCGTAGTTGGAGAGATCCTGGGCATTGGTGGCGTCGCCGTAGGTGACCCGGCCTGTGGGGGGCAGGGTCTGGACTTTGTAGCCGGCCTTGTAGAGGTCGAAGCCCCAGGCGCTGATGCCGCCGTTCCAGTCGGTCTCGTAGACGGGAGCCGCAGGGCTGGGGTCAGGCTCGCTGGCGGAGCAGATCACCCACTCGGCGGAGGTGCCTGCCTCCTCGTGGCGGGTGTGGTCGAAGAGGATCTTCTTCGGGGTCTGGGCCCCCAGGGTCAAAGTCAGGCCCAGCGACAGGGCCAGGCTCAAAAGGACGCGAAGGGCTCGCATGATCACCTCGTGGGAAAAAGGGTTCTCCCCATTCCACCCAGACCGGCTGTGACCACGAGGTGAATTCATGGAACTTAACAACAATTAACATCCCGGTGCTCCGCCGGCCTCGCGGCACACTGGAGGGACCCTTCCCGGATCCGACATGCTGCTTCCCGCCGTCCTCCTCCTCCTGATGCAGGTCCCCCCAGCGCCAGCCAAGGTGGATCAGACGCCGGCCAAGGTGGATCCAGCCCCGGCCAAGCCGGACCCGATCCCGCCCGCCCGCATCGAGCTCACGACGCCCTTCCCGGTCCGCCTGGGCAGCGTGGGCCCGCGCGAGATCCGCGAGGCGGTCTACGGCATCAAGAGCCTCCACGACCGGCCCTTCCACCTGCGCGTGCTCGACCTGTCCCTGGGGCTGAGCCTGGACGAGGCGCAGCTGGCCTCGCCCCTCCAGCCGGGCGAGGTCCGCATGGTGACGGTGAAGGTCGATCCGGCGGGCCTGGTGGGCCCCGTCAAGGGGGCCGTGCGCCTGGGCACGGACGATCCCGGGCAGCCCAACTACATCCTCCGCTACGACATGATGGTGCGTCCCGAGGTGACGGTGGATGCCGAGCGCCGGAGTTTCGGTGAGGTGGCCCCCCACGAGAGCCCGGAGTTGGGCTTCCACTTCCGGCGCGAGGGGGGCGACCCGTTGAAGCTGGTTCTGGCCTCGGAGATCCCGGCCTACCTGGATGCGGAGCTGGCCTCCAGTGACGAGGGCTCGGACCTGCGCCTGACCCTGCGGCCCCGGCGCCTGAAGCCGGGCGTCACCGCCGGGCTGGAGGTGCTCAAGGTGGCCACCAACGCGCCGAAGCAGCCCCTGTTCACCCTCTACGTCGACTGGCGCCTCGCCCTGCCCGTGGTGCCGGAGCCCGCCCGGGTGGTGTTCACGGAGCCGAAGACCACGCTCCTGGCCCTGGAGCTCCGGTCGCGGGACGGGAAGCCCTTCCGCATCCTCCGGACCGAGATCCAGGGGCGGGGCTTCCAGGTGCTGGACGCGCCCGGGCCGGAGGCGGCCCGCCAGGTCCTGCGCATCCGGCGCACGGGCACCAGCCCCGAGGCCCTCCTGAGGATCACCTGCTCGAACCTGGAGGGATCCCTGGACGTGCCCCTCCGCTACCTGGATCCCAAGGCCCGCCCCGCCCGGCCCGTGGTTCCGGCCCCGGCGCCAGCGCCGGAGGAGCACCGCCACCACCATTGAGGGCCGGGTTGAGGGTCGGACCCGGGTCAGATGCTGGTGGATTCCTTCTTCTTCGGTGTCCGGAGGTCCAACCTCACCTTGATGACCCGCCCATCGCGGAGGACGTCGAAGACCACCACGTCGGCCGGGGACTCGAGCTCCAGCATGGCCATGAACTGGCCTTCGTTCTCGATCTGCCGCCCCTGGTAGCCCAGCAGGACATCGCCCATGGTCTTGAGGCGGCCCGAGGTATCCACCTCGAGGGCGCGGAGCCCGGCGCGGCCGGCCGGCGAATCCAGATCCACCTGGCTTACCACCAGGCCGCGGGTGATGCCGAACAGCTGCTGGGCCTGGTAGCTGCCCATGGTCTCGAAGCCCATGCGGGGGGGCTCCAGGCGGCCCCTGGCGATGAGGAGGGGCACCACCCGGTTCAGGGTGTCCACGGGGATGGCGAAGCCGATGCCCACGGAGGCGCCCGTGGCGGCGGCGATGGCCGTGTTCATGCCGATGAGCCGGCCGCCGCTGTCCAGCAGGGGGCCGCCGGAGTTGCCGGGATTCACGGCGGCGTCGGTCTGGATGGCGTTCAGGATCCGCGTGCTGTAGCCCGTGCCGATCTCCCGGCCCAGGGCGGAGATGACGCCCTTCGTGAGCGTGTGGTCCAGGCCGAAGGGGTTGCCGATGGCCATCACGCCCTGGCCCACCTGGAGGTCGGAGCTGCGGCCGATGGGAATGGGCCGCATGGCGCTGAGGGGCGCGAAGACCTGGAGTACGGAGATGTCATAGGCGAAGCTGGTGCCGATCACCCGGCCCTTGTAGGTCTTGCCGTCCGCCAGCGTGACCTCCACCTCATCCACGTCGCCGATCCGCTTGCCCTTGTCCTCCACCGTGATGACGTGGTGATTGGTGACCACGTGGCCCCACTCGTCCCAGACGAAGCCCGTGCCCGTCCCCGTGGGGATCTTGGTGATGTCGCGGGTGCGGAGGTCCTGGATGGGGGCGATGGCGGAGACGTAGACCACGCTGGGTTTGGCCTCCTTGAAGCGCCGGATGGCATTCCGCTCCTCGGCGCTGAGGGGCGGGCGGGAGGCCACGGCGCGGGGGGCCGCGTGGGCCCGGAACCGCCGGATGGCGGCCTCCTCGCTGGGGGCTTGGGCAGGTGCCTGGGCGGGCGCCTGGGCCGGGAGGGGCAGGGCCAGCAGGATGGCGAGGCCCGGGAGGAAGCGTCGAGGGGTCATGGCGGCTCCAGGACGATTATGCGGCTTCGCCCAAGGGCCGGGCCACTGGCGGGAGCAGAGAGGAGGTCTTCGTGCTTTGGGACACCGGGGGAAAACCGTAATCTGGGGTCGCCCCATGCGCGAATCCTCCTTCCGCCGTCCGGCCGTGATGCTGGGCCTGCTGTTCTTCCTGGTCCTGGGAGCCGGGGGCGGCGTCGCCTGGCTGCTGGCGGCCCGGGGCCTGCGCGGCCCGCTGCGCATCCTGCTGGTCACCCAGCCGCCGCCGGGCACCACGAACCTCGATCCCGCCACCTGCCGGGCCATCGGCGCGCTGGTGCAGGACCACCTGGAATCCTTCGGCCAGGCCGCCGTCACCAGCGTCACGGAGCTGCCCGGGAACCTGGACGTCCTCCGCGACCAGCGGCGGTCCCTGGTGGTGCAGCTGGAGCCATCGCGGCAGGAGGGGGCCCTGGTGCTTTCCTACCGCTATGCCTCGGGTGACAGCCTGGACAAGGGGGCGCCGCCTCCCTGGATCCAGCGCCAGGGGAGCCCCCTCGTCCCTGCGGCGGCCTTCGAGGCCTTCCTCGCGGGGTTCCCCAAGGCCCTCCGCGCCCCTGCCGCTTCACCCCTGGTCCCCCGGCAGCCCGACAGCTTCTGGGACATGATCGGGGCCAGCGCCCGGCGGCTGCGGAACGAGCAGCTGGACGAAGCCTTCGCCCTGGCGGAGCGGGCCGCGGCCAAGGAGCCCTCCTGCGCCACCCTCTGGGTCCTCCTCGGGAACCTGCGCTACCGGCGCATGCTGAACAATCCGGCCGCCTTCCGGCAGGAGCAGTCCGAGACGGAGATCGTGCTCCTGCGGGGGCTCAGCCTGGAGCCCTACCACCCCCGGGGCGTCTTCCTCTTGTCCCTGCTCAAGGCGGATGGCGGCAACCAGGCCGAGGCCCTGACCCTCCTGCTGGAGGCCCGCCGCCGCCAGCCCCACAACCCCACCCTCCTCACGGGCATCGCCTATGCCGCCCGGGGGGCGGGCCTGCTGCCCCTGGCCCGGCAGGCCATGGACCTGCGGGACCGGCTGGCCTTCGCCAGCCTCCAACCCCAGGCCGTGGACATCACCTACCTCTACACCGGAGAGATCCAGCGCTTCGAGGCGGGGCTCCGGGATCAGCCGGGCCATCTGCGCAGCACGTCGGGCGTGCTGCCCTTCTACCGCGGCTACCTGGCGCTGGTGCGGGGGGATCAGGCCACGGCCCAGCGGGAGTTCAAGGCCGCCGCCACCCTGGCGAACGGCTACCCGAACATCCTCCGCCTGAGCCAGATCTACGACCTGATCCTGGAGGGCCGCAAGGACGAGGCCTGGACGAAGCTGCGGGAATACGACCAGGAGCGCATCGGCATGCGGGAGCCCGACGGCGAGTTCACCCTGCGCCTGGCGGAGGCCTACGCCCTGATCGGCGACCGCGCCAGCGCCATGGACATGGCTGGACGCGCCTTCGCCCGGGGCTTCGGCTGCACCGAGTGGTACGAGCGCAGTCCCATGCTGGAGCCGCTCCGGGGCCTGCCCAAGTGGAAGGCCCTCATGCAGCACCTGCGCGAGCGCCAGAGCCTGATGGAGGAGCGCTTCCCGGTCGGCCTCCTGGAGGACAACTGACCCCGGGGTGATCTGCACCTTCGGAAGCGGGACCGGCCCCGGTAGACTGGAGGTTCGCCCGAACGGGGGTTCCATGTCCACACTCACCGCGCCAGCCACCGCCCACGGAGCCGACGGCTACCTGCCGAAGCACAAGATCCGCTTCGTCACCGCCGCCAGCCTCTTCGACGGCCACGATGCCGCCATCAACATCATGCGGCGCATCATCCAGGCCACGGGCTGCGAGGTGATCCACCTGGGCCACAACCGCTCCGTGCAGGACATCGTGGAGACCGCCATCCAGGAGGACGCCCAGGGCATCGCCCTCTCCAGCTACCAGGGCGGCCACGTGGAGTTCTTCAAGTACATGGTGGACCTGCTGAAGGAGCGGGGCGCCGGCCACATCCAGGTCTTCGGCGGCGGCGGCGGCGTCATCGTCCCCGAGGAGATCCGGGAGCTGGAGGCCTACGGCGTGGCCCGCATCTACAGCCCCGAGGACGGCCGCCACATGGGCCTCCAGGGCATGATCGACGACATGGTCGAGCGCTGCGACTTCGATCCGCAGACCCGGCCCGCGGCGCTGCCCTTGGCCCGGAAGATCACCGAAGTCGAGGCAGGCGCCGCGGGTAGGTTCGAAACGCCCGCGAAGAAGGTGCCCGTCCTCGGCATCACCGGCACGGGCGGCGCCGGCAAGTCCTCGCTCATCGACGAACTCCTCCGCCGCTTCCTGGTTGATTTTCCTGAGAACCGCGTCGCGGTTCTCAGCGTGGACCCCACCAAGCGCAAGACCGGCGGCGCCCTGCTGGGTGACCGCATCCGCATGAACTCGCTCTACCATCCGGAGCTGCGGGACCGGGTCTTCATGCGCAGCCTGGCCACCCGGGGCGCCGCCCACCGGGCCACCAGCGAGGCCCTGGTGGCCAGCATCGCCGCCGCCAAGGCTGAGGGCTACGACCTGGTGATCGTCGAGACCGCGGGCATCGGCCAGAGCGACAGCGAGATCGCGGACCTGGTGGATCTCTCGATGTACGTGATGACGCCGGAGTACGGCGCGGCCAGCCAGCTCGAGAAGATCGACATGCTGGACTTCGCCGACCTCGTCGTGCTGAACAAGGCCGACAAGCGCGGCGCCGAGGACGCCCTGCGGGACGTGCGCAAGCAGTACCAGCGGGCCCACAAGCGCTTCAGCGAACCCTCCGACGACATGCCGGTCTATGCCACCTGCGCCAGCCAGTTCAACGACCCCGCCACCAACTGGCTCTTCGTGAACCTGGTGAAGGCCCTGGCCGCCAAGACGGGCGTGGACTGGGCACCCAAGCTCGAGGCCGAGCCCGGGAGCCCCCGCCGCGCCGCCATCATCCCGCCGGAGCGGGTGCGCTACCTGGCGGAGATCGCCGATGCCGTGCAGGGCTACAAGGCCTGGACCCGCCGCCAGGCGGAGACCGCCGAGCTGGCCCACGCCCTCTGGATCAGCCTGAGCGCCCTGGGCGACAAGGTGCCCCCGGCCGGGGGGTTCTATGATGCGGCCCGCCTCACCGAAGCCGGGGAAGGCGACCAGGGCACGGCCATCCTGGTGCTGCGCCAGCGCTACCAGGAGCACCTGGGCGAGCTGCACGCCGAGAGCCGCCGCCTCATCCACGAATGGGCCGAGCTGAAGCGCAGCTACACCGAGCCCGAGAACGTCTACGTGGTGCGTGGCAAGGAGATCCGCACCGCCAACTACACCGTATCGCTCAGCGGCTCCATGGTGCCCAAGGTCGCGCTCCCGCCCTTCTCGGGCTGGGGCGAGCTGCTGCGCTGGCAGCTGCTGGAGAACCTGCCGGGCCGCTTCCCCTACACGGCGGGCGTCTTCGAGTACAAGCGCGTGGGCGAGGATCCCACCCGCATGTTCGCCGGGGAGGGCACGCCCGAGCGCACCAACAAGCGCTTCCACTACGTGAGCAAGGGCCAGCCCGCCGTGCGCCTCAGCACCGCCTTCGACAGTGTCACCCTCTACGGTGAGGACCCCCACGTCCGGCCCGACATCTACGGCAAGATCGGCAACAGCGGCGTGTCCGTCTGCACCGTGGACGACGCCAAGAAGCTCTACTCGGGCTTCGACCTGCTCTGCCCCACCACCAGCGTGAGCATGACCATCAACGGCCCCGCGCCCACCATGCTGGCCTTCTTCCTCAACGCCGCCATCGATCAGCGGGCCGAGGCCTGGCTGAAGGAGCATGGGAAGCTCGATGAGGCCCAGAAGAAGATCGACGCGCTCTACGCCGCCAAGGGTCTGGCCCGCCCCCGCTACGAGGGCGCCCTGCCCGAGGGCAACGACGGCCTGGGCCTGGCGCTGCTGGGCGTGACGGCCGACGAGGTGCTGCCCGCGGATGTCTATGCCAAGCTCCGCACGGAAGCCCTCCAGACCGTGCGCGGCACCGTGCAGGCCGACATCCTCAAGGAGGACCAGGCCCAGAACACCTGCATCTTCAGCACGGAGTTCAGCCTCAAGGTCATGGGCGACATCCAGCAGACCTTCATCGAGGAGAAGATCCGCAACTTCTACTCGGTGAGCATCAGCGGCTACCACATCGCCGAGGCCGGCGCGAACCCCATCAGCCAGCTGGCCTTCACCCTGGCCAACGGCTTCACCTTCGTCGAGTACTACCTCTCCCGGGGCATGCACATCGACGATTTCGCGCCGAACCTCAGCTTCTTCTTCAGCAACGGCCTCGATCCCGAGTACAGCGTCATCGGCCGCGTGGCCCGGCGCATCTGGTCCGTGGCCATGAAGGAGAAGTACGGCGCCAACGACCGCTCCCAGAAGCTCAAGTACCACATCCAGACCTCGGGCCGCTCGCTCCATGCCCAGGAAATTGATTTCAATGACATCCGCACGACGCTGCAAGCGTTGTACGCGATCTACGACAACTGCAACAGCCTGCACACCAACGCCTACGACGAGGCCATCACCACGCCCACCGAGGAGAGCGTGCGCCGGGCCATCGCCATCCAGCTCATCATCAACCGCGAGCTGGGCGAGGCGAAGAACGAGAACCCGCTCCAGGGCTCCTTCCTCATCGAGCAGATGACGGAGCTGGTGGAGGAGGCCGTGCTCATGGAGTTCCGACGCATCGCGGACCGGGGCGGCGTGCTGGGCGCCATGGAGACCATGTACCAGCGGGGCAAGATCCAGGAAGAGTCCATGCACTACGAGCACCTCAAGCACAGCGGGGAGCTGCCCATCGTGGGCGTGAACACCTTCCTGAACCCCGCACCCAAGGAACTGGGCGCCCCGGAGCTGATCCGCAGCACGGAGGCGGAGAAGCAGCAGCAGATCCACAACCTGGCGGCCTTCCACACCCGCAACGCCGATCGCGCCCCCGCCGCGCTGGTCCGCCTCAAGGAGGTCGCCCAGGCCCGCGGCAACCTCTTCCTGGCCCTGCTCGACGCCGCCAAGGTCTGCAGCCTCGGCCAGATCAGCAGCGCCCTTTATGAAGTCGGCGGGCAGTACCGCAGAAACATGTAGCCGGCCGTCCGGCCCCTGCAAAGAGGCTATGCCACGCGGCCGCCTACTTCGCTTTCCGGCGCTTCGCGGGCGTGGGGGATTCCTTCGTCTGGAGCCGCACCATGGCGGCGGCTTCGAGCGTCCTCAGGTTGAAGGCTTCTCCTTCCGCTTCCAGACGAGTCCGCCGCTCCGCAGCGAATCGCTCATATTCCCGTTTCGCATGGAGGTCGGCCTGCTCTCTCGATGCATGCCCAGGACTGGATAGAACTTCGCGGTCGTTGAAGGCTAGGAAAGCATCGAGGCGTTCGGTCCAGTCCTTCAGGAAGGTTTCCTTCCGGCGCCGCGCCTGGTCCTCGGCAAAATCCAGCCACATGGCCACGATGCGATTCAGTTCACCGATCTCGGCCTCGGACAGATGGTTCTTGGCGACCGTCACATCGGCCTTCTGCACGCCCGGAGATCCAGTGGGTGAGGCCCATGTGAGGTCGTGCGCTGTCGGCCCGTTCGAGGATCAGTTCTGCGGCGGTCTTGCCTGTGGCGGCGAAGTGCAGCTTGTTCTGGATGACGCTGAAGAACGCCGCCGTCTCGGCTTGCGAAGGGGCATAATCCGAGGCCATGGCAAAGATCTCCCTCACGCGGAGATACATGCGCCGCTCGCTGGCCCGGATGTCGCGGATGCGCTCCAGCAGTTTGTTGAAGCGGTCCGGCAGGCCCGAACCTTCCGCGGGGGGATGCTTCAACCGCTCGTCATCCAGGACGAAACCCTTGACGATGTATTCCCTCAGCCGTTGAGTGGCCCAGATGCGGAACTGCGTGCCGCGGTGGGAGCACACGCGGTAGCCCACGGAAATGATCACGTCGAGGTTGTAGAACGCGATGTCTCGCCCCACTTCACGGGTGCCCTCGATCTGAACCATTCGGAAATTCCGAAGGGTTGCTTCAGGCTGAAGCTCTCCCTCCTCGTAAATGTTTTGAATGTGCTCGTTGATGGTTGGAATGGATTTCTGGAACAGCTCGGCCATCTGCCGCTGCGACAGCCAGACCGTCTCGTCCTCCAGCCGAACCTGCACCCGGGTCTGGCCGTCGTCGGCCTCGTAGAGCAGCAGTTCGGATCTGGGCATGGGGGGTTCCATGAGTTATTATTCGTTCTTTTTTCGCTCGATCGCAAGGCCGTATCATGGAGCCAGATGCTGCGTTCCGCCCTGATCCTCTCCTGCGCCAGCCTGGCCCTCGCCGCCGGGGTGCCGAAGGCTTCGCGGGCCGCTGGGAAACCCGGCATCACCTACCTCTACACCTACTACGACAAGCAGGGCCGGCTGGTGATCAACAACCTGCCGCCCAGCTACATGAAGGGGCAGGGGCTCATTCTCAAGCACGTGGGCGTGGGGAAGGTGCGCCTCGCGGTCACGCCCGCGGAGATGGCCCGGGCCCTGAAGAGCCCCGAACTCATCGCGCTGGTGGATGAGATCGCCCAGGCTGAGGGCGTGGACATCCACCTGGCCCGGGCCATCATCCAGGCGGAAAGCGCCTTCAACTACAAGGCCCGCTCCAAGGCCGGGGCCCTGGGCCTCATGCAGCTCATGCCCTCGACGGCCGAGCGCTTCGGCGTGCTGGATCCCTTCGATCCCCGCCAGAACATCAGCGGGGGTGTGAAGTACCTCAAGTGGCTCCACGGCTACTACGAGGGCGACCTGCACAAGGTGGTGGCGGCCTACAACGCCGGGGAAGGCGCCGTGAACCGCTACAAGGGCGTCCCGCCCTACCGGGAGACGCGGGCCTACGTGCCCAAGGTGCTCGACCTCTACCAGCGCCGGGCCGTCCAGCCGGATCCCAGGCTGGCGGGCAGCATGGCCCTGCTGAAGAAGGGGCGGGGCGGGTTCAAGGTGGACGAGGAGAAGACCGTGCCCGAGCCCACAGCCCAGCAGCGGGCCGCCACGCGCATCTACCAGTGGACCGACGGCGACGGCCGGGTCCAGATCAGCGATCAGCCGCCACCCAAGGGCGCCACCGGCGTGAAGTCCTTCGGAGAGCCCTAAGAGGTCGTATCAAAACCCCCACGTGGCCGCGCGAGGGAACCGGGCGAGCGAGGCGAGGAAAGCGAGGAGATGCGTAGCGGGCACTACGCGCGACGAGCTTGACGCGGCATCGCGACGCCCGGTGCCCTCGCCCGGAGGGATGAAACCAGGCGGGCGCCCCGCGGCGTCACCGCCCTTGGACGATGTCCCGCATCGCCCTGCGGGCGCTTCCCTCTCGGTATCGCCTTTGGCGATACGCGAGACGTAAAGATATCTGCGGTGCATCCCGCCTGGCTTCATCGCGGCCCCGTCGGGGTTTTGATACGACCTCTAGGCTCAGGATCGGCGGGACTGGCCTTCAGCCACGTAGGCCTCCAGGGCCGCGAGGCTCTCCCGGAAGAGGGACTCCAGCCGGCTCCGCAGGTCCGGGCCGGCCTCCACGGAACCGTCCCGGCCCAGGGCCTCCAGCTCCGCCGCCAGGGTGCGCAGGCTCTTGGCGCCCAGGGCACCGGCGCCCCCCTTGAGGGCGTGGGAGGCCCGGGAGAAGGCTTCGGCATCCCGGCCGGCCGCGGCCGCGAGGATGTCCTCGATGCGCCCCTGGGTGTCCTCCCTGAAGATGCCGATCATCTCCTGCACCAGTCCGTGGCTGCCGTCGTCCAGCTCCACCAGGTTCTGGAGGGTCGTCAGATCGAGCAGGTCCGAAGCGGTCACGGGGTCTCCCGCCTCCCATGCTGAACCAGGGAGGCCCGTCCGTCCAATCGGTTCAAGGGGGCCGGTAGTAGGCTGGGAGCATGACCGAAGCCGTCCCCCTGTCTGCGGCGGAAACCGCCCTCTCCCTGCTGTTCCGCAAGCTCCACCCCCACCTGGAGGACGCGGCCCATGCCCTGGCCCGGGGGGCCGCCCGGCGGGACCTGGAGCGCCTGCACCTCAAGCTGCTGGCGGCGCGGCTGAAGACCGTGGCCCTCCTGGAGACGGAGGTGGAGGCCCTCCCCGAAGACGCGCCCGTGGCTGAGGCCCTGGAGACCCTGGCAGCCAACCTCACCCCCGTGGGCGAGAGCTACCGGCAGAGCCTCATCCTCACCCAGCTCTGCCTCGAAGAGGCCCCGGCGGAGCTGCTGCCCCACGCGCCCGGCGGCTGCGCGGGAAGCTCGGCCTGGGGCCCCCGGATGGCAGACTTCCTGGCCCGGCTCCAGGATCCGGCCTTCCAGGCCCACCGGCGCTGGGAAGCCATCGAGGAAGACATCGGGGAGACCGAGGAGGAGTAGGCGCCGTCCGACCCCCGCTTTCTGCGATTCGATCCCCTCTTTCTGCCATTCGACGGGCGGGGCTCCACCAAACCGGTGCCGGGGGCATCTCTTGGGGTGGACGGATGTTCCGTCCCCGTCCCAGGAGATTCCATGACCACCTCCACCCTCCGATTCGCCGCCCTCGCCGGCGCCCTGCTGGCCCTGGGCGCCTCCCTCTCCGCCCAGGACCCCGGCCCGGGCTTCGGCCAGGGCCCCCGCCACGGACGCGGCGACGGGCGGGCCCTCATGGGCCTGAACCTCACCGAGGCCCAGCAGGCCCAGGTGAAGGCCATCCATGAGCGCCATCAGGCCGCCTTCAAGACCAAGGGCGAGACTGCGGCCGCAGCCCACAAGGCCTTCCGCGAGGCCATGGCCAACCTGGCCACGGACCCCAAGACGCTCCAGTCCCTGCACGAGAAGGCCTC
This sequence comes from Geothrix fermentans DSM 14018, assembly GCF_000428885.1. GTDB lineage: Bacteria > Acidobacteriota > Holophagae > Holophagales > Holophagaceae > Geothrix > Geothrix fermentans. The sequence continues at coordinate 40,588 of NZ_AUAU01000007.1, read as the reverse complement.
GGCGGCCCAGTTCGACCTGATGCTCGAGCACCGGGCGGCCCGGCAGGAGATCCTGCCCATCCTCACCCCCGAGCAGAAGGCCCAGTTCGAGAAGCGGGGGTCCGGCATCGGGGGCATGGGCATGGGCCCCCGCGGCGGCCGCGGTCGCGGGCCCGGCGGGGGCATGAACCCCGGCGAGCCGCCGGCTCCGGCCTTCTGATGCGATCCTGAGGGCATGCGCGCTTCAGCGGTCCTCCAGGCTACCTGGCAGCGGACGCGGCGCCCCCGCACCTGGGGCGCCGCCCTGCTGTTCGGCCTGGCCTGGAACGGCGCCCGGGCCCTGATGGGCCTCCGCTGGCCGGGGGTTGCGGAGGCCCTCACCCCCTCGCTGTGGGTGGCCCTCTTCCTCGTCCTGGCGCCCCTGCCCTGGCAGTGGACCGGGGACGGGCGCCCCATGGCCGGCCCCCTGCGCGGGGCGATCCAGGCCCTCCCCTGGATGGCGACGCTGACCTTCGCCATCCTCCTGCTCCTGGGGCCGGCGGGGGGGCCGCCCCCCTTCGGCCGGGGGCCCGGACCCGGCCCGGGCCCCGGCGCCATGGAGCGTCCGGCGGAGCATCCGGGGCCGCGCCGGGGCATGGGACCGCGGCGGGAGGAGCCGAGGCTCATTCCCATACATCCGCGCTACTGGGTGTTCGGCGTGGCCCACCTCTGCTTCGGCCTCCTGCTGGGCTGGGTCCTGGCGGACCGGGAGCGGGCGGAGCTCCAGGTGGCGGCGGCCCGCCGGGCGGCGGACGAGGCCCAGGCCCGGGTCCTCCAGGGGCAGATGAACCCCCACGTGCTCTTCAACGCCATCAGCGGCCTCACGGAGCTGGTGCGGGAGGACCCGGCGGCGGCGGAGGCCGCCCTGGTGAACCTGTCGGAGCTGCTGCGGGCCCTGCTGGTCCATGGTTCGCGCCTGCGGGCCCCCCTGGGCGACGAGCGCCGCCTGGTGGAGGGCCACTTGGCCCTGGAGCGCCTCCGCCTGGGCCGGCGCCTCCGTGAGCGCTGGGACTGGCCCGAGGCCCTGGATGGCCTGGAGGTGCCCCCCCTGATGATCCAGCCCCTGGTGGAGAATGCGCTGAAGCACGGCGTCTCCGTGGCGGTGGGGGGCGGCAGCCTCGACGTGCGGGTGGCCCGGGAGGCGGGCCGGCTCCATGTGCGCGTGGCCAACACCGGGCCGGCGCCGCCGGAGGAGGGCCCCGGGGAGGGCCCGGGCATGGGCCTGCGGAACCTGCGGGAGCGCCTGGGCCTCCTGGGGGCTCCGGCAGAGGCCCTGCGGCTCCGCCGCGAGGGGGACTGGACCGTGGCCGAATTGGTGCTGGAGGTGGAGGCATGAACGGATCCACCCTGCGCGTCCTGGTGGCCGAGGACGAGCCGTTCAACCTGCGGCGCCTGTCGCGGCTGCTCCGCGAGGCCGGCTGCGAGGTCGTCGCCGAGCTGGAGGACGGGCCCGCCGTGCTGGATTGGCTGTCCCGTGGCGAACCGGTGGACGCCCTGTTCCTGGACATCCAGATGCCCGGCCTCACGGGGCTGGACGTGACGGCCGACCTGCCACGGCCCGTCCCCGTGGTCTTCGTGACGGCCTATGCGGAGCATGCCGTGCGGGCCTTCGAGCAGGCCGCCACGGACTACCTGCTCAAGCCTGTGACCGCCGAGCGGCTGGCGGCCACCCTCCAGCGGCTGCGGGCCCTGCCGGGGGGCGGAACCGGCCGGCCCGCGGGGCCCTTCCGCTTCCCCGTGCGGGCGGGCGAGGGCCTGGTGCTGGTGGACCTGGCGAGGACCACGCACTTCCTCTTCGAGGACGGCGCCGTGTGGGCCTTCGCCGGGGAGCGCCTGCGGACCACCTGGAAGACCCTGGCGGAGGCCGAGGCGGCTCTGGGGAACCGGGTGGTGCGCGGCCACCGCCACCTGCTCATCCGGCCTGAGGCCGTGTCCGGCGTGAGGGCCGGGGACTCCGGGCGGCTCCTCGTGCGCCTGGCTGGAGGGGCCGAGCTGGAGGTCAGCCGCGGCGCGGCCCCGGCGCTGCGGGCGCGGCTGGGCCTGCCCTGAGGCCGGGAATGGTATTTTGACGATGACAATCAAAATGCCTAGTAAAATTACTTAGAAATTTCAGTAAACATACTAAACTTTGGGGGCCTGCTCCGCCCGAATCCCGTCCGGGGGCTGATCTTGCCCAGGTGGCTGTCTGTCCTGTTCCCCAGGAGTTTCCATGCGTTCGCTCTTCTTCGCCCTCGCGGCCAGCACCCTCCTGCTCAGCCAAGGGGTCATCCAGCACGCCTCCAAGCTGGATCCCGGCCTGCCTTCCTACGCGCCGGTGGTGGGCGTCAACACGATGATCGAAAGCATCGGCGCCGACTCCCTGACGGACGTCATGGAGGAGTGGAGGGCCGGCTTCAGGGCCCTCCAACCCCAGGCCCAGTTCAAGGTCACCAACGGCCTGTCCACCACCGCCGTGAAGGCCCTGATGGAGGGGGCGCCCATGATCCACATGGCCCGGGAGCTGAGCCTCGCCGAGCACCAGGCCTTCGAGAAGAAGTTCGGCTACGCGCCCACCAAGCTGGTGGCCTGCTACGACGCCTTCATCGTCTTCGTGAACGCCGGGAACCCCATCAAGGAGATCGGCATGGACCAGCTGGACGCGGCCTATTCCGTGTCCCGCAAGGCCGGCTACAAGTCCGATTCCGCCGTGGAGGCCTGGGGTGACCTGGGGGTCCGCGGGGACTACAGCAAGCGCCCCATCCACCTCTACATGCGCGCCGAGGGCACGGCCTCCCGCGCCGCCATCAACGAGCTGGTGCTGCTCAAGGGCCAGTACAAGCCCACGGTGCGGGACCAGGTGGACTGGCCCAGCATCGCGGAGGCCGTGATGATGGACGCCAACGGCCTGGGCATCGCCACCCTCTCCAACTGGCTGTCCCGGAACAAGACCCTCGCCGTGACGCCCCTGCAGGCCAAGGAGGCCGTGGCGCCCACGCAGGAGAACGTGGTGTCGGGCAAGTACCCCCTGTCACGGACCTACTACTTCTACGTGAACCGCGCCCCGGGCAAGCCGCTCCCGCCCGCCCTCTCCGAATTCCTGAACTACGTCCTCTCCCGCCAGGGGCAGACCGCCGTGACCCAGGCCTCCCTCTACCCCCTGCCCGCCGAGATCGCCCAGCTCTACCGGAAGCGCCTGCGCGCCAACTGAGAGAAAGCCGACCAGAAGAAAGGCGCGGGAAGTCCCGCGCCTTTCTTGTTGGGGAACGGGGAATCTAGACTTCGGCGATGAGCTCGATCTCGACTTTGGCCCCGCGGGGCAGGGCGGCCACGGCCACGGTGCTGCGGGCAGGTTTGGCGCCGCCCAGGGCCTGCTCGTAGACGGCGTTGAAGGCGGCGAAGTCGCCCATGTCCGTGAGGAAGACCGTGGTCTTCACCACGCGGTCCCAGCTGGTGTTGGAGGCGGCCAGCACGGCGCTGAGGTTCTTCAGCACCTGCGCCGCCTGGGCTTCGATGGGGCCGGTCACCATCTCCATGGTCTCGGGCACGAGGGGGATCTGGCCGGAGGTGAAGAGATGGCCGCCGGAGATCTGGGCCTGGCTGTAGGGGCCAATGGCGGCGGGGGCGGTGGGCGTGGCGATGGCGCGCATGGAAACTCCTGGAACCGGTTATTGTGCGCCCTTTTTCCCCCAGCGCCGCTTCTTGTGGCGCCAGTTGCGGCCGGGCCGGGCCGGGGGCGGCAGAGGCGTGTCGAAGGGGGAGGCAGGCTGCTCCAGCTCGCCTTCGGCCTCGCCGTCATCGAGGCGGCGGGGGCCCTCCTCGATCTGCTGGAGCACCCACTGGGCCGTGCGGTGCATGAGAGCCGCCAGGCAGAGGCTGGTCTCGATGCGCGCGTGGGGCAGGGGGCCCAGCTGGGTGAACACGGAGGGATCCGGGGGGATCATCCGCGGGATCGCGATCTCGGGAAGGGGCATGGGCAGGGCGTCGTAGGCCTCCTCCGGCAGGTGGCGCCAGGGCTCGGGCTGGGCCTGCTCCTGGCGGAGGAGGTCCGCCACGGTGGTCTGCTTCTTCGGCGGACGCCCACGCTTCTTGGGGGCGGCCACGGCGGCGGCATCAAGCGCGGCCTGGAGGGCCTGCATGACCTCGTCGCGGGACTTCCCGCGCAGGTCGAAGAGCAGCCAGGGGTCGCGGTCCAGGGCCTCCGCCATCACGTAGCAGACGGCGGCCACATGCTTGCAGGGGTTGGCCCAGTCCGGGCAGTCGCAGTGGGTCTGCAGCTCCTTGGGCACGCGGGGGTAGAGGCTGGCGCCCGCCTCGCGGAAGGTCTCGTCCAGGCCCTGGGGCATCTCACCCGCCAGCAGGGAGGCCACGAAGCGGCTCTCCTGGGCGATGCGGGCGAGGGCTTTCTCCCACTGGGCGGCCGTGAGGGCGGGCAGGCCGAGCGTCACGTTGTAGGTCTTGCGGCCGTGGACCCTGGCCTGGATCTCGCCGGGTTGCACGCCGAAGTGCGATACGTGGCCGTCCTCCGCGTACTTCTTGCCGCGAGGGAGGCGGTTCTCGTAGTCGTCCCCCAGCTTCTCGAGACCCTGGATCCAGAGGCGGCCCCACCAGGTGGTGCCGAAGCGGTCGGCGTGGCTCATCATGGCGCCACCTCCTTGGCCTTCCGGCGCGGGGGTTTCGGCGCAGGCGGCTCCTCACCGTTGCCTTCATCGGGATCCATCAGCTCGGCGTCGGGGTCCAGGGCCACCAGGCGGCGCAGGGCGTCGTCGTCCAGCTCCGTGAGCCAGCCCTCGCCCGTGCCCACCACGCGGTCCGCGAGGTCCCGCTTGGTCTCCAGCAGGGCGTCGATCTTCTCCTCCAGGGTGCCGATGGTGACGAGCTTGTGCACCTGCACGTTCTTCGTCTGGCCGATGCGGTAGGTGCGGTCCGTGGCCTGGTCCTCCACAGCCGGGTTCCACCAGCGGTCGAAGTGGAAGACGTGGGTGGCGGCCGTGAGGTTCAGGCCCACGCCGCCGGCCTTCAGGCTCAGCAGCAGCACCGGCGCGGAGTCCGGGTCCTCCTGGAAGCTGCGCACCAGCTCGTCGCGACCCGCGCGGGTGGTGCCACCGTGGAGGAAGGGAGGCTCGAAGCCGAGCGCCTCCTGGAGGTGGACCTGGAGCCGGTCCCCCATCTCCTTGAACTGGGTGAAGACCAGGGCCCGCTCGCCGGCCTCGACGACCTCCTCCAGCATCTCCGTGAGGCGGTCCAGCTTGCCGCTGCGGCCCTTGTAGGGGCCCTGGGCCTTCAGGAACTGGCTGGGGTGGTTGCAGATCTGCTTGAGGTGCGTGAGCAGGGCCAGGATGCGGCCCCGGCGTTCGATGCCCGTGGCGGCCTCCAGCTCCTCGTCCATCTTCTCGACGCGGTACTGGTAGAGCTCGGCCTGCTCGCGGCTGAGCGTGGTGAAGACCTTCATCTCCTGCTTCTCGGGCAGGTCCTGGATGATGGCCTTGTCGCTCTTGAGGCGGCGGAGGATGAAGGGACCGATGCGCTGGCGCAGTTCGGCCGCGGCGTCCGGGTCGCGGTACTTCTCGATGGGCGTGGCGAAGCGCTCCTTAAACTGGGACTCGCTGCCAAGGTAGCCCGGCAGGCCGGCGCTCATGATGGCCCACAGCTCGGTCAGGCGGTTCTCGATGGGCGTGCCCGTAAGGGCCAGGCGGAAGTTCCCGCGCAGCCTGCGCACGGCCTTGGCCTGGGCGGACCCGGCGTTCTTGATGGCCTGGGCCTCGTCCACCACCACCATGCCCCAGGCACGGGCGGAGAAGGTGTCCTCCTCGCGCCTCACCACGCCGTAGGTGGTGAGCACCAGGGTGTGGGGCCTGAAGGCGTCGGGCAAACGGTCGCGGTTGTTGCCGTGGTGCACGAAGACCGGCAGGGTGGGCGCGAACTTGGCCAGCTCGCGCTCCCAGTTGCCCAACAGCGAGGTGGGGCAGACCAGCAGGGTGGCGGGTCCGTGCTGGGGGCTCTGTTCCTGGCGGTGCAGCAGCAGGGCCAGCACCTGGATGGTCTTGCCCAGGCCCATGTCGTCGGCCAGGATGCCGCCCAGGCCGAGCCGCGACAGGCCCTCCAGCCAGGCCAGGCCCCGCAGCTGGTAGGGGCGCAGCTGGCCGTGGAAGCTGGCGGGCTGGGTGATGGGCTTGTCGGGCAGGATCTTCAGGTCCTCGAGGGCGGCGCCGAAGTCGCCGGCCACTTCGACCTCGATGGCCTCGCTGACGCCGGGGATGCGCGCCGTGCCCGTGAGGGCCGCCGCTAGGGCCTCGCCCTTGGTCATGCTCTCGAAGCCCGCGCCGCGGCTGGCCTGGAGGACCGTGGAGATCTGCTTGAGGGTCTCGGGATCGAGCGCCACCCACTTGCCCTTCCAGGCCACCAGCGGGTGCTTGAGGCTCGCCATCTGGGCGAAGTCCTCCACGCTCAGGGCGTCGTCGCCCAGCATGAGGGACCAGTCGGCGCTGACATTGCCCTCCAGGCCCGCCTGGGCGGTGGGATCGGCCTCCTCCACGCTGCGGGCGCCCAGGCGCACCTTGGCGCGCAGGCGCTTGGCGCCGCCGAAATCCGCCAGCCCCTCGGGGATGTGGACGAGGAAGCCCGCCTCCTTGAGCTGGGCGGCGCCCTTCGTGAGGAAGCCCCAGGCCTCCGTGGGGCGGAGCAGCAGGTCCTCGGGGCGCTGGCCCGCCAGGGCCCGCTCCAGGGCGGGGAAGAAGGGCACGGCCCGGGCCAGGCCCCGCAGCAGGACCTGCCGCGCCTGGAGTACCTCGGGCTCGGTGCTGGGTTCCCAGAGCTTGGCCACGCCGATGTCGGTGCCCGCCTCGGTCTCCAGGCCCACCTTGAGGATCCAGCCCTCCTCCGCCAGCCGGTCAGCCTCCTGCACGGCCTGGTCGTGGCTGGGCACGGGCGGGGCCTCCAGGGCCAGGCGCGGCCGCACCCACTGGGGCCGGGCGCCCTCGCTCCATTGGGCCAGCTGCTCGCCCAGGGTGCGCTCGGTGATGCCGATGGTGGGGAACTCCGGCAGCTGGTGGGAGAGGGCCACCATGAGGCGCTCGTCCCAGGGCAGCCGGTCCCGCTTGTGGCCCCGCAGCCGGTGGATGAGGCCCAGGCGGGGATCGTCCCCGGCCCGCAGGCCGCCGGCGACGAAGCGCATGACGAAGTCGGCGCCATCCTCCAGGAAGGCCGACAGCACCGCGTCCACGGAGGGCGGCATGGCCAGGTCGTCCTCGATGTCGAAGGCGTCCAGCTCGCCCAAGGCGATGGTCTTGGTGAAGGCCCAGGTGTCGTTCTCCGGGAAGGCCAGGGCCGCCGGGGGCATCGCCTCCGCCAGCTGGCGCATGGCCCGGCGGTCCAGGGGGCTGGTGAGGCTCACGCCCCAGCGGGCCTTCCAGGGATTACCCTTGGTATCCAGCTGGGGCAGGAGGGCGCCGCGGACCACCAGGGACTGGAGGAGGCGCAGGGCCGCGGCCCAGTAGCGCAGGGTGGGGCCGGCATTCCCGGGGCGCAGGGCCAGGGAGGAGAGCCAGGGGTAGGCCCGCTGCCAGCGCAGAGGCAGGGCGTGCATCTCCACCAGGGTGGCGTCCGGCAGGAAGACCTGGGCCTTGGCGGGGGTGAGGCGCTCGCGGCCCTGCAGCTCGCCGGGCAGGGTCCGGAGGGCGCGGGCCCACTCGGCGGGTTCCACCGCCTCGGGCATGCAGAGCAGGAAGCCCCGGTCCTGGGGTCGGTACTGGAGGAAGGGATTCAGCATGCGGCGTCGCCCGGCTGGAAGCGGTAGGCTGAGGGCCAGGGAGCAGGGCGATGAGACTCGGGTTTGCAAGCGATCATGCGGGATTCGACCTGAAGGAGCGGCTCAAGGCCTGGGCGGCGGGGCAGGGGCATGAGGTGGTGGATTTCGGCACGGATGGAACGGCCTCGGTGGACTACCCGGATTTCGCGCATCGGGCGGCGGAGGGCCGGGACCGGTGGGAGCGCCTGGTGCTGGTCTGCGGATCCGGCATCGGCATCAGCATCGCGGCCAACCGCCATGCTGGCATCCGCTGCGCGCTGGTGACCTCCCCTGAGCACGCGGCGCTGGCACGGCAGCACAATGACGCGAACGCCATCGCTTTCGGCCAGCGGCTGACGGATCCGCTCAAGGCGGAATACTACCTGAAATTGTTCCTGGAAACACCTTTCGAAGGGGGGCGCCACCAGCGGCGCGTGGACAAGATCGAAGGGAAGGGGTGCTGATGCGCCGCGGCGACGAGCTCCGAAGCCTGGAATTTGAAACCGGCGTCCAGCTCCACGCGGCCGGATCCTGCCTCGTGAAGATGGGGCGCACCCATGTGCTCTGCTCGGCCAGCCTCGAGGAGAAGGTGCCGGGCTGGATGAAGGGGCGCGGCACGGGCTGGCTAACGGCGGAGTACGGCATGCTGCCCGCGGCCACGAACACGCGGTCAGACCGCGAGGCGGCCCGGGGGAAGCAGCAGGGCCGCACGGTGGAGATCCAGCGGCTCATCGGCCGCAGCCTGCGCCAGGCCGTGGACCTGGCCGCCCTGGGCGAGCGCACCCTCACCGTGGACTGCGACGTGCTGAACGCCGACGGCGGCACCCGCTGCGCCTCGATCACGGGCGCCTGGGTGGCCGTGGCCCTGGCCCTCCGATCGAAGGAGCTCGAGGCCGCCCTGGTGCGCCAGGTGGCCGCCGTGAGCGCGGGCATCGTGGAGTCCGGCGAGGGCCGCCGGGGCCTGGCGCTGGATCTCGAGTACGAGGAGGACCACCGGGCCGCCGTGGACTGCAACCTGGTGGCTGCGCGGCCCAGGCTGGGAGGCGAGCTGATGCTGGTGGAGCTGCAGGGCACCGGCGAAGGCCGCCCCTTCAGCCGGGCCGAGGCGGACGGGCTGGTGGACCTGGGGCTGGCTGGCTGCCTGGCCCTCATGGAGGCGCAGGGGAAGGCCCTCGCATGAGACCGGGCCTGCGGCTCCGGGCGCGGGGCCTGGGGGTCCTCGGACTGCCCGTCCTGCTGGGGGCCCAGGGGATTCCTCCGGCGCCGCCCGGGGGGCCCGTCGCGCCCCAGCGCATCGAGGTCAAGGTCCAGGAACCGGACATGGTGTTCCGCTTCGTGCCGCGGGTGGAGATTCCGGGCATGCCCCGGGTGGGCCTGGCCCTCAGCGGGGGCGGGGCCCGGGGCCTGGCCCACATCGGGGTGATCCAGCGCTTCGAGGAGGTGGGCTTCCCCCTGGACAGCATCACGGGCACCAGCGCGGGGGCCATGGTGGGCGCCCTCCATGCCAGCGGCTTCTCGGGGCGCGAGATCGAGGACCTCTTCCGCCGCCTGGACCTGACCCGGGCCTTCCTGGAGCCCCTGCTGCGCAATCCCGGCGAGACCCTGGGCGAGCAGGAGGACCGCGAGTCCACCTTCATGTCCATCGAGCGGAAGAACGGGCAGACCAGCCTGGCCCAGGGCCTGCGCAGCGGCCTGGAGGTCCAGCGCACCCTCCAGGGCCTGCTGGCCCGGGGCGCCTACTTCTCCGAAGGCGACTTCGACCGGCTGCGGCGCCCCCTCCGGATCCTGGCCACGAACCTGGAGACGGGGCAGGGCCGCGTGTTCGGCGCCGGCGACCTGGTGGAGGCCGTGCGGGCCTCCATGGCCGTTCCCGGCGGCTTCCGGCCCGTGGTGATCGACGGCCAGCAGTACGTGGACGGCGCCCTGGTGGAAAACCTCCCCGTCAGCACGGCGAAGGAGGCCTTCCATCCCGATGTGGTCATCGCCGTGGACATCAGCACGCCCCTGGAGCGCCGCCCGGCCACGAACATCTTCTCCGTGGCCTCCCGCAGCCTCGACCTGGTGATCGAGCGGCGCCAATGGGAGAGCCGCGCGGCGGCCGACTTCCTCATCCGTCCCGAGATCCGCGACGCTCCCTTCCTGGAGTACGGGAGCATGGGCCCCAAGCTGGTGCTCCAGGGCCGCGAAGCCTTCGATGCGCGCCTGGAGGCGCTGGGCACCCTCCTGCGGGCGAAGTCCGGGGGACAGGAGATCCTCCCCGCGGACCGGGTGATCTTCGAAAGCCCCTATCCCGTCGACGACACGCTCGGGGGGCTGTTCTCCTCCTCCCTGAGGCCTGAGCCCGGCGGCGGCTTCCGCCTCCAGGGCGTCCACATCCTGCTCCAGCAGATCCTCGTCCACGGGTTCGCCAAGGAGGCCTGGGCCACGGTGGAGGCGGACCGGACGCTGGTGGTCCACCTTCGGCCCTACCCCGTGGTAAGCGAGCTGGAAGTGGATGCGCCGCCCGCCTGGCAGACCCTCCTCCGGCAGTCCCTCACCCAGGAGATCCGGCTCGGGGCGCCTTTCAATCCCGAGGTCTTCGGCAGCCAGATGTCGCACATGGTCTACCGCCTGCTCATGGAGGGCAGCCCCCTGGTGGATGCCCGCGGATCGGGCTTCGACCCGGAGTCCGGCCGCCTGAAGGTGGTCCTCCGGGAGCCCCTGATCTCGCAGGTGGAGGTCTGGTCCGTGCCCGGCCCGCCCGTGGACGAAGCCCACCTCCGGCGCCTCCTCGGCCAGCTGGAGGGGCGCCCCTTCCGCCCCGCGGAGCTCCAGCAGCGCATCGCCCTGGCGGAGCACCGCCTCCACCTCTCGGAGCTGCACTATCTCATCCGGCCCGATGGCCGGGGCGGGACCATCCTCACCCTCATCCCCGTGCCCCAGCAGCAGGACCGGCTGGACCTCTCCCTGGGCTACGAAAGCAGCCTGGGCGGGCAGCTGGGCCTGGCGTACCACGCCCTGAATCTGGGCTTCAAGGGCTCGGAGCTGGAGCTGAGCGCGGCCCGGAACCGGCTGCAGCAGCAGGCCACCATGGCGCTGCGGGCCCCCTTCAGCTTCTCGCCCGGCGCCGGCATGGAGCTCAGCGGGAACTACTGGCAGCAGCGGCTGGAGCACCCGATCACCTGGACCACCCCGCAGCTGCCCCTCCCGGGGCTGGAGGCCCGCATCAGCGCCTCGGACCTGGTGCTGCGGACCTACTTCCGGTTCAGCAACCTGGGCACGGGCCGCCTGAGCCTCGACCTGGACCGCCGGAACGTGGCCTTCCTGGTGGACGGGCTCCGCACCACCCAGACCCAGGACGCGGCCTTCCTGTCCGCCGAATGGGACAACCTGGACCGGCACACGCTCCCCCGGGAGGGCCTCCTCCTGAGGGCGCGGGGCGGGACCGGGCAGGTGAGGGACGGCGCCCTGCCGGGGGGGGATTTCCAGCAGGCCTACTTCCGGGCCCGGGGCCTGCACGCCTTCAGCGAGTCCCTGGGGGCCGACCTGGACCTGGAGTGGGGCCAGGGGCGCCGCCTGCCGCCGGACCGCTGGTGGGTGCTGGGCGGGCCCTCCTTCGTCCTGGGCTCCCGGGCCGCGGACTACCAGACCCCCAACTTCGGGGTCGTGCGGTTCGGCCTGCCCGTCCGCTTCTACAGCGGCCTGGGACTCACCCTGGAGGTGGTGCCCCGCTTCGACCTGGCCTGGATGTCCCGGGAGGCGGACGCCCTGTTCCACTCCCAGACCGGTGTCCGCGCCCAGGGGGCGGGCCTCCTCCTGCGCACCACCCTCCTGTCCAAGTTCTACCTGGAGCTCTCCTACGGGTTCCTCAAGCTCCGGATGCCGGAGGGCACCCGCCCCGCCTCCGGGACCTTCGATGTCGTCGTCGGCACCCAGCCCTTCGATCTCTGGAAGCGGAGATAGGGGAGGAGTGGTCTGCGGGAAGCGGTCTGTGATCGCCTGCACAGGAGGGGGCCCCGCCTCGGCCTGATACCCTGAAGAACTGGGATTTCATCCGTTCTTCCTGAGGCCGTCATGCGCTACCTGCCCTCTTCCCCTGCCGAAGATCGAGCCCTTCTGGACACCATCGGCGTCGCCCGCGCCGAGGACCTCCTCTCGGGCATCCCGGAGCCGCTGCGCTTGAAGCGGGGCCTGGACCTGCCGACCCAGGGCTCCGAGCAGGAAGTGGCCTGGCAGATGATGGACCTGGCGAACCGGAACACCCGCTTCTGCGCCCAGTTCCTCGGCGCCGGGGCCTACGACCACTTCGTGCCCTCGGCCATCGATGCCATGGTGGGCCGCCAGGAGTGGTTCACGGCCTACACGCCCTACCAGCCCGAGATCAGCCAGGGCACCCTGCAGCACCTCTTCGAGTACCAGACCCTCATCTGCGACCTGACGGGCCTGGACGTGACCAACGCCAGCCTCTATGACGGAGGCACCGCCTGCGTCGAAACCGCCCTCATGGCCGTGCGCGTCCAGAAGAAGCGCCACACTGTGCTGGTGAGCCAGGGCCTGCATCCCCTCTACCGCCAGGTGCTCAGGACCAACTTCGCCCCCCACGACGGCCTGAAGCTGGTGGAAGTGGGCCTGAAGGATGGCGTGACGGATCTGGCCGACCTTCAGGCCAAGCTCAACGGCGATGTCGCGGCCGTGATGGTGGGCTATCCCAACTTCCTGGGCGCGGTGGAGGACCTCACGGCCCTGGCGGGCCCCGTGCATGCCGCCGGCGCCCTGCTGGTGAGCGTCACGCAGGAGGCCCTGGCCTTCGGGTGGCTGGAGGCCCCCGGCAAGGCCGGCGCCGACATGGCCTGCGGCGAGGCCATGAGCTTCGGCAACAAGCCCACCTTCGGCGGCCCCTTCCTGGGCTTCCTGGCCGTGAAGGACGCCCACAAGCGGGAGATCCCCGGCCGCGTGGTGGGCCAGACCAAGGACCTGGACGGCCGCACGGGCTACGTGCTGACCCTCACGGCCCGCGAGCAGCACATCCGCCGCGACAAGGCCACCAGCAACATCTGCTCGAACCAGGGCCTCGTCACCCTGCGGGCCAACCTCTTCCTGCAGCTGGCGGGCCCCGAGGGCCTGAAGGGCCTGGCGGAGCAGAACGCCGCCAAGGCCCAGCACCTGCGCCAGCGCCTGCTGGACCTGCCGGACATGGAGCCCGTCTTCGACCAGCCCTTCTTCAACGAGTTCGTGCTGCGCTACAAGGGCGACATGGCCGCGCTCCAGGAGGCCTGCCTCGCGGAGAGCCTGCTGCCGGGCCTGGACCTGGGCCGCTTCTATCCCGAGTACCAGGGCTGCATCCTCTGGTGCGCCACGGAACTCCACACCCGCCGGATGATCGAGAGCCTCGTCGAGATCCTGGCCCGCGTCCCCGCCACCGTCTAGAGCACCCATCACGGAAAACGACTTCACCACGGAGGCACGGAGTGCACGGAGTCGACACGGAGAGGAACACGGAGAACGCAGTCGATGCGCGAGATCTCCTCCGTGCCATCTCCGTGGTTTTCCTCCGTGGCCTCTGTGTCTCCGTGGTGGATCTGTTTGGCCAGTCCATGATCGTTGATCCATCGAATTTTCTCAGGTGATCCCATGTTCCTCCGTCAGCGCGAACCCCTCTCCTTCGAGCGCTCTGTCCCCGGCAAGCGGGGCATGGACCTGCCGAAACTCGACGTGCCCGCGGCCAAGGACACCCGTCCCGCCCACCTCAAGCGCAGCGGCTTCGACGCCCTGCCCGAGCTGAGCGAGGTGGAGGTCATCCGTCACTTCACCCGCCTCTCCAAGTGGAACTACGGCGTGGACGACGGCATCTACCCGCTGGGCAGCTGCACCATGAAGCACAACCCGCGGCTGAACGAGAAGGTCGCCGGGCTGCCGGGCTTCACCGACAGCCACCCCATGGCCCCCGATGCCCTCGTGCAGGGCAACCTGGAGCTGGTCTTCACCCTCCAGGAGTGGCTGAAGGAGATCACGGGCCTGCCCGGCGTCACGCTTCAGCCCAGCGCCGGCGCCGCCGGCGAGCTCACGGGCGTGATGCTCATCCGTGCCTACCACGTGGCCCAGGGCGCCAAGCGCCGCGTCATCCTCATCCCCGACAGCGGCCACGGCACCAACCCCGCCACCGCCGCCATGGCGGGCTACGACGTGGTGGAGCTGCCCTCGCGACCGGATGGCACCATCAGCTTCGAGGACGTGACCGACCCCGTGAACGGCAAGGTCCGCAAGGGCCTGAAGACCCTCGTGGCGGAACTCGGCACCGAGATCGCCGGCGCCATGATCACGAACCCCAACACCGTGGGCGTCTTCGAGTACCGCTTCAAGGAGATCAGCGACCTGCTCCACAGCGTGGGCGCCCTGGTCTACATGGACGGCGCCAACATGAACGCCCTGGTGGGCGTGGCGCGGCCCGGCGACTTCGGTGTGGACGTGATGCACCTGAACCTCCACAAGACCTTCTCCACGCCCCACGGCGGCGGCGGCCCCGGCGCCGGGCCCGTCTGCTGCGCCGAGAAGCTGCTGCCCTTCCTGCCCGTCCCCGTGGTCGTCCGCGACACCGTGAAGGTGGGCGAGGGCGAGGTGCCCAAGCACAGCTACCGCTGGGACTGGAACCGGCCCCAGAGCATCGGCAAGGTGCACACCTTCTTCGGCAACTTCGGCATCCTGGTGCGCGCCCTCGCCTATTGCCTGAGCCACGGCAGCGACGGCCTGCGCGAGGCCACCCTGCGCGCCATCGTGAACGCCAACTACATCCGCGCCCGGCTGAAGGACGCCTACGCCCTGCACATCGACTCGCCCAGCCTGCACGAGGTGGTCTTCAGCGACACCCTGCAGGCCAAGCATGACGTCCACACCCTGGACATCGCCAAGCGCCTCATCGACCACGGCTACCACCCGCCCACGATCTACTTCCCCCTGATCGTGCCCGGCGCGCTGATGATCGAGCCCACGGAGAGCGAAGGCAAGGACGAGCTGGACGCCTTCTGCGACACCATGCTGGCCATCGCGAAGGAAGTGGAGACGGACCCGGAGGCCCTGCACCAGGCGCCGACCCTGGCCCCCCTGCGCCGCATGGACGAGACCACCGCCGCCCGCAAGCCCGTGTTGCGCTGGACCAAGGCCTGATCCTTCCCCATGCGAAAAACGCGGGCCATCCGGCCCGCGTTTTTCGTAGGCCTCCGACTGCGGCGGAGAACGAATCAGTGGTGCGGGATCAGGTGGAGGCGACATCGGGGAGCCCGGCCGCCTTGCCAGCGTCGTCCGGCGGCCCATCCTGCCTTCATGCCCCCCCTTCCTCCGCCCCCTCCGATCCAGGCCTCCCCGACCCGCCCAGCCGCGGAGGACGTCGCCCAGGCGGAGCGGGCCTTCGCGGCCGACGCCGCCCGCCTGGGCACGCCTGCCGCCTTCCTGGCCCACCTCGCCGGGGATGGCCTGGTGTTCATGCCCGAGCCCGAGGCGGGCCGCCGGATCTACGGGACCCGGAAGGACGACGGCAGCCTCCTGAGCTGGGGGCCCGCCTACGTGGAGCTGGCGGCCAGCGGAGACTTCGCCGTGAGCACGGGGCCCTGGTCCTGGCGCGCGGCTGGGGCCGAGGCCCCGACCGCCTTCGGCCACTTCCTCAGCCTATGGGTGCGCCGGGGTGGGCGCTGGCAGGTGCGGCTGGACATGGGCGTGCCGCACCCGGCCCACGAGGAGGCGCCCTTGGCGCTGGTCACCCATGTGGCCACGGCGCCGCCCGGAGAGGGGCCCGGAGCGGCCTGGGCCGCCTTCGACAAAGCCGCTGAGGGGGACTTGGCCCTGGCGCTCCGCGCGGCGGCGGATCCGGATCTGCGGCTCTACCGGAAGGGCCAGGCGGTGCGACCCGGCAACCTGGCGGTCCTGGCCCCAGGCGAGGCGGGCGGGGTGCGGTGGGAGTCCCTGGGCGCCGAGGTGGCGTCCAGCCGGGACCTGGCCTTCCGCTGGGGCCGACGGCATCGTCGGGACACCGGATTCACGGTCCTGCAGGTCTGGCGCCGGGGGGGCACAGGCTGGCATCTGGCCATGGACGTGGCCCTGCCGCTGGCCCAGCGGCCCTGATCAATCGTGCGGGATCAGGTGGATGGCGGCGGCCTTGAGGACCGCGCAGACCGGGTCGCCCTCCGCCAGGGAGAGGTCCGCGCAGGCCTGGCGGGTCACCAGGCTCTCCAGGGGGAAGCCCGCGTCCAGGGAGACCCGCACGAGGGAGCCTTCCGGGTGCAGGGCCGTGATGCGGGCGGGCAGGCGGTTGCGGACCGTGGACCCGGAGCCGGAACCGGCGCCGCCCCGGCGCTCCACGGCCACGTCTTCGCCGCGGATGCAGACGAAGACGTTCCAGCCGAGGCTGCCGGGATCGGCGGCCAGGATCTGCGCGGAGCCCACGGTGATCGTGGCCATGCCCTCGACGATGGATTCGATGCGGCCCCGCACCACGGTCTCCACGCCCAGGATCCGCGCCACGGTGGGATCCGTGGGCCGGTCGAAGACCTGCTGGATGTCGCCGCTCTGGCAGACGCGGCCCTGGTCCAGCACCACCAGCCGGTCCCCGAGGTGGAGCGCTTCCGCGCGGTCGTGGGTCACCAGGACCGTGGGAAGGTCCAGGCGGCGGAGCAGACCGCGCAGCTCCTGGCGGAGGCGCAGCTGGGAGGGCCGGTCCAGGGCGGACAGGGGCTCGTCCAGCAGCAGCAGCCGGGGCCGCCGCGCCAGGGCCCGGCCCAGGGCCACGCGCTGCTGCTGCCCGCCGGACAGCTCCCCCGGGTGCCGGTGCCCCAGGGCCTCCAGGTCGAGCAGCCCGAGCAGCTCGTCCACCCGGGCCGCCCGCCCGGCGGCGTCCAGGCCCCTCAGGCCGTAGGCCAGGTTGGCCGCCACGCTGAGGTGGGGGAAGAGGTGGTAGGCCTGGGGCAGGAAGCCCAGGTTCCGGGCCTGGGGCGGGAGGTGGATGCGGCGGCCGGCATCGGACCAGCAGGTCCCGCCGACCTGGATGGTTCCGCGGTCCACCCGCTCCAGGCCCGCGAGCAGGCGCAGGACCGTGGTCTTGCCCGAGCCCGATGGGCCAAAGAGCACAGTCACCGAGAAGCCCGGGGCCGGGATCTCGAAGCGGGCCTCGACGGTGGCCCCGCCGGGGAAGCGGCGTTCGGCCTCCGCTTGGAGGAAGGTGGCGCCGGGGCTCAGAGGATCGTCCACGGCTTCCTCTGGCGGCGCCGCAGGGCGTAGGTGAAGGCCAGCACCAGGAAGGACACGCCCAGCAGGAGGGCGGCCGTGCGGGCGGCCGGGGCGTAGTCCATGGCCTGCACCTGGTCGTAGATGGCGATGCTCACGGTGCGGGTGCGGCCCGGCAGGTTGCCGCCCACCATGAGCACCACGCCGAACTCGCCCAGGGTGTGGGCGAAGGTGAGCACCAGGCCCGTGAGGATGCCGGCCCAGGAGAGCGGCGCGATCACGCGGAGGAAGGTGCGGGCCCGGGACTCGCCCAGGCACCAGGAGGCCTCGATGAGCCCCTTGTCCACGGAGGCGAAGGCCGCCGCCAGGGGCTGGATCATGAAGGGCAGACTGTAGAGCACGGACGCGATGAGCAGGCCCTCGAAGGAGAAGGGCAGGGTGCGCCCGAAGAGGCCCTCCCAGGCCCGGCCCAGGGGGCTGCGGGGGCCCATGGCCATGAGCAGGTAGAAACCCAGCACCGTGGGCGGCAGCACCAGGGGCATGGCCACCACCGCCTCCACCAGGAACTTCCACCGCTGCCGTGAGAAGGCCAGCCAGTAGGCCAGGGGCAGGCCCAGGACCAGCAGGGCCGCGGTGGTCAGGGAGGCGAGCTCGAGGCTCAGGCGGAGGGCCTGCCAGTCCATCAGCGGGAACCCGTGTCGAATCCGTACTTCAGGAGGATGGCCTTCCCCTCCTGGGACCTCATGAAGTCGCGGAAGGCCAGGGCGGCAGCCCGGTTCCTCGCGTGGTTCAGGATCACCCCGCCCTGGTCCAGGGGAGGATGCGCGTCCTGGGGGATCTCCCGCATCCGGCCTCCGGCCATGGCCGGGGCCTTGGCCAGGGAGAGGGCGATGAGGCCGATGTCGGCGGCGCCGCTCTGCACGAACTGGGCGGTCTGGCCGATGTTCTCCCCGAAGACCAGGCGCGGTCGCACGGCCTCCAGCAGGCCCAGCCTGGCCAGGGCGGCCTCGGCCGCGCGGCCGTAGGGCGCGTGGCGGGGGTTGGCGATGGCCACCTTCTTCGCCGCGGGATGGAGCAGGGCCTTCATGCCGAGCTGCTCCAGGGGGATGGGGGAGCCCGCGGGGACCCACAGCACCAGGTGGCCCCGGCTGTAGAGGAAGGTGGTGCTGCCGTCCGCCAGCCCGGCCGCCACCAGCCTCTTCGGGTAGTCGAGGTCGGCGGAAAGGAAGAGGTCGAAGGGGGCCCTGTTCAGGAGCTGGGTGTAGAAGGTCCCGGAGGCGCCATGGGTGACGGACACCTCCACGGCCGGGTGCGTCCTGAGGAAGGCGGTCTTCAGCTCAGCCAGGGCGAACTGCAGGTCCGCCGCCGCGGCGATGGCCAGGGGGGCGGGCGCCTCGGCGCGCGCGGGCAGGGCGCAGCCCAGGAGGCAGAGGGCCGCGAGCGCGGATCGGAGGTGGCGGAAGGTGGGCATGGCAGGGTTCCCCGGGGACCTCTTGGACAGGGGGCGTACGCTGATTTTAGGCCAGGGGAACGCGAATCATTGCGGCAGATGACCCGACCCGGCATCATTCCACGGAAGCACCGCCAGTCCGCTGGCCAGATCCCGCGAATGCCTGGTTGACTCCGGCGGTTCGCCTGCCGGCTCCGAAGGGATGTCGCATGCCCGCCTTCCTCAGCCGCTTCCGCATTGCCGCCAAGCTCTGGCTGGGCTACAGCCTCGTGGCGGCCATCCTCGCGGGACTGGCCCTGATCCAGCTCCGCTTCCTCCACCAGGAGGAGGCGCAGACCCTGCGGATCGTCGAGAACCGGCTGGTGCCCGTGCGCCAGCTCAAGATCGTGTCCGACGCCTATGGCCTCCGCATCCTCTTCTCGGCCCGCCAGGTGCGGGGCGGCACCCTGGCGCCGGCGGAGGGGCTGGTGCGGGTGCGCTCCGCGCGGCGGGAGGCGGGGCGCCAGTGGGCCGAGTTCAAGGCCTCGGCCCCGGCCCAGTCGGATCCGGAGGTGCTGGCCCGCGGGGATGCCCTCATGGTCTACGTGGCCCGGGACCTGGACCGCCTGGAGCAGCTCCTGGCGGAGGTCCGGCTGCCGGAGCTGGGCCGCTTCGTGGACGACGACCTGCTGCCGCAGATCCAGCCCCTCACGGACCTCCTCGCGGGCCTGGTGCAGACCCAGGAGGACGCGGCCCAGCGGACCCTCGAGGAGATGGGGGCCCGGTCCCGGCGGACGCGGCTGCTCTCCTACGGCATGATCCTCGCCGGCCTGGCCGCGGCCCTGGCCCTGGGCTACCTGATCGCTCGGGACCTCTCCGGCAGCATCCGGCGGATGGTGGCCCAGGTGCGGCGCGCCGCCGAGGGCGACCTGGAGGCCCGGGTGGCCATCAAGGGCCGGGACGAGCTCGCGGACATGGCCCGGGAGCTGAACCGCATGATCGCCCGCCTCCGGGACACCATCGAGGCCCTGGACCGGCAGAAGGCGGACCTGCGGGCCAGCGAGGCCCGGGCCCAGACCGCGAACCGGGCGAAGAGCGCCTTCCTGTCCAACATGAGCCACGAGCTGCGCACGCCCCTCAACGCCATCCTCGGCTACGCCCAGCTCATGGCCCGCCGGGGGGGGCGCAGCGCCGAGGACCAGGACCAGCTCGCCCGCATCCTGGAGGCGGGGGAGCACCTGCTGACGCTGATCAACGACGTGCTCTCCCTCAGCAAGATCGAGTCGGGCGGCCTCGAGCTGCGCACCGGCTCCTTCGCCACGGCGGCCCTCCTGGAGGGGGTGCTGGACATGCAGCGGATCCGGGCCGAGGCCAAGGGCCTGGAGCTGCGGCTGGAGGTGGATCCGGCCCTGCCGGCCCACCTGGAGGGGGATGCCGCCAAGCTCCGCCAGGTGCTCGTGAACCTGCTGGGCAACGCGGTGAAGTTCACCCAGCGGGGCTCCGTGACCCTCCGCGTGGACTACGCCCAGGGGCGGGCCGGGTTCGCCGTGGAGGACACGGGGCCGGGCATCTCCGAGGAGGACCAGCGCCAGCTCTTCCAGGCCTTCTTCCAGGCCGGAGGGCCCGCCCAGGCGGCGGAGGGGACGGGCCTCGGCCTCCACATCAGCCGCTCCCTGGTGCACCTCATGGGCGGCGAGCTCGCCCTTCACAGCCAGCTGGGCGAAGGCAGCCGCTTCAGCTTCAGCCTGCCCCTGCCCGAGGGGGAGCCGCCCCTGGAGCTGGAGGACCGCGGGCAGGTGGTGGGCCTGGAGCCCGGCCAGCGCCCCGTGAAGATGCTCGTGGTGGACGACCGCCCGGAGAACCGCGACCTCCTGGCCCAGCTGCTGCATGCTGTGGGCTTCCAGGTGCAGTCCGCCGGGGATGGCGTGGAGGCCCTGGAGCTCTGGGAGCGCCACCGCCCGGACCTGATCTGGATGGACCTGCGGATGCCCCGCATGAGCGGCTTCGAGGCCCTCCAGATCCTCCGCGGCCGGGAGCTGGAGCAGGATCTCCCCCACACCTTCGTCGTGGCCATCTCCGCCAGCGTCATCGACCTGGACCGCGAGGCCCTCCGCAAGTCCGGCTTCGACGACTTCCTGGGCAAGCCCTTCCGCGAGGCCCACCTCTTCGAGATCGCGGGCCGGCTGCTCGGGCTGCGCTTCCTCACGCGCGAGCCCGAGGCGGCGCCCGGATCCTGCGACCTGGGCGCGCTGAAACTCCAGCCGGAGGCCTGGCGG
This sequence comes from Geothrix fermentans DSM 14018, assembly GCF_000428885.1. Classification (GTDB taxonomy): domain Bacteria; phylum Acidobacteriota; class Holophagae; order Holophagales; family Holophagaceae; genus Geothrix; species Geothrix fermentans. The sequence goes on along the minus strand of NZ_AUAU01000007.1, from coordinate 19,914 downwards.
GCCGATCTGAAGGATGCGGTCCTGATCGGCGACACCGAGGCCGCGTTGGCCCTGGTGGACCAGCTGGGGGCCAATCCCATGGCCGACGGGCTCCGCCACCTGCTCCGGGCCTATAAACTCCAGGAACTGCTCGACACGCTGGACCGATGATTCCGGAGACCGACATGCTGGTACCCCAGGGCGACATCCTCATCGTGGACGACAACCCGGCGAACCTCGACCTGCTGAGCGCGGTGCTGCGGGAACGCCAGTACCGGGTGCGCGCCGTGCCCTCCGGCCCCATGGCCCTGGAGGCCGCGCGCCGCCACCCGCCCGAGCTGGTGATGCTCGACGTGAACATGCCCGGCATGGACGGCTACGAGACCTGCGAGGCCTTCAAGAAGGACGCCTCCCTGGCCCGCATCCCCATCATCTTCATCAGCGCCCTGGACGATCCCCTCGACAAGGTGAAGGCCTTCCGCGTGGGAGGCCGGGACTACGTGACCAAGCCCTTCAGCGCCGAGGAGGTGCTGGTGCGGGTGGAGCACCAGGTGAACCTGGGCCGGCTCCAGCGTGAGCTGGAGATCCAGAACCAGAACCTCCTGGACGCCAACCTCAAGCTCAAAGAGGTCAACACCCTCAAGACCAACTTCACGACCATGCTGGTCCATGACCTCCGTTCCCCCCTCACCGTGATCGGGCTCGTCCTGGAAAAGGTGCGGGGTAGAAGCTCCGCCAACGATGAGGCGCTGGACAAGGCCGAAACCTCCTGCGCGCGGATCAAGGCCCTGCTGGACGAAATGCTGGAGATCTACCGGAGCGACACCGGGCAGGTCCCCATCGAGTTCGGGGAGATCGAGCCGGTCTCGTGGCTGGCGGCCCTGATGGCCCCGTACCATCTGCGGGCGGCCTCCACCGGTGTGGAGTTCCAGCTGGCCGTTCCCGGGAACCTGCCCCGGATCCTCGGCGACCAGCAGAAGCTGGATCGCGTCCTGGTGAACCTCGTGGACAATGCCTTCAAGTTCACGCCCCGGGGCGGGGCCGTGCGGGTGGAGACGGGCGTTGAGTTCGGCTCCGGCGTGGAGGCGGGCCTGCGCTTCCTCCGCCTGTCCGTCATCGACACGGGCCGGGGCATCCCGGCCGGGGACCTCCCCTTCATCTTCGACCCCTTCCGCCAGTCCGAGCGCAGCGACGCCAGCCAAGGCGTGGGTCTGGGCCTGGCCATCGTCCAGCGCCTGGTGGCGGCCCATAACGGCCAGATCAGGGCCCAGAGCCAGCCGGGCTTCGGGTCGAACTTCAGCATCCTCCTCCCCTGCTGACGCCATCGGATCCCGAAGGCACAATAGAGGGTTCCCCGGAGCCCCCCTTGCGCCTCCTTCCAGCCCTGATCCCCGCTCTCCTTCTTGGTGCCCCCCTCATGGCCCAGGCCCCGTCCCCCGTCCAGGACCGCGCCGACCGCTTCCTCAAGTTGGTGAACGCCGGCTACCAGTCCCTCTACTACGTGAGCCAGCAGGCCACCTGGGCCGCCTCCACGGACGTGAAGCCCGAGCACGACGCCGGGGCCGAGTGGGCGGGCAAGGCCTTCGCCGCCTTCAACGGCAACCCCCTCGTGATCACCGAGGCCAAGGAGCTGCTGAAGCACCGCGCCCAGCTCGACGAGAAGACCGTGCGCCAGCTGGAGCGGGTGCTGCTCATGCCCTACGGCGCCGAGGGGCCGATGACGAAACCGGAGCTGGTGGCCGCCCGCATCGAAGCGGAGACGAAGCAGGTATCGATCATGAACGGCTACCAGTTCAAGGTGGGTGGCCGGCCCGTCAGCGCCAACGACATCGACAACACGCTCGCCTCCAGCCGCGACCTGGCCGAGCGCCGGATGTGGTGGGAGGCCAGCAAGGAGATCGGCATCCCCCTGAAGGACGGCCTGGTGCGCCTGCGTGACCTGCGCAACGGCGTGGCCCAGGAACTGGGCTACCCCGACTACTTCGCCCTCCAGGTGGCCCGCTACGGCCTGACCACCGACGAGATGATGGCCTTCAACCGGAAGTTCCTGGCGGAGCTGAGACCCCTCTACCTCCAGCTCCACACCTGGGTGAAGTACGAGATGGCGAAGAAGTACGGCCAGCCCGTGCCCAAGGCCATCCCCGCCCACTGGATCAACAACCGCTGGAGCCAGAACTGGACGGGCTTCGTCAGCGCCGTGGACTTCAACCCCTACTTCAAGGGCTGGCAGCCCGAGCGCATCGTGAAGACGGCCGAGGCCTTCTATACCGGGATCGGCTTCGAGCCGCTACCCGCCAGCTTCTGGGCCAAGTCCGACCTCTACCCCGTGAAGGCCGGCGACCCGCGCAAGAAGAACGCCCACGCCTCCTGCTGGCACCTGGATCTGGACCACGACGTCCGCTCCCTCATGAGCGTGGAGGCCAACGCCGAGTGGTTCGAGACGGTCCACCACGAGCTGGGCCACGGCTACTACTTCCTGAGCTACACTCGGCCCGACGTGCCGCCCCTCCTCCGCGACGGCGCCAACCCCAGCTTCCACGAGGGCGTGGGCGAGCTCATCGCCATGGCCACGCGGCAGATCCCGTACCTCAAGTCCGCGGGCGTGCTCCCGGCGGACTACAAGGCCGACCAGATGCAGGTGCTCCTGAACGATGCGCTGGAGGTGGCCATCCCCTTCATGTACTGGGCCTGCGGCACCATGCCCGAGTGGGAGGCCGAGTTCTACGGCGGCATGCCCGCCGACCAGCTGAACGCCCGCTGGTGGAAGCTCGTGCGCGACGAGCAGGGCGTGGAGCCGCCCAGCCCCCGCGGCGAGCAGTTCTGCGACGCCGCCACCAAGACCCACATCAACGACAACCCCGCCTACTACTACAGCTACGGCTGGGCCACGGTCTTCAAGTTCCAGATGCACGACCACATCGCGGGGAAGATCCTCCACCAGGACCCCCGGGCCTGCAACTACGCCGGGAACAAGGAGGTGGGCGCCTTCCTGAAGAAGATCCTGGCCAAGGGCGCCACCGAGGACTGGCGGAAGGTGCTGAAGGAGGCCACCGGCGAGGACCTCTCCACCCGCGCCATGATGGACTACTTCAAGCCCCTGATGGCCTGGCTGGAGCAGCAGAACAAGGGCCGCCAGATCGGGTGGGAGTGAGCATGACGGACGCCGTTCCCCAGGCTCGGGTGGTCAAGGCCCTCACGCGGGACCGCCACATCCGGCTGTCCTCCATGGATGCCAGCCCCCTGTGGGACGGCGTGCGGCGGGGCCACCCCCACCTGGAACCCACGGCCTGCGCCTGCCTCACGGAGCTGCTCACGTCCACGGCCCTCCTTCAGGGCCGGACCCTCTTCTCCGAGCGTCTGCAGCTGCTGGTGAAGGGCTCGGGAAGGGCCCGGGCCGTGGTCTCGGACAGCTGGCCCGACGGCACCATCCGCGGCGTGCTGGATCCCGGCTCGGCCGAGGCCGCGGACTGGATCGAGGGTCCTGGCGTCTTCCAGGTGATGCGCTCCAACGCCACGGGGCAGCCCTACGTGGGCCACCTGCCCCTGGTCGCGGGCGGCATCCAGGTGCAGGTGGAGCACTACCTCCAGCAGTCAGAGCAGATCCAGGCCAGCCTCACCCTCTGGTGCGACGCGGGGACCGGCGAGGCCGGGGGCCTGCTGGTGGAGCCCCTGCCGGACTGTCCGCCGGAGCGGCTCGCCCGGCTCGTCCAGGCCCTCGAAGGCCTGGAGGTGGTGCCCCTCTGGGAGCGCACGCCGGACTTCCTGGCCACCTGGGTGTCCCAGGGCGAAGGCGCCGACGAGCTGGCGGCCACAGACCTCTTCTACCGCTGCCGCTGCACCCGCGAGTCCCTCCTGGAGACTCTGCGCCGCTTCCCCACGGACCAGAAGGAGGACCTGTTCCGCGAACCCGGACCCGTGGAGGTCCGCTGCGACTACTGCGGCACCATGTACCCCATCACCCGCGAGGATCTGCTGCCATGAAGGTCCGCGTGGCCATCGCCGAGCGGGGGCGCCCCCTGGGCTCCCCGGCCTCCGTGTGGCTGACCTTCCGCGTGGTGCCCTTCCTGGTGGCCGGCCTCACCCGGCTCTGGTCCTACACCTTGCGGGTTCGCCGCGAGGGCTTCGAAGCTGTGGAGGACCTGGTTGCCCGGGACCAGCGCATCATCCTGGCCTTCTGGCATCGCCGCCTCTTCATGATGCCCCTCTCCTACCCCTTCCACCGGCGGAACGCCCGGGGCGAGGCCCGCGGGGTGGCCATCCTCTCCAGCGACAGCAAGGACGGCGAGCGCAGCGCGGCCACCTGGCGCTGGTTCGGCATCCACGCCGTGCGCGGCACCGCCAGCGAGGACGGCGCCAAAGCCCTGGTGCGCATGATCCAGGCCGTGAAGCAGGGCTGGGACTTCGGCATCACCCCCGACGGTCCCCGCGGCCCCCTCATGCAGCTCAAGCCCGGCACCCTGGCCCTCGCGCGCAAGACCGGCGCCTGGATCATCCCCGTGAGCCTCACCTACGACCGCAGCTTCCAACTGAAGACCTGGGACCGCATGGTGATCCCCTTCCCATTCGCGACATGCGTTGTCAAATATGGAGCTCCGTACCAGCTGCCGCCCGCCGCGGCAGATGGCGCTGAAGCCGTGCGGCTTCAGCGGAAGATGGACGAGCTGGAGGCGTGGGCCGAGGCGTTTCCCCATGGCTAAGCTCGCCGTCGTCTCCCTGTCCGGCGGCATGGACTCCTGTGTCGCCGCCGCCATCGCCAAAGCCGAGGGCTATGAATTGGCGCTGCTCCACGCAGACTACGGGCAGCGCACCCAGGAACGAGAGAAGCAGGCCTTCCGCGACATCGCCGACTTTTACGGTGTGCCTGCCGCGCGGCGCCTGGTCATCGGCTTCGACACCCTCAAGGCCATCGGCGGCTCCGCCCTGACGGACGCCTCCATCGCCCTGCCCGAGGGCGACCCCGAGCGGCAGGGCGTGCCCGTGAGTTACGTGCCCTTCCGCAACGCGCACCTGCTGGCCACCTGCGTGAGCTGGGCCGAGGTCCTGGGCGCCACGGCCATCTTCGTGGGCTTCGTGGAGGAGGACAGCAGCGGCTACCCCGACTGCCGCGAGGCCTTCCTGAAGAGCTTCGAACAGACCGCCAACCTCGGCACGAAGCCCGAGACGCGGCTGGCCTTCCACGCCCCCCTCCTCCACCTCCGCAAGTCCGGAATCGTGCGGAAGGGCCTGGAGCTGGACGCGCCCCTGCACCTGAGCTGGTCCTGCTACCAGGGCGAGCGAGAGGCCTGCGGCCACTGCGACTCCTGCCACCTGCGCCTCCGCGGCTTCATGGAAGCGGGATTTCCGGACCCCATCCCGTACGCGTTCATTCCCGATAACTTGAAAATTTAACCGCAGAGATCACAGAGGGCACAGAGTGGAACTGGATCCCGAGGGGCTCAACGAGTTGTCTCAGCGCGTCATTGCTGCTTGCATCGAAGTGCATCGGGTGCTGGGCCCCGGACTGCTTGAGTCTGCCTATGAGATGTGTCTGGCCAAGGAGCTGGCCTTGGCGGGCATCGCCTTCCAACGCCAGGTTCCGGTGCCCGTGTTTTATAAGCGTGAAGCCCTCAATGCGGGCTATCGGATCGACCTGCTTGTGGAAGGTCATCTGATTGTCGAGCTCAAAGCGGCTCGGAATCCCACCGGCCTGGTGAGGGCCCAGGTGCTGACCTACCTGAAACTGATGAGCCTCCCCTTGGGGCTTGGGGTGAACTTCAACCAGGTCCGATTGGTGGATGGAATCACGCGAGTGATCCACACTTGCCCGGAATCGGCCTGAACGTTCCCTCTGCGAGCTCTGTGTCCTCTGCGGTTAAAACAGTCTTGAAGGAATTTCCCATGGCCACCAAGAAGACCCCCAAGCCCTCGCTTCCCGAGCAGCTCCCTAGGTTCGTCGTGACGCGGCCCACGGGCAAGCTGGATACCTTCGCCAGCCCGCGCCCGGGGCGGCCCTTCACCATCACCTTCGAGACGGAGGAGTTCACCTGCCTCTGCCCGCTCACGGGCCAGCCGGACTTCGCCAAGCTGCGCATCCTCTACCAGCCCGACCAGCTCTGTGTGGAGTCGAAGTCCCTGAAGCTCTACCTCTGGAGCTTCCGCGACCGGGGCGCCTTCCACGAGGCCGTCACCAACCAGATCCTCGACGACCTGGTGAAGGCGCTGAACCCCCAGTGGATGCGTGTGGAAGGGGACTTCCTCATCCGCGGCGGCATCCGCACGCTGGTGGTGGCGGAACACGGGAAGAAGCATTAGCCACGGATACACACAGATGAACTCAGATAAAAACAACCAAGCCCATATCTGTGTTCATCCGTGTTCATCTGCGGCTACTTCTGGTTTTTTCCGATGAAGGCCGTCATCGCCCTCGGCTCGAACCTCGGCGACCGCAGGGCCTACCTCGATGCGGGGCTGGCGGCGCTGCGGACGCTGGGGACGGTGCTGCCCTCGCCCCTGGTGATGGAGACGCCGGACGAGTCGGGCCGCGGGCCCGCCTACCTCAACACGGTGGCGATCCTCGTGACGGCCGAGGCCGATCCGCGGCGGCTGCTGGAGGCCCTGCTGCGCCTGGAGCTGGCGAATGGCCGCGACCGCACCGCCGGGCGGAACGCGCCGCGCACCCTCGACCTGGACCTCATCACCACGGACGGCCCGCCGGGATCCTGGCACTGGGAGACGCCGGAGGACCTGCGCGCCCTGGGGCCGGAGCTCACCCTGGAGCTGCCCCACCCCCGCGCCTTCAGCCGTCCCTTCGTCCTCGAACCCTGGCGGGCCCTGTCCGATCCGGGCGCGTGCGGGGGCGTGATTCCAAGAAACTGATCACCACCAAGACACCAAGGCACCAAGAAAAGAAAAAGCAGTTCTTGGTGCCTTGGTGTCTTGGTGGTTCAGCTTGCGGCTTTACTTCGTCCAGCGTTCGCACCAGCCGAGGACGGTGTCGTACCAGAGCTTGCTGTTCTGGGGCTTGAGGACGAAGTGGAACTCGTCGGGGAAGTAGAGCAGCTCGCTGGGGATACCGCGGAGCTGGAGGGTGTTGAAGAGCTGGAAGGCCTCGCCCACGGGCACACGGTAGTCCAGCTCGCCGTGGATCACGAGCATGGGCTTCCTGAAGGCTGCGGCGGCGCTGCTGGGGCTCTGGGACTGCCAGCGGGCCTTGGTCTCGGCGCTCTCCCAGGGCCAGCCCTTGAACTCCCAGCGGGGGAACCAGAGCTCCTCGCTGCCCACCTGCATGCTCTCGGTGTTGAAGATGCCCGCGTGGGTGACGAACGCCGCGAAGCGGTCGGGCTCATGGCCCGCCAGCCAGTTGGTGGCGTAGCCGCCGTAGCTGCCGCCGCAGGCCACCACGCGCTTGGGATCGGCGTTGGGGAACTGCTTGAGCACCGCGTCCAGCGTGTTCATGAGATCGGTCATCACGGCGCCGTTCCAATCGCCGCTGATGGCGTCGCAGTAGGCCTGGCCGAAGCCCGAGGAGCCGCGGGGGTTGGGCAGCACGGTGATGAAGCCGCGGCCCGCCCAGGCCTGGGCGTTCCAGCGCGGGTGCCAGCTGTCGTTCCAGGCGCCCTGGGGGCCACCGTGGATGACGAAGGCCACGGGGTAGGTTTTCTTCGGATCAAAGCCCACAGGCTTCACGATGAAGGCGTGGGCCTTGGTGGCCTTGCCAGTGAGGGGCACGGTATCCACCCAGAGATCCTCGCCTGGGTTGAGGCTCAGCTCCCTGGCCAGGGCCTCGTTGTGGTGCGTGGCGCGGGCCGCCTGGCCCGTCTTCAGGTCCAGCGTGTAGAGATCCTGGGGCGTGGCGAGGCTGGTGGAAACCACCAGGGCCTTGTCCTTGTCCAGCGCGAAGCCTTCGATGTGCAGGCCCTTGCTGAGCCGCGTGAGGCCCTTGGCGTCCCAGCGGAAGAGGTCCGCATGGCCCTGCTGGTCGCTGACGCCCACCAGGTCCTGGCCCTGCCACTGGAAGTCGCCGAAGCTCTGGTCGAAGGCCTGGGTGGTGCGCACGACCTTGCCCGTGGCCCGGTCCATGACCCACAGCTCCCACTTGTCGGATTCGAAGCCGGGTCGGCGCTGGGCGCGCCAAGCCAGGGACTGGCCGTCCGGCGAGTAGCGGGGCGTGGTGTCCATGGCCGGGTTGTCGGAGAGCTTCCGGGCCGGGCCGCCTGCGAGGGCCACCTCGTAGATGTCGCCGTTGGTGCTGGTGGCCTTGGTCTGCTCGGGGTGGGTCTCGAAGGCGAGGGCCTTGCTGTCGGGCGCCCAGGCGAAGCCGTCCCCGGCGGCGACATCGGCGAAGTTGGGCACGTCGGTGGCGAGGCCGGCGGTGAGATCCCGGGGCGCGGCGCTGCCGTCCGCGGGCACCACGAAGAGGTGGCTCACCTGCTGGTCGTCCTTCCACTCGTTCCAGTGGCGGTACATCAGGTGGGTGATGAGGCGGGCCTTGACCTTGCTCTCCTCCTGGCGCTTGAGGTAGGCCGCATTCTCGGCGTCGTTGCCCGAGGGCACGGTGGTGGAGAGGAAGGCCAGCCACTTGCCATCGGGGCTCCACACCTGGCCTTCGGCGCCACCGCTCAGCTTGGTGAGCTGGCGCTTCTCCTTGGTGCCCAGGTCCACGATCCAGACCTGGCCGCCGGACTGGTAGGCCAGCTTCTTCCCATCGGGGCTGAAGCGGGGCCGGCTCTGGCTTCCAGGGCCCAGGTCCAGGGCCTTCGCCTCGCCGCCGGCGGGCTTGTACCAGACGTGGGTGGTGGACTTGTTGGCCTGGAAGTCCACGGTGCCCACCTGGTAGGCCAGGGCACCCGTGGCGGAGAGCTGGGGGTCGGTGACGCGCTTGACCTTGAAGAGGTCGTCCACCTGCATGGGGCGGGCGGCCAGGAGGGGCAGGCCTGCGGCGACGAGGAGGATCAGGGCCTTCATGGGGACTCCGGGAGCAGACGTGGTGGCCGGGCTTCGCACGGGCACCGCGTGGGGGTGCACGAGGGGGGACGCAGAGGACGCGAAGCGGCCGGGCGGTCCCCCTTTGTTCATATCAGTATTCGGACAGGAGGTAGCGGGCGATGACCGTGCGCTGGATCTCGCTGGTGCCTTCGCCGATGGTGCAGAGCTTCACGTCCCGGTAGTACTTCTCCACCGGGTAGTCCTTGATGTAGCCGTAGCCGCCGAGGATCTGCACGGCCTGGTCCGCCACGCGGCAGGCCACCTCGGAGCTGTAGAGCTTGGCCATGCTGGCGGCCTTGGCGTAGGGCAGGCCCTGGTCCTTGAGGCCCGCGGCGCGGTAGATGAGCAGGCGGGCGGCCTCGATCTCCATGCCCATGTCCGCCAGCTTGAACTGGATGCCCTGGTGGTCCGCCAGGGGGCGGCCGAAGGTGTGGCGGATCTTGCTGTAGCGGACGGCCTCCTCGAAGGCGCCCTGGGCCATGCCGAGGCCCAGGGCGCCGATGCTGATGCGCCCGCCGTCGAGGGTCTTCATGGCCTGCTTGAAGCCCACGCCCTCCTCGCCCAGGAGGTTGGCCTCGGGCACCTTCACGTCCTCCAGGATCAGCTCGGAGGTGTCGCTGGCCCGCAGGCCCAGCTTGTTCTCCTGCTTGCCGGCCCGGAAGCCGTTCATGCCCTTCTCCAGCACGAAGGCGCTGATGCCGTCGGCGCTGCTGCGGCCGGGTTCGGAGGGGCGGGTGCGGGCCATGACCACGAAGATGTCGCCCACGGTGCCGTGGGTGATGAAGGTCTTGGTGCCGTTCAGGACGTAGTAGGAACCCTCCTTCTTCGCGGTGGTGCGCAGCGCCCCGGCATCGCTGCCGGAGCCGGGCTCCGTGAGGCCCCAGGCGCCGATGGCCTTTCCGCTGGCCAGGGGCTTCAGGTACTTCTGCTTCTGGGCCTCGCTGCCCATGGCGTAGATGTGGTTGCTGCACAGGCTGTTGTGGGCGGCCACGGTGATGCCCACGGAACCGTCCACCCGGGAGAGCTCTTCGACCACCACGGCGTATTCCTGGTAGCCCATGCCGGCGCCCCCGTACTCCTCAGGGAAGATGACGCCCATCATGCCCATCTCGCCCAGCTGCTTCACCACGTCCATGGGGAAGGTCTTGGCCTCGTCCCAGGCCATGACGTGGGGCCGGATCTCCTTCTCGGCGAACCGGCGCACTTCCTGGCGCAGGGCCTCGACGTGCTCGGGGAGCGTGACATCCATGGGGACCTCGCTTCAGCGGAGGGTGGCTGCGGTGGTGACGGGCGCGCGGCCCAGGAGCTGCTTCTTGCGGAGCAGGGCCTCGGCCTCGGGCATCACCTCGAGGGCCTTGAGGATCACGGGATCCTTCGCGCACTGGAGCTTGAAGCCGGCCTCCACGCCGAAGGCCACGTTCTGCATCTCGATGGAGAGCTGCTCCTGCATGCCCTCCAGGTTGTCCGCCCACTCCTTGTCGGTGATGGGGAGCTTCTGCTCCTGGGCCCAGGCGCGGAAGCGGGCCATCACCGCATCGTTGGCGCGTTCGCCGGGGAGGATGCCGAAGCGCTCCTTCTCCTGGACGGCGTAGCGGAAGAAGGCGGAGTGGCGGAAGCGGAGGTTCACCATGAACTCGTTGAGGCGGACCTGGGGCAGGGGGTAGTCGGGGTTGATGCCGCCCCCGCCGTAGACCATGCGGCCCAGGTCGGTCTTGAAGGCCGGGCCCTGGGGCTTGGGATCCTTGTCGTCCTCAGGGTTGTAGTAGTCGTCCAGGCCGTGGCTGTAGTCACGCTGGATGCTGCGGCCCGAGGGGGTGTAGTAGCGGGCCGTGGTGAGCGCCAGGCCCCGGGAGCGGTTGATGGGCAGCACGCTCTGGACGAGGCCCTTGCCCCAGCTGGTCTGCCCCACCACCAGGCCGCGGTCGTGGTCTTGCACGGCGCCGGTGACGATCTCGCTGGCGCTGGCGGAGCCGCGGTTGATGAGCACCACCAGGGGGAAGGGATCGAGCTGGGCGCCCTTGCTGGTGCGGGTCTGGTTCTCGTCGCGGCCGTCCCGGCCCTTCTGGCTCACGATGAGCTGGTCGGGGCCCAGGAGCTGGCGGCAGATGCCGATGGCCGCGTCCAGCACGCCGCCGCCGTTGCCGCGGAGGTCGAGGATGAGCCGCTTCATGCCCTGCTTCTTGAGGGAGGCCACGGCCTTCTCGAACTCGTCGGCCGTGGTTTCGCCGAAGTCCTTGATGAGGATGAAGCCCGTGGTGGGGTCCAGCATGAAGCTGTAGTAGACGCTGTTGGTGGGGACCTCGGCCCGGGGGATGGAGAAGCGCAGCAGGTCCGCGATGCCCGAGCGCTGGATGGCGATCTCCACCAGGGTGCCCTTCTCGCCGCGGAGCTTCTGAAGGGCGGCGCTGGAGGTCATGCCCTCGGTGCTGGTCCCGTCGATCTCCTTGATGATGTCGCCGGAGCGCACGCCCAGGCGCTCGGCGGGGCCGCCCTTCATGGGGCTGATGATGGCGATGCCCTGGTCGTGCTGCTGGATGATGGCGCCGATGCCGAAGAAGGAACCCTTCTGCTCCTCGCGGAGCAGCCGGAACTCGCTCTCGTCCATGTAGTTCGAGTGGGGGTCCAGGGTGTGGAGCATGCCCTGGATGGTGGCGTGGGTGATCTGGCGGGGTGCCGGGGGCTCGGGGCTCTGCTTCTGCACGAGGTCCATGACCTCGGTGAGGGTCTCCAGGCTGCGCTGGCGGGCGCCCTCGGCGCCGGACCGGGCCAGCAGGGGCCCCGCCACGGCGACGGTGGCGGCCATCACCATCCACATCCAGTTGCGCTTGAGGAATCGGGCCATGAGGCTCCCGGGGAGAGTCCCTCCAGGATACCCCCGTGCTTCCTAGAATCCCTCCAGGATCCTCCGGGCCGCGGGGGCCATGCGCTCCCGGGCCGCCCGCGCGGCGAGGACGATGCTCTCGAACTGCCTGTAGGCGAGTTCGAGGTCGTCATTGAGGATCAGGTAGTCGTAGGCGGAATACAGCTCCAGCTCGTGCTTCGCGTGCTGCATGCGGATGTGGATCTGCTCGTCCGAGTCCTGGCCCCGGCTCCGGAGGCGCTGCTCCAGGGCGGCGGCGGAAGGGGGCAGGATGAAGATCATGCGGGCCTCGGGCATGGCCCGGCGCAGGTTCATGGCCCCCGTGGTCTCGATGTCCAGGAGGATGTCGCGGCCCGTGGCGAGGACGCCGTCCAGCCAGGCCCGGCCCGTGCCGTAGCGGCGCCCGTAGACCTCCACCCACTCGACGAGGCCGCCCTCCGCCACCAGGGCGTCGAAGCGGGCGTCGTCGATGAAGAAGTAGTCCCGGCCGTCCACCTCGCCGGGCCGGGGCTTCCGGGTCGTGAAGGAGATGGAGAAGCTCAAGTCCGGCACGGACCGCACCAGCCGCTGGGTCAGGGTGGACTTGCCCGCCCCCGAAGGCGCGGAGACCACGAACACGTTGCCGGGATGCTGGATCAAGGGGCCCTCCAGCCTTTACTTTAGCGGAAGGGGGGCCGGCGCCATCGAGGGGTAACATGGGCGCCTGGAGGCCCCATGCGCGCCCTGATCCTCTCCCTCGGATGTGCCCTGACCCTGACGGCCCAGGAGGGCCAGCTCCCCAAGCCCACGAGCCACCACCTGGCCATGAGGGACCAGGCCGGCACCTGGATCGCCGTGGCGAAGATGTACATGGATCCCTCGAAGCCGCCCGTGGTGTCCAAGGGGACGGAGACCAACACCCTCGTATCCGGCGGACTGTGGCTGAAGTCCGAGATGCGCGCCGAGATGATGGGCCAGGCCTTCGAGGGCCACGGCCTCTTCGGCTACGACACCCACCAGGGCGCCCACGTGGGCAGCTGGGTGGACAACGGCGGCACCTGGATGGCCGTCAGCAAGGGGACCTGCGCCAAGGACTGCCGCGAGATGACGCTCTTCTTCGAGGGCCGCGACGAGGCCGGGAAGCCCCTCGCATTCAAGGAGGTCCACACCCAGGTGGACCACGATCACCGCACGGCCTCGATGTTCGTGAAGGGGAAGGACGGCGCCTTCGTGAAGCTCATGGAGATGGAATACACCCGGAAGAAGTGACGGGGCCTACAGGAACTCCTCCGGTTCCTCGGGGACAGGCTCCGGGGCGCGCTTGAAGATGGCGGAGGCGCTGCGGCGCCCGTCCATGACGATGTGGACGGGCTCCTCCAGCCGCGTGTGCACCAGGCAGCCCGAGCGCCAGGCCTCGGGCTGCCGGCGCAGCCAGTCCCAGTCCAGCAGGGCGGTGCCGCGCGGGTAGGGCACGGTGAAGTAGCCGATGTTCAGGGACGTCACGTTGTGGAAGAAGTGGGAGCCCAGCGAGGCATCCGCCTGGAAGTTCTCCATGGCGTACTCCACGATCACCTGGGCGCAGGAGATCATGGACCACACGATGGGGATGCCCAGGTGGCGGTCGTTGCTGCCCCAGCGGCCGGGCCCCAGCAGGACGTACTTCCCGCCCTCGGCGCGGAAGCGGTCGTTGAGTTTCTCGATCTCCGCGGCCAGGGCCGGAGTCTCGAACTTGTCGAAGCCCTCGGGATCCACCCAGACCACGTCCCGCAGGCCCTCCACGGTGCCGTTCCCCACGCACTTCTCGGAGAACAAGAAGACCTCCGCCGGGTCCAGGTCCTCGATGGCCAGATTCACGTCCCCGGTCTCCAGCAGCTGGTGCTTGATCTGGAGGAGGGTGAAGGTGGGCTTGCCGTTCTGGGGGTCGGGGTCCAGGTTGACCGCGAACTCCAGTTCCACGGGCGTCTCCATGGCCTCGCGGATCAGCTCCAGCAGGCGCTGCAGGATCTTCGCCAGGGGGAACTGGTCGTACTTGAGGATGTTGCGGAAGTTCACGATGCGCGGCCCCACGTGGTCGAGGCCGTCCTGGATGCGGTCGTCGTTCCAGTCCCACACCGAGGCGCAGTGGTGGAGGGCGCCGTCCTTCTCCGCCTCCCCGATGTCCAGGCTGAGGAGCGTGGCGTCCTCGCCCGCATAGAGGTCCACGGAGGTGCGGCTTAGGTCCAGGGCGTAGAAGTGCTTCTGGGTGGTGCGGAGCTGCTCCTTGGGGGGCAGCATGTCCATCTCGGGGTAGGGCGGGGTGAAGCAGTAGGCCTTCTCCCCCTCCACCACGTACTTGCCCAGGCCCACCGCGAGGTTGGCGATGCCGTCCTGGGGCTGGGTGTAGGCCACAGGGTAGTAGTTGAAGGACTGGGCCACCCCGGAGATGTGCGGGTAGAAGCGGGTCCCGAAGCGCCGCCCCGAGACTTCCTGGATGAGGATGGCCATCTGCTCTTCCTCGATCTTGTAGTCGATGGCCTGGAAGTAGGCCCGGGAGGCCTTGGAGTACACGGAGGCGTAGACCAGCTTGATGGCCTCCATGAGCTGGACCTCCCGCACGGCGGGGTCGGGGTCGTTGTTGGGCAGGAAGAAGGTGCTGTAGAGGCCGGCGAAGGGGTGGGAGAGGCTGTCCTCCAGGAGGCCCGAGGACCGCACCGCCAGGGGTACCTTGGCGTGCTTGGTGAGGAAGAGCCGCAGCTTGGAGATCAGCTCCGGCGACAGGGAGCCCATGAGGAAGCGGCGCTTGATGGCGTCGTCGTCCACGTCGTCCTGGATCAGCTGCCGGAGCCCGTTCCGGTGGATGAAGCCGGAGAACTCCTCGGTGCCGATGATGGCCGAGCGGGGGATGCGGATGTTCGCCTCGGGGACCAGGCTCTCCAGGTCCATGCGGGAGAGCATGGAGTGGGTGAAGGCCACCCCGCGGCCCTTGCCGCCCATGGAGCCCGGGGCCAGGCGCAGGATGTTGGGCTCGTCCCGGGGCGTGGACTCGGTGAGGGGGATCACCTTGCCCAGGGTCTTCATGCGCTGCACGTAGTCGCCCACGTCGATGAGGAAGGTGCGCAGGTCCTCGGGGTCGCGGTAGTCCGAGATGCGGAACTTGGCCAGCACCTTGGCCACCTGCACCTCGCCGCGGGCCATGATCCAGGACGAGAAGTGGTTGCGCAGGGCGTGGTAGACCAGGGACTCGGCGGGGATGGTGCGCAGCTTCTCCCGCAGGTCGTCCATGTCCGTGGCCCGGGCGATCTCCTCCCCGGCCTGGTCGCGGAAGATGAAGTCCCCGAAGCCCAGGCGCTCGTAGAAGAAGGCGGACAGCTCGGCGCCCAGGGTGTAGGAGTTCTTGTTGAGGAAGCCGCTGCCCAGGGCCGTGGCCCAGGATTCCTTGAGGGGATCCGAGGACTGGAGCAGGGTCGGCAGGTCCGGGATGCGCTCCTTGAGGGCCCGGATGAGCTTGATGCCGGCCTCCCGGTCCAGGGTGCCGTCCTTGGGGAACTTGCGGTCCGAGATGACGCAGAGCAGGCAGTCCTGGAACTGGTCGCAGAAGGCCATGGCCTCCTCGTAGGACGTGGCCAGGATCACCTTGGGGCGGACGCGCATGGAAAGCGTGCGCGTCATGCGGTCCATGTTCTGGTCCTTGGCCAGGCGCGTGGTCTGCTTGAGGATCTCGCTGTAGAGGATGGGCAGGTACCGCGAGTAGTAGCGGATGCTGTCCTCCACCAGCAGGATCACGCGGGTGAGGCCCACCTTGGTGTCGTTGAGGACGTTGGCCCGGTCCTCCATGAACTTCACCATGGCCATGAAGATCTCGGGGTTCCCGTTCCACACGAAGATCTGGTCGAAGTGGCGCTGCAGCTCCTGGCGGCGCCGGTCCATGACGCCCACCTCCACGTTGTCGTTGAGCAGCAGGTAGATGGGGATCTTCGGCGCCGCCTTGCGCAGGGCGCGGGACAGCTCCACGTGCCCGCCCTGGCCCAGGCGGCTCATGACGATGATGATGTCGAAGTGGCGGCTGGCGCAGCGCTCCAGGGCCTCGTCCACGGTGGAGACGTTGGTCACCCGGGGCGGGTTGCTCATGTTGAGCTGGTAGTAGCCGTCGAAGAGGATCTCGGTGAGCAGGCCGTCCTGCTCCAGCGTGAAGGCGTCGAAGGCCGGCGCCACCAGGAGGATTTCCCGGGTGCGCAGGGGCATGAGCTCGTGGAAGATCTCCTTGTCCGTGGCGTACTTGTGGAAGATCTCGTTGAAGTCGCGGCTGATCATCGCGGGGGCCTCGGATTCCACGCAGTGTACCGGCGTGCGCAGAAAAGGGGGGCCGCACGCGGCCCCCCTTTTCTCTATAGGCGAAAGCGCGGTGCTCAGACCAGGCCCTGGTCGATCATGGAGTCGGCCACCTTGATGAAGCCGGCGATGTTGGCGCCGTTCACGTAGTTGCCGGGGGTGCCGAAGCGGGCGGCCGCGTCGGCGCAGGACTTGTGGATGTTGATCATGATCTGGTGCAGGCGGGCGTCCACCTCCTCGGCGGTCCAGCCCAGGCGCATGGAGTTCTGGCTCATCTCCAGGCCCGAGGTGGCCACGCCGCCGGCGTTGGAGGCCTTGCCGGGAGAGAAGAGGATCTTGCCGGTGTTGGCCTGGAAGAACTCCACGGCGTCCAGGGTGCTGGGCATGTTGGCGCCCTCGATGACGGCCATGCAGCCGTTGGCCATCAGGTTCTTGGCCTCGTCGAGGTTCAGCTCGTTCTGGATGGCGCAGGGCAGGGCCACGTCCACCTTCTGCTCCCAGGGCCGCTTGCCGGCGTGGAACTGGACGGTCTTGAACTTCTGGGCGTAGGGGGCCACGGACATGCGGTCGATGCGGAGCATCTCGGTCATGTACTCGATCTTCTCGCCGCTGATGCCGTCGGCATCATAGATGTAGCCGTCGGGGCCGGAAATGGTGACGACCTTGGCGCCCAGCTGGGTGGCCTTGGTGACGGCGCCCCAGGCCACGTTGCCGAAGCCGGAGACGGCGACCTTCTTCCCGCCGATGGACTCGCCCTTGGTCTTGAGGGCCTCCTCGGCGAAGTAGACCACGCCGTAGCCCGTGGCCTCAGGACGCACGAGGCTGCCGCCCCAGTACTGGCCCTTGCCCGTGAGCACGCCCGTGAACTCCACGCCCGTGAACTCGTTGGCGAGCTTCTTGTACATGCCGAACATGTAGCCGACTTCGCGGCCACCCACGCCGATGTCACCGGCGGGCACGTCGGTGTCGGCGCCGATGTGGCGGAAGAGCTCCATCATGAAGGACTGGCAGAAGCGCATCACTTCGGCGTCGGACTTGCCGTTGGGATCGAAGTTGGAGCCGCCCTTGCCGCCGCCCATGGGCAGGCCGGTGAGGCTGTTCTTGAAGATCTGCTCGAAGCCCAGGAACTTCAGGGTGTCGAGGGTGACGTTGGGATGGAAGCGGATGCCGCCCTTGTAGGGGCCGATGGCGCTGCTGAACTGCACGCGCCAGCCCGGATTGACGCGGATCTGGCCCTTGTCGTCCACCCAGGGCACGCGGAAGCCGATGGCGCGCTCGGGTTCCACGATGCGCTCGAGGATGGCGTTCTTCTTGTACTTGGGCTCCTTCTCGAGGACCGGCGCCAGGGAGTGGAGGATCTCGGTGGCGGCCTGGATGAACAGGCTCTCCCAGGGGGCCTTCTTCTTGAGGCCCTCTAGGACTTCATTGACGTACTGGCTCATGGTTCCTCCGGGAAGGAAGGGGGTGTGAAGGCGGAGCGGAGCTCCGGTCGGATGGGTCTTGGGCGGGAAGACCGGGGCGCCCGTCCCAAGGCAGCCGCGGGGTGGTTCGGGGGCTGAAAACAGGACGACATGACTCTAGCCGCAGGAACCAGACCGGGCGAGGGGCAGGTATCAATAGGTGATGGGAAGCACTAAATCCGGCCCATTCAATCCCCGATGGCCGTAATTGTTTGACGTTGTGTCAAACCCTTCCCCGGCACATTCAGGGGAAGGAGGGCAGGGGGATGAACTCCTCCTCGTCGCCGGGGACGGTGGGGAAGCGGCGGGCCTGCCAGTCCTCCGCGGCCCTGTCGAGGCGGCCCTGGGAGCTGGAGACGAAGTTCCAGGAGATGAGGCGCTTTCCCACGGGGGCCCCGCCCAGCAGCACCAGGCGCGTGTCCGCCGCGGCCTGGACCTCCAGCCGCGCGCCCTCCGCGAAGATCAGCATGTCGCCGGGCCCGGCGGTCTGTCCGGCGCAGGCCACGGAGCCAGAGGCCACGTACACCGCCCGCTCCGCAGGCCCCTCCGGCAGGGGCAGCGTGGATCCGGCGGGCATGGTGGCATCCACGTAGAAGAGGGGGGAGAAGACATGGACCGGCGAAGTGGCTCCGTAGGCCGAGCCCGCCAGCACCCGGAGCCGGACCTCGCCCACCTGGACCTCGGGCAGGGTCCCCCCGGGGTGGTGGTGGAACTCCGGCGCGACCTCCTCCTGGCCGTCCGGGAGGGCCACCCAGAGCTGGAGGCCGTGGAGGGTCCCCCCCTGGGGGCGCAGCTCGGGCGGCGTGCGCTCCGAGTGGACGATGCCCCGGCCCGCGGTCATCCAGTTCACGTCGCCGGGGCGGATGGTCCGGCGGGAGCCCAGGCTGTCCCGGTGCAGCAGCTCGCCCTCGAAGAGGTAGGTGACCGTGGCGAGGCCGATGTGGGGATGGGGCTTCACGTCCATGCCGCCCCCGGGCGGATGGCCCACGGGGCCCATGTGGTCGAAGTAGATGAAGGGTCCCACCATCCGGCGGGCGCTGGCGGGCAGCAGACGCCGCACGGCGAAGCCCTTGGCGATCTCGCGCACCCGCGCGTGGATGACCAGATCCAGGCCGGGCTTTGGGCCTTTGGCGCACTCGGGATCGGCGGCGGGGGTCAGGCTCACGGGATCTCCTCCAGGCCCGGAACAAGGAAGGATAAGCCCTGGCGGATCTCTGTCGAGTCGCCCGACGGGCGGGCCACCCGTTTTGCCCGCGAGGGAGGGGGCCGGATGGCGGGGCTCATCCCCGAGGCGTATGCCGAATTCGCCAGGCCTATCTCCGCGGCCTTTACGAGTCCCGGGGCAGTCACGCGCGAATCGGACGTGGCCGAGGCTGAATGACGCGCCTCCAACCACACCCTCGGGCAGCTGTGCGTCCCCGCCGGGGCCCTAGCCCTGGCCCAGACTCGGTCGCGATCCAGGGGCATGCATCCATGGGCTCTCGAGTCAGCCTGGCATCGTTTCTGGGGTTCGACTCCCGCCCTATCATGTCCACCAAGAAAACACCCCCGCAGGGCGGGGGCGTTTTCTTGGTGGAGGTGGTGGGAGTCCCTCCGCATCACCCCTGCGGGGTGACGCTCCGGCCGCGCGAAATGCTGGCACGCCGCTTAACGCCTCCGGCAGTCCCCCGGACTGCCTCCGGCTACGGCTACCTGCCAGCATTTCAGCGATTTCGACTCCCGCCTTTTCGTTTTCACCAAGCAAAAACTGTGTCGTGAACCAAAAGATGTCCGGTTCAGGAAGCATATTCTGTCCGCATGGGCCCGATTTCATCCCCCTTTGAGGGTCAAAATCGACCGATCAGACCCGGTGCTGGAACCATAATTTGTCCGCTCGTGCAAAGTCCGAAGCATAAGTTGTCCGATCGTGCAGAAGTGTTGCAAGATTAATATAAACAATATATTAACTCGCGCCCCATTAGGACCGCATCAACGAAGGCGCGCGATGAGGGGCATTTAGGACCGGTTATTAAAGGTTCCTCGCTGAATTGGGTGGGTAGGACCTCAGCGGACCGGTAAGGCGAAGTCGAGTTTGCCGGCGATGAGGTAGGCGATGTTGAGGAGGTTGCGGGTGGTCCGATAGCCGCGGGCCTTGGCTTTGGCGGCCTGGATCAAGGAGTTGATGCCTTCGAGGAGTCCGTTGCTGAACCCGCTCCAGAACCAGTGCAGGACGCCATCGGCATGCTCCATCAGGGTTCGGGCGACCTTCTTCATGGGTTCCAACCCAGCCTCCAGAACCATCTCGCACCAGTCGGCCAGGAACTCAGCCGCGGCCTTTGGGTTGGCCTGCTCATAGAAATCCTGGAGGGTGAGGCGCATCCGGTA